>JAEWFZ010000018.1 GCA_023388535.1 Bacillota bacterium | reverse complement strand
TATTGCTTAGAAATGGGAATAAAATTGACTGGACTAAACGAGGTTATAATCATCATTTTAAATTTGTAATTTCTAATCATAAAATGCGAGAATTAATGTTTCAAATTGATCCACTAATTGAATCTATTTATCGGTTGAAAGAGGATTATCTTTATATTAATGCTCTGAGTAACGTTGAGATAGTGGAAGAAAAACTATACCAATTCATCTCAAGGTGTATAAATTTTGAACATCCTGACGTCAAGCGCGTCGGAAGAACTTTGTTAAAATAGCGTACAGAAATACTCAATTCATTCACGCGTATCAAGGGTCGTAGAATCTCTAACGGACCTATTGAATCGAGAAACAACGTTATCAAACTTATTATTAGAAACGCTGCAGGATATCGTAATTTCGAACATTTACGGTTAAGAATTCTTTATGTCATTAACTCAAAAAAGAGTGAATCTTGATTTGAATGCACTCTTTTCTTTGATTTTTCTAAAACTTCTTTATAGCGACCTTCTAAAACTTCTTTATAGCGGACAGCTATTTTTCTAAAACTTCTTTAACGAACCTTATTTTCCTGGCTCTTTTTGATTATTCTTCTTTTTTCTTTCGTAGCATTAATAATCCTGCTACTACCAGTAATCCGCTTAGGAATCCAAAGGTTTTTGAGTTATAACCAGTCTTAGGAAGATCTGGTTTATCGATTGGAGTTTCTATCGGAGTTTCCACTGGGGTCTCAATCGGAGTCTCAATCGGAGTTTCGATTGGAGTCTCAACCGGTGGCTCGATCGGAGTTTCGATTGGAGTCTCAACAGGTGGCTCTTCTGGTGTTTCTACTGGTGGTAACTCTTTAGCCTTCACTTCTACATCGTCCTCATCTTTTGGTGGTTCTAAACCTTTCGGCGGTGTACCTGTAGTAGTAGCTTTGTTATAGATAGTTCCAGCGTCAACATCAGCTTGAGTAACTGTGTATGTTGCGGAACCGGTAGTGGATTCGCCCGGAAGTAATGTAGTTTTCTCTAGAACGATTTCCACAAACATTGGATCTTCAACGACTACATCGATTAGAGTGACATTACCGGTATTAGTAACTAAGAAAGTATACGTTAATGTATCACCGACTGTATAGATTTCTTTATCTACCGTCTTGACTATCGTTATACCTGGGCTTTGTTGGCCTGGGACATCATCATCATCTTCGTCCGTTACTGGCGTACCTTTTGGATCCTCTGTCGTGACTTTAGCGGCGTTGGTTATCGTACCTTTATCTAAGTCTTCTTGAGTTATAGTATAGGTCGCTTTCGCTACTACACTTTCACACGGAGCTAAGACCACACCACTAATATCGTCAATCGCCGTACCATCGCTGGTTTCATAGCTGAAGCTACTTAAGCCTTCCATTGGATCGGTAAGCTCGATATTACGTAGGCTAACATTACCATCGTTGGTAATCGTAAACACATAATGAATCACATCGCCTACGGCACTAAAGCTATCTTCTAAGGATACTTTAACTAGTTTGATGCTTGGGCTTTGTTGGCCTGGGACATCATCGTCATCATTGTCTGTCACTGGCGTTTCTTTTGGATCCTCTGCCGTGACATTAGCAGCGTTGGTTATCGTACCTTTATCTAAGTCTGCTTGAGTGATGGTATAAGTCGCTTTCGCTACTACACTTTCACCCGGAGCTAAGACTACAGCATTAATATCGTCAATCGCCGTACCATCGCTGGCTTCATAGATGAAGCTACTTAAGCCTTCCATTGGATCGATAAGTTTGAGTTTACGTAGGCTGACATTACCATCGTTGGTAATCGTGAACACATAATGAATCACATCGCCTACGGCACTAAAGCTATCTTCTAAGGATTCTTTAACGAGTTTGATGCTTGGGTTTTGTTGGCCTGGGACATCATCGTCATCTTCATCCGTTACTGGCGTATCGTGAGGATCTGTACCGGTTGCTGTAGCAGCATTTTTAACAACTCCAGCATCTAAATCAGCCTGTGTAATCGTATATGTTGCTGTAGCAATCAAGATGTCGCCTACTTCTAAAGTAACTTTTGTGGTTCCTTCATCTAGAGCGTTTCCATTAAGACTTACGTAATTGATTGGACTTAATCCTTCCAGGATATCCTCAATCATTACATCACTAAGAACAACATTTCCTGTATTCGTTACAGTAAAGGTATAGGTTATTACGTCGCCAACTTTAGAGTATTTCTCCAAATCAGCTTGTTTTACAAGTTTGATGCTCGGTTCCATCAACATATTGGTGATAATTACCTCGACATTACCTGCACCATCTACGACTGGATCTTGGTATTTGGTTAAGTAGTTATCAATTTGTCTCTCATAGACGGAGTAAATATACTCAACTTTTGTATCCTTGTCGTATTTTGGTAGATTTTCAAATGAATAAGCCCAATTATCTGTCGCTTTAACAATTACTTCGTCTAGATAAGCTTCTAGATTATCACTACTGATACCTCTCATCAGCTGTAGTCTAATCTCTTCTGGGCGGTCTTCTTCAGTATCATTTTCCCAAATTTTTGAAACATGTACTTTAACGACATCTAAAGTATTGGTTATCTTAGCTTCGTAAACTTTTTCATTATTGTCATCCGCGACAAATTCGATAAAGCCAACATTTACATAGAAAGGTATGTCATCTTCTTTGAGTCGATATTTATACGGATTATGATTCTCATCCGTTGATTTATAAGAACCTAGGTCTTTGGACCAGTTACCATTTATATCCGGAGTAATCTCAACTTTATCACCAATTGCTAAGTACTCATATACACCGGTATCTGGGTTTAAAGTTCCTTGTTCAACTTGAACTAGAATCTTCTCAGGGCGATAGTCACTGTAACCAAAGTCTTTCCACAATTTATTGACCGAAAGCTTAATTAATTCATGGTTTTTGTAAACCAAGTTAGCTTTTTGAAGGTCAATATCTAATGGATTGTTATCAGCATCATAAACAACACCGTTCTTAACTCGATATTCTTTTATTTCAGTTTCATAATTCTCAGGAAGAATTTGTTCCTTAATAATATACTCATACTCGACTCGATTATTATCGATTCTCAGTAGATTTTCGAACTTACCTTTCCAGTCATTAGCTGCTGAAAGGGTAATGACTTCTTTAAACTCTGGATCGCCAACGCGAGTCAAGATGATGTCAATGGTTTCTAAAGTCTTACCAAACCAAATCTTTTCAACTGGGATATCGAAATAATCTTTGGATGTCATATTGTAAGCCGCTATGAAATGGTAGGTCTCTTCAGGGGTTATAGTAAATTCATACGGTGTATCCAAAGCGTAGTACAGAGTTTGAGGTTCTGTCTCGACTAGGACATAATCCCCTAATTCTAGGTTATGGTAGCGGATAAATCCATTAACATCGGTCATTGTACTCTTGGTATGAATGAACTTGTCGTTATAGGAAACAATATTTCCATCCTCATCGCGAATTGCGACTTCATCCAAAGTACCTTTATATAAAGTAAATCCAACGCCTTCTAAACGATCACGGTTATAACGGTCATACTTAGATAATAAGATACTACCGACCACTGGATTGTTATTCATGAATAGACTAATCTTTCCATCAAAGCTTGGATCATTCATGAAATCGAGAACGCTGAAGACTAATGGGGTCGTATTTAATGCCCATGTTGAATCTTTTGGAGCAGTTTCGACTAGCTTGTAAACGGATTGATATTTCCACTTGTAATCAGCGAAGTCTAATTTACCATTTTCGTCTGTAATTAATGGTTCATTGTTAACCTTGGTATCCACGCCATTGATCACTTCATGCAAATCAAAGCTAACACCGTCTAGAGGTAAGTAAACATTGTAGAATTCGCCATTCTCAACCTTGACGTAGGATGGATTTAATTTTAAAAATTCATCCGCCTCAACGTTGCTGACTTGTTGAGCGACCATATGACCTTTAACAAAGGTTAAATCAAGCTTGATATTTTCCACATTAAACTTGAATTTTTGTGTTATTGTATCAGCCTCAACGATATAGTTTTCGTTGTTAATCATGTTTGGCTTCGGGTTAGCCGGAACTACAAATCTAACTGGTTTGTTATTAGTAGCATAACCAGCTGGAGTTTGTATTTCTCTAATCTCGTATTGACCAGATGCAAGTGCCTTAAATTCGACTAAGCCAGAAGCATTAGTGGTTGCTTCCGAAACTTTCTCATACTGAGTTGTTTCTAGATTGTATTTAAATAAAGCAAATACCGCATTAACGACTGGATTGGAGAATTGATCAACTTTTTCAAGTTCAACTTGCCATTGCATTGATTTCTTTTCATTTGGTACAAAGGCTGGATTACTGGATGCGAAAGGTCGTCCATTTTCATCAACCAATCGACCGTCGTTAGTTACCATAAAGAAATACTCAGTAGGGTTTAACTTATAAATCGAATTGGCTGGTCCGGATATTTCTTTCAAGGAATACAATTTACCAACCGTAATATCTTCGAGCCAAGTACGTAATTGAATCTCTCGAACCGGCTCTTCACCAGTGGTATCAGTTATTCGAATCTTCCAAGCATCATAGAGGAGTTCACCACTTCCGCTAGAGTAGTAAGCCAGGCTCAGTTCTGGATTTAAGGCTCCGTAAAGCCCAATCTTAGCAAACATAAACCTTGCTTTATCATTAACGATTGGATTACCATTAGCCACAGTGTAATTAACCACCTGATCTGGTTCCGATATGTATATATCAAATGATTTAATTGATATTAAAACACCTAGAGATTTCAATTCAGTTAAAGTATATACGCCTTTGGCTAAATTTTCGAAGACCAATCTACCTTTTTCATCGGTTATTGCATTCACAGGGGTATAAGGACTCTTGAGAGCCAATCTAAATTCCACCCCTTTGAGTGGTTTATTATCGAAGCCAACCTTATCAATAATAACCTTACCAGCAAAGATTCGCTCGTTGGTTACGTTAGGTAGTTCATATAAATAGTCAGGGTATTTTTTGGTCATCCACGTATCCTTGGAGATTTCTAAGGAAGTGAATTTACTTGTATGTCCTTCTGGTACCACCGATTTTACTAAGGTGTAATTATCAATTAAAATATCATTGAAACGAACATACCCTTGTTCATCCGATACGGCACGAGCCACAACCATACCCGAGCTATTCAGTAATGAGAACTCAGCTCCAGCAAGATATATCGGATTATTATTAGTACCTATGGAAGAAAGTTTTCTAAACACTAAACTACCATGTGGAAGTGGAATCTCGTTATACACTGAATTAGTTTCTAAAAGTTTGCCATAGAGACTATCATCAGTACGGGCAAAGGTGTTATAGGCGCGTTGTCCTAGAACCGTTTGCGTTGCTATTGGCGCTTGCATGTCGACCAATACGGTTAGAGCATCCTGTTTTAAGATAGTGCCAGGCAAACCTTCTTTTGGAACAATTCTAAAGGCGGTAGCACCATCTGGGTCTGAAGTCCAAGTCAAACTATCCAAGTAAGTACGAGAATCGGCACCCTCCGGATAAGCGATAGGATCTGCTGTATATTGAACTTCAAATTGATTTGCTGTATTGCCCTCAATTCTCACACCTAAAATACGGTTAGAGAAGCGTGAGTTACGCGGTAATCGTTGGTTGCTATTATTGACTTGAATTGTTACGTCGTTTGGATAAGGAAGTACATCGTAAAGTCTTGTACCCGTTCTATCAACTTCCGTCGAGTTGTCAATTAAAAGTCGATACTGGAAGTAACCTTCCCCTTCCGTCATGACACCATACGGACTCCATGAAGAAGCGGAAACTAAATTTCCATCCACCATATTGGCGCTACGAATATATTTACGAGCGGTAACAACTTTTGCTTTAAGAATGGTGATGGACACTTGATCTTTCATATATTCAGCTAAGCTGTCAGGGCTGACCGATACTGTATCTTTTCCATAGCTGTAGGTATTCTCTTGGTTAAAGGAAAGATATAAATCATTGTAGTGAGTTTCTTCTTTCATCATCGTGTCGATAATGGTATGAACCGTAGCTACCTCGCTAACTTCCGGATTTATACTGGAAGCTGTGAAAATGATAGCCGTTCTTCCATCGTGATAATTTTCGACTATTTCAAATTTAGCATTTGGACTAGCCGCAAACTGACTCGACAAGCTAACGCCAGGACCATTCAACAACATACCTAATGGTAAAACATCAATCATTCTGAAGTTTTCGATTGGCTCGTCATATTCTCTAGGAACTCCAACCTTATTGTTGAAAGTCTTTTCGATTTTTAATGTATGAGAACCTGTTGTACCGGTAATAACCGGGAACCTCGAAGCACTATTTTGATAGGTTTGAGTTTTTATCGGATAAGCTTCAAGAACAATTGGTTCAATCCGGAAACGATCACAACTATTAAAGTTAAAATGTTTTACTAAATCACCCGTTTCATCAACTACATCAGCCGTTAACGAAGCACAGTTATTAAAGTTATTATTAGAAACATTAGTTGGATCGTAGCTGACACTATCGGGATCGCGCATCTTCGTTGTCACATTAACTAGAAGATTTGCGTTGAAAGCCACATCACCAAATTCTAATCGAATCTTGTCAATCAATAATGGATTTACAAAAGTATACGTTTGGTTTTCGGTCAAGCCGCGTTCAATTTCCACACCTAAAGCATTATAAGCAATTACCGTTACCGGATCGTGATGATAAGGTAGGTTAATCGAAACGTATTGCAGGCGTGGATCTAAATTATAGTCTTCAATCACAGCATTACGATAAACATAACCTACCCCACGATCTTCAACACCAAAGGAATTCAATAAAGTCCAAGTAAATAATTTATTCTTGTCTTTCTCGATATCCAAGATACTTCTAGTTTGTGAACGTTTATCAAACCTAGAGCCTTGTGGTGTGATTGGGAAATTGTAGTCCACGTAAATCGTAACATCATCTGAAACCATCATATTTGGCTCGGTATCAGATTTATCGTGAGGTATTAGTACGGCTTCGTATTTGTTGTTAATTGGTGTTTCTAAGATAGCGTTAGGGAATTTTAAATATAACTGAGGTAGTGGGGTTACTTTATCTTTCCCACCAACCACCTTAGTAGTAGTCACATACTCCCCATCGTCACTTAGCTGCCAACCAGGATTATCTTCTGGGACAAAGGTTGCGGTTTTAGTGACAAATTGGCCATTCTCAACCGCTTGGTATTTAGGTAGATAATCCTTCAGTTGTACTTCTTGAATATTGCGTTCAAGATTTGGGTCACCAATTGTTTGACCAATGTAAAAGATAAATGGAACACGATATGGATCATCAATATATTCAACGACTTTTCCGTTCACAGTCGTTTGAGCTTTGGAACCTAGTGGACGACGCCCACCGCTATAACCATAAGTATCTCCCATACCAGGAGCACCTTTTTGAGTAATCGGTTCGTAGTAATAGCCCGCTATGGTTGGGAAGCTCGGCTCCCCTGCCGAATTTCTTGAGACATCAACGACTTTACCCTCTTTATCTCTTAACTCTGTGTATAAAGTGAGCTCATAGTCCTGAGGGGTAACATCTTCTTTAAAAGCCCATACTATTGGAATGTTATAGTAGTCGCCACCCTGTATGGTTGCAAATTTCAGAGAGATGACTCCATTCTTTATATCGACTTCATAAGCTCCGGCTACCGGAGGAATTAAAATCTTATCAGTATCAACATACTTTGGATTAAAGAAGATATTAATCGTGGCGTCTTCCAAAGTATCGTAAGCAGAAGAAACATTGAGTGTAACATTGGTGATTAAAGCATCACCAATATGTGTCCGAGTATCGCCCTGATTTTCATGACTAAGGTCGATATTGAGTGAAGTTAATGAATCATAATCGATAGGATCGTAATAGTAAACAACTTCGTACTCATACGTTCCTGGTGTAAAGGTGACTTCTTTAACTGCTTCACGTACATTATAACCAGCAATAAGCGGTGCGTAATATAACGTAGTAGTTCCATCTAGATTGTATACAAAAGGTGCTAGATTATCAGCATCAATTGAATTACCTTGATCATCTAAATATTTGAAGTTCACCCGATACGGGTTAATGATATGCCCACCTACGGTCTTTTCATCATTAGCAGTATCGTTGATTAAAGTAGCTGGGATAGTGCTAGAAGGAGTTCTTAAAACTACATAATGATAGTTTCCGCTGCCGGCATCTATTGGGTTTTTCCTAAAGGACCCTAACATTGGTAAACCTGAATTTGATATAGTAGTAAGTGAACTTGGAAGCAAAACTTCTGATAAATTATTTTCCTCAAACACATAAGATTGAATAACCTTTAGTTTGTCAATATCACCAAAATTAATCGATTCAAGTTTATTCTTTAAAAATGCCCTGTCGTAAATGTACTCTAATGCTGGCAAACCACTGAAATCTACTGTTTTTATGTTATTTCCAGAGAAGGAATATCCTTGGATTATCTTTAGATTTGGCAAGTAACCAAAATCCAAGCTTTCTATACCAGCATTTCTAAAAGCACTATTACCGATAGTAGCTATCTCAGGGTTATTGGAAAAATCGACAATACTTATTTTATTAGAAGAAAATGCATTAGTACCAATGAGCTTTAATTTCGGTAACTGAGTGAAATCAAACACTTCTATCTTATTTAGTTGAAATGCTTGTACGTCTATTATCTCCAATTTGCTTAAACCGGTAACATTTACCGTTTCAATATTGTTATTTCGAAAGGCCGAACTTGATATTGTTTTCAGGTTAACCAGACCACTTAAATCAAGAGACTGAATAGCATTTTGGGATGAAGTGTTATTACCAAAAGCAAATGATCCTATGGAGGTTATGTATTCGTTATGACCAAACACTAAGTCATTCAAGTTATTGTTAATAAAAGAAGAAGCTTCAATGTTTGTTAACTTTGGCATCTCAGTGAAATCTAATGAATGAATATTATTATTTTGGAAAGCATAAGCACCAAAAGTTGTAAAACTCGGTAATTGACTCAAATCTAGCTCTGTTATTTTATTATCAATAAACGCAGAACTTTCAATAGTTGTTAAATTCGGTAAACCTGCAATTTTGACGGCTTCTAAATTAGTGTAAGCGAAAGCACTCTTTCCGATAGATATCAATCCACTCATACGACTTAAATCAGCACTCTTTATTGGAGTTCTATCAAATGAATTGTCGTCTATCCTTTCCACGATACGTCCTTCTGGATCGGTTTTAGGAAAAATTACGTCATTGTATCCGTTCGCAATCTTACCCGCACCGGTTTCTGAAAAACCAGTAATACTATATCCACCGGTACGTTCAGCATAGGTAAAATCCTCAGCCTTCCATGTAGGTTCAGGATCTGTCGGTTTGACTGGATTAACAACATAGTTGCTCTTGGAAGGGATGGTACAGGTGTCTGTTGGTTCACACCAAATAACCACTAAATTCTCATAGTCTGGATGTCCAATATGGGAACGAACAAACTGTGAAGGGAATTCCTTAATACCTGTATTGATAACATGAATTTCACTTAAGTTGGAAGTCTGCGGGTTTCCGTCAAGAGCGCTATTTTTAAATTCAACCGCTTGTGGTAAGTCCTTAAATATTACTTCATTTAATGGATTATACTTAAAAGCATCGGTACCAACAAGGTTCAAACTTTCAAGATTTTCGAGTATCAAACTAGAAATTTTATTTAAACTAAAAGCAGAGTTGCTAATTGTTGTTAAGCTATCAAGATCTTTTAACGTAAGAGTAGTAATGACATTATTTGCAAAAGCATTATCACCAATTTTTGTTAAGTTCCCAAGATCTTTTAACTTAAGGACAGTAATACCATTATTTGCAAAAGCATAATTACCAATATCTTGAAGTTTTGTTAATCCAGAAAAATCAACATTCGCCAATAATTGATTGTAAAATGCTTTTGTACCGATTGTTTTCAAGTTTGGTAGGTTGCCAAAAGTAATTTCTTCGAGGGTTTTCCCACTCGCAGGAGTTGGAGACCCCTGTGAGAAAGCTTCCTCTTCTATAGTTTCTAGTGCTTGAGCTTGAGAAAAATCCACTCGTTTTAGCGGATTATTGAAAAAGGCTCTCTTTCCGATAGAAGTTAAATTAGTTAAATTGTCAAAACTGAGTTCTTTGATTTGATTATGTTCAAACGCTAAGCTACCGATCGTTTTCAATGAAACTAAATCACTTAAATCCAGAGAGGATATTTGATTATAAATCCTGTTGCCCTGGATATCTCTAGCAAACGCTTTCTCACCAATTACTTCTAATTTGACAAGACCAGAAAAGTCAACAGAGGTTAGTTTATTTCTACGAAATGCTTCGACACCAATACTAACTAGATTAGACAATCCCGCTAAACTTAAGGTTTCTATTTGACGTTCGTCAAATGCCGCCCTACCGATTGAAGTTAGATTAGTTAATGGGGATAAATCTAAGTTTTGAAGTTTTGGTGACGTACTGTTTCCTCTAAAAGCATAGTCACCAATCTTAGTTAAAGAAACTAGCCCTTTGAAATCAAGCTCGGTTAGCCTAGTATAATCAAAAGCGCTATTACCAATTTTTGTCAACTTGGACATGTTCCCAAAATTATGCAATTTATTTAGAGCTGATATAACAAATGCATCTTTATCAATCTCTGTGACTTCCGACAAATTAATAAAGTCTAATGATTCTATAACTAAATTCTTAAAAGCCCTACCTCCTGTTGGATCGTAATAATTTCCTATACCAACAATTTGAATCGTTGGACGTGAGCCAATCGGGCTAAATCCAGGTAAAACTACATTTTTACTACCTACTGGTAAGCTATTTAATTTTGCTATCCCTTGATTGGACATACCAGCGAGTCTACTACCACTATAGGTAAAATCTCCTAGTACCCAACCACCACCAATTGGATATCGCATCCAATCCGTACCAACCATAACTGGTAAAATTACGGTATTTATATTACCAAACTTATCGGTAGCAGTGACCGAGATTTCCGAAGGACCAGATACTGAACTATCTAAAGACAATAAATCTATAACGACTATTTCAAGATCGTTGGTAATATTAGTTCCTTCTAAATCGATAACTTCGAGTTTTGAACGAATCAAACTCTCAATTTCACCCATTGGAGTATCTAACGGGATTTCTATTGCGCTTAATAAATTAATGGTCGGTTTGAGAGTTATTGAATTGTAATAAATATTTAGGACATAACCGTCTTTATCTGGTGTGAAGACAACCGGAGAAGCTGTAGAATAGCCAGAAAATTTTTCTGGAACATAGCTTGTTTCTACATTTTTTACATAGATATTATCAATATCTTTTAAGTCACCGCCTAGGGTTAAAGGTGTCCGTAAGGCTTTGTTGGTAGCTTTATCATAGAAATTAACCACAATAGTAATTGGGTCTACGACATGTCCGTAAGCCCCTTCTGCTTTATCGATTGCAGGAACTACTGAACTTGTGGTCGTAACCTTTACATACTGATTGTTATCAGCAAAAACGCGATCACCAAAAGTTGTGACAGAGCTTGGAATAGTTACTTCTGTAAGGAAATTATTCTCAAAAGCTGATTTTCCCAAATGTAAAAGCCCATCGTTAAAATCAACTGAAGTTAATAAGTTTGACGAAAAGGCTCCTAATTTAATTGTTTTTAGATTTTCCGGTAAAACCAATGTTTTTAATTGGTTATCTACAAAAGCGTAGTCACCGACTAGATTTAAACTATTCGCATTGGTAAAATCCACCGATTGAATTTGGCTATCTGCGAAAGCATAACTTTCAATCGTATGAACATTCTTGCCGATGGCTAGTGTATTAATTGGTTTCTTTTGAAACGCTTTGGTACCGATAGCTACTACTGCTACGCCGTCTATTTCATCGGGTATAACCAGATTTTAAATATCGGTTCCAGCAAGAACACCAGTTATTTTCAAACCACCATCGACAGCTACATAAGTAAAATTACTCGTTTGCTGAAGACCTATATTCAGAGGTGATTCAACGACCGGTTGTTCGATATTTGCAGTTTCTTGAATTGGCTCGTTAACTACCGGAGTTTCGATTACTTCCGTCTCTTGAGTCGGTTCTTCAACCACTGGGGTTTCGATTACTTCCGTCTCTTGAGTCGGTTCTTCAACCACTATGGTTTCGTTAACTTCCGTCTCTTCTGAAGGAAGTTCTGGTTCTACCGTAGTTTCACTATTTGTGGTTTCAACAGTCTCTACGGTAGGTGTTTCACCTTCTTGTGAATAGGTGAAAATTGGACTAGAATAGTTTTATAATGATAGTAACAAAACCATTATGGTAACAAAAACACTCTTTCTTAAGCGTTTATTTTAATCATAAAAACCCCCTCAATGATTGATTAAATCATTCCACACTGACGTTCTATATTCTTTATTTTTTAAAATGATTAGTTTGTCAAATTATATAATATTTTAACGAATTATTCAATGATTGTATTATTTATTTAAAGCCATAATGATAATTAAAAAAGTTTTTGGTGAAAAACATGTCAAGTCCAGAATCTTGTGTAAAATAGTCATGAGTTAGCATTACTCCTTTACATACTGAGCCAATCAATGGTTTCAGGTGTGTATCGGATGTATTGTCGTTGATTTGAGCTCCAGTCTTCGTG
>JAEWFZ010000037.1 GCA_023388535.1 Bacillota bacterium | reverse complement strand
TCCAATGAATTTAACACTTTAATCCTAAAATAATTGTTATTTTTCCCTTTAAATAGGTGGTTTTTACATTTTTCTTTAACGCATTGTGTACGATCTTATTCCATTGCATTTAAGTTGGAACTTAACCGTAATCACTAAAAATTAAATTGACTATATTGTAAAACATCGAGCATATGTTGGATATTGCCATCGCCAGCAAAGCGTTCTCGATTTTCAAAGTCTTCCTCCACTGAAATCCAAAAAAGCGGATGCTTTTCCGATTTTAAAGGAATCGATTCATCCACTTGGCCAACAGCAATAGCTAGTTGATAATCTAAAAAATGATATTGAAAGGTCATGACATGGTCCAGTTCAATTTGTTGTGAGGTAATGCCCGTTTCTTCGTTTAGTTCACGATAACAAGATTCAATAATCGTTTCGTTAGCTTCAACTTTGCCACCCACAAAATTATAGAGACCTAGGTATGGGTTTTTCTGACGTAAACACATTAAAACTTTCGTCTTATCTTGATTGTAAACAATAACAATATTTACCGTCCTCATAGTAAGGCTCCGTGTTGTTGGGAAACTAAGGAAGCATAACGTCCTCCTTGAGCGCATAAATCATCGTGATCGCCCCGCTCAATAATAGCGCCATCTTCGATGACTAAGATCGCATTCGCATTGCGTACGGTCGATAAACGGTGGGCGATGACAAAGGTCGTCCGATTTTCCATCAATCGGTCCATGCCTTTTTCAACCAACTCCTCCGTTCTTGTATCGATACTGGAAGTCGCTTCATCTAAGATTAAAATCTTCGGATTAGCGACCGCCGCTCTAGCGATATTGATAAGTTGTTGTTGACCTTGAGATAATCCTTCTCCCGAACCTTGGATGACGGTATCATAGCCCTGTGGTAAATATTGGATAAAACTATCGGCATTCGCTAGTTTCGCCGCTTCGATTACTTCTTCGTCACTCGCATCCAAGCGGCCATAACGGATATTTTCCATGATGGTTCCAGTAATTAAATGCGTGTCCTGTAAGACCATGGCGATATGACTTCTTAAGGAATACCGGTCAACATCTTTGATATTTATTCCATCGATGGTAATCGTTCCAGAATCAATATCATAAAAACGAGTGATCAAATTGGTTATGGTTGTTTTACCCGCTCCGGTAGAACCAACCAAAGCAATCTTTTGATTAACTTTTGCCCAGAAGGTGACATCCTTTAAAATCGGAACCCCTTCTACATAAGAGAAATGAACGTTATTAAAACGAACATCACCTTTAACATCAAGCAGCGGTTTAGCTTGATCGCTGGCGCTCTCCAACGGCTCATCCAATATCTCAAAGACTCTGGAGGCCGCGGATAAAGCCGAAATAAGTTGTGTATATTGGTTAGCAATCATGTTTAATGGTCTACCGAAAGCTCGAGACATATTAACAAAGGCTCCTAAGCCACCAATCGTCAATAGTCCTTCAATCGTTAGAAAACCACCAACAATCCCACTGATTGCATATACTAATTGGTTCATATTTTGCATGATCGGCATCATCAACATACCATAGGCTTGGGCCTCATACGACCGCATGGTAAAGGCCATCGACTTTTCATTCATTTCTTCCAAAGAAATCGGATTTCGGTTAAACACCTGATTAACCATATTCCCTTCCATCGCCTCTTCGATATAACCATTAAGCATGCCCAGGGATTTTTGACGAGCACGACTGGTCTTTCTAGCTTTTGCTCCGACTTTACTAATTAGAAAAAACATGAATGGTAATAAGCCAACGATTACCAAAGCTAGTTGCCAGCTAATGGAAACCATGACTACAAAAGTACCAATTAATAAAACAAAGTTAGAAGAAAAAGTAACTAAAGTATCCCCTAAGACCTGAGAAATAGAGGCCATATCGTTATTGAATCGGGACAATAAATCACCTTGAAGATGTTGATCATGGAAACCAACACTGGTGCGATTAAGATGGGCAAACAAATCTTTACGCATCCCATACGAGGTATCCTGAGACACCTTTAACATAATCCGCGCGCTGATATAGGTAGCTACAATTTCGATAAGGAAAAATACCGCTAAAATAAATAACCAAATACCAATGGCTTGATTCATTTCAGCTAGCGTAATTTGTTGTTTATAGCCACGCTCGATTAATTCGAGAACCGGCTTAATCGCGTATTGGCTAAAAATAGTGATTCCGGTCGTAATAAAAGAAAGGAAAATCGCAAAATAAACCAACTTACGATTACTGCCTAAATAGGACATTACTCGTCGTAACGCTTTGATATCGGGTTTTCGTTTCGTTTCTGAAGCTGCGTGGTGTGGTCCTCCTCTACGCATCGAAATCACCACCTTTATCTAATTGAGAATGATAGATTTCTTGATAAACCTGTGAACTCGCTAAAAGCTGTTCATGGGTACCTTGATCAACCAGGTTACCATCGTCTAAAACCAGAATTAAATCAGAGTCTTTTACGGAAGAAATCTTTTGTGCAATATTTAATATCGTCGTACCACTCAGTTCTTGATTAAAACGTTCTAAGACGCGAGCTTCGGTAGCCGCATCTAGGGCACTAGTACTATCATCTAATAGTAAAATTTTCGGTTTTGGTACAATCGCTCGAGCAATACAGAGCCGTTGCCGCTGACCACCCGATAAGTTACTTCCACCCTGTTGAAGTTCACTGTCAAAACCATCATCTAAGGATTCGATAAACGATTTAGCGTCCGCGATTTCGCTAGCCCATTGTAGCGTTTCTAAACTGGCCTCAGCATCGCCCCAGCGTAAGTTATAAGCAATGCTTCCAGTGAACAAAGTATTTCTCTGTGGAACAAAACCGATTAAGGAACGCAACTCTTCTAAAGTCATATCGTTAATATTAACGCCATCAATTTTAATCGCACCGGATTGTGGTATGACTAAACGTTCTAATAAATAAAACAAAGTCGACTTGCCCGATCCAGTAGATCCAATGATGCCAACCATTTGGCCTGGCTCGATTTGAAAAGAAACATCTTTAATTACATCCAATTCGTTTTCTTCATGGAATTTGAAACGAACATTTTCAAAACTAATGGCTCCCTGAGGTTGACTAATGCTTACCGGTTGTACTGGATCGTCAATTTCAATGGGTTCCTTTAAGACTTCATTGATACGATTGTAGGAAGCTTTTGCCATAGCCGTCATATTGAACATCATCGTCAACATCATTAAGCTAAATAAGGTGAAACGCATGTAATTTATGAATACCAAAATATCACCAATTAATACTGAACCAGATCCGACAACCAATTGAGAACCAATACCAAGAATCAATAAGGTGGCTAAGTTTAAGGAAAACATCATAATCGGATCAAAAAACAAAATGTACTGCATCGCATGTAAATTCTTGGACCTTAAATTATGATTTGTCGTTTCAAAGCGATCATCTTCGTCCTTTTCACGAACAAAGGATTTAATGACGCGAATGTTGGTTAAACTTTCCTCGACATGTTGATTTAATTTATCCACCGCCTTTTGTAAGGCACCAAATCGTGGGAACGATTTATAGACAATAAAAGCAATCGCCAATAAAAGAAATAATAAAACTAAAATAATCATATAAGCAATCCGTGCCGAAGAATTCCAAACAATAATAACCGCAGATACTAACATGATGGGAGCTCTAACCAATAGTCTTAAACCAAACATAATGGTTCTTTGTAAAAAGTCTAAATCATTGGTTAATCGCGTGATTAACGAGCCGGTCGTATAGGAAGTATAGGTTCTTAGTGAAAAATGTTGAATTTTTTCATAAACTTTAGTCCGTACATCATAGGTAATAAAGTTCGAAGCTTTAGCGGCCAAGGTAGTGGCGCTGACACCAAAGACAATATTAATAGTCGCTAAAAAAACCATGAACAAACCAACTTGCCAAATATAATTCATATCCAAATTAGCGATACCGACATCGATAATATTGGATAGTAGTTGAGTTTGATATAGTTCAATAATAATTACTAAAATGGTGGTTACTATCGTAATAATAGTAGCTACCCTTTGTTTTTTAAATCCTTTTAAAAATTCTCGCATAGTCCGTTCCTTTAATCGTATCTATACATACTATCATAGTTTAGTTTCTTTAACTAGCTGAGCTAAGCGTTCTCCTTGTTGATAAATTTCATTCATATCTTTTTGAGTCGGTATCTCAAAAACAGCTAGTGGTTCTAGGACCACGGTTGCACCTGCGGCTTCTAAGCGTTTTTTCCAAACTGCTTGATATTCGCCTAAACCCCAGCCATAACTACCAAAGATGAATACTTTTTTATCTTTTATATAAGGTAAGGCTTTTTCGAAAAATGGCTCAAACTCGGTTTCATCAAGTTCTTCCGTTCCTTGAGCCGGACAACCTAAAGCTATTAAATCTGCGGTGACTAAGTCTTCTAAATTAGCTTCTGTAACAAAGTTTAGGTTAGCTTTTACCTCTTTATTTTCAATGCCGCGACTCAGCGCTTTGGCCATCATTTCCGTGCAGCCTGTAGCGGTCCAATAAATAATTTCAATTTTTTCCATATTAACCTCGATTCCCTATGATTTTAATGAATAAAGCTTAAAGCGGTCAATGAATATGATACTATTGAGCTGAGGTGTTAGTATGAGCAAATATAAAAATGCATTATTTCCCATTTATCAAATTTTAAAAGAACATACCGATAACGAAACTTACTTAACCCAACCGGAAATCTTATCGAAACTATCCCAACAGTATCAGATCAGCATCGACCGACGGACCTTGTATGATCATGTGGCTTATTTAAATCATTATGGAATTGAGGTCGAAACATTCCAAGAAAATCGTAAAGGCTACAAGCTTTTAACCCGAACGTTTGAAAAAGAGGAAGTAGCTATCTTAATTCATTTACTTCAAGGCGCCTCCTTTATTCCCAAACATTTAACGAAAGAACTGATTCGAAAAGTCCTACATACACAATCTAAAAATGATCAGAAAAGCTTGAGATTACATCCGTTAGTCTACCAAGCACACAAAACTGGAAATAAACAATTAATTAATGCTACCTTGGAAATCATTGATGCGATTAAGGGCGATTACCCCATCAGCGTTGACTATTTGCGTTATAACATCGATAAAAAACTACAATCGCGTCGTGAAAAACCATATATTCTACACCCCTATTACATTGTCAATTGGAATGAAAGACTTTATTTGATTTGTTCTCACGATAGTTATCAAAGCATAGCTTTCTATCGTATCGACAAGATGCGTAATGTTAAAATCTTAGACAAACAAGTTCGTCAACCACTAGATCAGGAACTTGATCCCTACAGTTATGTCGCGCGTCGGCCTTATATGTTTCAAGGGGAAATGCTGGAATGCAGCTTGCGTTGTCATATCAAAATCTTAGATGATGTTATCGACGAATTTGGCCAAGAGGTCTTTATAACCCAAGAGGAACCCGACTATTTTATTATGAGATTAAAAATTACCAAGACCGGATTGTTATATTGGGTAGCTCAATTCCATGATGCTATCGAGGTTCTTGAACCTAAGCAGTTGAGGCAAGATTATAAAGAAATTCTGGAGAAGACGCTATCTCTATATCAAAACTAAGTACTCATGTTATAATCATAGGTAATAGGAGGTAAGTTTATGACCAAAGATAATAAAGAGCCAAGAGATCTTGATGTGACAGAACCTAGAACACCAGTTCCAGAGGTTAAAGTCCCAGTGAGTAAACCTGAAGTTTCTAAGAAACTTGAAAATCCTCTCAATGAGCCCGAGGCTACCCAAACCACGGAAAAGGATGCTCTAGAAGGCTACGATGATGAGTTATTGGTTCATGCTCAGAAAACGGACATTTATCCAGATCATACCAAACACAAAGAAGACGAAAAAGAAAACTAGTTTCACGAAACTAGTTCTCAGACTGTTGACAAAGTCAGAAAGAAGTTTATTTTTAAAAGAAGTATGATAAAATAATTGAGGCGAGACCTCCGTCGCAAATGTAGGCTCTCGCCTTTTTTGATGTCTAAGATGATATAATTAAGAGGCGACGGAGGATAAAACATATGCTTACAATTCGCAATAACATTCAAAGTGAAATGATATGGATTACCATGGAAGACCTAGTTCCACAAGAGAGTCTTTACCGAAAGATTGATAAGTTCATTGACTTCACTTTTATTTATGATTTAGTCAAAGATTATTATAGTTCGGATAATGGTCGACCAAGTCTTGATCCAGTGGTTCTCTTTAAACTGGTCTTTATACAAACTCTTGACGGATTGAAATCCATGAGAAAAACCTGTGAAAAGATTAAAGTCGATGCCGAGTATCGTTGGTTCTTAAACATCCCCTATGGCACGGACACCCCTCACTTTTCAACCTTTAGTAAAAACTACGAACGTCGCTTTAAAGACTCCGACATATTTGAGACTATTTTCATTGACATCGTAAAACAAGCCATTGAGGCGGGTTTAGTGGATGGCAAAACCCTTTTCACGGACTCTACTCATAAGAAAGCCAATGCCAACAAAAACAAATTTGAGCAAGAACTCATCGAAACGGTTCAACAACGAAAAGAATGGTTGGAAGAAGAGATTAATCAAGAACGAGTGAAACAAGGTTATAAACCATTAAAACCCAAACCAAAGAAAGAACAAAAGAATATTCGAGTGAGTACTACCGATCCAGAAAGTGGTTATTATCATCGAGATCATAAAGAACGAGGCTTTATGTATCTTGACCATCGAACCGTAGATGGAAAGTGTAACATCATAGTTGATTGTCATATCACTAAAGGAAATGTTCATGATAGTCAACCGTATATCGAGCGTATGGAGTGGATTAAAGAAACGTTTGATTTTCAAGTTGAATCCGTGGCGCTTGATTCCGGCTATGACACGATTGAGATTAAAAAGTATTTAACGGAGCAAGATATTTTTGGGGTGATTGGTTATCGTCGCTATGGAACACCAGAGTCTAGGAAGTTCAAAAAACAATTTGAGTATGTTGTTTCTGGTGATTACTATATGAATAAGCAAACGGGTGAAGTTTTACAATACAGTGGTCTAGTCAATCGACAGGGTTACAAAACGTATCAAAACCATCAAAAAGACTTAAAACTACTTCGCTCTATCCATGAAGAGATTCACCAACAATACCAAGCGAATCGGTTAACACCTGAAGGAAAGCTTCTCTACAGCCAACGAAAGGAAACCGTTGAACGTAGCTTCGCGGATAGTAAACAAAACCATGGCTATCGCTATGCCATGGTCAAAGGATTACAGAAGAACCAGCATTACACCTGGTTAATCTGTGCTGCCCAGAACATGAAAAACATCGCGATAAAGCGAGATAGATTGATGAAAAGCCATCAAAACTAAGGGAAAACCTCAGATTTTTTATTTTTCAAGCCTGTTTTTAAAAGTGAAACTGACTTTTGAAGCAACAAAAAACCCTTGTGCTTTGGTTTCTTCTAAAACACAGGGGTTTGTCTACACTCTGAAAACTAGTTTCACGAAACTAGTTCTTTTTTCTATAATAACTAAATAGAGTATCAACAACTGCTTTCCCTACCGGAAACGCTAAGGCGGTAGCAATTGCTTTCAATTCGGATACGCTTTTGTCTGGTTCTACAACCGTAACCACTGTTTCTCTAGGCGTTTGCTCTTCTTTTTTCTTAAGGTAATAAGCTAGACCGCCAAGGGCAGCTACAGTGACTACAAGTAATCCTGTTTTTTTACTCATATGCATTAACTCCTTCTTTTTTTTATTATACACAATTTAATTATTACTTGCTTGATACTTTAAAAAGGCTTGCATCAAAACTTCGGCCAACGAAGGATGAGGTAAAACCGCTTTAGCAAGCTCTCCGATGGTGAGTTTTTGAAGCATGGCGAGTTGTAAGAAACCAATAATTTCCGAGGCTTGATAACAATATAAATGCGCCCCTTTAATTAAGTCGGTTTCAGGATCAATCAATAGTTTTATCCAGCCGCGATCTAGATTTTCAATTAACGCTTTACCATGACCCATCATAACTACTTTGATTGATTTAAGATTGGTCGCGTCTTGAGAATTAAGACCAATGCTGGCTGCTTCGATATTGGTATATAAAATCGATGGGATGACCGATAAATCTTGAGAAGGTTCTTTATTGAGGATATGCTCAATTACTCGACGACCTTGGGCGGTAGCCAAATGGGCCAATTGAACTTGACTAGCGGTATCGCCTACCGCATAAACATTGGCTAAATTCGTTTGAAAGTTCTCATTTACTTTGATGAGCTGGCCGTCTTTTTCTAAAATATCATCACCCTTGATACCCCGAGGGGTACGACCCGTCGCCACCAAGATACGAGAGGTATGAATATCAAATTCTCCCTTATTGGTTTTAATATGCAGATTATGAGCATCCAAAATCCGTTCAGCCCGGGCATTTACATGAATTTCAGCCCCTTGTTGACGAAGCGCTAAGGCGACATTTTGGGCAAACTCGCGTTCCATCATCGGCAAAATTCTTGACTGAGCCTCAATTATGGTGACTTTCTTATTTAAGTTCAAATATAACTGAGCGATTTCAATACCAATAATTCCGGCACCGATAATCGTTAGATGATCCAAATCATTAATGCTAAATTCTAAGATTTGATCACTGGTGATACAGTGTTCAATGCCATCAATCGGTATTTTCGAACTCTTCGCCCCGGTAGCAATCATAATATTCTGGCCTTCGATAACTTCGTTGTTGACCAAGACTTGGTGCTGGTTTTCTAAACGCGCCACTCCTTTGATTCTTGTTACCTTGGCTTTGTCGAGAGCCGTTTCAATGGAGGTTCTTAATTTGCTGATGATTTCATCTTTTCTTCGTGCCATTTGTCGAAAATTAGGATAGACATGATTGGCTTGAGGTAAGCCAAAACGATCTAACCAACGACTTTCATAGACCCGTTTTGAACTCGCTAATAAGGTTTTGGTTGGAATACATCCATGATTTAAGCAAGTACCGCCAACATCATGGGACTCAATCAAACAAATATTAAGTCCATTCTCGGCCCCATAAAGCGCGGCTTCATAGCCTGCTGGTCCTGCTCCAATTATTATTAAATCGTACATAAAAGTCCTCCTAAAACAAATCGTCAATAAAATTAAGGATATCGGTTTTATTTTCTAAATTACTATTACTTATTATCTCACGAAGCAAGTTCTGATTAAAGGGTAAACCGGTTAATAATTTTTCCAAGTCTTTAACAAATTCCGTCTCCATAGCATCAGAATGAATGATGACGTCATCAAAATGATTTTGTTTAAGCTGTGCACTAATTCCTAATTCACCCCAGAGATAGCGTTTTTGATGGGAAAGATTCGCTACCAGTTTAGGATGGTATAGCCAGTCTTGACTCTGGTACTCTAGGCTTAGCGTTTCTACTGCTTCTATTAACGTTTGATCTAATTCAATGCTTTGGCTTTGTAATTGATACTTAGTTTCAAGACTACTAATCAAAGCTTGTTTTAATTGATCAAGGGTTAAGTCGGGTTGATATTCTTTTAAATTGGTAACTCTCGATTTAACCGATTGAACGCCATGACTCTTAAGCTTCGAAGCGCTGACATTGAGATATTTCCCTAAATTTTCCAGATCAACCTCAACCATCAAGGTACCGTGATGATAGGCATACTGCTTATGTTGATAGTAGGCATGACCGGAAAACTTTTTATCGTCCACCAACAAATCGTTACGTCCTGAGACATAAGCGTTAATACCTAGTTGGTTTAAGGCATCGATGATAACTTGATTATTACCACTAATGTCGTAATGAGGTTTCTGACTGATAAAGGTAAAGTTAAGATTGCCTAAGTCATGATAAACCGCCCCACCTCCGGAAAGTCTACGCGCCAAAAGACAGCTATCCATAGCCATCTTACTTAGATGACATTGGATAGCTTCATGTTGGTTTCGGCCTATGACCACGGTATGTTGATTTTGCCACAAGTAAAGAATAATTTCGTTATCTGAAACCTTATTTAATAAGACTTCTTCAAGGGCTAAGTTGAAATACGGATCATAGCGGTCGGACAATACTACACTAAGCTTCTGAATCGTCTTTGACATAACGTAAAATCGGTTTTCGGGCGGCTTCAACTTCGTTTACCCGGCTGATGATTGTATTATGTGGTGCCGCTTTTAGATATTCGACATCTTCATAAGCTTTGTTATAGATTTCATGTAACGCGTTTGAGAACCAATCCAAAGTTTCTTTGGTTTCCGTTTCCGTTGGTTCAAACATCAAGGCTTCCGCAACTACTAATGGGAAATACATCGTTGGCGGATGAACCCCATAATCCAGCATCGCTTTGGAGAAATCTAGTGCTGAAACTGATGTTTCTTTTTTAAGTTTTTCTAAAGAAACCACAAATTCATGCATGCAGTGACGGTCTGTTTCAAAAATATCCGAAAGTAAGACGCGTAAATAATTAGCATTTAATACCGCATTCTGGCTCGTTTCTCTTATGCCTTCTTTACCTAAAGCGAGAATATAGGTCAAGGCTCGAGTAAAGACTAAGAAGTGACCATGGAATGCTTTTACACGACCGATCGATTGTTCTGGAGTAAAGAATTGTCCTTGTTCTACCATCGGACTTGGCATAAATGGAGCGAGTAATTTATTGACGGCAACTGGACCTGATCCAGGACCACCGCCGCCATGTGGGGTTGAGAACGTTTTATGTAAGTTTAAATGAATCGCATCAAAGCCCATATCACCAGGACGGACATGACCCATTATCGCGTTCAAGTTAGCGCCATCGTAATAAAGCAAGCCACCAACACCATGAACGATTTCGGCAATCTCAATAATATCTTTTTCAAATAAACCTAAAGTATTAGGATTGGTTAACATCAACGCTGCCGTGTTTTCATTAACCAATTGCTTTAATTCTTCTACATCGACTAAACCGTCTTTAGATTTAACTTCAACCACGTCAAAACCACACATATTAGCCGAAGCCGGATTGGTGCCATGAGCAGAATCAGGAACAATCACTTGTGTGCGATGGTGATCGCCACGCGATTGATGATATTTTTTAATCATCAATAAGGCGGTCCATTCACCATGAGCACCGGCTGCCGGTTGGAAACTGATCGCTTCCATACCCGTGATGCTGCAGAGATATTTACTTGCTAGTTCAAATACTTCCATAGCCCCAGATACCGTGTGGGTTGGTTGTAACGGATGAATCTGGGTAAAGCCAGGTAGGCTGGCAACATCTTCGTTAAGTTTAGGATTGTACTTCATAGTACAAGAACCTAAAGGATAAAAACCTTCGTCAACGCTATACGTTTTTTTCGATAAATTGGTATAATGGCGCACGACTTCAAACTCAGAAACCTCTGCTAGATTGAGCGGACTTTGTCGTTGCTGACTTAATGTTACGGATGGTACTTCCGTTTTCGGTAATGAAAACTGATTTTTCCCATGTACGCTTTTTTCAAAGATTAACATAATTCCGCTCCTTTCAAAATTTCTACCAGCTGGTCGATTTCTGCTTTGGTATTCATTTCCGTAGCACACCAAAGGCTGTGTTGACTATCGAGTGGATAGCCGGCCAAGATATCATGTTGATCTAATAATTGTTCGATAAATTTAGGATGACATTTAGTTTTCATAACAAACTCATTGAAAAACTCACCTTCAACTTTTTCAAAGCCATCAATTTGAGATAATTGATCCTGTAAATAGTGAGCTAGATCTAAATTAGCTTGTGCGACTTTCTGTAAGCCGGTGGTGCCTAAAGTTGAACAATAAATTGCTACACGAGTAGCCATTAACGATTGATTGGAACAAATCGATGAAATCGCTTTTTCACGGCGAATATGTTGTTCGCGAGCTTGTAGTGTCAATACAAAAGCGCGTCTACCTTGGGCATCGGGGGCAATGCCAACGATACGGCCTGGTAAAGAACGCATCAGTTTTTTGGTCGTTGCCATAAAGCCGATGTAGGGACCACCAAAACCAAGTGGTAAACCTAGCGGTTGGCCTTCCCCGACCACGATATCAGCTCCCAGTTCAAAAGCGGAAGGTAATAAAGCCGCCGCAATCGGATATACAGAAACAATTAGTTTTGCTTTGTATTCATCGAGCAGTTCCTTTATTCCCGTGAAAGATTCTATAAACCCGTAATAGTTAATTTGAGGGATGTAAACCCCAGCCACTTCTTCATTCAATAGAGATTTTAAATGTTCAACATCTAAATGATAGTCTTTCTGATCGATTATGATGACCTCAAAACCAACGGAGTTGCCATATTGCTGGATCACACCAATGACATCGGGATGGGCGGTACTGGAAACTAAAACTGATGATTTCTTGCGAGCCATACACATCAACACCGCTTCACCGGCCGCCGTAGCGCCATCGTAGACACTAGCATTAGAAACTTCCATTCCGGTTAACTCACAAATGGCTGTTTGATATTCAAAAATCGTCTGTAAAGTGCCTTGAGAAATCTCGGGCTGATATGGGGTATAGGCGGTCACAAATTCAGCGCGGGAAGCCAGATGATTTACGACCGAAGGGATGAAATGACGATATGAGCCCGCTCCGCGAAAGATAGTTGGATAGACCTTATTTTTTTCAGATAAAGTCTTCATTTGACGATAAATTTCCAATTCGCTTTTAGCGCTTGGAATATCTAATTCGTCTTTGAAAATGAGTTCTTTGGGAATCTCATGATAGAGTTCTTCAAAACTTGAAACACCAACTTTTTTCAGCATTCCTTCTTGAGCGGATTTTGGATTAACTAAATAATTGGCCATATCACTTCTTAATAAACTCTAAGTACTCATCGGCACTTAGTAAATCTTCAGCTAATTCAGCTTCCCCTACTTTGATTAGCCAAGTATTTTCAGGATCTTGGTTTACGAGTTCTGGTTGATCGAGTAAATCTTCATTAATTTCTAAGACGATTCCATTAACTGGAGATTCAATATCAGAAACTGCTTTAACCGATTCAACATCGCCAAAACTTTCATGAACCGATAAGGCATCATCTATTTCAGGTAAATTGATGAATACGATATCTCCTAATTCATCGCTTGCGAATTGTGAAAGACCGACAAGTGCTGTCCCATCTTCTAAGACTTCTACCCATTCGTGGGTTTCGGTATATTTTTTAGCCATTTTTTATCCTCCTATCGTTTATAAAATGGTAATTGAATAATTTCTGCTTTTAGTTTTCGACCACGGACATCAACAATGACTTCTTGACCAATGGTACTGTATTTTTCATCAATCAAAGCCATAGCGCCAGCATAATTGAGATATGGTAGTTGGGAACCGGAAGTCACTACCCCAATTTTCTGATCATCGATATAAATTTCTGCGCCTTCTCGAGCAATGCCACGATCGATTAGTTTTAAGCCTACTCTGGTTTTGCTTATTGTTTTGTTTAAGAGAGCTTCTTTTCCAATGAAGGTTTCTTTATTCATTTTGACAAATAACTTTAATCCAGCTTCAAATGGATTTATGGTTTCACTCATTTCGTGACCATAGAGGGGTAAACCGGCCTCTAGTCTTAGGGTATCTCTCGATCCTAAGCCAGCTGGAGTTACTTTTTCTGTACCGACTAGGGCTTCCCAAATGGCTTGGGTATCTTCAACGCTACAATAAATTTCAAAACCATCTTCGCCAGTATAGCCGGTTCTTGAAATTAATACTTGATGCTGGTTAAACAAGACTTCGTTGTTAAACGTATAGTATTTTTCGGGTAAATCTTCTTTTTTGACAAACTCTTCGATGATTTCCTGACTATGAGGTCCCTGTAGAGCTAGCAGTCCGATGTGTTCGGAGTGGTCTACTACTTCGATTGAACTGGGAGCTTGTTTTTTTATCCAAGCTAAATCTTTTTCATGATTCGCTGCGTTACAGACCAACATCACTTGATCATGATTATTATAGACGAGCAAATCATCAATAATATTGCCATCCTCGTTCAACATTAGTGTGTATTTAATTTGACCCGGCTGCATATTGCTGAAGTCATTGGTTAATAAATGATTGATGAATTCGATATAACCTTCGCCCCGAATAAAAATCTCGGCCATATGGGATACATCAAAAAGACCAGCTTCGCTACGTACTTTTTTATGCTCACCAAGGATTCCGAGACGGTAATGGACGGGTAAAAGATAGCCACCAAACTCAACCATTTTGCCACCTAATGCTAAATGGGTATCATAAAGCGCGGTTCTTTTGGTCATTATAGTCCTCCTGTTACTGTTACATAAATTATAACGTAGTTGCTTCGTTTTTTCTATCTTGACTTTGTTCATATTCTTGAAATTTTAATATTCTCAAATAGAATTTTGATAACTTCAATTTCTGTTGACAAACTGCTTTGTATTTGTGTTATAATCAATAAGCACAGAAATGCGGGTGTGGCGAAACTGGCAGACGCACTAGACTTAGGATCTAGCGGGGTGACCCATGGGGGTTCGAGTCCCTTCACCCGCACCATATAACAAATTACCCACTGTTTAGTGGGTTTTTATTTACCGTGATACCATTTTGATAACATTTATGTATAAAATCAAGCCTTTATGATTCGCTTTCTTTCAGTATCTCTTCAAAATCTCCTGTCTTAATCATCATGTTTGCACACCATTGCTGGTATTTTTACAAAATAAAAACTAACTAAAAAGCAAGGCATCTTTACCTTGCTTGTTATGAGATAACTCTTTCTTTTCTAAATTTCCGCTTATTAAGAGATTTAAACCATTCTTTTTTGAAACTTATTGCTGGGTCTTTTTGTCACGCCAAAGCATTTCAATAAAATCACGGATATCATGCTCATAAGGCTCCCCGTCTGGACTAAAGAAGACTTCTTCAATAATATCATCCGCTTCATTTTCTAGATAATCTAAAAAATAATCATAGCGTTTTTTCTTGCTAGTCTGATATCTAAAGTGAGGATCTAACAAAATATCTTCCCTTAAGTTATCTAACGCTTCAATGACATTCTCTTCTCTTGTAGAAATGAACTCCGATATTTCGTCCATTTGAGACATCATCATGGAATGAATTTTTAGATATGACGGTTCGATTTTCTTCTTTCCTAACCAGTGATCGATAATCATTACATAGACAATATGACCCTGATAAATACAATACAAATAACAACTATTCGGTTTATCAAAATCAATTTTATCAATCTTCGAGTTATGTTTTTCGATGTCCGTTTCTAATAAAGATAATACCTCTTCACCATATAACTCTGAAATCTCTTCCTCAAGAATATAATAATCTTCAATATTGTAGTGTCCGAAAAAGTAGAAAAGAGTCTGGATATCGCTAATTTTACAAAAGCGCAAAAATTCATCAAGATCGTCCGAATCGAAATGATGTTTTACGGCATCTTCAAAACTCAATTCAAAAGCATTTACATTGAACAGATGAAAATCAGTTAATTTGGGATGTGATTTAATCCCTTCTACACTTAGTTCTACTTTTTTTGGCATGGCCTTCACCTCAAATAAACAATAACAAATCCAAAATCTTAAAACAATAGTAAACCAAGAATACCACCGGCTAAAATCAACCAGGCTGAATTAAGCTTAAAGTAACGAATTGCAATTAAACTTGCTGTAAAAATCAAGCCTGTCGGAATCGAAACAATCGAAGATTTAGCAAGTGTCCAAAGGACCGTAGCCATCAAAGCTAATGAAGCAATGGATAAACCTTGAAGTACTTTATTAAAAAATTGAGAAGCGCGCATTTTTTCTAAAAACGGATAAAGAATTAGTACCAGCATAAAGGATGGTGTAAAGATACCCAACGTAGCGGCAATCGCACCTGGTAACTGTCGCATTTGATAACCAAGAAAAGTCGCGGTAGTAAAAACCGGACCTGGTTTCATTTGTCCAATGGCAACCGCATCAATTAATTGTTGGGTCGTTAGAATAGCACGATTGGATACAAATTCAGTTTCTAAAAACGATAGTAAAACATATCCACTACCATACAAGACCGCACCTATCTTGAGGAAAATCAAAAATATCATAAAAATAGAAATTGGTTCTACGACTCGGATTCTAAAATTCGAGGTTCTAAATTGACGAATCAATAAATAAATCAAAACAGAACTTAAAAGAACAGTAATTTCGGTAATACCATAAAGCGATAACAATAGAGCAATAATAAAGAGTATATAACTTTCCACTTCTTTCAATACTGAAGGCAGTAAGCGAAGCAAAGCCTGAGCAATGACTGCTATTATTACCGGTTTTATTCCTACCATGAAGGAAGTGACTACAGGTAAGGACTGATAACGATAATAGGCAATCGCAAATCCAATACTAATTAGAACCGCGGGAATAATAAAAAAGAAACCAGCTAATAAAAGGCCTAATTTACCTCCAACTTGATAACCAATAAAAATCGCCATTTCGGTTGAATTAGGGCCAGGAATTAAATTAGTTAAACCCATAATATCCATAAATTTTTCTTTGATTAACCAAGCTCTTTTTTCAACGACTTCCTCTTCCATCATGGCAATATGTGCAGCGGGACCACCAAAAGCAAATACGCCAAGTTTTAAGAAGACTTTTATAATCTCTTTATGAATCGATTTCATACTTCCTCCATTTTTATAGTACCATTGAATCTTCCCATTGTCTGAGATTTGCTTTTAAAGCACGGTATGCTTAATTTATGGCTTTTCTAGATTTATTTTTAAAATGCATCTTTTTACGTTATCCAACACTGTGTATGATATAATTCAAGACGTATCATGGATACGAAAGAGGTAAATTATGAAAAAATTTAAAATAGTATTAGAACAAGCCGCTGATATGCCCTACGATCTCTACCAAACAATGGGTTTTGAAATCATCCCCATGGGCTATGAAATCGATAATCAAACCTATCTAGAAGACATGGAGCATAGTCAAATGAGTCTTGAAGAGTTCTATCAACGCTTAAAAGAAGGAAAACAATCCAAGACGTCTCAAGTTACTATCGGCCAATTCCTTGAAAAATTTACCGAGGTAGCCGAGGCAGGTTATGACATCTTACATATTGGACTTTCGGCCACTTTATCGGGTACATTCAACTCAGCCTTGGTTGCTGCTGCTGATGTTAAGGAAAAATTCCCCGACATTACCATTGTTAGTGTTGACTCCAACAGCGCTTCTATGGGTATAGGCATCCTTGCGATTGAAGCCTACCATCAACAACAAGCCAATAAAAGTTTGGAAGAAGTCGCTCAATGGTTAGAAGACCATAAAAAGTACGTGAATGCTTTTTTCACTGTCGATGACCTCAATCATCTCAAACGAGGCGGTAGAATTTCTGCAACCAACGCAGCGATTGGATCATTACTCTCAATCAAACCATTATTAACCTTAAACCAAGAAGGAACTATCATCCCGATTGGTAAATCCCGCGGTAGAAAATCCGCGCATAAAAAAATCGTCCAAGAAACTTTAGTCGATCCTTATGAACCGGAAAAATATACCTGTTTTATTGGACATGCGGATGCCCTAGAAGATGCCAACAATATCAAACAAGCCTTTGAAAATGAAAATGTATTCAAAGAGGTAAAAATATTTAACATTGGAACCGTTATTGGTTCTCATGTCGGACCTGGTACGATTGGAATTCTCTTCTTTGGCAAGAATCGAAGCTAATAAATCAAAAGCCCTGTTTTTAGAAAACGGGGCTTTTATTTAAGTATATCGGAGATAAACTCTATCTGTTGGCTGGTATCAAACTTATTAACTACTTCCTGATATCCCGGCTTGATCACATAACCATTAAATGTTTTAATCATTAGGATGTCATTAAAGCCATCGCCAACAACAAGTATATCCTCTCTATCGATTTGATAATATTGGGCAACAATCTTGACCGCATTGGCTTTGTTATTTCCATGATTCGCTATATCGATAAATTCAGCATTGGAAACCGATTCGACAAGATGACCATAATCCTTGTGAATCTTTTTTATTACCCTTTCGGCTTGACTTGGGTCTTTCAATTCCCCGAATAACGCGGTTATTTGTTTCGTCGATAGAATATCGTCCAATACTCCAACATAGCCATCTTGATAACTAGCCCCGCTTTGATAAATATCCTTAGCAAAATCATAGCCATTATTTATCCCCACGAAGTAAAAATCATCAAAAAAATTCTTACGCATGTAGGTAAGTAATTCAATGGATAAATCGGTAGGTAGTTGATTCAAGTAAATTAATCGATTCTGATGATCAGTAATAATGGCTCCATTATTACCAATTAAGAAATCAACTTCGATATTATGTAAATTAATTTCTTTACGTAAAGACTCTAAATGCCTGCCGCTGGCGATGCCAAATAAATTGCCTTGTTTCCGGAATCTTTTAATCGCCTCTAGATCTTCTGGTCTTATTTTGAAGTATTGATAAAGGGTTCCGTCATAATCGGTTACTAATAGTTTCATGGTGACATTATAACAAATTGAAGTATACTATTACTAATGACAAGAGGAAGATTATTCAACAAGCATAACAAAACTATTTTACAACTGATACTTTTAAGTAGTCTAGCCTGTCTATTAATGTTTGTGATTGAAAAGTTTATGATGCCTAGTTTTTTTGTTAAATCGCTTTTAAGAATCATTATTTTTAGTGGAACCATTTTCTTGTATTCAGTTACAGCAAAGGATCGATTTGAGTTATTTAGATTTAAGAATATAAAAAAGAAAGAAGTAATCAGAGTTTTAGGTTTAGCCGTGCTGGTTTACCTGTTAATTCTTGTTGGTTTTTTCTTGATAAAAGACTTTATCGATTTAAATCAGATTAAACAAAATCTATTAACTAAAGAAAAAATTACACCACAGAACTTTTTATTCGTTTCGATTTACATCAGTTTAATCAACTCATTTCTTGAAGAAATGTTCTTTAGAGGCTTTATATTTGCTAAAAGTATAAAATTTAATCAACGAAAGCTAGGATATTATTTTTCGTCTATTTTGTTTTCTCTGTATCATGTCTCAATTATGGATTCTTGGTTTTCACCGATTTTACTGGTTCTTTTAATTTGTGGATTGTTTGTTGTTGGTGTTTTCTTTAATTATTTATTAGAGAAAACGAAGAGTTTCTTATCACCTTGGTTAATCCATTCTTTTGCTAATTTAGCGATAAATACAATCGGCTTTAGGATGTTAGGTTTAATTTAATGAAAAATATGTACATTATTATTAGTAAGACCAATACTAAGATGGGAAGATTTATTCGCACGATTACGCAGTACGAATATAATCATGTTTCACTTGCCTTGAATAATGAATTATCTCCTATGTACTCGTTTGCTCGTTATCATCAAAATCGAGCTTTTATTGGTGGTTTTGTTGAAGAGTCTTGGTTGAGATATTTACTACCTAATAAAGATGTCGACGTTATTGTTTTTTTAATTCCTTTAAGTCAAGAAAAGTATCAACATTTGGAAGAACTATTAAATGAATTTATTAAGAATAAAGATCAACATCGCTACAATTTTATAGAAACAATTAGAACCTATTTACCAATGAGTTATAATCTAGAAAGTAATAATCATACCTGTTTAAGCTTTGTCGTTAGTATCTTAAAAGAGGTCAAAGTTCTCCCTCGTCAACAGAGAATCAGTAATATAAAGATGTTACATAAATCATTAACTTCCTATCCACATGTAAAGAAGACTATTACCGAGGATGAAATCAAAGACTTTTTTGAAAATCGTTCTTGGGACAACGATCAGTATATTCATAAATCAACTTCTTTGTTAAAACGCATCCTTAATCAAATTACCTCATATCTGCAGTAGTTTTATTTTGTTGATGGGTTGAAACGGGCAAGTAAACTTGCTCTTGCAAATCTATTTGGTTTAGGTTATTATAATATAGCAATATTGGCCCGTTGGAGAAACGGTTAACTCACATGCCTTTCACGCATGCATTCACGGGTTCGAATCCCGTACGGGTCACCATTATTTAAATTACTTCCTTCGGGAAGTTTTTTAATATATTATTAAAGCAAGGAGATGAACTATGTCCAATACTCAGCAAGCTATTACCTGCCCGAAATGTGGCCAGGTTCAATCACAAACCATTTACGAACGAATCTCGGCGGTGGAATCACCAGAGTTACGTGAGAAGATTCTAAAGAACCAACTTTACAAATTTACATGCAACAATTGTTCAAACACGTTAACGCTTTTGTATCCGTCACTTTATCACGATGCGGTTTCTGGCTTTATGATTTATCTAATACCTGAGAAAGATCAAGAACGTTATGGATCGTTGGAACTTGATTCTATTATGGAAGAATACTTGAATTTAAAAACAACCCGGATTGTTAGAATTCCGAATCAACTCGCTGAAAAGATTATTATCTTTGAGAACGGTTTGGATGATCGCCTGGTTGAACTTGTTAAACAAGAAACCATTTATTTCTTGCAAAACCAACACGATGCACCTGAAATTTTAGAAGTTTATCTTAATAAAAGCGAAAATGGATATTACTTTGTAATTATTCATGGACCTGATGATTTCAGAACTATCGATGTTGACGAAAAGGTTTTTGATATCGCGTTAAAGAAATATGAATCGTATTTAATTCAGCCAGCGCCGTTTGCTATCATTGATCAGTTATGGGCTTCCCATATTTTCAATCAGCATTTGAAACTAGTTTCTAGTTAAAAATAGCTTGCATGATTTTTTTCTCAGTTGTATAATAACTGAGCATGTCCCGGTAGCTCAGTCGGCAGAGCAACAGACTCTTAATCTGTGGGTCCACGGTTCGATCCCGTGCCGGGACACCAACATGTAATCAAGCCACTATTTAGTGGCTTTTTAAATACATCTATGGTTTTGGGGATACCATGGGGATACATTTAACAAATTACTAAACAATAACATATATAAAATCATTATATATGTTTAAACTAGCCAAACCCAACATAAAGTTACTATTAATAAATCACATGCTGGGACATCAATATCTCAAATACCCACTTAACCGTGAGTTCTTATTTACCTTAGTTTTTGAGATATAGTAGTAGATCTTATAAGTAGAAGTAAAACATAAAAAAAAGCTGTAGCAAACTACAACTTAATTATTTTAGAGTTCCGTAAATGCGGTTTTATCTAATCCACAAAGTGGGCAAACCCAATCTTCTGGAATATCTTCAAACGCTGTTCCTGGCTCAATGCCTCCATCTGGATCGCCAAGTTCAGGGTCATAAATCCAACCACATACGCATTCCCATTTACTCATTAAATTACCTCCTATAATGATACAAATATTATAACAAATTTCTGTTTTTTAACAAGCGCAAAAGTCAAAACCAATTTTGATAAAAGACTTAATAGTCTCGACGCTCAAATTTCTCCGGATTAGCGCGTCTAAAAACATCCCGCAAAGCCAAATAAAAGCTACTAGCAAGAATTACCGTAACAACGGCATTAATTAAGGTTACCCCAGCCGCATACTTAGCTAGTAAAGCTGCCGGCTCAACATGAACACCGAGAATATAAATGCTATAAAAGTATCCCACTAGTGGATCAAAAATAACATTAAACAGCATCCCTAAAGAGGAAGCAATAAAAACCCAAAGTCGGATTCTTGGTTTCACCGAGATGGCATTAATCTTGCCCACCCGATGAGCAAAATATCCAGTAATCAAAGCAATGCCCATCTTCAAGAAGAAAGTACGAGGCGCGACATGGGCGTATCCAGTAGTTAAATCGGCTAACGTCAAACCTACCGCACTAGCAAATCCGCCTTTGAATCCACCTAACAATAAAGCCCCAAGCACCACAAAGACATTAGAAAAATGCAATGATGTTTTATCCCCACCAACGGGAATATCAATTTTAAGATAATTAAATGAAACAAAGGCTAAGGCGGCTATTATTGCCATATAAGCAATATCTTTTACGGTAAACTTACTCATCTGTTTCCTTTCTAAGCATTTCATAGGGAAATTCGGTTAGTTCATTAATAATTAAATCCGCTTCCTCTTGGGAAAAACCAAAACGATCTTCTCGCTTGGCAATAACAAACATCCCTGCTGCTTTCCCTGATTTTATGCCATTCTCGGAGTCTTCAATAACCAAACATTTCTCGGGACTGACCTCTAATTGTTTGGCAACTTCTAGATAAATATCGGGATGTGGTTTAGAACGTTCGATTTCATGCCCCGATAAGTAATAATCGAAATAATCATAAACTTCAATTTGTTTTAAGACTCTGTCAATCGTATTTCTTGAAGAAGCACTTGCTAAACCAATCTTGATTTGTCTTTTCTTTAAGTTCTCTAATAACTGTAAAAGGCCTTCGTTAACAACATCATAATAATCAATCGGTCCCCAAGCTTTAAAATGCTTCTTTAATTCTTTTTGATACGTATCATAATCAATAAAATGATTATCAGTCCATTCATTGACTAAAACATAGTCCTGATAATTATTCATGCCTACTAGTCTTCTAATTTCAATGTCATCCATCGCATAGCCGGTATCAATAACAAAGTTTTTGTAAACTTCTAGATACAGCGGTTCACTGTCAACTAGTACACCGTCTAAATCAAAAATTACTGCTTCGTAACTCACAATATAATTTCCTCACCAACTCCTAACACTTTTCCTTCAATTGGTTTAAGTTTTTTAACAAATTCATCCGCATCTTGTTGAATTAAATCAAACGTATTGTAATGGATTGGTACAACCAATTTAGGTTGTAATAATAAAGCCGCATTCAGCGCCTGCTTAGGACCCATTGTATAGTTATCTCCAATTGGTAAAAAAGCAATATCAATTGGCCACATCGAACCAATTAATCTCATATCTGAATAAAGCGCCGTATCGCCCGCATGATAGATTACTTTATCATCCGCTTCGATCACAAAACCGCCGGCTATTCCTAGGGTAATTTGTTCTTGAGTCTCTGCATCATAGTAGGTAGAACCGTGAATGGCTGGAGTCATACTGATATAAAAATCATCAAAATTATAACCGCCACCCGGTTGTAAGCCATGGACTTTTAAACCTCGCTTGTCGAAAAAATCAGCTATCTCAACATTAGTCACCAACAAAGCATCGTTAGCCTCACAGATTGATTGAGCATCGCCAATATGATCGTTATGAGCATGGGTAACTAAGACATAATCAACATTAATATCTTTAGCTGAAATTTCTGCTTTGGGATTTCCTGTAAAGAATGGATCAATTATAAGGCGTTTTCCTTCCTTATTTTCTATTTCAACAATGGAATGTGAATGCCACTTAATTTTCATAAAAATTGACTCCTTTCAACCTAGGTTCTATTATAGCATTAATGACATCAAACTAAAAAGGAGTGACCATGAAGAAACACCATTTTACTTTACCCTATAATCATCAAGAAAAGCAGGTACGGGTCATGTTACCAAAGACCTATAAACAGTCTAATCAATCCTACCCAGTCCTCTATATGCACGATGGAAAAAATCTCTTTCACAAAAGAGAATCCTACGCTAATTCCACTTGGGGCGTACGAAAAGCGCTGCGGGAAAAGGAAATTATTTTGGTAGCTATCGATAATTCCGAAGATAGAATCCAAGAATATATCCCTTTTCGTAGACCATATTTAGATAATATAGAAAACTACGGTGATCAATATATGCAGTGGCTAGTTTATGAACTAAAACCATTTATCGATAATAGTTATCGAACTTTATCCAAGCGCGAAAATACCTATATTGCTGGTAGCTCGCTTGGTGGATTAATATCTGCCTATGCCATCTCAAAATATCGAGCGGTATTTAGTATTGCAGGTATTTTTTCTCTAGCCGTTGTCGATTATTGGCAGGAGTTAAAAGAAATAATGAACAGATATCCCTTGGCTGATGATAGTAAAGTATTTATCCAAGTCGGGACTCATGAAGTATATGATTATGAGAAAAAGAAATTAGATTTAAACGCTTCCCAAGTATATTTAAACCAAACCCTTCAATATTATCAAGAACTGCTGAGATTAGGACTTCCTTACGAAAATATATATTTAAATATTGAAATAGATGCGAAACATAACGAAAAAGCCTGGAAAGAAGCGTTCCCTAAATTCGTTCAACTGCTAACGACCTCTGATTTAACCAACGAGCCGAACCTCTAGTGGTAGATCAATTTGGTTCAAATACGTTTTAATTTCACTATTATCCATTTTTAAATATTTAATTGAATCTTTGGGTGGTATTAAGATTGGCATCCGGTGATGAGTGTTTTGCATTGACGATGAAGCGACTTTTGTTAATAAAGCTGTTTGTAAAACAAATTTGTTTTCTATCCTAGTAGCAACGACTAGGCCAGCAAAGCTAGCTATTTCATAATCTCTCGGTTTAAATAAATACTTCTCTTTAAGTTGATTCCATTCATAAAAACCACTCATCGGAATTAAACAACGATTCGTAAAAAATGCATCCCTAAATAATTCTTTTTGATCAGCAGTTTCTAATCGAGCGTTGATGATTGGTCGCTTGGTAAAACTAACTTTAATTCCCCAGTCTAAATTACTTAAATTCAAATCGTTGGTTATCGTGGAAACGTTTTGAGTGGGAAATATTTCATTGGAAAATAAAGTCGGTTGTACTATCCGAACTTGTGGATAGGTTGCTTTTAGCGTATTCTCATCACTTACTAATTGAAATCGTCCACACATAGCTTAAATGCCCTTTCTCCATATAGAATAGCACATCATGATATAATTAACCCGAAAGAAGGTACGCTTATGAAAGATGGATTTATTCGCGTTGGCAGTGCAACTCCAGAGTTGAAAGTTGCGGATCCAAGCTACAATGCTACTGAAATAATCAAGTATATTAAAACAGCAAGCACTGAGCAGGTAAAAGTATTATTTTTCCCTCAACTTAGTCTTACTAGTAACTCCGCCTATGAGTTATTTAATTCTTCTACTTTAATTGATGCTTCCTATGAAGCCCTAAGACATGTTTTAGAACAAACAGCAGACTTAGATATCCTTTATTTTCTTAGTTTACCTGTAGTTGCTAATGGTTCGACCTATCTTGCCGCAGCTGCATGTCTTCGTGGAGAGATATTGGGGTTTGTTGGGAAAAAGCATGTTTCTGATTTACATCTCAAGTATTTTAAAGAAGCTCCAGAAATCACTTCGATTATTTTTGATAATCAAGCGTATTATTTTGGCCATCAGCTATTATTTCAGCTTGAAGAGGATTCAAGATTAATTGTTGGTGTTGAGTTTGGTGATGATGTTTATGCGCTTGATGCTCCATCGATCAAACAAGCTAAATCCGGAGCAACGCTCATTGGAAATTTAGGTGGTGAATTAGAAACCGTCACTGGACCACATTATCGCTACCATCAAATGATTCAGCATAGTTCAACCTTAATCAGCGCTTATGTCTTTACCAATGCCGGTACAAGCGAGTCCAGTTCGGTTGGGATTTATTCTGGCGATCGGTTGATTTTTGAAAATGGCAACTTCATTGCTAGTGGTGAAATGTTCACCGATGGTCTAACCTATGGAGATATCGATGTCGAATATCTAGTCAATGAACGTCGTAGAAATAGATTATTTGAACCAGACACTAGTCCTGGTTTTACGATTCCCTTCTACTTAGATTTGGTTGATGTCGGCTATTTAGAACGTCAAATTGAACGGCATCCTTTTGTACCGTTTGACCCTTTAGAACAACATGTTCGCTCAGAGTTAATTTTTAAGATTCAGACTTATGGTCTTGTTCGCCGTTTGAAACATATCAATACAACTCACACCTACCTTGGCTTATCGGGTGGCTTAGATTCTACTTTAGCCTTAATTGTCGCTAAGATGGCGTATGATCTCTTAGGTTATGATACTAAGGATATTCATACCATTACTATGCCTGGTTTTGGTACCAGCTCTCGAACCTACCAAAACGCATTGAGACTTGCGGAAGGCTTTAATACAAGCTTGACCGAAATTGATATCAAAGAAACGGTTAATTCTCATTTTAAAGATATTGAACAGGATCCAGAGAATCACGATGTTACTTTTGAAAACGCCCAAGCTCGTTACCGTACGATGATACTCTTTGATAAAGCCAATCAAACCAACGGTCTTGTCTTAGGTACTGGAGATTTGTCTGAAATGGCATTAGGTTGGTCCACCTATAACGGTGATACCATGTCCTCTTATAATGTTAATGCTAATATCCCTAAAACGCTGGTCCAACATTTAGTGAGACATTATGCTTTAACCAATACGGAAAACGAGGAGCTTGCTGCGGCCTTATTAGATATTGTTAACACGACCGTATCCCCTGAACTGGTCCCATTAACTAACGATGAAATTCAAGCTACCGAGGATAGTGTTGGACCGTATGAATTGGTCGATTTCTTTATTTATAATTTGGTAAGATTGGGCTTTAGACCGACTAAAGTTTTACGCTTAGCGGCACAGGCTTTTAGACACGATTATCAAAAGAGTGAAATCAAGCATTGGTTAAAAGTATTTATTCGTCGTTTCTTTATCAATCAGTTCAAACGTAGCGCAGTTCCTGATGGCCCAATGGTGGGCTCGGTTACCCTTTCTGGCTTACAAGGCTTTACTTTAGTGAGTGATGCAACCTACCAAGCCTGGATGGAAGAATTAGATCAAGATTGACGATTTTAACACCAAGAATTCTTGGTGTTTTTTAATTGTTTTTTCAATAATTTAACAAACATAGTGCTATACTATAATTGAGGTGATGAGATGAAGGAAACTATAAAAAATCACGATAAAGTCATCATTATCGGAAACGGTGCCGTTGGCTCCAGCTATGCTTTTAGTTTGGTAACTCGTGAAATCGCACAAGAAGTTGGTATTATTGATATCAATTTCGAAAAAACTGAAGGCGATGCTATGGATTTATGCGATGCCTTGGTTTATACCGCACCAAAGAAGATTTATGCTGCACAGTACACGGATTGTGTTGATGCTGACTTAATTGTCATCACGGCTGGTGCTCCCCAAAAAGATGGAGAAACCCGCCTAGATTTAGTTAGCAAGAATCTAAGAATCATGAAAGACATCATCAATCAGATTATGTCCAGTGGTTTTGATGGGTTGATTTTGGTGGCATCTAATCCGGTTGATATTATGACCCAAGCCGCTCAAATCTTTTCGGGCTTGCCTCACAACCAAGTTTTCGGTTCAGGAACCAGTTTAGATACCGCCCGTTTCAGAAAAGAAATAGCTACTATTCTAAACGTCGATGCAAGAAATGTCCACGGGTATATTATGGGTGAGCACGGAGATTCAGAATTCCCTGTTTGGTCACATACCAATATCGGTGGTCTCAGTATCTTTGAATGGGTCAAAGAGAATGAGAATACTGATGGTGAACTCTTGTTAAACGTCTTCTTTAAAGTAAAGAACGCGGCTTACGAAATTATTAAGCGTAAAGGAGCCACGTACTATGGAGTCGCTATGGCTCTAGCTAGAATAACTAAAGCCATATTTGCTGATGAAAACGCCATTTTACCGCTTTCGGTTTATATAGATGGCCAATATGGAATTAAGGATACCTACATCGGGGTTCCAGCCATAATTAACCGATCTGGTATTGTCCATACCATTGAAGTTCCACTAAATGAGAGTGAACAAAACAAAATGGATATTTCGGCAAAGACCTTACAAGATGTTCGAATTGCTGCTTTTGAAAACTTTGAGAAAGAATCCTCGAATAACTGAAATCGATATAAAAATATCTAATTGTCCTTAAGCAAAATTTACTTGCAAATGGTTTCGGTCAATGTTATACTATCTGAGCAATGCCTGAGTAGCTCAGTCGGTAGAGCAACTGGCTGTTAACCAGTGGGTCCTTGGTTCGAGTCCATGCTCAGGCGCCATTATGTGAATAAAACGAATACGGAAAACCGTATTCGTTTTTTACTAGGAAACTGCAACACTATTTTTTACACAGGGTTAAGCGACAACAAGCAATGTTGTTCGTATTGTTTTGGTGTCATGTTGAATTTTGTGTGAATTCTATGGTACACATAATAATTTGATAAATATTC
>JAEWFZ010000033.1 GCA_023388535.1 Bacillota bacterium | reverse complement strand
TCCAATGAATTTAACACTTTAATCCTAAAATAATTGTTATTTTTCCCTTTAAATAGGTGGTTTTTACATTTTTCTTTAACGCATTGTGTACGATCTTATTCCATTGCATTTAAGTTGGAACTTAACCTCTTTTGATAGAGTCCGTATACTGGTGTAAATTGAGAAATGACCTTTTCTAGATAAAAACGAACCATTTCTCTCCTTCGTGTAAGATAGTGTTAAGCACAACATTTATCGAAACGGAGAAAAAAAATGGCTCAACTCAATATTACACTAGATTCAGATACAGTTAAAGGTTTATTTCTCGGTCATGCCCCCGATGCTTTAGTTCCCTTGCTGGAGACAATCCTAAATCAAGTTCTTGAGGCTCTAGCTACAGAAACCATCGGTGCCCAGAAGTATGAGCGTACAGAGGAGCGTAAAGCCTATCGCAATGGTTCTAGGGAACGAAGTCTCAAGACAAGAATCGGTACCATTACACTGGATGTTCCAAGACTACGCAGCGGAGAGTTCTCTCACGAACTTTTTGAGCGCTACCAGAGAGCCGAGCAAGCTTTGGTTCTCACTATGATGGAGATGGTACTTCAAGGTGTATCCACTAGAAAAGTAACCAAGATTACCGAGGAACTCTGTGGTACAAGATTTAGCAAATCTACCGTCTCACAGCTGTGTAAGGGCCTCGATGAAACTGTTCAGGCCTTTCGAAATCGTCCCTTGGAGAAACGCTATCCCTTCGTCATGGTGGATGCCATGTACGTCAAGGTGCGCGAACTGGGTCGTGTCCGTAGCAAGGCACTGTTGATTGCTATGGGTGTGAACGAAGAAGGATACCGTGAGGTTCTGGGATTCACCCTATGGGATAGTGAAACCCATCTAGGCTGGAAGACCTTCTTTGAAGATCTGAAGAAACGAGGAATCGGACAGGTAGACTATGTGATCAGCGATGCCCATACCGGCCTTGTTAAAGCCTTACAGGAGGTTTTCGTAGAAGCTGCTTGGCAACGCTGCCAAGTCCACTTTATGCGTAACATCATGGAAGTATGCCCCTCCAAGGTAAAGCCGCAGTTACTGGAAGATCTAAGGGATCTGTGGTCAAGTAAAGATCCTGAGCTGGCACGAGAACGTTTTCAGGAAATTCTAGTCACCTATGAAGCGCTAGCACCTAAGTCCATGGAAGTCCTAGAAGCTGGTTTTGACGATGCCATAGCTGTCTTACATTTGCCTACCAAATATCGTCGTAGACTTCGTTCAACAAACTCTTTGGAGCGACTAAACCAAGAGATCAGAAGACGAGAGCGTGTGATTCGCATCTTTCCGAGTGGAGAGTCTGCCATTCGTCTTATGGGGGCACTCCTCGCTCAGCAGAGCGAAACCTGGCTTAGTGGAAGAAAGTGGTTAGATATGGCTGAGTACTGGAAAGAGCTAATACCGAAAGATGAAAGCGCTGAAGTAAAACAAGCTGCTTAACCCTTAGCTCCTTAGCCTTTGAAATCACTACCTTACATGAGTAGAAATAAATTTACACCACTTATTGGACTTGACTTAATAAAGGTATACTTATGACGGCCTACATCTTTTTGATAGTCATATAGTCAACCCACTCTTGTTTTTGCCAACCATCTTATCAACTCACTTAGTCATCGTCGATATTTGTTGATGATTTTTCAAATCCACCAATCTTGGATAACTTTCCTCAAAGCAAAAAACCGTAATTATCCTTCCGGCTTAGAACCAGACCTCAAACCACGGAAAGCCTTTATTTGCTTATCTTATTGCACTCTTACTTCTCAACCCTTGACATCAAGACTACCGTCTCCACATGAACGGTTTGAGAAAACATATCTACCGGAGTAATCTCAACTATTGAATATCCAGAAGAAAGAAGCTTTAAATCACGGGCCAAAGTATCAGGATTACAAGAAACATAAATCATTCTCTTCGCAGCTAGCTTAAGAATATCTTGTATACCTTGTGCAGATAGTCCTTTTCTTGGAGGATCGACCACCAACAAATCAAACGCTTCCTCATTCGTATTAACAAACTTAGTCGCATCCATCGCGATAAATTCAATATTATTAAGTTTATTATTCAGCGCGTTCCGTTTAGCGTCCTCAATCGCTTGTTCAACAATATCAACGCCATATACTTTATAAGCTTGCTTTGCGAACAATAAAGACATAGTCCCTACCCCACAATAAAGGTCAAGAACTTTATCTGTTGATTTTATTTGAGCTAACTCCAAAACTTTCGAATATAACTTTTCGGTTTGTAAAGAATTAATTTGAAAGAAGGAATTTAAGGACAGTTTGAACTCTAAACCAAGAATCTTTTCTTTTATAAAAGGAGTTCCATATAGCAACTTTATCTCATCGCTAATTGGCACATTAGAGTTGCTAAGATTAAAAGTCAGCTGAATAGATTTAATCATTTCATGAGTTTTAAATTGATTAACGAATTGATCTTCAAAAGAAGTATCCCGACTCGTCAAAGAAAGCGCTACTAAAATCTCACCAGTAAAGTAACCTTCCCTTAAAATAATTGTTTTTACCTGAGTTAATTGATTAACTCGGATAAAATCTTTTATTTCTTGATACAAGGCATTCAACGTTTTTGACTGAATGTAACAAAAATCCATGTCGACAATATTGTGTGAATTAGTACGATAAAACCCCGCCTCAAAAGGACTGTGAGCGACCGGTACCATCACCTTATTCCGATAGTATAAAGGATTATCAGCATTAAGAATTGGATCGACTGGATGTTTAATGTCACCGTTACGTTTAAGACTATCAACAACGCGTTGATGCTTAAAGTCTAATTGGTATAGATAGGACATATGCATCATCTGACAGCCACCGCATTGTGGATATAAAGGACAAATAGGTTTAGTCCTTTGAGGATGATCATTAAATCGTTTTAATGCACGACCAAATCCATAATTGCGAAGCAATTTAGTAACAATTATTTCTGATTCTTCCCCTGGTAAACTATCTTTGACGAAAATAGGAAAATCCTCAACCTTGAATACGGCCAGGGCTGAGGATGTTAAATCATTTGCTTTATCTATAAACTTTGTATTTTTCTTAAGGGGTTTCATTTGTTTCTACTGTAGGAGTCTCACCGTTGTCGGTTTCAAAAGTATCGGTTTCAATTGTTTCTTCACCGATTTCACCATCCGGATTTTCTTTATCTACCTTACGAGCCTCTTCGTCCGCTCTTAGTCTTTCCGCTAGCTCCGGATTAATGGCGTTGGAGAGAAACTGAATCTTACTCGTCTCCATCATAGCGTTTTTATAAGCTTGGACATAAATTAATGGTTTCTCTTCCGCTTCTTTAATCTCATTATAGAGACTTACTTGTAAATCATATTGGCGTTTTGTTGGGGTTGAGGTAAAAAATGAATCTTCCGGTAAAATCGTAAAAATCGAAGATAACACCTGCTGGGTGAGTGGTTCATAAGCTTCACCGGCTACATTATCTTCTACTTTAACATAAACCTTTAACGTTCCCGTTTGTAGCTCAACATCAACATTTTTGATTCCGTTAATGGCGGTTAAAGTCGAATCAATCCGCTCGACTTGTTGCTGAGTAATACTTGGATTTAAATCATTCTCAAAACGGTCACCCAATATAGGTGTCCCCGTTCTAATATATCCTTGATATAACAAATTAACGACAATCGCTGTCGGTATAGCAATCAAAACTAACATCACTAAAATTAAAACTAGTGGATATTTTCCACCACGATTAATAACTTCGCGACGTTGCCTCATTTTCGGTTTTTTCTTGGTCATTTAATTCACTCCCAGTCTTATTTTACACCAGTCTTTAATAATTTACTAATTATTTAGATTCCATGGTTTCTTTAACCAGCTTATTAGCAAGGACAGGATTAGCTTGACCTCTAGTCAATTTCATCACCTGACCCATGACAAATTTAAGCGAATTATCTTTTCCAGCTTTAAAATCCTCGATAACCTGAGGATGATCGACTAAAATTTGATCGATGATATCCTGTAACACCTTAACATCTGAAATTTGCTTTAAGCCATGTTTCTCGATACTTTCTTTAGGGCTAAGACCTTTGGTTATATCAGCAAAGACTTGTTTCCCCTGTTTACTGGACAAGGTTTTGTCATCTAATAAATTAGCTAATTGTGCTAAATACTGGGGATTGACTAAATCTTCATAACTGGTTTTAAGATCTAAAGAAAGCACATCGGTAATTATCAAATTAGCGACCGTCCTTGGATTGGCTTTATAGGTCATTACCGCTTCAAAATAATTAGAAATATCGCGATGTGATAATAAGACTTCAATTAATTTAGCCTCTAACTGATAGCTGTCTTGATACTGTTGACGTCTTTGATTGGCTAGACGAGGAAGGTTATTTTTGATGTCCTCGATCCATTTTGAGTCCAGTTGAATCGGTAGGATATTCGGTTCTGGGAAATAGCGGTAATCCACCGTTCCCTCTTTAGCACGCATCGCTACCGTAGTCCTCAAGCTTTCATCAAAGCGGCGCGTTTCTTGAACAATAGATTCCCCTTGTTCTAATAAACTCGATTGACGAGCGATTTCTTCTTCAATAGCTTTAGCAATATTATTTAAAGAATTTAGATTCTTGACCTCTACCTTAGTTCCTAATGGTTCATTTTCCTTAGCTAGGGAAATATTTATGTCACAGCGCATTGACCCTTCTTCCATCTTTACATCGGAAACATCCAGATATAGCAAGGTTTCTCTTAAGGCGCTGACATAGGCGACCGCTTGTTTCGCTGAGTAAATTTCTGGTTCCGAAACAATCTCAATTAAAGGCACGCCGGAACGATTAAAATCGATTAAAGAATAGTTTTTCAAATGGATTTGTTTGGCTGTATCTTCTTCCATATGCATGCGGGTGATTCCAATCTTCACCGTTTCTCCATCCAAGTTAAACTCAATACTTCCGTTTTGACCTAAAGGATAAAATTGTTGTGTAATCTGATAGCCTTTCGGTAAATCCGAATAAAAATAATTCTTACGATCAAAGCGAACTAAAGTATCAATCTCCATATTCAAAGCCATAGCTACCTTTAAGGCCGATTCAACCGCAGCTTGATTTAATCGAGGCAAAGTTCCTGGAAAAGCTAGGTCAACTTCATTTACTTTAGAGTTTTCTTTAGCCTCAAAATTTACTTCACCAGCTGAAAACATCTTAGAATGCGTATTTAATTCGACATGAATTTCAATACCAATGGTTGCTTTATAGCTCATGATGATACTCCTTTAAAATTTTCTCAAAATCAATAATCGTTTCAACACCTTTAGCCAAGTCTAAGAGCTCTAAATCGTCTTTAACCGCAGCGGTCAAGTTGATACCAATTGGTAAGCCTTCTTGAAACATCAAAGGTAAGGTAATGGAAGGAAAACCTCCAAAGTTACCGATAACCAAATGATTCTCAGCAATCAAATACTCATCCGCTAATGGATTTTTGGATGGCGCATCAATCCTTGGGGCCGGCGTTGGGGTGGCCGGAGTTAAGATCGCATCTAAATCATTTAACAATGCTTGATACGCTTCGACAATTTTTCGTCTTACTTTTTGAGCTTTTCTAAATACAAATTCTTGATTTTCATCCGCAATCCCATATGCGCCAATGACAAAACGTTTCTTCAGCGATTTACCAAAGCCCGCAGTTCTTGAGGCAATCATGGTTTGTTCCAAAGTATCGGCTTCAACCCGTTTGCCAAAACGAATCCCATCTAAACTAGCGTGATTGGCTACCGCTTCGCTATTAGCAATAATCGTATAGGTTGGTAATAATGCGCGCATCAATGAATCGGGCATGGCTACGCGTACGATACTAGCTCCCGCCGCTTCTAACTTAGCGATTAAACTTTCAAAAGCTGTCAATAATGCTTCATTATTGATAGCTTTTAAAACATTTTCAAGGACGCCAATCCGTTTTCCCTTAAGATTTCCCGTTAATTCAAAATTCAAATCCAAATCCTCTTTAATGGTCGTGACATCCTTTGGATCATAACCCGCCAAAGCCTTTAACATCATCAAAGACTGCTGAACATTAGAAGTAAAAAAGCCGACATGATCTAAAGATGACGCATAAGCAATAACCCCATAGCGTGAAATACGACCATAGGAAGGTTTAAAGCCTACCACCCCACAATAAGAGGCTGGTTTACGAACCGAATCACCGGTATCACTACCAATCGCATAATCGACCACTCTTGAACCAGCAATAGCCGCCGAACCACCGCTTGATCCCCCGGCTTGATGATCGGGATTAAAAGGATTCTTGGTCGGACCTTGAGCACCACTTAAGCCGGTGCCGCCCATCGCCAATTCATCCAAGGTAGTCTTGGCTAGAAAAATCGCTCCAGCTTCCTTCAGTTTTGTAACGATATGAGCATCAAAAACCGGAACATAGTTTTCTAAAATCTTACTCGAGCCTGTCGTTTGTACCCCTTTTGTACTAATGTTATCTTTTAAAACAACCGCTTCACCGGCTAAAATTCCTTTTGAATTAAAGTCTTTCAGTTGCTCCTCCAACGGATAAAAGGTAACTACCGAATTAGTCGTTTGATGCACCGATTTAAGTTGATCTAATTGATTCATTAATTTTTCTTTCATTATTCAACCACCGCCGTTACTTTAAAGAAGTCATCCACCTTACTTGGCGCATTTTCCAAGACGTCCTCAACCGACAAATTATCGGTAAGTGCATCACTGCGCAGCGTGGTTTCGATATAGTCTCTACCATAAACCATCGGTTCGGTTGTGCTCGTATCCACTTGATTTAATAGTTCTAGATGCTTATCGAAGATCTTAAACTCTTCAATAAGTTCCCCTATTTCTTCATCGGAAAGCGATAGCATCAATTGTTTAGCTAATTTTTCTATTTCTTGTCTGTTAATCATAGCGTCCCTTACACTAAAATAATTATCGTTGGATTCTTTTGATTGCGTAGTTTTTCAACTACCGCAAACGTGGATTTATAATCTTTTATTTCTACAACTACATTAACATCGAGTTGTTCGAATTGTTCTAATTGGCTAGCTACATGCTGGGCTAAGCCTTGAATTTCTAAATAAGTTTTCGCAGAAGTAATAATCTCAATCGAAAGCTGATCGACGATAGCATCGACGACTCTTGCCTTCCCGACCACACCGATAACTTCTGACTGTAAGAAGCTAGTTATCTCGTTTCTAAACAAATTAAACTCAACCGACATTTGTGGGTTAATTGATTGCGCTTTGGTGCTTGGCAAAATTACCCAATCGTCATTCACCGCTTCAAATTGGCCACTATGGCCCTCAAAATAAGCCTTAGAAACAAAGTTACCAGGTAAGTTTTGATCGTCTTTTACTAGCGAGTACAAACCAATGAGAATTGGAACCTGAGCAAACTCAGGTCGGGTTCTCAAAATACTAACTAATTTTCTGGCCGCCGATTGGCCGTATTGAACAACTTGATCGAGAGGAAGTGTTACTGGAACATCATTAACCCGCGCGTTACGGTTTAAGGTAATCGCAAAAGCTACTCCAGCCAAAGGGGCATCGGCTGCGTTAGAAGTATAAAAGTCAATTTCAAAGATATCGCCAATAATAACCGGACCAACGGCTTTTAAATTTTGACGCGTCGTATCAAATTCTTGATCATGACGAGGATTTAAACCCAATTCATCTCGTGAAGAATACTTTAAAAGCGAAGTATATAAATCATAAGGCAGTCCCTTATCTTCCGCAATAAAGTGTTCACTCGATTTCCAATGCGATAAAGCGAATTGTTGTAATCGTCTGGTAATTTCTTTCGTATCGTTACTATTACCAGTAAAGGCCGAGTGGATTAAACGTTTATTAGACTCTTTAAAGGGTAATAAAACATTATACAAATTATCGCCTTCGGTAAACTGAAAACTAGGTTGTTTAATTGGTCCTTGATTACCTGAGGTTTCTGGTTCTGTTGTGGGATTAGAACCACAACCAACCAGTAGAATTACCGTTAGGCAAAATAATAATATTTTTTTCATAATAACTTCTCCAGAAACTCGGCTTCATCGAGAACTTGAATACCTAATTCTTGAGCACGGTCCAACTTGGAGCCAGCGCTCTCACCAGCAATGACCAGATCGGTTTTCTTAGAAACCGAACCGGTGACGGTAGCGCCTTGTTTAATCAGTAATTCGCGCGCTTCATTGCGGCCCATCTGCTGTAAAGTGCCGGTTAAGACCACCGTTTTACCGGTGAAAAAGCCGGTTTCTACCTCTTCTTTGGATTGGGTTGTGGTTAAATTATAAGCCTTCAAGTTATCAATTAACTCACGATTAGATTCTATTGCAAAAAAGTCAACAATCGAGCGAGCGATTACTTCGCCCACTTCATCAACCTCAAGCAATTGTTCGACAGAGGCCTGTTGAAGGCGGTCGATGCTTTGGAAGTGTTCCGCTAAAATACGAGCTACTTTAGAACCCACATGACGAATTCCTAAACCGAATAAAAGCTTTGATAACGGATTGGCTTTACTCGCCTCAATCGCGGCCAATAATTTCTCGGTAGAGCGTACGCCCATTTTTTCCAAATTGATAATTTGTTTTTTGAATTCATATAAGCGATAGACATCTTCAACCTTGTTTAAAAGATTAGCATGATGAAGCTGTCGCACCCGAGCAATCCCTAGACCTTCAATATTCATCGCATCGCGACTAGCGAAATGAGCAATCGCCTCAACCACTCGAGCAGGACATTCGTTATTCAAACAATAATGATCCGCTTCGCCCGGTTCTCGGACAATCGGTTGCTGACAGACAGGACAATTTTTCTCAAAGAGATAAACCTGACTATCCGCTGGTCGATCGGGTAATAACACCGAAACTACTTCCGGAATAATATCACCGGCTTTTCGGATAAAGACTTTATCCCCTACTCGTATATCTCGACTCGATATATAGTCTTCGTTATGAAGGGTTGCGGCGGAAATCGTTGAACCTCCTAAAAAGACCGGTTCTAGTTTGGCGTTAGGAGTGATTCTACCGGTTCTCCCTACGGTTAAGTGGATATCTAAAACCGTGGTCTGAGCCAGCATCGCTGGAAACTTATAGGCAGTAGCAAATCTTGGACTACGTGCCGTAAAACCAAGTTGTTCTTGGATCTCAAAACTATTGACTTTAATCACTAAACCATCGATATCAAAATCATACGAATCTCTTTGATTAGACAAGGTCTCGATTAAATCAATAATTTCCTCCATGGTTTCTAGTTGCCAATAATGGGGATTAACTTTAAAACCCCAAAGTTTTAGCTGCTCTAATACTTCGCTTTGAGTTTTTAATTGGTAACGTTCTGGATTAACCAGCTGGTACCAAAAACCATCTAATTTACGCGAAGCCGCAATCCTACTATCGAGTTGACGAACCGAACCCGCCGCCGCATTTCGCGGATTAGCAAACGCTGGTTCGCCCTGGGCGATGCGCTGTTTATTAACGCGCTGGAAAACCGCTTTCGACATAAATACTTCACCGCGAACTTGCAGGTTAAGTGGTTCTTGTAAGACTAAAGGTAAAGAAGCAATGGTACGGATATTCTCCGTAACATTTTCACCGACTTGACCATCGCCACGAGTAACGCCACTAACAAAACGACCATTCTCGTATTCAATCGCCATAGCTAAACCGTCAATCTTAAGCTCAACGACATAATCGACTTTAGGAAATTGTTGACGGATGCGTTGATCAAAATCTAAGAGATCTTGCTGGGTAAAAGCATTGGCCAAAGAATACATATTAGCTTTATGTACGACTTTCTCAAACGCCGATAAGACCGGAGATCCAACCTTCTTGGTTATGGAATTAGGATCATCGTATTGAGGATATTGTTGTTCCAAAGCTAAAAGCTGATGATACAAGATATCATATTCAGCATCGCTGATGGTAGGCGCATCTAAAACATGATATTCATAATTATATTGATTCAGTTGTTTTCGTAATTGTTCAATTTTCTCACGCATCGAAATACTCCTTTGAGGGATGACTTTCGTAAAAGTCCTCTTCTTTAGTTTCCGTTTCTTTAGTAATCAGCGTTATACTTGGATGATTTAAAGCGATATTTTTAATCCCAAAGGGATGATTGAAAGCAATCTTAACAAAGGAAGCTTCCACGGCTAAGATATAGCCTTCGCCAAACACGGTATGAAGCACCAAGGCCCCTTTTTGATATCTTTGACGTTGGTTGGGATGCTGTTTTTTATAGGTAAAGTCATCGACGGTCGCTTTTTCTTTTTCTTGAACTTGACCATAATTGGTAACGTACTGATGAATGATATGTTCTTCATCGATTTCTTCCAAAAATCGAGACGGTGATTGGACGCGGTTAGAGACAAAAGAGAATCCTGAACTCTCGGTTAAATAAAGTCTCGATTTGGCCCGAGTCATTGCCACATAGGCCAAGCGTCGTTCTTCTTCCATACCACGTTTCCCTGATTCTGATAACGCTCGATCGTTAGGGAATATCCCTTCCGACATGCCGATAACAAAGACCGTTTCAAACTCTAAACCTTTAGCCGAATGAACCGTCATTAAACGAATTACCGAGGCATCGTCTTGGTCGGTATCGCCGTATAACGATACCATTTGTAAATATTCTTCAAGGCTTGCTTCGGGATTTAATTCTTCAAACGAGGTCGCATCGCTGATCAGCTCTTTAACATTTTCTAAGCGTTCAGTTTCTTTAGCTTCGGTTAGTGAAGCTCGAATGCCCGAATAATCCAAAACGACCGCTATCGTTTCGGCGATACTCTTATCTTTGGCTTGAGTCTCAATCGTCTCTAAAACTTTCATAAATTCACTTAAGGTATTACGGGCTCTACCGGAGAAATGATCGATATGATGTTTACATACCTCATACATCGTGATTTCTTTCTGAGCGGCTAAATTGCTGACCTCTTCTAAAGTCTTATTACCAATGCCGCGACGAACCGCTTGAGTAGCTCTTCGAAAGGAAAGGTCATCTTTAACCGTTAAAAGACGTAAAAAGCTAATTGTATCCTTGACTTCCATCCGTTCATAGAAACGAATTCCCCCATAAATCACATAGGGAATTGCTGAAAAGTTTAACGATTTCTCAATCGCTCGGGAAAGGTAATTAGCCCGATATAAAACCGCAATATCCGCATAATCTTGGCCTTCATCAACCAATCGGCGGATTTGACCAACCACCCAATTGGCTTCGGATTCACTGTTTTGAAAACCGATGTGAATGATTTTATCTTCTGATTCAATTTCGGTAAATAAGTCTTTTTCAACCCGGTATTCGTTGTTTCGTATTAAGGCATTCGCCCCTTTTAAAATCGGTAAAGTGGATCGATAGTTTTGATTTAAGACGACGGTTTCGGTCGGCTTAAAACGCTTCTCAAAATCCATAATGATATTAACGTCGGCGCCGCGCCAAGTATAAATTGTTTGATCGGGATCTCCGACCACAAACAATTGTGTTTCTTTATCGGTTAAGAGCCGGATTAACTCGTATTGTTGATGGTCGATATCTTGAAACTCATCAACGCAAATAGCATCAAAGCGACGTTGCCATTTACGGTTCACGTCCGCGTTAGCTTTAAATAAACGAATCGTATATAAAATTAAATCATCAAAATCCAAAGCGTATATTTTCCGTAATTGTTGTTCATAGTATTCATAGACTTCAGCTTTCAATTTTTCTCCCGGATGATTTCCAGCTAAGATATAAGCTCGTTCTACGATAACTTCAGCTCCTTTGTTAGCACTGATATAACCTAACATGGCACCATATGAAAACTGCTTAGAATCGATTTCCATCAATTTATAGGCTTCTTTTAAGATGGCCCGTTGATCGACCCCATCAATCACCGTGAAGTTTTTCGGATAATTCAAATAAGCAATATCTTCTCGTAAAATGCGCACACAGAGCGAGTGGATCGTCGAAATCCAGACGCTACGGGCTTGATCTTCAAGAATCGATGTTATTCTTGTCTTCATTTCATTGGCCGCTTTATTAGTAAAGGTTATCGCCAACAAACGGTGCGGAAGATAACCTAAATCTAGAATCATATGGACTAATCTCAACGTTAAAACACGAGTCTTTCCCGAACCCGCGCCAGCAATTATTCTCAGATATTGGCTAGTAGAAAATACCGCCTTTCTTTGTTGAGGATTTAGAGAATCATAAATGGACATTTCATCACCAGAAATATTATACCATAGCCAATGATTCAAATAGCGTATAATAAGGATATGCAGAAGGAAGAACGATATGATTAAAACCGCCCCATTAAATGATTATCAACTAATCGATGCTGGTGATAATGAAAAGCTAGAACGATGGAATGAATACCTCTTAATTCGTCCTGAACCGACCGCTATCTGGCCTAAAAATGCCAATCTTTATCAATGGTATCAAGCCGATGGTTATTTTCAGCGGAGCAGTAAACAAAGCGGTCAGTGGCATTTTAATAAACCAATTCCTCAATCTTGGATTTTTGAATACGAGTCCTTGAGACTTAAAGTACAACCGACCGACTTTAAACATACCGGTATCTTTCCCGAACAAGCTGCCAACTGGCAATGGTTAAGCCAACAAATTGTTCAACAAAAACAACCCATAAAAGTACTAAATTTATTTGCTTATACCGGAGTGGCTAGTTTAGTCTGTAGTCAAGCTGGAGCGAAAGAAGTGGTCCATGTCGATAGTTCAAGAAGTATTATCGCCTGGGCTAAAGAGAACATGTATTTATCGAAACTAGAACATAATAAAATTCGATTTATCGCCGATGATTGCCTTAAGTTTGTACTTAAAGAACAACGTCGTGGCAATCTCTACCAGGGCATTATCATGGATCCGCCATCCTATGGCAGAGGTCCTAATAATGAAATCTGGAAAATCGAAGAACAATTAGCTACTTTAATAAAAGCTAGTTTAAAACTATTAGATCCTGAGAACCCACTCTTTTTCTTAGTCAATACCTACACCACCAGTTTAAGTCGACAAGCGATGGAAAATTTAATGCGACGTTTGTTTGAATCAAAAGAAGGTCAATTAGAAGTCAGTGAAATCGGTCTTAAAAGTGAGTCCAATGAAATAATTTTACCCTGTGGAGTCAGTTCTCGATGGCAGCGTTAGTTAACATAATCTACGAAGATAATCATTTATTAGTCGTTGAAAAACCGATAAATATGCCGGTTCAAGAAGATCGTAGTCAAGACTTAGATCTTTTAAACTACCTAAAAGAAGATTTAAAAATGCGTTATCAAAAGCCTGGTAATGTCTATTTAGGCTTGGTACATCGACTGGATCGACCGGTCGGTGGGGTTATGGTGTTTGCTAAGACCAGTAAAGCCGCTTCTCGCCTATTTGATCAAATCCGTCAGAATCTTTGGACGAAACAGTATTTTGCGGTAATTCAAGGGTATTTACCGCCACAAAAATTAGAAGACCGTCTATTAAAAGATGCGAAAACCAATATCACCCGAGTCGATAGAAAAGGAAAAGCTTCCAGCTTAATCATCAGAAATAGTCTTCAGAATAAAGATTTAAGTCTCTTAGATATTGAACTAATAACGGGGCGTTCACATCAAATACGCGTTCAGTTAGCTTCCCGCAACACGCCGCTTTGGGGCGATCAACGTTACAATAAAAGCGCTAAAGCTGGCGAACAAATCGCTTTGTTTGCTGGTGGCTTAAAGTTTTATCATCCAATTAGTAAAGAGCAACTAGTTTTTGAATTGCCGCTTCCCGATCGTTTTCCTTTTATTCAATTTGAGTGGAATTATTAAAGAAAAGCCTTATTTTCCTAAGTAGGAGAATAAGGCTTCTTTTTGTCTTTCACAATCTTCTTTAGCCATTTCAAACAATTGCACAAATTGTTCATAGGATCCTTTATAGCGGGACACCCCGGTCTCTTTAGTTGGATACAAATAAATGCAATCGCCTTTGGCTACTAATTCATCGACAAGTTGGCGTTCTTGGTAAT
>JAEWFZ010000011.1 GCA_023388535.1 Bacillota bacterium | reverse complement strand
TGAATCGAGAAACAACATTATCAAACTTATTATTAGAAACGCTGCAGGATATCGTAACTTCGATCATTTACGTTTAAGAATTCTTTATGTCATTAACTCAAAAAAAGAGTGAATCTTGATTTGAATGCACTCTTTTCTTTGATTTTTCTAAAACCTCTTTATAGCTGCCTTCTAAAACTTCTTTATAGCGGACAGCTATTTTTCTAAAACTTCTTTAACGATCCGGATTACTTATTTTGGAAGGAATAGATTGAAATTTGTGGATCAGCCAAGAGGCGCATATTTTTTATTTTTTGAGAAACACCATTAGAGATATCAATTCTGGTTGAATCTTTTATTTGGGTAGGTTTTGAGTAAATCTCTAAACCAACATATCGATCTCTTAAAAACGGGAGATTGATTTGACCACCATGGGTATGACCAGCTAAAACTAAATCTACCTTTGAGTTATCAACTAGACTTAATTGACTGGCTTTGTGAGCCAGCAAAATTGTATATTGATCATTTTCAAAATCAGTTGATGTTTGTTTTAAAGTATCTGGATTTCCTTGTTGGTTAATACCAAAGAGTCTTAGCACTTCGTTTTCTTTCTCATCGACGATGACCAAATCTTGGTTATCCAAGATTTCGAAATTTGACTTAGTTAAGATTGACGAAGCAAGCGTTTTAGCAAACTCAGTTTCCAGGTCACCTTCACCGAGAATCGCAAACTTACCTAATGGAGCATTGATTTGTCCAAGCGCTTGAATTAAATCCGATTGCTTTTGACTAGATAGCGGATGTTGCTCTAAGTCGGAAATTAAATCACCCCCAAACAAGACGACGTCAACCGCTTGTTCATTAATTTTTTTAACCAATCGATCCAATTTCTCCTGATTCATAAACAGGTTATAGTGGAGATCTGAAAAATAAGCAAGTTTAAATGGATTAGCAGTCTCAGGGATTTGTTTATCAACAATATGTTCTTCGCGTACCTTTAAACGATTGACACTGAAATTAGTCGCCTCGAAAAAGACTAATACCATGAAACCAGTGAGTAGCAAAAGAACCGCAATGATGAGCTTCTTTATTTTAGTCATATAGTTTAGTCTTTATTCCTTGGAGCCATGGCATCGCGCATGTTCATAATTACTGGAATAACGATAGGGCTACGTTGGGTTTTTTGGAATAAATAAGGCTCTAAGGTATCGCGAATCGTTTTCTTAATTTCACCAAACGTAGTTTTGGTTTTCATTTGTTTCTTCAGGGCATCGTAAACTAAGTTTTCAGCATCCTTCATTAATTCAATGGAATCTTTGAGATAAACAAAACCACGCGAGACAATATTTGGTTTTACTAATATTTTGTTGTAACGAGAATCAATCGTGACAATGACGGAAACCAGACCATTGTCTGATAGAATCTTACGGTCTTTAATGACGGCCGTTGATAAACCGCTAGCATCCTTCCCATCAACATAGATATCATCGGCTTGAATTCTTAAATTAGCTCGCATCACTTGATGATCGCGTAAAATTAGCGGATCACCATTAGCGCAGATAAAGACGTTCTCTTGTGGTACCCCAACCTCGACCGCTGTTTTTCCATGAGTGACTAACATCTTGTATTCACCATGCATCGGCATAAAGTATTTCGGCCGAATCAGTTGTAACATCAGTTTTTGTTCCTCTTTCGAGGCATGTCCAGTGGTGTGTAATTCGTTAAGAATTGAATTGGTTAAAACATTTGCTCCGAGACGGGTTAACTTATTAACCACACCGGATACCGATTGAGCATTACCTGGAATCGGGTTCGAAGAGAATATTACGGTATCTCCAGGATTAATTTTAATCTGACGGTGTGTACCGTTAGCAATTCTACTTAAAGCGGCTAGCGCTTCTCCTTGAGATCCAGTACATAAAATACAAATCTGGTCGGCTGGCGTAGAATTTAGTTGATGATTGGTTAAAAAGTCAGTGTCTTTAGCACGAATATGACCAAACTTACGACCAATTTCCACCACGCGTTCCATAGAACGACCAAATACGGCTACCTTACGTCCAGCACCAACAGCAGCATCAATAATTTGAGAAACTCGAAACACGTTTGAAGCAAAAGTGGCTACTATAATTCGAGATAAGGTATTGTCAAAGATATTCTTAAGTTGATTAGCTACATCCAATTCAGAAATCGAAAAGCCCCTTACTTCGGAATTTGTTGAATCCGATAATAATAGGTCAACACCACTAGCCCCTAAGAAAGCTATTTTTTGATAATCAGAGTTGTTGCCTACAGGAGTTAAGTCAAACTTAAAATCACCGGTATGAGCGATTCGTCCATTCGGTGTCGTGATAATTAGTCCATAAGCATCGGGTATGGAGTGAATAACTTCAAAAAAACCAACCGTAAAATACTTGGAACGAACGCTAGAATTACCGTCAAAAAGTTCAACCTTATGTTGAGACATACGATGTTCGGCTAGTTTTCGTTCGATTAAAGCTTTAGCAAACTCTGGAGCATAAATATGAGGTGGCTTTATTACCCGTAATAAAAAGGGGATACCACCGATATGGTCTTCATGGCCATGGGTAATAATTAAAGCTTTTATTTTATGTTGATTACGAATTAAGTAATTGAAATCAGGAATAACATAGTCTACTCCTAATAAATTTTCTTCGGGAAACATGACACCAGCATCAATAATGATGATTTCTTCTTCATGTTCTACACAATACATGTTTTTTCCGACCTCATTCATGCCACCTAAGGCATAGACGAGGGTGTCATTGCTTAAAACAGGGACTGGTGCGCTTTGATTGAAATGATTAATTGATTTATGAGTGCTCATAGCGCTCCTTTCTAGAAATAAATACTATTTTCTTTGGTCAACCAAGGTTCTTCCTGGTTAATATAGTCGTAGAATAATACGCCATTAAGATGATCTAGTTCGTGTTGAATAACCGTGGCTAGATATCCTTGGGCTTGGATTAAAACTTCTTTTTGAGTTAAGGCATCGTAGCCTTTAATTTTAATACGATAGGGACGATGAACAAATCCAGGATGAGGCGTACGTACGGATAAACAACCCTCACCGCCTTCTAAGGCACCTATTTGTTCAGAATAAGACTTTAAAACGGGGTTGACTAACGCGTACTCAGTGACATCGGTAACGTTGCCTTCATCATCATAATCCTCGATTGAGACGACAAAAATACGTTTAAGAATACCAAGTTGTGGCGCCGCTAAGCCAACCGAAGGTTGTAAGTTTTGCTCTTCAGCAAGTATTTCATCTTTTGAATCACGGACGTACTGAATCATGTCATTAATGAGTAATTCATCCTCTTGGCTCAATGGTAAAGAAACTTTCTTTGCCTTTTGACGCAACAAAGGATTTTCGTCGGTGATTATCGTGTCCATATTAATTTTCATAAAGCCTCTTTAATCTATCATGGTTTATTTTACATGGTTTTTGATTATTTATCTACAAAAGTAAAGCAAAAGACTAGTTTTTACAATGACTTTTAACATACTTAATAAATGTTACCGCTTTCTTCTTGTTATTCTATGTGAAATCTTCAGCGCTGTGCTAAAATAGTAATATGATTAAACGTTGGTTTTCGATGTTTTTGCCCAAGGGCTCGAACAAATTACTTTTTATTTCTGCCGCTTTACTTGCTTTAATGGGGGTTGTTTACCATACTTCCGCCTCGATGAATACAAACACGCAAATGAATGATTTAATTCTCACAGCAACCAAAAGCTTGGCTTTTTTAGTGGTTTCTTACTGGGCAATGGTTCGTATTGCTCATATTTTTTCGTTTCGTTCCTTTTCAAAATATAATTGGCTATTCATTATCATAACTTTGTTAGCTTTGTTTGCGCCAAGACTTTGGAAAGCTCGAAATGGGGCTTATAACTGGATACCCGTTCCTGGCTTTGGTACCATCCAACCTTCGGAATTTGCGAAAATTGTCGTCATGTTACTTCTGGCGCAGGGATTTGGAGTATTACCAGTTGCCGCATGGATGAAAGATAAAGCCCAATTAAAAAGACTCGGATTTTTGGAACCAATAAAACGAATCTGGTCGGTTATCTGGATTCCTTTTACGGTCTCTTTGTTATATTTCTTGATCATTCTTTTTGTTCAAAAGGACTTAGGGTCGGCTATGGTTATCTTTTTTATTGCCATGGTCATTACCTTTATGGCGGTCCACCCATTTTTAAAGAATATCCAGCGTATTCTTTTAGCAATTTTATTGATTGGTACGGCAGGGATTGCTTTGTTAATCAGTCCACTAGGTGTCGATTTACTATATAAAATCGGTCTACAAGAATATCAAATTTCTAGAATCACGAACCTCTACAACCTATTTGACACCGTCAATTCCTATGACACTGGCTTTCAACAAGTGAAGGGACTTTTATCCTTCTCCCATGGGGGTATGTTTGGGGTCGGATTAGGAAAGAGTATCAATAAGTATATTCTTCCGGAATCACAGACCGACTATATCTTGGCGATTATTGTTGAAGAATCAGGTTTTCTGGCTTTTATTGCTATCCTTGTCCTCTATGGCATTATGATTTATGTGTTGTTAAATTATAGTATGAAAGTTAATGATGAACGCGGTCGCTTATTTCTGATTGGCAATGCGGCATACTTGTTTTTCCACTTTGTTATTAATGTCGGTGGAGTCACGGTTTTAATTCCCTTGACGGGAATTCCATTATTGATGTTGTCTCAAGGCGGATCATCGTTATTAACTATCTTTATTACTTTGGGTATCTCTCAAAACATCATAGCTCGCTATGAGAACAGTCTAGTGAAAGGGCGACGATGATGCGTATCATCGCCGGTAAATATCGTCGTCTAAAGTTAAAGACGCTTCCTGGTGATAACACTCGACCAACACTCGATCGTATTCGAGAATCTTTTTTTTCAAGAATTGGTCCCAGTTTTGAAAACCAGGTAGTTCTAGACTTATTTGCTGGTAGTGGTTCGATTGGTTTTGAAGCGCTATCCCGCGAAGCAAAATATGTAGTCTTTAATGATAACAATTATCGGGTCGTTCAATTATTAAAAGAAAACGCAAAATTTCTAAAAGTTGACGCAACTCAATATAAAATACTAAAAATGGAGGCTTTAAAAGCGATCAAGTATTGTCAGAGTCAAAACCTTTCTTTTGACTGGGTCTATTTTGATCCTCCATATCATCTTTTAGAAGTAGCAGAATTGTTTCATCAACTGCTAAGTGTTTTAAAAACAGGAGCCTTAGTTTACTACGAAATGGATAGTAAAATAGACCAAGAGATTTTTTTTGGATATACCATCAAAGATATCTATGAATATCCGCGGACCAATATCGTTGTCTATGAAAAACAAGATTTAACAAATCATATTGAATTTAGTGAATAACTAAGATACACTAGATGCGTATTAGAGAGAGGGTAATTTTGTGTTAGAGCATTATTTAGAAATGATTATCCCGCCACTAGCTGCGGGTATTGAATTTATTGGTTTATTTGTGATTGTTATTGGTTGCTTGGTGGCTATTGTTCATTTAATTCGAGCAAAGTTTGATTTTAATAACCTAGAAACTAAAATCGTCTTAGCCTCAGCCATTTCTTTAGCTTTGGAGTTTAAACTAGCCGCCGAAGTTTTATTAACCGTTACCGTAAAATCGATTAATGAATTTTATGTGATCGCGGCGGTTGCTATCTTGCGAATCTTGATATCCTTTGTACTACATTGGGAAATGAAGGAACTGGAAGAAGGTAAGGTTAGAACGATTCAAAGAGAAGCGAGCTTATTTAACTTCTTAAGACCTAAGAATGACGAAAATAAAAAATAAATAGACAAAAAAGCAATCTGGAAGGATTGCTTTTTATGACTCTCTCTTTAGTAATTTAAGGGGATTGAATGAAGCTGAGGGGCAGTCATCAATGTGCCATCATCTAAGCGAAGACTGGTATCAACGATTAAATGTAAGATATCAGCCTTAACATAGAAGGAAAGTGAAGACAGATTATCTGTGGTTAAAGTTGGGATACTTATAAAACTATTGGGTTGTTGGTAGTAGTCGAGATATCTCTGAATGGATTCAATAATTTGTTGGGGACTCACTTCATTGTGGCGTGCATAATCGATTCCGGGAACAATTTCTAAAGTATAACCATCCACTAATAAAAGTTTATGAGAAAGGATGGTTTTTTCATGTTCAGGATGTTGAATCGCTAAAGTTTCTAAGAGAAGGTAGGTCGTATCATCGAGTTCTCGAACTTCTAAAACACCTTGATAAATCTCGTTTTCTGCTTCATTTACTTTAGTTATCCAATCTTTTAACCAGATCTCTTTTGTGTAGCTATTAAAGGTGTTAATTTTTTCTTCATTAGCAGTTGGTGTAATATGTGGGATTTCGATAAAGTTAAGTCGCACAATATTGTCGATGGTGATATCCGAACCGGTAATCCGCTGCTTAATAATCGGGTACATCGTCGATTGAGGACGACTCGAAACCAGCACCCCAAAAACCATAGCCGTCGCTATGACAATTAAAAGTAAAATGAAATTTTTAAGATTTATTCTTGGGGACATTGGGCTATAAAAGTGATATGTCTACCGGTTACGGATTGTCGTTGATAGGAAAAGAACAATTCGTCGTTAATGTAGGTATCGATATCGAGGTTAGTGATATTCTTTTCCAAGACGCCGGCATCGGTCAGCATCTTTATGTTTAAACCACGAGTATCTATTTTTGCTTGATTTTGTGGGTAGAGAGTTACAAACTCGCTCGCATCAAAACTCATTTTTTCTAAATAGGGTAAAACATTTTCAGTAATTAAACTGGATTCATAGGAGAGGGCAGGCCCGAGATAAGCTTTAAGATTTTTTGGATCAATTCCTTCTTTGTTTATTAGTTCTTCCAGGGATTTACGAGTAATCTCTTTCAAGGTTCCACTCCAACCCGCATGAATGGCTGCAATCATATGTTTTACGGGATCAACTAATAAAATCGGAACACAATCAGCATGGACAAAGGCTAAAACTAGATTGTCCTCAAAAGTATAAAGTGCGTCGCAATCGCGAATACCTTCCTCATGGTCGAAGGCGCCACGTCCATGATCAAAACTAGTAACTTTACGAATTTGATCGGAATGACATTGTCGACAAAAGACCCAATTACTCAATGGGATTCCAACTTTCTCGGCCAAACGCTGGCGGTTTTGAATGACATTTAGACTACTATCAGCAACCGTTAAGGCTCCATTGAAAGTATCGTAAGGTTCTTGGGAAACGCCGCCATTACGATCGGAAGTCCCCGCAATAATATGGTTAAAAGGTTTGTATCGAATTAAAGCCATGAAAAATCTCCTTTGTATTATCTGTATTATACACGATATAGGCAACCGATGAATATAGGTTGATGGTTGATTTCATTTAGTTAAAAAGTCAGGATGAAAAGGGGTTAGATAGATAATTTCGATAAATGTTATAAGCTTTAACGAAATCTTTCCAAAATAAAAAGATTTTAGTAAATTTGAGTATTATTCTAAGAAATTTTGCTTTTTTGAAGAAAATATAGAGGTTTTTATCTGAATTTCGGTTGTGAAAAAAGTTATTTTTTAACTTTAAGAAAACGCTTTCATTTTGGATTTTTGTCGGTTATATTGAAAATATCATGTTGAAAGGAGTTTATTTTAAATGCATCATAATAACCGCATTTTAGAAGATGACCCTCGGTTTCTGGAACTGGATAAATACATTTATTCACATGCTGATACCAAGGGAATTTCTTTGAATGTCCTACAAAAAGCCCAAGATCTTTTTGGGTATTTACCACTGGAAGTCCATAAGCATATCGCCGATAAACTGGATGTTCCAATCGCTGAATTGTATGGGGTAACCACCTTTTATTCACAGTTTAGCACCGAGCCGAAAGGCGAGCATAAGATTCAGGTTTGCTTGGGCACTGTCTGTTATGTTCAAAAAGCCCAAGATGTCTTGAACGAACTCACTAAAGAACTAGAAATTAAAGTTGACCAGACCACTAGTGATTTAAAGTTCACCTTAGAAGGAACCCGTTGTTTGGGTTGTTGTTCTTTAGCACCGGTAATGATGATCGATGAGGATGTCTATGCGAACATTTCCGATTTATCAACGATTAAACCAATTTTAGAAAAATATCGAAAGGTTGAAGAGCATGAATCCTAATCTAATTACCAACAGAGAACAATTACAGGCTAAGTATTTAGATTTTAACAAACATCTCTTTGAACCAAAACGATTTAGAGTTGTCATAGGTATGGCAACCTGCGGTTTATCAAGCGGTGCTCAAGAAGTTTATGATACTTTAGTCGAAGAAGTAAAAGCTAATGGATTAAACGATATAGAAATTGAAAAAACAGGCTGTATCGGGGTGTGCATTCATGAACCGATTGTTGAGATCTATGAGGCAGGCCAGCCTAAGATAACCTACATCAATATGGATCCAGATAAAATGATTCATGTCCTTGTTAGTCATCTACAACGAGGTATGAAAGTAAAAGAATACACCCTTGCTGGTTTAAGAGAACAAGAAATCGCAAGTTTAGAATTACTACATCACCAACGACAAGGCGTAACTAATGTCGGTCGAAAGAGTAGTGAAGTTCCACAATTTGAACAAAAAATAATCGATTCTATTCGTCAATTAACCATCGATACCGATGATGTTTTAGATTTGGGTTTTTATAAGAAACAAACCCGTTTAGTACTCAAGAACTGCGGATTAATCAATCCAGAAAAGATTGAAGAATATATCGCGGTCAAAGGTTATCAAGCCTTAGATAAAGCGCTAAACACGATGACGCCGATGGAAGTCGTTGAAGAAGTTATGGAGAGCGGCTTGCGTGGTCGTGGTGGCGCTGGTTTCCCAACCGGATTAAAATGGAAATTCTCCCATAATAATCAAGCGGACCAAAAGTATTTCATTTGTAATGCGGATGAAGGGGACCCGGGCGCCTTTATGGATCGTTCGGTTCTTGAAGGTGATCCTCACGCGATACTGGAGGCTATGGTCATCGGTGGGTATGCGATTGGTGCCTCTAAAGGCTATATCTATATCCGGGCTGAATATCCGGTCGCCATTAAACGTTTGGAGATTGCTATCCAACAAGCGCACGACTATGGCTTCTTAGGAGAAAATATTTTAAATTCTGGGTTTGATTTTGATATCGAAATTCGCCTTGGTGCTGGTGCCTTTGTCTGCGGTGAAGAAACAGCTTTAATCGCCTCCATTGAAGGGCAGCGCGGTATACCAAGAGTACGTCCGCCGTATCCAGCTGAATCTGGACTTTGGGGCAAACCAACCAATATTAATAATGTTGAAACCCTAGCGAACGTCGCTCAAATTATCTTAAATGGCGCCGAGTGGTTTAGAGGATTTGGTACTCAAGATTCTCCAGGAACCAAGGTGTTTGCTTTGGGTGGTAAAGTCAACAATACTGGCTTAGTTGAAGTTGAGATGGGTACCACGTTACGTGAAATCATCGATGATATCGGTGGTGGCTGTCCTAATAATAAGAAATTTAAAGCCGTTCAAACGGGCGGACCATCGGGTGGTTGTATCGTGGAAGCGGATTTAGATACCCCGGTTACTTTTGATAATCTAGTACAGATTGGCTCGATGATGGGTTCCGGAGGCATGATTGTCATGGACGAGGACAACTGTATGGTTGATATCGCTCGTTTCTTCTTGGAATTCTCGGTCGATGAATCGTGTGGTAAATGCGTCCCTTGTCGAGAAGGTACCAAACGGATGTTGGAATTGCTAGAAAAAATTACGAGCGGTTCCGCCACCTTAAAAGATTTAGCACAACTTGAAGACCTAAGTGAGCATGTCTCCTTATCTTCGCTCTGTTCCCTCGGACAATCGGCTCCAAACCCGGTTAAATCTACCTTAAAACATTTTAGACATGAGTATGAAGATCATATTAATAAACGTAGTTGTGAAGCAAAAGTTTGTAAAGATTTAATGGGTTACTACATTACCGAAGCTTGTGTCGGTTGTGGTAAGTGCGCGCGTCTCTGCCCAGTCCATGCGATTGATGGTAAGATTCGTGAACTTCATACTATCGATCAGTCGATTTGTATCCGCTGTGGTGCTTGTATGGATAATTGTGTATTCCAGGCAATCGTTCAGAAATAGGAGGATTCTATGTCATTAAATAAACATATTGATGAAACGATTCCGTTAACAATGAAAAAGAAAGTCAATATAACAATTAACAATATTCCACTCTCGGTGGATGAAGACCAAACCGTATTATTAGCGGCTCGAGAAGCAGGTTTTGATATTCCAACCCTATGTTATCTAAAAGATATTAATGAAATTGGTGCTTGTCGACTATGTGTCGTAGAAGTCGATATCAACGGTAAAGCGATGCGTAATTTACCAGCTTCCTGTGTCTTAAAGGTAGTTGACGGCATGAACATCAAAACCAACACTCAAAAAGTACGCAAAGCGGTACGGACTAATTTAGAATTAATCTTAGCCAATCACGATCGTGATTGTTTGACTTGTAATCGAAACGGTTCTTGTGAGCTTCAAACGCTCTGTGAACAACGTGGTATCGATGTCGTCTCCATTACTGGTGAAAAACGACCTAAGAAATTGGATAGTATGTCCTGGTCGATCGTTCGCGATACTTCTAAATGTATTCTTTGTGGTCGTTGTGTAAATACCTGTAAAGAAGTTCAAGGACTCGGCGTTCTTGAGTTTGTTGGTCGCGGCTTTAATACGGAAGTGGCTCCAGCCTTTGACTACTCGATGAAAGATGTCAACTGCATCTATTGTGGTCAATGTATTGAAGCTTGTTCGGTCGCGGCTTTAAGGGAAAAATCATACACCGAACAAGTCTTTGATGCGATTAACGATCCAAACATACATGTCGTGGTTCAAGCCGCACCTTCCGTGCGCGCAGCCATTGGTGAAGAGTTTGGGGTTAAAATGGGAACGCCAACAACCGGGAAAATGACCGCGGCATTACGTAGATTGGGATTTGATCGTGTCTTTGATACTAACTTCTCAGCGGACTTAACGATTATGGAAGAAGCCAATGAATTACTCCATCGTATTAATAATGGTGGAAAACTGCCGATGATTACTTCCTGTTCACCAGGTTGGGTTCGTTTCTGTGAGATGAAATATCCTGACTTTATTGAAAATATGTCGACTTGTAAATCACCTCAGCAAATGATGGGGGCTTTGATAAAAACCTACTATGCTGAGAAAAACAATATCGATCCAAAGAGCATTCTCTCGGTATCGGTCATGCCATGTACTTCCAAAAAGACCGAAGCGAATCGTCCGGAAATGCAGGTTGATGGACTAAGAGATGTAGATATCTCCCTAACAACTAGAGAATTGGCGGATATGATTCGAGAAGCCGGAATCGACTTCAATCGATTACCGGACGAAGATCCAGATCCATTAATGGGGGACTATACGGGAGCTGGTGTTATCTTCGGAGCTACCGGTGGCGTTATGGAAGCTGCACTTCGTACGGCAGCGGACATCTTAACCGGTGAAGACTTAGAAGAAATCGAATATTTAGCGGTCCGTGGCTTGGAAGGAGTCAAAGAAGCAACCTTACAACTACCAATCAACGGTGTCTTAACCGATGTTAATATTGCGGTCGCGCACACAGTTAAAAGCGCAGCTAAAGTATTGGATGCGGTACGAGCTGGTGAGAAAAATTATCACTTTATTGAAGTCATGGCTTGCCCAGGAGGTTGTGTCCATGGTGGTGGTCAACCGATTGTTAGCGCAAAAGCTCGACTTGATCTCAATCCACACGCCTTAAGAGCAAAGGCTCTCTATAGCGAAGATGAACGACAAGTACGACGCAAATCCCACCATAATTCAGAGATTATTGCTATTTATCGTGATTATCTCGGAGAACCTATGGGCGAACTTTCTCATAAGTTATTACATACCCACTACACACCGCTTCATCCATATCAAATAAAGGACGAAGAGCAACTTTCATAAATAAAACAAGACCACTTCACAAAGAAGTGGTCTTTCTTTAATAAAAAAAGCATCATCTAAAAAAACGTTCTAATAGCTTATTTTGAGAATCTTAATCGATAGACAATCATCGTAGCTAGAACTCCAGCTATCAAAATAACTAAGGAAAGTTGGTTATTTAATGCAAAATGAAACGGCAAAGGTAGTCCGGTAGTAACCTTTGAATAAACTGGTTTCCATGCAATTAAACCATAACCAAGATAGACTGCCGTTACTAGTATTGGAACTATTATGGCGATGATATTTTTCTCTTTGATTAAGAAAACAAAAGCTAAGTAGAGAACGACAAGAATTATCGATACTATTTGATTCATTTTTTCTCTCCCTTTTGAAATTATCGTACATAAACCTATTTAAGCTGTCAAGATTGTATATATACTCATGAAAATCACGAATCATCTAATTGAATACCCAAAGATTCCACTATGATTTCAAAAACTAAACTAGATAAAGATGTCCAATTTAATCTTTATTTTAGGAATTTTCATAATTTAGCACTCATTTGTGAATTCTCATAGTTAATTCCGTTTCCCGATAAGTCTGTTAATTTAGCAGACTTATTTCATTTTCAGAAGCACAAAACGGCGTTAACAATAAAAATAACAGTTAATTCAATCGTTCTTAAACA
>JAEWFZ010000031.1 GCA_023388535.1 Bacillota bacterium | reverse complement strand
TCAATTCACAACAGATGAGATAGCCGATAATCATCTTCGATGCAAATAAAGCTCATCAAAGAGTTCTTTTTAACATGTTTTTCATTTTTGGGATAATTTCTCTTGATTTCTAATAGTTAATCTCCTTGTTAATATATGTACTGTTTAATTATACTAAAAAAGAGTTTAATATCAATAAAAAATTCACACATTTCTTATTATTACTTAAGCATAATAGCAACAAAAGAAAAAAATTTAAAACCTTATTGATAAGAATGAATGTGATTTGATAGATTAAGGTTGACTTCTATCCTTTTTTATTAAATTTTTCGAGAAAAGAGTATTTGGAATTAGTTAAATCTAAATGATAAAATTTAGTTATAAATTGATATTGTAAAGGAGCTTAAAATTATGAAAAACAGACAACAATGCCCAAAATGCGACAATACGGATATTTTGACAATAGCTGGATCAACAGGTCCGTTTGGAGTTGGAAACAATATCATGGTAGGATTAACGATCTTTTCAGCGGTGACAGTTACGAGATATGTCTGTAAGAGTTGTGGTTACTCGGAAGAGTGGATTAGTAAAGAGGATATTCCTAAATTGATGGAGAAATACGGAGATTCATAGTTCTTGATGAATCGTGAAGGTAAGATTAACTATTGAGAATACGGATATCAATCTTTTGTTCTCTAATTGTTCGATAGAAAATAGGTCAGCACCGGGTTAAAATACACAGGAAAACGAAGAATGTTACGTTAAGTAACATAGGTGATACGCTAAATTTCTTGTTTGTTAAAATAGAAATTGCTATCTTGAAATTACCACAGAAACAGAAAGAGGTAATATATGAATTTTGGCGAAAAAATAAAACAAGCGCGAATTGAAGCTGGCTTGACCCAAGAAGATCTTGCGGAAATACTAGCGGTATCAAGATCAGCTATTGCGAAATGGGAGAGCAATCGCGGCTTGCCCGATGTGTCAAACTTAAAAGTAATTTCTCAAGTATTGAATGTTAGTGTCGACTATTTGCTGGATGAAGCAGGTACCCTAGATTTTTCTATCACGAAAAAGCCGATCGATCTCATGAAATATACCGACAAGAAAAAGATTTCCATACTGAAGAAAATCGAAATAAAGGAAAAAATTATTCGTGAAGAATTTCCAAATGCGAAGATAACGCGACTCACGGTCACAAAGATAGAGAATACCAAAGCCGAGAAGTTCGCCGATGGGTTAATTGGCTGGTTCGCATTGCTTTTGGCAGATATCCCGTTATTTGGAACTCAGGAATTTGGTAAAACCGTCAACTCATTGGATCAACAATATTATCTGGTGGATGATGCAACAAAGCAGATTTTTGTGTTAATGACCGATGAACATTGTATTAGCCGGACGATGAATTCTTCTATTACAGAGAAGAAATTTAAAATTGGAGACAGAGAATTTTCCAGAGTTGGCTTGGTCGAGTAAATCCATAGATAAATTTTTGTTCTTTATTTCTGTACAAATAAACCCTTAATATCAAATAAAGAAGAATTTGAAATTAGGGGCTTTTTATTATCAAAAAAGAAATTAAAAGATTCCTTTATTCTGAAAGTAATCTGAAAGGAATGTTTCAGATTACTTTTAGGTTGGTCTCGTATACTATGAGCATAAGGAGAAAACCTTCAAATGAAAAAACTACTCACGGCAATTATTGCCTTTCTGCTCATATGGAATGTCGGTCTCAGCCTTGAGGTTGCTAACCTTAAGACCGAGCTAGAAGACAAAACTACCGTGGTACCGAAAGAACCAACTACCACGACCAATGATACCCCTACACAGGAGGTACAAGTAACTAGTCAAATCTCCTCTGATACAACCAAAGTGATTCAAGAAGTTAAAAATTCAGTAGTCACAGTTCGGACAAGTTCAAATATAAACTTAGTTGGAACAGGTTCAGGGGTCATCTATAACGTACAGGGTAATATCACATATATTATCACCAACCATCATGTTGTATCCGGTGGAAACAAGATTGAAGTAGCTTATTTAAGCGGAGAAGTCCTAGAAGCTTCTCTCATCGGTAGCGACCAATTTGCGGATTTGGCGCTATTAAAGGTTGAAAATGGTCCAGAAGTTAAGCCATTTAAAATCGGCGACTCAAGCTTGTTAACGGTGGGGGAAATCGCCTTAGCCATCGGATCACCAGCCGGCGAAAATTTTGCTGGATCTGTAACCCAAGGTATCGTTTCTGGAGTTGATCGAACCTTGGCAGTTGATACGGACCGAGATGGTCTCGTGGATTGGGACATGGTTCTAATCCAGACTGATGCCGCCATTAACCCTGGTAATTCAGGTGGCGCGTTAGTCAACATTAAAGGTGAACTTATTGGCGTAAATACCACTAAGATTACCGGACAAGCGTATGAGGGAATGGGCTTCGCTATTCCAGTCAATGAAGTCGTATCCATCATCAACCAAATCCAGAACACTGGGGAAGTATATCGCCCTCAATTAGGCATTCGTTTCATCTCTCTCTCCGATCTTAATGAGGCCCAACGATATTACTACAGTTACAACACGCGGTTGCGATTACCGCTTGACGAAAATGAAGGGTTATTCGTCACCGAGGTTATCGAAAATACCGCAAGTTGGAACGCTGGATTAAAGTCAGGAGATATCATTCTTGAAATCAATAATAAGAAGATTGAAAATCTCCGACAATTCCGTCGCATCCTCTACTCCTTTGACAAGGGAAGTACGATAGAACTTCTAGTCAAACGAGAAAAGACAACAAGCCGAATAACAATACAACTCCAATAAAAAGACTCTCCTAGCGAGAGTTTTTTTCTTATCCATTCGTGGTAAAATAACGCTATGCAATTACCAGAGTCTGTTTTAACCTTCATAGACCAAGTTAATCAACTTGGTTATGATATTTATTTAATCGGAGGAGCAGTAAGAAATTATCTGCTCAAACTTCCGGTATTTGATTATGATTTCGCCACTAATTGTCCCTTACCGTATATTAGCCATCTTTATCCACTTGCGGAAAAAGATACCCAAGGAAAAAGCTTTGGAAATCTAAAAATAAAAATTAATCAGAACTGGCTTAGCATTACCTTATTTAGAAAAGATATTTATCAAGACAATCATCGTTATCCAAGTGAAATAATTTATGTGGACAGTTTAAAAGAAGATGTCCTGCGTCGGGATTTCACTATTAATGCGATTGCCTATCATCCACAACAAGGCTTGATTGATTATGTTGATGGTATTAAAGATTTAAATAATAAATGTTTAAAAACGATTATTGATCCACAACTTAGTTTTCATCAAGATGCTTTGAGAATTTTACGAGCCATACGCTTTGCTAGTAGTCTTCAATTTCAATTAGAAGCAAACCTGCTCGAAGCCATCGAAAGTCAAAAAGATTTAGTATTAAACCTAAACCCTAAATTTGTTGATTATGAAATTCAAAGAATGGACCTCAACTATTTAGAAACACAATATCCACAACTATATCAGTGGTTAGTCAAAGAGGTGATGGGATGAAACGTTTAGTCATTGCGATTATTATCTGGTTACTATATTCAATTTCAGGTAGAGTTATTGTTTCATTGGGCTACAATAATTTTCTTCATGGTTATTTGTCTTGGAATTTATTATTATCGTTGGTAGCTTTAGTCTTTTCTTTACTCGTTAAAGGCAAGTCAAAACTTAATCTATTTTTGTTAGTTGGCTGGTTTTTTATGTTACCAAATTCCTTTTATATGATTACCGATTTGATTCATATTAATTCGCGTTGGTTTTACCGAGTAAATCCTACGGTCAAATACATCATGGACGGTCTACCTTGGTTACGTTTAGTTCATTTGTTTGTTGGCGTCTTCTTATCGGTGTACTGGGGTTTATTATCGATGTCTCATGTATATCGTTGGTTAAGACAAAAAATGTCCTGGTATTGGGTAGAATTTATATTTATTATCATCGCTTTATTGAATGGCGTTGGCATTTTCTTAGGCAGATTCATCCGTTTAAATTCATGGGATATGTTTAAACCGAGAATGGTGATTGATATTTTATTCGATACCGTGGATGGATTTTCTATTAAATTTATCGTGTTGTTTGGTGCCATGATTTATGGTTTATTCCAATTTTATATGTGGCATAATCGTTTTATTGTAAAGGAGTGTTTAGATGAATACCAATCCAAAACAGACCAAGAGTCTCAAGAATAAACCCGAGCCTTTAACCTACAACTTTTTGGAAGTTGATCAAGGATACAGTCATCGAATGATGATTCAAGAAGCGCATCGTTGTCTTAGTTGCAAACACGAACCCTGTGTTAAAGCTTGTCCACTACATCTTCCGATTCCACAATTTATTGCGGCTTTAAAAGAAGATGATATAGAACGAGCGAACGAAATTATTCGCACTAAATCTGACTTTTCTGGATTTTGTTCAAGAGTTTGTGATGTAGCAAAACAATGTGAGGGATCTTGTGTTCGAGCGATTCGCCAAGAAGCGGTGGGTATCGGCTATCTTGAGCGTTATGTTAGTGATCATCAAAAATACTTTAAGATTCAGCCACAGCCCGCTAATGGAAAGAAAGTAGCTGTCATCGGATCTGGGCCTTCAGGTATGGCTTGTGCCCAAGATTTGGCTAAACAAGGCTTTTTTGTATCATTATTTTCAAAAGAATCCTATGCTGGTGGTATTTTAGCGTATGGCGTACCCGACTATCGTCTTCCTCGCACCGTATTATATGAAAAACTCGAAGAACTTAACGAGTATGGCGTCCAATTCATCTACAATAAAACCCTTGGTATTGATTTATTTCTCAAGGATTTATTAAAAAAATATGATGCGGTTTTCTTAGGCTTAGGTGAAGAGGGTACCCAACAACTGGCGATTGAAGGGGACGATTTAGATAATATTTTTACCAGTTACGACTATTTAAAACGGGTTAACGAAAATCGTCTTCGCGAGCTGAGTGATTTCAAGAGAGTTTTAGTCGTCGGTGGGGGTAATACTGCGATGGACTGTGCTCGTGTAGCTCGTCGCTTAGGTGCAGAGGTTATCTTAAGCTATCGCAGAATCTTTAAAGAAATGCCAGCCGCCCAAGAAGAAATAGAAGAAGCCCAAAATGAAGGCGTTATTTTTGATCTACTATCTAGTCCGATTGCTATTCATGGTGAAGGTGCTGTTGAACGAGTTACTTGTGTTAGACGGAAAACGACCGAACTTGACGAGGAAGGCCGCTTAAACACCGAAATTATACCGGATTCAGAATATACCATTGAAGTGGACTGTGTTATCAAAGCCATCGGTTCAACTCCGAATCATCATTTTCGCGAAGAAGTACTTGGTTTAAAGGTTAGTCAGCGAGGCCATATCTGGGTGGATGAGAATTACGAAACTTCAATGAAAGGCGTTTTCGCTGGCGGGGATGTTATTTTAGGGGCCGATACGGTAGTGCGAGCGATTGCGACGGGTAAAAAAGCCGCAAAAGCCATCGCTCAAAAAATTACTTAATGAAGCCTAAAAAAAGCACGCCTTGGCGTGCTATTCTCCATCATCATCTGAATTAGGATTACGATAGACTGGGTTATTTAAATAATCAGGAATTCCATCGCCATCGCGATCTATTTGCATAAAATCAGGGATTCCATCTCCGTCTCGATCGACCGGTTGAGTTGAATACCCTGCCGCTGCTCCAAACATTTCTTTACCAGTGATTTGTTTCTCATCCCGAATGGTTTCTACTAAACGGCTGAGATAACGTTTTAAATCGGCTGGTTTTCTTATGTTCTCAAGTTCCATGATTGGCGAGGTACGATCGGATGCATGAACAATAACGGTACCCATCGCAAAAATCTTTTGGTACAGAGTTTGTCTTAATTCTATATCCATAATTCGATAAAGCAATAATTCGTCGATTTCAGTATTTAGAAGACCTCTTTTACGAATTAAACGCTCTTCTGTTAAAGTGAATTTAGTGAAGGTTAGTGGCAATCCTAAGATTCGTTTTCTATCACTCCATAAAATATCTTCTTGGTTATCATCTTGCCGATATTCTTTAAAAGTTTTGTATGTCATCTCACTACCTCCTTTATATGGCTAACTAAATTATATCAAAAAGCTAACCCGCTATCCCAGTAATTTATTTAGGTTAATATAAAGCAAGTATCTTGATACAAAGAGTTTCGCTTTATGTTTTTAGCTTTAGTTTGAATTTAAAAACATTACTACTTAATTATATTTAGAAATTAATAAAAAAGACATCTACAAGATTTCAATAAAAAGTAATGGCGCGCCTGGCAGGGATCGAACCTGCAACCTTTTGAATCGGAATCAAATACTCTATCCATTGAGCTACAGGCGCAAAACTGAGCATGACTATCATACTAAAATCTAACTCATTATTCAAACAAAATAGGGCATTATATTTGTAATGATAATCAATATCAAGTATTATAGTAATAGGAGGAACAGATATGAATAAAGAAAAATATTTGAATGAATTAGTATCAAGCTTAGGTGTTTTCTATGTTAAATTACACCAATTCCACTGGTATGTTAAGGGACCTTCGTTCTATGTACTTCACGAAAAATTTGAAGAATATTACGACGAAGTAACTGCACAATTTGATGAAGTTGCTGAAAGAATGTTAATGATTGGTTTAAAACCAGCATCCACTTTAGGTGAATACCTAGAGCAATCTTTCATTAAAGAAGCACCATACACAAAAGAAATTAGCGCTAAAGATATGGTTAAACATGTCTACGATGATTACAAACTTTTAGTAGAAAAAGTACAAGAAGGCTATGAAGTCTTCGAAGGTGATGAAGTTACTACCGATATCCTAGTGGGTCTTGAAACAACTTATGGCAAGAACGCTTGGATGCTAGAGTACTACCTAGCTTAATTACTGAGACTACGGAAAACCGATCCCAAGTGGATCGGTTTTTTTGTCTTTAAATTAAATCGCTATAGCTTATTAATTCTATTTGATTATCTTGTATCCAGTCTTTAACTTCTTGACTTACTAGCATCTCCAATTCGTAAGCCCGTTGATTAAGTAAGCTGGAATTTTTTAGTAGATAGGCATCTAGATAACCGGGGTGGACAATGAACATACCCACAGCATGTTTTGGGTACTTCTCAATCGCCGCTTGTTTGAAGGCTGTCAGTGGATCATAATCGGGCTTTGTACTTTCCATGCTTACATAAATGTCCGTGTTTCTAAAATGATTTGGTTGATCTAAATTAAAGAGATCGTAATCTACTCCATGTTTTTTAGCTACATCAGCTACGGCTTGATAAAAGTTTTTGCTATAAACCGCATGAACATCCATGTAACAAGGTTTATGGCTGGTAAGCTCAACAAAACGATTGTATTGTGCCTGTATTTCTAATAAAACTTCTTCATAGACGACAAAATCATTATCAGCTTCACGATATAGCTTAGAAGCTTTAAAGTATCCGTTTTCGTCGACTAAGCTGGGAATCAATTCCGGGTTGATAAGCGGTCTACCAGCACTAATATTACAATGAAGTCCTAGGCAGAACGATAAATCTTCAACCAGTTCTACACCGTGTTGCGCGGCTTCCATATTAGCCATTAAGCCAACACTAGTGACAATACCGTTTCTTACAGATTTTTCTATTCCTAAATTAACACCTTCGCTGTATCCTAAATCGTCCGCACGTACTATTATTCTACGCATATATTTTTCTCCTTCATGCTTCTTTTTTTTAGTTGTTATTGATATTATTATACAGTGAGTTTATAAATGTAACTACAGCTTTTCTACTTGTGATTGTGTTGGAAGGTTGGTAACAGGTCCAGCCCATCTTGCTAATACCTATTTATTTTGTTATAATTGACTGACGGATGGAGGTATTCAAATGACTGCATCTCTTCGCTTAAGATAAGAACGGCAATAAAAAAGCAAACCTATCATAGATTATAGGCTTTTTTCTCGTTCTCTATTTAGTGAAGAGGTATGTCGCTGATAACTCGTTGTTGTCAGATTATTTGCTGTTGTTTTTTCTATTCCGAGATTTGCAGGTAAGCCTAACCTATGGGTAGCGACCTGCATTTTTTATTGCCATATTTATTTTTGCAATGAAAAGCGGGAGGAAAAGCAATGTCGAAATATAAAAAATATAAACATAAACTCAATAAAAATTTTTCTATTTCTCAAAATTTTATGACAAGCAGACTACTTTTAGAAAGAATTACTAACATTAGTACTATCGGTAAAAATGATACGGTTATTGAAATAGGTACTGGAAAAGGTCATCTAACTTATATACTTTCAAAGAAATGCGAACATCTCTATTCAATTGAGATTGATAAAAGGTTGATTGAAATAGCCAAACAAAGATTATTAGGAATCAAAAACATCAATCTTATTTACGGAGATTTCTTGAATTATCAATTACCTAAAACTGGTAAGTACAAAGTATTTGCGAATATACCTTTTTCACTAACAACAAAAATAGTTGAGAAACTCACCCAGGCAGTAAGTCCACCTCAAGATATATGGCTTGTTGTTGAAAAAGGTGCTGCGAAACGATTTATGGGAACTCCTTCGGAAAATAATAAGTCTCTTCTGATTAAACCTTTTTGGGAAACAGAAATTAAATATCATTTTCGTCGGGATGACTTTCACCCAAAGCCATCTGTCGATTCGGTCTTAATCCATTTCTCTAAAAAAGATGTTCCTGACATAGATAAAGCAGAAACTGCTGATTATAAAACGTTCGTAACCCATTCTTTAAAATATGGTTTGTTAAGTAATCGTGCCCTTTTGACTAAAAAACAAGTTTCTAAAGCATTGAAATTATCTAACTTACCTCCGTTGTTTAACGATAGTGACACCCTGTATAGTCAGTGGATTTGCTTATTTCAATGTTATAAAAAGTTTAAGAAACTTAGAAATCCACGAAGATAGAGTCTAAACGTTGAGTTAGAGTAAATATGAGTACAAGGATTCTAAGAGTTTTGGTGTGCTTGCTTTTAGCTTCTGATAGCCGATACTGAGTAGCTATCAAACGTAAATAGGAGCAACCTTTCGGTTACTCCTACTTACAAAATATTCAGATTCCTTATAAATTTTTAATAATGGTGCCGACTATAGGACTTGAACCTACCACCTACGCGTTACGAGTGCGTTGCTCTACCAGATGAGCTAAGTCGGCATATGTTAATATGGTATTCTTTTTAAGAAATAAAGTCAATCAATGATACAATAGATTTGTTCAGAAAGAAGGCCGAAATGAAAGAAAAGTTTAATCAATGGAAGAGAGACCTCAGAATCTGGTTATCTCGACGACACGGACAAGACAATCTCAACAATTTCTTGTTACTCACTTACATTGTCATGGCATTAGCAATCTTTGCCTTGAATTACTTTTTAGGTCGTTCCGTAATAACTTCAACCTTAAGAGTTCTTTCGCTTGTCGTTTTACTTTTAGCTATCCTTAGATTCTATTCACCGAGAAATAACAACCGACGTCGCGAAAATAATGTCTACTTAGGTATTAAACATCGTTGGTTATCCAAGTTTAGAAAACAACCAAGCAACGATCCTTATCGTTATTTTACGTGTCGCAAATGTAAACAACGTTTAAGAGTTCCAAAAGGAAGGGGAAAAGTCGAAATTAAGTGTCCGAAATGCGGCCATACTTTCGATCGAAAAACCTGATGAGAATTGCTTTAGCTATAGGTAAACAAGTCAATAATGATCCAGCAAAGAATCTGAGAATGATGGAAGAAATGTCCTATCAAGCCCATCTCTCCAAGGTTGATTTGATCGTCTTTGGGGAGGCTTTTTTACAAGGTTTTGATGGTCTGAATTTCAAGGATTTCGAAAGAGATTACTCCATAGCTTTAACCGAAACGGACGATTACATCTTCCGTGTCAAAATGTTGGCGGTAGCTATGGATGTTGCGATTGGTTTTGGCTATTATGAAAAAGATGACGGTAATATCTACGCATCCTATATGGTCATTGACAAAGATGGTTCGGTGCTTTCAAATTATCGCCGTATCTCAGTGGGTTGGAAAAAAGAATTTGCTGATGAGCGCTATAAAGAAGGTACTTCGTTTGAAGTCTTTGAATTTATGGAAACAAAGATACTCGTCGGCATTTGTGGTGATTTCTGGAACGAAGACATTTTAACCAGCTTGCAAACTTACGATTACGATTTAGTCTTGTGGCCCAATTTTATAGATTATTCGCCCGAACAATGGTTGAATAAGGAACTTGGCGAATATCGAAAACAATGTCAGAAAATAGGTAAGGAAGTCATCCTTGTCAATAGTATTAACGATGAATCCAAAGGCTCTGGTGGCGGATTTTATGTCGTTGATCAAGAATTTATAGTAAATCATCCCATGGAAGTGATGGGAATTAGTATAATAGATCGTTAGGAGAGTTTAAATGAAAGAGAAGTATAGAATAGAACAAGATTCACTAGGTAGTTTAGAAGTACCTAAGGAGGTCTATTATGGTATTCAGACGGTACGAGCGTTAAATAATTTTAAAATAACTAACCGTACCATTCATCCTCAATTAATAAGAAGTTTAGGTATTGTTAAAAAAGCGGCGCTTCTTGCTAATCATCAGTTAGGCTATATTGATGATAAACGCAAGGATTTCATGGTTGAGGCTACTAATGAAGTTATCGAACATAAATTAGATAATCAATTTCCAACCGATCCAATCCAAGGTGGTGCGGGAACTTCGATTAACATGAATGTCAACGAAGTGATTGCGAACCGAGCCGGTGAGTTAGCTGGCTATGAGTTGGGTCGATATGAGTATATTCATCCAAATGATCATGTTAACTTCGCTCAATCCACAAACGACGTAATTCCAACGGCAGGTAAGTTAACGGCACTTGTTTTAGCTGATAAACTGATGGTTGAAATCAAAGCTTTGACAGAAAGTCTATTAGATAAATCAGAAGCTTTCAAAGGGATTGTTAAGGTTGGTAGAACCCACCTTCAGGATGCGATTCCGATACAGCTATCCCAGGAGTTTCATGCCTATTACTCCGCATTATCTCGAGATCTTATTCGTATACAAAAAGCTTTTGAGGATTTAAGAGAAATCAATATGGGAGCCACAGCGGTAGGGACAGGACTCAATAGTGATCCACGTTATAAGGATTTAGTGGTCGGATATATCAATGAACTTTCTGGTTATAAGTTTCAATCCGCTTCGGATTTGGTGGATAGTACGCGTCATGTCGATGGACTAGTCTGGGCTCATAGTGCCTTGAAAACTTTTTCGGTTAATTTATCCAAATTAGCTAATGATGTCCGCTTGATGGCTTCCGGTCCTTTAACAGGTTTAAATGAAATATCCATTCCGGAGAAACAACCTGGATCCTCGATTATGCCCGGTAAAGTTAACCCTGTAATCTTTGAAGTAACCAACCAAGTCTGCTTTCAAGTTTTTGGCAATGATACGACTATTATCAAAGCCGCAGAAGCGGGTCAATTAGAACTTAACGTTATGGAACCGGTGATTCTTTATAATCTATTTGAGTCCCTTGAAATACTAACCAATGTTGTTTCTACACTCAATCATAATGGTATAAAGGGCATTCAAGCGAATACGGAAGTCATGGCTGAAATGTTTGATCGATCGCTTAGCTTAGCCACGGTTTTAGCACCAACTTTAGGGTATAAAGTAGCCAGTAACCTAGCAAAACGGGCGATAAAGGAAAACAAAAAGTTTAAAGATTTAATATTGGAGGAAAAACTCTTAACAACAGAGCAACTCGAAGCTTTGTTTGACATTGAGAAAATTACCAATCCCGGGATATTTAAACTAGAAATCAAAGAATAGATAAAAAGAAGTTATCGTCGGATGACTTCTTTTTGAATGATATCTATGAGCACCTTTCTTGTTGTTATATATTTATTTTGTTATAGTGTAGTTAAGAAAAGAGACTATACTATGACAAACGATCCAAACAGAAACGATAATTTAAATGTACGTGTTGAGAATAAAAGTTCTGGTAGTACTGTCTTTGCATTAATTATTCTTGTACTAGTCCTATTTGGGATTTGGTATTTCTTTGGTGGTGCTATTTCGGAGTGGTTCCAAGGTATGAATACCCCGGCACCGCAATCTCCAGCTTCATAATTAGTGAAGTAATAGAAGGATAATGAAAAAAGGACGAAACTAAATTTAGGTTCGTCCTTTCAATTAGTTTTCTAGGTTGAAATTAAGATAATATTTTGCTATGATATTTTTCACCGGACGCTTAGCTCAGTGGGAGAGCACCTGCTTGACGTGCAGGGGGTCAGGGGTTCAAATCCCTTAGCGTCCACCATTATTTAAATAAGCCACTAAAGAGTGGTTTTTTTGATGCTTTCGATAAAATTGTTGCAAAAATTGTTGCGAAAAATCAATACAAAAATTTGTAAACAGAATCTTAAGATAATTTTTTATATAGATTATTATGAACTCAAAGAATCTTGATATATTTTTTTAAATCTATCTATAGTATTTAGAGCTTGTTGATAGGTGCTTTGATAATGTTCTTGATTCACAATCTTGAAATCTTTTACTAATTCCTTGCCGGCAACCACAACCGTCTCAATGTTACGGGTCGAGAGGGAGTAAACTAAACTAGCATAGACATCATAGATAGGCATCATATTAACAGCTGTCGTATCAATAAATACTAAATCCGCTTGTTTGCCAATTTCTAAAGATCCAATATAATCCATATTGAATACTTTGGCTGCATCGCAAGTCACCATCTCAAAAACTTTCTGACTTGGAAGTAAATCCCGTTGTTGATATTTAGTTTTCTGTCCGTAAGCGGCAGTTTTCATAACACTCATTAAATCCAGGGTATTAGAACTAATCGGTCCATCGGTTCCCAAGCAAACCTGGATATCATGTTCTAAAAATCCTTTGATATCCGCAATTCCTTTCCCTGACTTCATATTGGCGTTGGGACAAGAAACAACTTTTACCTCATTCTTTTTAAGAATTTGCTGATCGTTTTCATCGGTATAAATACAATGAACCGCAATCCAGCGATTGTCCAAAATATTGTTTTCATCCAAATATTGAATGGGTGAGAGCGGCTCAAATTGCTTCATTTCAAAATCCATTTCAGACAAATGCATCATTTTCAAGACCTCATATTGTTCCGATAATGAATTAATTTGTTTAAGCGTAGCTAAATCAACGCTATACGGCGCATGAGGGGCTAATAACGGACGGACAAGAGCCTCGTTTCGATACTTTATAATAAAGTCTTCTAAAGACTTTTGAGTGACGTTGGCAGCTAAAGGATGGTCGTTGATGATGGTTTGACCAACCAAAGCGCGTATTCCAACTTCCTTGAGAACCTCACAGACTTTTTCGGCTTCGTAATACATATCGACGACACAGGTTATCCCAGATAATAAGGATTCATAGGCACTCATTGCGGTGCCGCTTTCGATCGTTTCGCTATCATAGTATTGGGCTTCCATTGGAAATAAAAACTGCTTTAGTCGATTCGGTAAATCATCCGCCATACTGCGCAAGTAGAATAAACCCAAATGCGTATGACCATTAATCATTCCCGGAATACAAAGACTCCCGTTTTTATCGATGTAATCGCTCGGACAGGTTTCCATGGTTCCAATATCGATGATTTTATCCTTCTCAATACTGATGTATCCCTGTTCAATCACAGTACGTTCAGGGTTCATGGTGACTATTTTACAATTTCCATAGGTTTTCATAAATGACCTCATTCTTTTAAAATTATTAAGAGCAAGTAAAGAAAAAGTCTAGATTTTTCTAAACTTTAGTTGCTTGAGCGAGAGTATTGAACGAATGCTAGCTACGATAAATATTGACGTAAACGTAGCAATGAAAGCATATCCAATCCATTTAATAACGGCAATATTGGTCGCTATAAGGGTGGCATAAATTAGTACAACGAGAACAGCAACAACCACGATTCTTAAAATTGTTTTAAGAAGAAACGAAAAAACTGATTTTTCTTCATTACTAAAGATAAAAGAGAACACAAGCTCCATGAAAAATTCTGCGACTAATTCAGCAAATACTTCCATAATTGGACCTCCAATTCATACCTAGTTTATATTAATAATTAAGCTCTAGCAAGTCATCACGATTGTTAGTATTGACCTATGTTGGACCTGGATTTAGCCATAGTTGTTTACTATCTAGGTTAAATCATTTTCTTAATTCATGACTATTAAGACGTTTTTTCCATACTACCTCAATACTCTGTCCTTGACCTAGTTTTTGATAGCTCAAGGTTGATTGAGTCAGACGCAAGACTTACCGCATTTGCTCAATAAATAATATAATCTTTTTAATGGTTTAAACCATTTTGGCTGGATCGACAATTTCATCAAATTCTTCTTCACTTAGGTAGCCTAATTGTAAGGCCGCTTCCTTGAGAGTTAGTGAAGTTTTATGGGCCAGGTTTGCGATCTCGGCGGCTTTTTCATAACCCAGAACTGGATTTAGGGCCGTAACAACCATCAACGATTGGGATAATAGTTCAGCAATTCGTTTTTCATTAGCACGAATACCCACCGCACAATGATCATTAAAGGAATTCATAGCATCGGCTAAAGTGTGAATAGACTGTAGTAGATTATGAATAATAACCGGCATATAGGCATTCAGTTGGAAATTCCCTTGAGAGGCCGCAAATACTATGGTCGTATCGTTGCCCATCACTTGAGCCACCACCATAGCCACAGCTTCGGCTTGGGTTGGATTTACTTTGCCCGGCATTATTGAAGAACCTGGTTCGTTCTCCGGAATGGTAATTTCACCAAACCCTGACCGTGGTCCGCTAGCTAACCAGCGAATGTCATTAACAATCTTTAATAAGTTTGCTCCTAATCCGGTTAATGCGCCATGGACAAAGACAAGTTCGTCTTTACTGGAGAGGCTATGGAATTTATTCTCAGCAGAAACCAAAGGATAGCCGGTCAGTTCCGAGAGGATTCTTACTACGGTGGATCCAAAGTCTTTGGGGGCATTGATTCCCGTTCCTACCGCAGTGCCACCGATGGCTAATTCATATAAATAGGTAAGACTTGACTCAATCATCTTTTTATTATTGATTAACATACGAGTCCAAGCTGATATTTCTTGACCTAAAGTAAGTGGAGTTGCGTCTTGTAAATGAGTCCGTCCGACCTTTACTAAATCCTTATATTGTACAGATAAATTGTAAAACGTTGATATCAGGTTGTTAATAGCTGGTATTAAACGTTCTTTGACAGCTTTAATGGTGGCTAGATGCATGGCGGTCGGGAAGGTATCATTTGAAGATTGAGAACGATTAACATCGTCGTTTGGATGTAACAATTCTTTGCCAAGTTGAGTGTTCATGTACTGGGCGATTACTTCGTTGACGTTCATATTACTTTGGGTCCCAGAACCGGTTTGCCAAAGCGATAGTGGGAAATGTCGTTTGAGATTTCCATCTATGATTTCTTGAGCCCCTTTAACGATAGTTTCGGCCTTTTCATTTTCTAAATTATTGAGTTCTTGATTGGCTAAAGCAGCGGCTTGTTTTACCAAGGCTAGCGCTGAAATTACCTCAAGAGGCATTTTTTCTGTTGATATTTTAAAGTTATCTAAACTTCGCTGGGTTTGGGCCTTCCAATAGCGATCTTCATCGACGAAGACTACACCCATACTATCTTTTTCTTTTCTCATTATTTTTCCTTCTTTCCTTAACTATAGTTTATCATAATCAAAATTTTAATTAAGTGTAACATATTGTTCTAGATGCGTTAAAATAATATGTGAAGAAAAGAGGTTAGACTAATGTGTGATTATGACTTTACAAGTATTAGAGACCGTCGTTTTACGGGTTCCTCAAAATGGATCCCTTTAGAAAACATCAAGGACTACCACCAGGAGATTATCCCTTTGTCCGTAGCGGACATGGAATTTGTCCTAGCTCCTGAAATTGTAGAAGGGCTTAAAAATTTCTTGGATAAGGGATCGCTCGGTTATTCTCACCCTTGGGCCTCTTATTATGAAGCCGTAGTTATGTGGCTAAAAGAACGCCATCAAGTGGAAGTAGAAAAGGATTGGATAGTCATGGCATCGGGCGTGGTTTCGGCCATTGAAGTCTCGATCGAAGCTTTCAGTGAAGTTGGAGAAGGTGTAGTAATCACAACCCCATTGTATCCACCGTTTGCTCGTTCCATTCGTTCGCTTAACCGAAAACTTATTGATGTACCTTTATATAAAGACGCTAACGGCATCTTTATAATGGATTTTGAAGCGATTGAAAAAGCTTTCCAAAAGGAATCGACTAAACTATTTATGCTTTGTTCACCGCATAACCCAACTGGCCGCTTATGGGATATTGATGAATTACAAAGATTAATAGATTTAGTTAAAAAGTATGATATCTTGCTTTTATCTGATGAAATCTGGATGGATTTCGAAATTACCAAAAAACACCACTCGATTTTAAAAGTGGATCCAAGCATTAAAGATTCATTAATTCTTTGCACAGCACCATCTAAGACTTTCAATTTGGCTTCGCTTTGGACGTCGAACATCATAATTCCCAATCCAGAGTTACGCCAACGTTATTGTCAGGTGGTAACGAAGATAAAGGGGAATCACATCAATGTTTTAGGCTTAGTAGCCTGTGAAACGGCCTATCGAAACGCTCAGCCATGGTTGGATGAGTTGTTGGAAATTATCCGTGAGAATCAATCTTTAGTTCATAATTATTTCTTGCATAATTTTCCTAGCATCTATGCACCAATCAGCGAAGGAACTTATATAATGTGGATTGATATGCGTTGTTTGGGTAAAAACGACGAGGAATTAGAAAAATTCCTAGAAGAGGAAGCTCACATTTATGGTAATATGGGCTCTCGTTTTGGGGAAGTCGGTGAAGGTTTCTTGAGAATAAACGTGGCCTTACCGAAAGTGTATCTTGAGAAAACGTTGACACGTTTGGGTGAAGCATTAAAAAAGATCGTTTAGTTAACGATCTGTTAGGTATAAAACTCAGCTTTTGTAGAACGCATGAATAGGGAATTAAGGACTTCTTTGGGGTCCTTTTTATCAATAGTAATTTCATAAACCGCTCGTGTAATTGGTAAATCAACATGATATCTTTCACCAAGTTTCATCATCGCTTGTGTGGTAAAGAATCCTTCGGCTAGTTTTTCAAAAGGTTGATTTTTAATAAAGGCTTCCCCAAACGCTCGATTATTGGAAAACTTAGAGAAAATGGTCGCTTCATAGTCTCCTAAATGGCACAAGCCATAAGCAGAAAGCGGATTTCCACCCATAGCTCGAATCAATCTAGAAACCTCAGCACAACCACGGGCCATAAGCGCACCTTTTAAAGAAGAAAGATGAAGGCCATCCAATAAACCAGCCGCAATCCCCATGACGTTCTTAGCTGCGGCTCCGATTTCATTCCCAATTAAATCTTCACCAACATAGAAACGTATTAGTGGGGAAGAGAAGGCATTGATGAGTTCGGTTACTAATGCAGGCTTATTAGAATCAATTACCATCGCATTAGGATTACCTTGGATAAATTCTTGAGGATGACCGGGGCCAATCCAACAAGCAACATCATGAGAAAACCCAATTTCTTCGTTAACGATTTGTGATAATCGTTTTTGGGAACTAATTTCTATACCTTTCATACATAAAACAAAGGTTTTATGATTGAGTTCATAGGTATTGATTTCCTTTAACAAATCTCTCAAATTCTGCGAGTTAATAGAAATCACAATAATATCAGAAGCGAGTGCGTTTTTTAAGTCGGTTTCCAGTTTTAAAGAATTTGGCAATTTTAAATATTCGTTCTCTCTGCTAGCTAAGAGATTCGCCATGTGACTGGAGTCTTTTCTTCCGTAAAGACTAACGGAGTGTCCAATATTGTGTAAATAATACGCAATAAAAGAACCCCAGCGACCCGGACCGATTATAGAAATTGTTTTCATAATAACTCCTATAGTATTACTTTATTAGCTAATTCTTCATTCTTGGCTAAAGCGGAAAGATTGTCTAAGATCAGATTTCTTAACATTAAGTTAGTTGTAGGATCTTGAGAAGAATTATGCGGGGTCACGGTTACTTTCGGATGATGCCATAACGGACTCTCTTGAGGTAGGGGTTCGACTTCAAAAACATCCAAGATGACCGCTAAAAATTGAGTATCCAGTAAACTAATCAAGGTAGCTTCATCAATGAGCTTGCCCCGTCCGATATTTATTAAGATGGCATCTCTATTCATGCTAAGTAAGCGTTTTCTATTTAAGAAACCTTCGGTTTGTTCGTTTAACGGTAAAGCCACAATCACGATATCATAAATTTTAGCGTGTTCACTAAAAGAGGTTAAAGGATGGCATTGGTCAAAGAATTCAATATCTCTTCCATTGCTATTAAATCCGGTAACTTCAACCCCAAAAACCTGAAGCCGTTTCGCAATTTCTTGGCCAATGCTACCTGTTCCTAAGACAGCGGCTTTGCGTAGGTACAAAGCTTTCATAAAAGACTTGCCGTCCCAGGTTTTATTTTCTTGATGTTTTTGATAGTATTTTGAGTTTTTATATACTTCTAAGATCTTTCCGAGCACGTACTCAGAAATAGCAATTCCGTGTACACCCCGCGCGTTGTGTAGACTAATATTATTTTCTTTAATATAATCTAAGTCTAAGTGATTGAATCCAGCACTAGGTGTTTGAATATATTTTAAATTAGGAAATTTAGAGATGGGTTGGCTTTGGGTGAAACGATAGGTGACAATCACCTCGGGCCAGGTAGGGTCTTCAAGATCCTCGGATTTCGATTTGAAGGCTAAATTGAAGCCAATTTTTGTTAAATAATCGATATCTTCTTCTTGTAAGACGGAGTTTAAGCCTGAAAATAGTACGTTCATATATCCTCCAGTTTTCATTTAATACATTAAACCAACAAAAAAACAATAGATTATTTAAGGCTGTCTTTTTGTTTTGTAGGTAGTTTTATTATAACATTTTAATAGGGGTAAACAATCGCTTCGATTGAATAAAATGAAAAATTTACAAAAAATGTAAAAATAATGTAAAAAGTGTTGACATGGTATGAAAACTTGCTATAATGAAAATACGTTTCTTATGAATCGATGCTTGTTGAATCATTAGTTTCCTCCTGACAAACTTATATAATCTTCAGACAAGCGGTGAAAGTTAGCGCAACCCAGGGAAAGACCTTGGGTTTTTCACATTTTGAGGTTATAATTGTGATTGGAATTGCGGTTGTAGCTCAGTGGATAGAGCAAATACCTCCTAAGTATTAGGTCACAGGTTCGACTCCTGTCAACCGCGCCATTTTCAACTAAAATCTTAGATTCTTTTATTATTAAAAACCACTAACAAGAAGTTTAACGATCTGATGTAGTGTTTTTTTTATTTTACCTCTCTTTAAGGTTGATGATATATAAATTTAAAGCCGTTTTCACTGGTTTTACTGATACAATTAAGTAAAGGTAAGTTAATCAACAAAAGAATTTCTTAATAATGAAATGACTTTCTCTACAAAAGTCCTAAGGAGGATACTCATGAAGAAAGAAGTATTTGTTTTCGAAGCATTATCAACCAATTTAGCAGAGCTTGAAGCCATGCATCAGTCCGATTTTTTAAATCCTTTTGAGGTAGCGGCGCTAACAGTGGTCGCTTTAGCGAATTATAAAAATGATCGTGAAGCTACCCATGCCATGCTAGATTATTTGCGTGGTCCTAAACCACTTTCGAATTATGAAAAACAATTTTTGAGAGATCGTTTAGTCGATAAATATTATAAACCTTTTTCATATTTCAAAGGGGCTGTGGTGGATAATAATTATCAACCAGACCAGCCATATACTATTGAAGTTTTCGAGACTGTGAAAAGCTACGAGAATGATGGATACCTTCGTCTAAATGTAAAATCTTCGGGAGCTGATACTCCGCGAGAAATTGTATTAAGGTTGAAATCGAGCACGAAGCAATGGTTTTTGTGGGAAGAATTCTTGTTAGCAGATATTAGAATTCCGAGCTCCGAGAATCCTTGGTATTGATTTGTAAAACATAAAAAGAGAACAATTGAAAAAGTTCTCTTTTTGATTACCACTTTATCAAATACCGTAATCCCTTAATACATTAGAAAGAGATATTGAAAAACAAAAAATAATTATAAGTTGAAAAGCAACAGAGGATGAGTCTCAAATATATTAAGTGAGTCACATCTCAGAGCATTTTATTGTGCTATTTTTTCAAATGATCCATTACTCCGTTCTTTGTATTAATTTGTAATATAACTTGATCTTTTGCCCCAAGTAACTGGAGTGTTGTATTCTCGTGGACATCTTTGTTTACTTTGGAATACAAATCTTGAAGTGAGCTTACAATAGCGTTCCACTCTTGTTGATTTACATCATTTAATTTTCCGTTTTTAGAAAAATCATTTTCAAGGTCACCTATTTTTTTGATAAACTCGGTACCTCCTTTTTGTGTGACTTGTATCCACATCTCAACACCATCGTTTGAATATACCGCTGTATATACCTCTTCTAAAACGTTTAATTGATTCAGCGTATCTTCTAAAAGTGTTTGAGAATAAGCAGTCTTGTCGTCCATGGTTTTGAGCTCGGGAGTAGTTGTTTCTACTGGTGGCTCAATCGGAGTATCGATAGGAGTATCAACCGGGGTATCAACCGGAGTATCAACCGGAGTATCAACCGGAGTATCAACTGGAGTATCAACCGGCGTCTCGATCGGAGTTTCAGCTGGAGTTTCAGCTGAAGGAGTAGGCTTTGAACAGCCAATCAAACTACTGATAAGTAGAGCAAAGATTAATAAAGCCGTAAGTTTTTTCATAGTAATCCTCCATTATAAATGATATGTGTCATTTGCTTCTTTATTTCATGATAACTTGTTAGTTAAATAATAACAACATTGTTATAAATACGTTAATTTTCACTAGTTAATTTGGGAATAAAATTAAGAAATACTATATGAAACTAGCAGTAATAATCTACTTTCTTTAATAGGAGAATATCCTTGATGGAGAATAAAAAAGAACATTAATAACAGATTATAGCAGCTCATAAGCAGGTCATAAAGTCTTGCTTTTTACATAAATTGTTATCCAATAATATGTTTAACGAGAAACTAAGCACCAAATAAGCGCCACACCAAATAAAAACCCACTAAATAGTGGGAAAAATGCTATATGGTGCACCAAGTGGGACTTGAACCCACACGAATTGCTTCATACGCCCCTCAAGCGTACGCGTCTGCCTATTCCGCCACTGGTGCAGTGTGTACGTATTTTATACTAAGACAGACCTTAAAGTCAATAAAAAAGGACCGAAGTCCTTATTCCGTTGAAGTCATTTCTGGAGAAACATGAAATGGAATTGTTTTTTCAGAGATACCAACTTCTATCTCCAGTTTTTGAGGTTCTTCTTGATTTAAAGCATATCCTTCAGGAGCTTGAATTTGTCTCAAGTAATAAATCCCGGGAGAGAGATTTTCAAATTTAGCAAACTCATTTTTAGTGGAAACGGTAGATTCAGAAGCATAGGTGAAATCTTTATCCGTAGATAATTGATACTTAGCCCCAGCTAGATGAACTGTGCTATTAGTAACATCCGTTGTATTGATGAAAAGTTTGATATTAGTAATTGGATTGAAGACCTTGAAAGTCAAACGACCAGCGCGCTGACCGAGACGATCGTTACCAATGGTAAAGTAACCATAGTTTTGAGAACTAGAGAAATAATACGATTCGTCGTTTGCTAACCGATAGCGAGGTTGGAAAGTGATTTCTAAATCATCTTTCGCTTCTACAACTTTTACTTTAATCGTATTTTTTTCTTGTTCAACAAGCTCTAAACCAGAACTGACAACGAGATCAAAATTGTGCAAATTGGCAGAACTATCGGTAAAGGTAAATACTTTTTCGTTCTCAATATCTTTTTTCTGGATAGTTTGAATTGTCCCACCGAAATTTGGCTTCAGCGTATCTGGATGGTTCAATAATCTTAGAATTTCAGCTTTTTCTTCCGTGATATCAAGCTCAAAGTTAATCTTAAATGGTTCTTCTGTATCTGGATTAATTAAATGTTCCCAGATAATTGCTTGGGTAGCTAGATACCATTTAACATCTTGCTGGTTTTCGTGATTAAGTGGTTTGAAACTATCTCCATGAAAATATTGAAAATCTTCGCTCTTTAAGCTAGCTTCTACACCAGTAGATTTTAGTTTTTCATAACCTTCTTCCGATAATTCATAATACCCCAAGCCAAAACGAGCAATGTCGTAGAGCTTGTCCTTGGCTTCCATCGGTGTCTCATCGTTTTGATAGAACTTTGTAGCAATCAAACCGATGCTCTTTTTAGGTTGTTGTAATGGATTTAAGCTATAGACTGTGTTGAAAGTTAGAGAATCATCAGCATCTAAGGTAATGGTAGGGATTGATAAGAAGTACTCTGTGTCATCACCTTCGATACTATATTTATAAGTAGGTTGTTCTTCATTAAAGGTTGCGGTGGTATCGGTTTTTTCTTTTTGTTTAAATAGACCACATCCACTCAGTGCTAAAGCTATTAATATAATCGCTAATAACTTTTTCTTCATAATTACGAGTTCCTTTCGTTCTATTTTCGGGATACATCTTAACATAGCTGTTTTTTTTAGTCACTTTATCAAGAATTAAAATTCTTTTGATTAAAGATTTATGGCAATTTTGGGTAATTATCACATAATTGAAATTGCTATATTTTCCGGAAAAAAGCAAAGAACAACCACTAAATAGTGGACTTTTGTAATAATGTGACGTATCACACAATTTTCACAAAAAAATAATCTTGTATAAAAAAACTTCTTTGGTATCATACCAATGTATTCAAGTGCAGAAAGGCAAGCTTTAATATGTAGCCACAAAGAGCACTTAGAAGCGAGGGAATATTGTTTATGAAAAAATTCAAATTAACTCTAGGACTACTTGCACTAACCCAATTCACTGGCGGCTATACGCCAGCTCCAGTTTCTTGGACCCCATTAGTAAAAGTAGCATCCGTCGAAACAAATATCGAAGAAGAACCAGAGTTAGAACTATCCGCATCCGAAATCAATGTTATCCACGGTGATGACTTTGATCCAATGAGTTTAGTGGTAGGCGGAAATTGGGATACCCTAGAAACGCCGTTAGTCGATGTTTCTGAAATTACAACGACAGAGGCGGTTTTTATCGCCAAAAAAGGTCAGCACACGTTAACCCGTCGCGTTAAAGTTAATGTAGTAGATGGAACTCCCCCAGTATTCACTAGACTAAGAAAAGATGTTATTACGATCTCTTATGGCAAACCACTTCACGTGAGCCGCCATTTCGAAGCCGAAGATAATATCGACGGTGTAATAAAAGATTATGAAGTTGTTAAAGACTTCAATAGTAAAAAAGTAGGGCTACAAGACTTTGTCTTCGCTGTTTCTGATAGCTCTGGAAACAAAGTGGAAGCCACTTTAAAAGTAAAAGTAATCGATGATAAGGCGCCAGTAATTAGCCGTGAAAAAGCTTCGATTAATGTTGAATGGAATGAAAAAGTAGATGTTCTAAAATATTTTAAAGCCGTTGACGAAGTTGATGGTACTGTACCGGTCAAATTAGTCAAAGGTTATAAAGTAGGTAATACTGGAAAAAATACCGTAACTGTATCAGCTACTGATAAAGCCGGTAATACCGCTACTGCTTCTATGGTAGTTAATGTAAAATTACAACCGGATTATGAAGCTCCAAAAATTACTAGAAAACAAGAAAAAGTTACTGTCAACTACGGTCAAAAAGTTAATATAGCCAAATACTTCAAAGTAACGGACAATATCGATAAGGTAGTTAAACTCAACGTTACTCAAGGCTATAATGCTAATAAAGCAGGAACCCATACCGTAAAAGTAAGCGCCAAAGACCGCTCTGGAAACGTCGCTTACAGCACTATTACCGTTGAAGTAAAAGAACAAGTTAAAGCTAAAGTTACAACAACCGCTGGAGTATCCTCTTCAGGAATCGCGGGACTCGCTCGCCGTCAAGTCGGTAAACGTTATGTGTTTGGTGCTTCTGGACCAAGTGTATTCGATTGTTCAGGTTTAGTAAAATGGGTTTACGGACAACATGGTGTTCGTTTAGCTCATAGTGCCAAAGCTCAAGCTAGAGCAGGTCGTGCCATCAGCGTAAGAGATTCTAGCGCATGGAAACCTGGAGATATTCTGATTTATGGTTATGGATCAAGAGTAACTCACTCAGCGATCTATATCGGTGGTGGATTATCGGTCCACGCCCTAAACTCAAGAATGCCAGTAAGTGTACTTAGAGTTAGAGCGGTAACTACACCATTAATCGGTGTAAGACGTATTTTCTAAAAAAACTAAATGGCTCATCGAGCCATTTTTTGTTAATCAGACTTGGATTGATTGATTTAATAGTATTTTTGTTTTAGAAGAAAGAGAGCGTGTCTGGTAAAGCTTATGAATTTTATCAAAGTAATTTATTCATTCTCTGTAGTAGCCACGCTTTTAAGCACGATTACTTTAGCGAGCCCGATTACTAAGCATAAAAACGTCAGTTTAGAGCTCAATCAAAAGAAACGAGAAATAGAAGTTAACCAAGTATTTGATCCAACCATGCTAATTAATGGTGGCAACTACCAAGAAGTTTTACTACCACTGGTAAACACTAGCGAAGCTGGTCAACATGTACTAACCTATCAAGCTAAATTAGATTTTAATCAAATTGAAAAACAAGTCGTGCTCGAAGTCGTCGATAAAACAGCTCCCAAGTTTACCAAAACCATAGATAAAATCACTCTTGACTATAAAGCCACACCAATTAATCTAGCTAATAAATTCAAAGCTAAGGATAACTACGACGAAGACATTACCATAAAACAACTTCAAAGCATTAATACAGCTAAAGAAGGCCAACAAACCATTACGATAGAAGCGAGTGATAGCTCCGGCAATATTGCACAACATCAGGTAGTGGTGACCATTAAACCCAAACCGAAGCCAAAACCAAAACCGGTTGTCAAGGTCGTTGAAAACCGGGTAAAACAAGCTCCAACTTCAAACACGGAAAGAACCACCAGCCATGACAAGTCCGCTGTCGATGTGCGTTTAACGCTTTATGGAGCCAACTGTATTGGTTGTCGTCAAGATAAAAACGGAAATAATCAAACCGCCTCAGGGATTTATATTGGTCTTAACTCGGTTCGTCAAAACGACGGTACTTGGAGAAAAGGAATTACCTATGAGGGCTACTATATCGTAGCGACTGGGAAAAACTGGCCATTATGTACCGTGGGTCAAATTACAAATCATTCGCTTTCTGGACAAGGCATCCAACCCGGAAAACCAATTCAGGTGGTCGTTGGCGACCGTGGCGTCAGCGGCAATCATCTCGATCTTTTTGCGGGTAATGAAGCTGGGTTCAACGGAGTTCATTTTATCCGTAATTATCGACGTGGTACCTTTATCGTGACGGGTATTGCTACGCGGACGCGGACCGGTTGTCGCTTCTAAAGAGCTTTGGCTCTTTTTTATAGAAAAATTACAATCTAGGAGAATACTAAATGTTTAATATTTCAAAACTCAGTACGCGCTACAGCGTCTTCTTCATGAACGATTCTGATGTCGATGATATCCTTGATTTTTGCTTGCAGAATACAGAATATTATGACTACTGTAAAAAACAACCCTCAAGAGAACTAATTATTAACGATATGCATATGTTGCCACCCAATACGAGGGCCGACTCTAAATACTATGTCGGATTTTATGATAACAAGTTTTTGGTAGCGATTATGGATCTTATTTATGGATTTCCAGATCAAGAAACAGCTTTTATCGGTTTCTTTATGACTAATAAACAAATCCAAGGTAAACAAATTGGTTCTGCTGTTATTCAAGAAGTAGGCCAATATCTAAAGGAAACTGGTATTAAGAAAATTCGTTTAGGGATAGATAAAGGCAATCCTCAGTCGACACATTTCTGGTTAAAGAATGACTTTGAAGTAGTAAACGAAGTCAAGCAAGCGGATGGTACGATCTTGGTTGCCGAAAAATTGTTATGACAACTAAGGTCTAGTGATTAGTATTTGTAAAAGTTCCTTACATACCAGCAAAGATACTTTTTCTTTTTTTAGTCCAATTTTAGAAATTCGGTTATAATAGCAGTATCTATGAAACGTTATTATTTTATTTCATCCTTTGAAGACAACTTTGAAAGCTTAAATAGTTTAAGTCGATTTTTAATTGAAAACCATGATGCGACCAAAGACTGTGTGTTTGTACCTAGTTCTTTAATCGAGTATCCAAAAGCCTATCAGTTTGAAGAAGATCTCGTTGAAAAACTAGGAACCATGGGTATGTCTTTTCAAAATGTACATCGACTTAATGCTTTGACCAGTCGAAAAGAAGCCCGACGTTGTATCGAAACAGCAACCTTTATTTATCTACATGGTGGAAATCCACTTGTATTATATGAAACCTTAAAATTCTTTGGAATTCTCAAAGCCATAAAGAAAGCATCGTGTAATATCATAGGTTTAAGCGCGGGCGCGATGGTAATGTCCGAACATATTGTTTTAACCCCAACTTCCGAAGCCTATCCTGACTTTGTCATTAAGAAGGGTCTTGGTTTTGGTCCCTTTAATATAATGCCCCATGTAAATTGTGAAACGATCTATTGGCCCATTGTGTCAACCGGTGATGGACCACTCCAAATGAAAGATTTACAACAACAATCAAAAGATATCACCGTACATGCGCTGAAAGATTTTCAACATTTAGCTTTCGTCGATAAGAAAAGTAAAATTAATCATTTTCCTTTATTGATATTTAAACGTCAACATCCCTATCTATTAAACGAAAAGGGATTAACACCACTCTATAGTTTTGAGATCCTTGATCATCAGGTCCGTCAGTTAGAAGGCTTTAGGCTATCTTGGATAACCCAACCTCAAGAGCCTTTAACGGAAGTTTATCGCTATTTTGATGACTTTAACCAAGCTTTAGAAGATGGTTATTTAAAACGTTTAGCCAATATTAAAGTGGATCAACGAGAAGTTTATCCTTGTATGTTTCGTTTACTAGGCTTCTTTGAAAAGTCTTTAGTTATTTTACAATCCCATCAAGATCAACAAATGGTTTTCTTTATCTTTAGCCCGCAACTAAAGGTGGGTACCATTACTTATACCTATGATCCAGAAATCAAGCAGGTGGTTGAACAGTTTAGTTTTAGAAGTCGCTTCGGGCGATTTGCGGATGAATACAAAATTAAGGGGATGATGTTATGAGTCAATATATCTTAGCTCTTGATAGTGGAACGACCTCGGTTCGTTCGGTCTTAGTTAATAAACAAGGGGAAGTTGTGAAAATGGCTTCGCGTCAAATCAGTTTAGACTATCCCCAACCCGGTTGGGTCGAACAAGACGCCAACATAATTATCAAAGCTCAAAAAGAAAGCATCGATGAAGTTCTGGCAGATATTGATTTGAGTCTAATCGACAGCGTCGGATTAACCAATCAACGAGAAACCTTAGTAGTTTGGGATAAAACAACCGGTGAACCGATTTATCCAGCCATCAATTGGCAATCGCGCCAAACCAAGGCCATCTGTGAACAGTGGAAGATCGATGAAAGCCTCATTCAAAGTAAAACGGGTTTACGGGTCGATCCGTACTTTTCTGCTTCTAAACTTCGCTTCATACTTGATCAGTTTGATACCCTTGATCGTAGTAAGATTTGTGTAGGAACCATTGATACTTGGATTCTATATAAATTATCGAAAGGAACTATTTACGCAACCGATCATACCAACGCTTCAAGAACCATGTTGTTTAATATTCACGATTTAAACTGGGATGGCGACCTAATTGCTCGATTTGGCTTTGAAGATATTGAATTACCGAAAGTTTTAGCTTCAAGTGCTGACTATGGCCAAATTAAAGTAAAAGATCGCTGGATAAGGGTTACTGGGGTGGCTGGTGACCAACAAGCCTCTCTTTTCGGTCATGGTTGCTTCGAGCAGGGGGAAGTCAAATGTACTTATGGTACGGGTGCCTTTGTTTTAATGCATACCGGTACCAAACCAATCAGCAATACTAGTGGTTTGATTACCACTTTAGCTTGTAGCGTTAATGGACAAGCCCATTATGCGACCGAAGGTTCAGTATTTATTGCTGGGGCTTTGATGAAATGGTTGGTAGAACAACTCCATTTAGCTGAGTCGGTAGCTGTAACCAGCCAACTAGCTTTCGCCAGCGAACCGGATGAAGAACTGGTTTTAGTTCCAGCGTTTACCGGCTTAGGAGCGCCGTACTGGCAACCGAAAGCCAGAGGTATGATTCTAGGGCTGAAAGCTTCCACCACTCAAGAACAGCTGATTAAAGCTGGTTTAGAAGCGATTGCTTTTCAAATCTATGAAATCATGATGGCGATGAATCAAGACATCAAACTTTTATCGGTCGATGGTAAGGCAAGTGAGAATGATTATTTAATGCGTTTTCAGTCGGGATTACTTAATACCGATATTGTCAAATGGCATTCTTCGGAACAAACCGCTTTGGGTGTGGCCTTCCTGGCCGGATTACATACTCAATTCTTTAGCAGTCTAAAGCAGTTAAGAGAACTTTTACGGATTAAAAAAGTCATCCAACCGACTATGGTACAAGCAACCCGGCATCGCTATCTAAAGAAATGGAAGAAAGCCATTCGAGTAGCTATTCTCGCTTCGGAGTTGGATGAATAAAGAACTAAAGTATGATAAAATAGGATAGATTAAAGAAGGAAAAGACCGTGTCAAATACAGATAAAAAACAAAAAATAAAAAAACAAAGACCCGTATACCGACCAAGTAAAACCCATATCAGAGCCAGTTCTGGAACCTTTGGTATCTTTACTGGAATCATTTTGGTTGCGATCGGTTTACTGTGGATTATTGTTACTAAAAAACTGATTGATATTAATGGATTTGGTTTTGGAGAAATCGTTAATTACTTACCGTTTGTCGGCATGGCCACGATGGTAATTGGCGTAATCGTCTTAATCTATGCGATTGGACAAGCGACTCGTAGCGTTCCTAAAAAAAACGATGGTGAAGTCACAGACTATAACCAGCCACCGGTAGTCACTGGGGAAGAAAGTAGTTTCGCCAAGAATCGGATCAAGGGCGTTATCTTTGATTTGGATGGAACCCTACTGGATACCATTACCGACTTAACCAACGCCACTAACAAAGCCTTACGTAAACATGGCTATGCCAGCATTACTACCGAAGATATGAAGAAACTGATTGGTAATGGTTTATTCAACGTCGTTCGTCAAGGTTTACCAGAAGATACCGATCCTGAGTTTCTTCAAGCTATCTACTTAGACTTGGTTGAAGCTTATGGTCGTCAATTTAAAGACTTTACCTTACCTTTCCGAGGTATCGTAGAGATGGTTAATGAATTATATAATCGAGGCTATTTATTAGCGGTATTATCCAATAAAAAGGAAGAGTTCACCAAAGAGCTAATTGCTGAATTTTTCCCAGATGTCCGTTTTGTTGATGTCGTGGGTGAAACCGAAAGAATACCTCGAAAACCCGATCCAACAAGTACCAAGATGATTGTCGACGCTATGATGTTGCCGCTCACCTCGGTAGTTTTTGTTGGTGATTCCAAAGTAGATATGCTGACAGCTAAAAACGTCAATATGACGGCGATTGGTGTGTCATGGGGATTTACCCCCGTAGAACAACTGAAAGACTATGGCATGGACTACTATCTTTCAGAACCAAAAGATTTAATTGATTTATTACGGTTATTAAACCAAAAAGAAACCTAGAGGAGACTTATGAAAGAACCTGTATTAATTATTCTGGCGGCCGGAATGGGCTCGCGCTATGGCGGACTAAAACAAATTGACGTCGTAGGTAACAACGGAGAATCAATTATTGATTTTTCAATTTACGACGCCATACAAGCTGGCTTTAAACATTTAATTCTAATTATTAAAAAAGAACATGAACAAGCTTTTGAAGATTCATTAGTCGCTAAGATTCGTCCATTCATTAATGTACGATATGCTTATCAAGAGCTAGAGGACTTACCAGAAGGGTTTGAACCGGTGGTTGGTCGTCAAAAACCTTATGGAACAGTTCATGCTTTATTAGCTTGTAAAGGTATGTTAGAGCCTGAGCAACCCTTCATGGTTATTAACGCGGATGATTTCTATGGTCGTGCTTCGTATGTTTTAATGCATCAATTCCTAAGTAATGAAGCCAGCGATAGTCATTATGGTATGGTAGCCTATGTGTTGAAAAATACCGTAACCAGTCATGGTAGTGTCACTCGAGCTATTTGTCAGAAAGAAGATCAATACCTGAAGGAAATTGTCGAAGTTCAAAAAATTGCTAAGCAGGGTGAAAACATTGTCTATGAAGAAGATGGCTACTGGCATCCAATCGATGGAAACCAAGTATGTTCCATGAACTACTGGGGCTTTACGCCAAAAATCTTTGAGCAATTGGAACCTTTATTCGTAGAATTTTTAGAAGAAAACTTAGAATCCAATCCGATGAAAGCGGAATATGTAATTCCGACGGCGATTGGTCAATTAATCGATAAAGGCGAAATAAAAGTGAAAGTCTACGCCAGCCCAGATCGTTGGTTTGGCATCACCTATCAGGAAGATAAACCTGAAGTGATTGAAAGCTTAAAACGCTTTAAGGAAGAAGAACTCTATCCATTTGATCTATGGGAAAGAAAGTAATAGATTCGGTTGATTTAAATGTTATTGAACTAGAAGCGATGCGTGATTTCTATGTTGAACACGTCGGTTTTCGTGTGTTGAAAACGACTTCTGATTGTATTGAGTTGGGCGTTGACAGTACTTTGATACGCTTATATCAACAGCCAGAAATCGAAAAAGAAGAGCAACTACCAATAGAAGTTACCGGTCTTTATCATTTTGCGATAAAAGTCCCTAAACGAGAAGACTTTGCTGCTATCTTTGTCAGTCTATCGGAGAAAAAGATGCTAGGAGGTGCTTCCAATCATGGTTATTCAGAAGCGCTCTACTTTGCTGATCCGTTAGGTAATGGCATTGAAATCTATTGTGATCGACCGATGGAAGACTGGGATATTCGAGCCGATGGGAGTATCGTCGGTTTTACCGATAGCCTTGATGCTCAGAGTTTATTTGAACTAGCTAAAACGCCCTTTAATCAATTACCACAGGGTACCAGCATCGGTCATGTCCATCTTTTGGTCCATGATTTAGCAGAGAGTGAAAAGTTTTATACCGATTTAGGATTTCAATTAAAACATAGTTTTGGCACTCAAGCTAAATTCCTTTCTATCGGTCAGTATCATCACCATATTGGTATTAATACCTGGTTTGGTAAATTACCGATTCGCCATTCCCATCAATTAGGAGTTAAAGCGATTCGATTAAACCTTGATAATAAAGAAGCCAAAAAGCTTATCGATCCCAATGGGATCCAATTAATGATTTTATAAAGGATCGTTAAAGAAGTTTTAGAAAAATAGCTGTCCGCTATAAAGAAGTTTTAGAAGGCAGCTATAAAGAGGTTTTAGAAAAATCAAAGAAAAGAGTGAATTCAAATCAAGATTCACTCTTTTTTTGA
>JAEWFZ010000028.1 GCA_023388535.1 Bacillota bacterium | reverse complement strand
AAGAAAAAAGGACCTCAATCATACTGATTTTGGTCCTTCAATAGCTTATTCTAAAAGTTCCTTATAGCGACCATCTATAAATCCCTTATAGCGGACAGCTATTTTTCTAAAACTTCTTGAACGATCCCAAAAAAGCACCAAAGGTGCTTATGGTAAATCTACTTCTGAATGTCGTTTAATAATCAAGGCCGTTAAATCAGCCGCCAAGATTGGATCATCGTTACAGATGATGTACTTATACTGCCCCATCGTTTCTAACTCACGACTAGCCTTGGCTAATCTTTGTTGAATGATTTCCTCAGGTTCGGTACTGCGGCCTCGGATGCGTCGTTCAAGTTCTTCAAAACTTGGTGGAACAATAAAAATCGATAAGGCTTCCGGTACGGCTTTTTGAACTTGGATGGCGCCCTGTACTTCTATTTCTAATAAGACATTTTTACCTTGTTGTCTCAATTCTTCAACATAGGCTTTTGGCGTTCCATAATAATTACCGACAAATTCAGCATGTTCTAAAAAGTCATCATTTTCTAGATGCTTTTCAAAAACTTCCTTGGTAACAAAGAAATAATCGCGACCATCGACTTCGTTAGGACGCGGTTTTCGAGTTGTCATCGAAATAGAAAATGCTAGATTCAAGTCTTCGCGATCAATAAATAGTTCTCGTATCGTTCCTTTGCCTACACCTGAAGGACCACTGAACACGATTAACAAGCCTTTTTTCATTGAAACTTCCTTTCCCTTACCAAAAAATAATATGATAGAATTAATCACAAGGAGAACTGATATGGCTCTTGATGGATTAATCTTACACAATATTATAGCAAGTTTACAAGAACTTTGTCCTATCCGTATAAACAAAATTGCTCAAATATCACAAAAAGAGCTAGTTTTTACCTGTTATAGTCAACAAAGATACGAAATACTTATTTCCACCGATTCAGAATCGAATCGCTTACTAGTTACAAATCATCCCTTTCAAAGAACCGAAGAACCAAGTCATTTTGTCATGTTGCTAAGAAAGCATTGTGAAAATGGCTATATTCAATCGATACAACAAAGTGGATTAGATCGGATTGCCGAATTTACAATCAGTAATCGTAACGCTCTGGGTGATTTAGTTGAAATCAAATTAGTCGTGGAATTGATGGGAAAATACGCCAACATTATTTTGGTGGATGAAAAAGGTATTATTCTTGATGCTTTTCATCGTATCGCTCCGTTTGAGAACACTCAAAGAACGATCTTTTCCGGGGCTTTATTTGAGCCTGTGGCGGCCCAAGATAAACATGATCCACGGATCGTTAGTGACTACACTAGCGAGCGTTCGCTAACGGCTCAATTTGAAGGTTTTTCTCCCCTTTTCTCCAAAGAAATGGAATATCGATTACGACAAAATGAATCCTTCGACCAAATCATCAAGGAAACCTTGAGCTCAAAAAATATTTATGCTTATGATAAGCATTACCATGTTATTGAACTAAAACACCTTCATCAAGCCGCCAAAATTTACCCATTAATGGAAGGTTTAGACATCTTCTATCAACAACAAGTACAACATGCCCGGATTAAACAACATACCGGAAACCTCTTTCGCATTATCAAACGTGAACTACGACGCAATCGTAATAAATTAGTTAAATTAGAGGATCAACTAGAACAGGCTTACGAACATCAACACTTACAAGATCTCGGTAATCTACTACTTACCTATGGTCAAGATTTGCCAAATGGCTTAAAAGAAGTCGAACTGATTGATTTTAACAATCAACCGATCACCGTCGAATTAGACGAACGTCTCAATGGCCTTGAAAATGCGAATAAGTATTTTACCCGCTATCATAAACAAAAAAATGCTCAAAAACATTTAGCCTTACAAATCCAACAAACCCAATATCAAATTGAATACTTTGAAAATCTCAATTACCAATTAGAACATGCTAGTCTAGATATCGCTAAAGAGATTCGTCAAGAATTAATTGACCACAAAGTTATTTGGGAAAGATCAAGAAAGAAATCGAGAAAAAAAGCGGAAGAAAGCCAATTTCATGGTTATTGGTATCATGATGTCTTATTTATATACGGTAAAAGCAATCAACAAAATGAACAGATTACCTTTAAACTGAGTCGTAAAAACGAGTATTGGTTCCATGTCCAAAATGCGCCAGGCGCTCATGTTCTCGTAAAGACCGATCAGCTCAACGAAGCGATTATCCGCTTTGCGGCTAATGTTGCGGCTTATCATTCTAGTTATCAAAAAGCCTCATCGGTTCCAGTCGATTATACTACCATTGATCAAATCAAAAAGATCCCACAAGCTCCCCTCGGTTTGGTATCTATAAAGCAATATAAAACCATCTTTATTGACCCCGTCGATCCTTTAACCATAGAGGGAGTAAGCCGCTATACTAGCCATAAATAGCCACTAAAGTATAGTATAATAGTTCTGAAAGAGAGAGATTATGAGTAATTATCGAAAAGATCAACTTCAAGAATTATCAATGAACATCATCAAAGACAGTAAACGCAGAGTGGTTTACTATCATCCAATCCGTAAAGAAGGCTATCTATTAGGGCCTAAAGATCGTGGTTGGGTTTTAGTGCTCCATTTACGGTATATTATTGCGGTGTTAGTCGGTTTAACTTTAACTAACTTTATCCCTCAGTATCTGTTACTTTGGGTAGGCGTCGCAATAATTATCTTCTTTGCCATTCAAATATTATTTGATCGCTTGTTCTTAGCCAACAAAATACCCCTAAAAGTTGCTCAAAAGGATATCGATCAAATGTATGATGCGGCGGTTTTAAAACATAAACGTACTTTTGTATTCTATTACATGCTGCTTTCAGCTATTGTACTCTTTTTTATAATAACCTTGGTTCTAGGCACTGAAGAACCATTTGATTTAATTACAAAAGTTGTTTCCATTGGTCTATCCGCAGTAGTTTTTATACTCCAATTCCTCGATTGGCACGCTGTGAACAATCAATATAAGCTAGCCAAGAAATCCGAATAAAACAAAAAGCATCTCTAGGGATGCTTTATTCATAAGCTCTAATGTAGGAAGGATGGATTAAATCCAATCTTCCATAATAGGCACAACAATCGAGATAGAAATTAGGATTCGATAATAGTTTTTTACCAACCGCGACAAAATCAAGGGGATACTTTTCAAAACTTGATTTTACAATTTGCGGCGTTTTTAATAGCCCTACCCCGATGACTGGGATATTCAATTTTTCTTTAATCCGTTTGGCATTATCCAACATATAACCCGGAAACTGGCGTACTTCTCTAGGTTGACTACTGTTGCCACCGGCCGATACATGAATCGCATCCACTAAATCGATGATTGGTTTTAACAATTCAATCAAGCCACGGACCTCATAGCCTTGAGGGTCGTATTCTTCCCCTGAAACTCGAATCCAAAGCGCTTTTTCTTTTGGCCATACTTCACGGATTGCGGTAAGGATTTGCTTTAAAAACAAGACTTTATCTTCGCCATAGGCATCGTTTCTATAGTTAGTTAGTGGACTTAGAAATTGATGAATCAAATAGCCGTGGGCCCCATGAACTTCAATACCATCAAAGCCAGCCTGATCGGCACGAATTGCGGCTGATCTGAAAGCTTCAATTACGGTTTCAATATCTTTTCGGGTCATCTGCTTTGGTGTTTTATAACGCGCATCAAAGGCAATGGCGGACGGCGCCCAAGGGGTAGTCTCTTCACATTTCGATTTTCGCCCCGCATGACCGAGTTGAATCGCCACTTTCGCTCCTTGCTGATGGCAAGTTTCAACCACCTTTTTCAAAGGAAGGATCTGATCGTCATTATAAAGTCCTAAATCCAAGTCAGTAATTCTACCATTGGCCATAACGCCTGTCGATTCTAATATGATTAAACCAACCTGACCAATCGCCCGAGCCCCATAGTGAGCGATATGAAAATTATTGGCTATGCCATCCTTTTGGGTACATCCATAAATACACATTGGTGCCATAACCATGGCATTTTTTATTGTGATTGGTCCTAGACTTTGTGCATCAAATAATTTCATCCATACCACCTCAATTCTAGAATACCACTTTTTAGTAGCTTAAATCAAAAAAAGTAAGCTCTGATAAATCAGAACTTACTTAAGATGGGTTAGGCTTGTAAGATTGGTGCGGTTATAACATATTCATCATCGACCACATCTAAGCGTACCATTGAATTCTCTTTAATAGTTCCTTCAATGATTTTACGAGCTAGGATGGTTTCAATATCTTTTTGGATATGGCGTTTTAATGGACGAGCTCCATATTCGGAATCTACACCTATTGCTATCATTTTTTCTTTCGCCTTCTCACTGACTTGTAACTGAATTTCTTTTCGATTTAGTCGAGTTTGTAATTCGGCGATAAACTTATCCGCAATTTGTCCTAGAACATCCGCTCTTAGGGCATTGAAGATGACGATTTCATCAATTCGGTTGATAAATTCAGGCTTAAAGTGATTTTTAACCGCTTGCTCGTAATGTAGTTTTCGATCTTCAGGATTTGGTTCAAAAGCAAATTGTGAACCTAGATTAGAAGTCATAATGATGATTGTATTTTTAAAATCTACCACCACACCTTTGTTATCGGTCAAATGTCCTTCATCCAGTACTTGTAATAAAACGTTAAAGACATCTGGATGTGCTTTTTCAATCTCGTCAAATAAGACGATGGAGTATGGTGAACGACGAACGGCTTCCGTCAATTGACCGCCTTCATCATAGCCCACATATCCTGGAGGCGCTCCGACTAGGCGAGAAACTGAATGTTTCTCCATATATTCCGACATATCAATGCGGATGATTTTTTGTTCATCATCAAATAGCTGGAGGGCTAAAGCTTTAGCAACTTCCGTTTTACCAACGCCGGTTGGTCCTAAAAACATGAAAGAACCGATCGGCCGTTGCTCATCTTGAATATCCGCTTTGGAACGTAAGATGGCATCGGTAACCAAATCTAGCGCTTCGTCCTGCCCTTTGACTTGTTGATGTAAATAACTGGCTAAATTCAATAGCTTTTCACGCTCACTACTACCTAGTTTTGTGATATCGATATGCGTCCATTTGGAAACAATCGAAGCTACTAGTTGTTCATCTACTTCTTCAAGTAGCATTTTTTCATCATCTTGAAGTTCTTGAGCTTGGGCTATCTTTCGTTCTAAGTTAGGAATGGTTTCGTATTGTAACTGAGCCGCGGTTTCATAACGGGCTTCATTTTGAGCTTGTTCTAAATCTAAGCGGGCTTGTTCCAAGGCTTCACGATCTTGTTTTAAATCATCGATGCTTTGTTTTTCTTGTTCCCATTTACCGTGTTTGATTTGATATTCTTCTTTTAGGTTTTCGAGTTCTTCATTGAGCTCTTCTCTTCGTTCCAAAGTAGAACTTGAATCTTCACCTTCAAGAGAAACGATTTCAATCTCAATTTGTCGGATACGACGATTCATTTCATCCAATTCTTGTGGCATTGAATCCATTTCCACGCGCACGGTGGCACAAGCTTCATCAATTAAATCAATGGCTTTATCAGGAAGGAAGCGATCGGTAATATAACGATGAGATAATTGAGCCGCCGCAATTATGGCATTATCTTTGATCGTCACACCATGGTACGATTCAAAACGTTCTTTCAAACCTCTAAGAATTGAAATAGTATCCTCAACGGTTGGTTCTAAGACCATGACTCGTTGGAAACGACGTTCCAAAGCCTTATCTTTTTCGATATGTTTTCGATATTCATCGAAAGTGGTAGCGCCAATCGCATTTAGTTCACCGCGTGCTAGCATTGGCTTTAATAGGTTAGCCGCATCCATCGCACCTTCGGTTTTACCAGCTCCGATTAAGTTATGAATTTCATCAATAAAAAGGATGATGTCGCCTTCAGCTTTTTCTACTTCATTAAGAACCGCTTTTAAACGTTCCTCAAATTCACCGCGATACTTGGCTCCAGCGATTAGGGCTCCCATATCTAATTCATAGACTTGTTTATTTTGTAAGGATAAAGGTACATCATTACGCATAATCCGCCAGGCTAGACCTTCTACTATGGCGGTTTTACCTACTCCTGGTTCACCGATCAAAACTGGATTATTTTTAGTTTTACGACTCAAAACTTGAATGACTCTTCTAATTTCTTCATCGCGACCAATGACTGGATCAATTTTCCCCGCTTTGACCGCTTCGACAAGATTTCGTCCATATTTGTTTAGAGCATCGATTTGATTTTCGGCTTGTTGACTCATTATCTTTTCACCTCCTCTGATTTCTAAAATAATGTTTTCTAAGTTTTTTTCTTCAATATTAAAATTTTTAAAATAGTTTGTTTCGACTCGATACGCATTCAGATAGATGGCTAGCGCACTGAGATAGCTATCACCTTGTTGATCAGACCATTGCTTGGCGTTGATTAATATCTGATTAAAACGTGAACTAATCGTTGGCTGACCGGCATTAGAAACTCGGGCTTTATTGGCTAGCTGTTGTTGTATATATTGTTGATGCGCAAATTTATCTTGATTTAATTTGGATAAGACTTGGTCCAAGATATCCGAGTTCATGGCGGCCAACAAAAAATGTTCGATATCGACTTCTGGATGTTGATAACCATTGGCTAATTGAACCGCTTCAATTAGGATTTCTTGGGCTTTTTGCGTCATATTTTCAAAGTTCATTTAGTCTCCTTTCTAGCACTCGATAGACTTGAGTGCTAATTGATGTTTGGAAGAAAAGTGACCTAAGTCACTTCCTGCTATTATTATATCACATCTCCTAGCACTGTCAATAAGAGAGTGCTAATTTTTTGTTCTTAATTGAACTAAAAAGGTAACCTAGCGGTTACCTGAATAGTCTTTTAAACTTATCGAATGGAGATTCCTTAGTCTTAGTTACATTTCGTAATTGTTCGTACAACTTACGTTCCTGAGAGGATAGTGAATTATCCACTTCTACTAAGATTTCCACAATTTGATCGCCAATTTTACCGGAACGAATGTCCTTGGCACCCTTGCCCTTTAAGCGCAGTTTTGTACCGTGTTGGGTTCCTTCCGCAATCTTCAGACTAACATCGCCATGGACGGTTGGAACATCGATGGTCGTTCCTAAGGTCGCATCAATGACGGAGACCGGAATCTTAAGGAAGATGTTTGAACCTTCTCGGGTAAAATGCTTGTCGGGGGTGATTACGATCTCAATATAGAGGTCACCATTTGGTCCTCCATTAGCTCCGCGATGCCCTTTACCGGTCACACGTAGTTGTTGACCGGATTGGATACCTTCCGGAATCGTTACATCAACCGCTACTCGCTTATTGATATACCCATTGCCACGACATTTATGACAGTGCTTGGTAATTTTTTTACCCGTTCCACCACAGGTAGAACAGACCGATTCCGATTGAAAGACCCCAAACATAGTACGCTGTTGCGTCATTACTCGACCGCTACCTTGACAGGTATCACAGGTCGAAATATCCGCTGGAGATTCAGCACCAGAACCATGACAATGATCACAGACTTCATCAACATTCATGTTCAAAGTTTCAACCTTGCCAAAAATTGCATCTCTAAAACTAACTCGCAATTGCATGAAGCGGTCTTGACCCTTCATCGGTCCGGCCTGGCTGTAGCTGGAACGGCCACCGCCCATACCGCCACCGCCCATACCGCCACCAAAGAAAGATTCAAAGATATCTTCAAAACCACCGCCTCCAAATCCGGAGAATCCGCCTGAGAAACCACCTTGAGAGAAGGCACCTTCCATACCCGCATGACCGAATTGATCATAGGTTTGGCGTTTACTCGCATCGCTAAGGACTTCGTAAGCTTCTTGAACTTCCTTAAATTTTTCCTCAGCATCCGCTGCCTTATTCATATCGGGATGATATTTCTTGGCAAGGGAACGATAGGCTTTTTTTATCTCAGCATCAGTCGCTGTTTTTGAAACGCCCAATACTTCATAATAATCTCGTTTATTTGCCATCTACTATCCCACTCTTCCTAAGTTAATGTTTTTCGGTGAAATCCGCATCCATGATGTCTTCATCGCCATTGGCTGAGGCATCATCTTGAGGTTCTGAAGCTGCTTGTTGTTGATACATTTGCTCCGACATAGCATGAGCGGCAGCTTCAAGCGCATCCACTTTTTCTTTTAGACTGTCGTAGTCATTATTATCTAGAGCGGTTTGTAGCTCATTGCGTAGTTTTTCAACTTCTTCTTTTTGAGCCGCATCGATTTGAGCTTCTTCGCTCTTCAAGCTTTCATCGATTTGATGAATTAATTGTTCAGCTTTGTTTCTAAGTTCAACTTCAGCACGACGTTTTTCGTCGGCTTCTTTGTTAAGTTCGGCTTCTTGAACCATTTTTTCGATCTCTTCTTCACTTAAACCGGAACTATTAGAAATGGTTATCGATTGTTTCTTGTTGGTTCCTTTATCTAAAGCCGATACATGAACGATACCGTTAACGTCGATGTCAAAGGTAACTTCAATTTGAGGGACACCACGTGGAGCGGCAGCAATACCATCTAGTTTAAACATACCGAGCGTCTTGTTATCGTTAGCCATTGGTCTTTCACCTTGTAAAACGTGAATATCAACGGCAGGTTGATTATCAGCAGCGGTTGAGAAAACTTGAGATTTCGAGGTTGGTATCGTGGTATTACGGGTAATCAATGTGGTCATAACACCACCAAGGGTTTCAATACCTAGACTTAATGGTGTGACATCGAGTAAGAGTACCCCTTCAACATCTTTGTTGATAACACCAGCTTGAATGGCTGCACCCATAGCTACTACTTCATCCGGGTTAACGGAACGGTTTGGTTCTTTACCTAATTCGTTTTTAACTAATTCTTGAATAGCTACCATACGAGTGGATCCACCAACTAATAAGACTTGATGAATATCATTTTTCGTTAATTTAGCATCCTGAAGCGCTTGGCGAATTGGTTTTAAGGTACGATCGACTAAATGTTTAGTCATATTGTCGAAATTGGCACGGGTAAGTGTGATTTCAAAATGCAATGGACCAGATTCGTTGGCTGAGATAAATGGTAAAGAGATATTAGTTTGAACTAATGAAGATAGTTCTTTCTTCGCTTTTTCCGCAGACTCTTTAAGTCTTTGCATGGCCATTTTATCTTTACTTAGATCGATACCATTTTCTTTTCTAAATTGTTCTACTAACCAATTAACAACAACGTTATCAAAGTCATCGCCTCCAAGAGCGTTATCACCAGCGGTAGCTAATACTTCAAACGTACCATCCGCAAGTTCTAGGATACTAACGTCGAAAGTTCCACCACCAAGGTCAAAGACAAGAACTTTTTCCTCGATACCTTCACGATCAATACCAAAGGCTAAAGCTGCTGCCGTTGGTTCGTTGATAATACGTTCGACTTCTAAGCCAGCGATTGTACCGGCATCTTTGGTAGCTTGACGTTGAGCGTCATTAAAGTAGGCTGGTACGGTAATAACCGCACGAGTAACCGGTTCGCCTAAATAGCTTTCGGCGTATGTTTTCATATATTGAAGTAACATCGCTGAGATTTCTTCTGGTTTATAGGTTTTTCCTTCAGCGGTTACCGTTTTGTCGGTTCCCATTAAACGTTTAATACTTGATACTGAGTTAGGGTTAGTGATTAATTGACGTTTTGCGGCATCACCAACAATCCTTTCTCCATCTTTAAAGCTAACCACGGAAGGCGTTGTACGATTTCCTTCGGGATTAGGTATAATTTTTGCTTCTCCACCTTCCATAACGGATACGGCTGAGTTTGTGGTTCCTAAGTCAATTCCAATAATTTTACTCATAATTAATTTCCTCCTATTGGCTAACCTTTACTAAGCTAGCGCGTAATATTCTGTCTTTTAAGACATATCCTTTTTGTAGCACTTCAACTACCGTATTAGGTTCTACACCTTCTACTACTTCTGTAGCTAACGCTTGGTCGTAATTAGGGTCGAATGGTTGATTGAGGTTATCTCTGACCACTACCCCTTCCTGGTTTAGTGCGTTGATCAATTGTTGATAGATCATTTCAATACCTTGCATAAAGCTTGGATCTACGCCTTCTGTATCTAACGCCCGTTCCAGATTATCGATAACTGGTAATATTTCGGTAACAAAGGACTGAGCGCGATATTTTAATATATCGGCTACCTCATTGTTCTTTCGTTTCTTGAAATTTTCCAAATCCGCATGCGCTCGATAATAATCATTTTTCAACTTTTCGTTATCGTTTAATAACTGCTCATTTTGTTCTTTTAGCGCATCGACTAAGATTTGTTGTTTTAAGATTACTTGAGTATCATCCAGAATTTCTGAATTTGTATCTTTTATTTCTTCGTTTTGTTTAGATTCTTCTTTTTTCTGTTTTGCCATTGAATCACTCCTTTGTTCCATATACTTTTTCAATTAATGCCGAGACATACTCTACCATGGCGATGACCGTTTCATAATCCATACGCGATGGTCCAACGACCATCAATTGGCGCTCCTGGTTTTCAACCACGATTGGTGATGAAACGATAGCCATATCTTCTACCCAATATAAATTGGTGCGCTGGGAATGTCCTAACTGAAGTGGAGTTCCAGCATAGATACTGCGCCACATGCTAGAATCTTCCAGCATAGCCAAGAGTTTTTTTAACTTGTTTACGTCTTCAAATTCCGGTTGATTTAACAGATTGTTTTTACCTGAGAAATATACCTTATCACTTGCGAATCGAACAAAGGCATTACTGAAGGCTTCAAATAAGCGTTCATACGACTGAATCGATTGCGATAGAATCGGACGGATGATTTCCATCTTTTCTACAAGTTGTGATAATGGGGTACCGGTAATTCTTTCGTTAAGAATGGCGACATAGCGTGATAAATCTTCCACTGAGGTTTCTTTTTCTAGGCGGAATACTTTGCTTTCTCGATGACCCAGATTAGTCTCAAAGGTTACCAGTGCGCATTGTACATCATAGACCAGAGCTTCGACCTTTTCTAGCAACTGTTGCTCGCTGTCGGCTCCTAGAATCCCGGTAGTAAGATTTGTCATCTGCGATAAGATATCAATACTATCTCTTAGAACCGTCTCTACATCTTGTTGACGCTGTTCAAAGATAGAGTTTAAGGCTAATTCCATCTTGCGATTGGTAGGCTCATCCATGATGTGTTTTACATAGAATCGATAGCCAGCAACGGATGGAATACGCCCACTAGAAGCATGCGTCTTTTCAATTAAGCCTAATTCTTCTAAAGCACTCATTTCATTACGAACGGTGGCGGAAGAATAAGGCCAATTATACTTATCTAACAAGTACTTAGATCCAATTGGTTGTGCCGACTCGATGAACTCTGTAACGATAGCTTTAAGAATTTCTATCCGTCTTTCTGTCAGCATTATGAGCCTCCTTTCAACGATTATCAAATCGTTCTAATGTATTATACCACAGAATTTAGCACTGTCAATCAATGAGTGCTAAATTTGCCAATTATTATTGTTACTTCCGTTTTAGTGGTATCAACCGGAAATAAGTCTGAGAAAGAGGTTTTAACCTCATTTGCTCTTGTAATCTTGTTATAAATTAAATTTCATCTTTAAGATAAATACAT
>JAEWFZ010000026.1 GCA_023388535.1 Bacillota bacterium | reverse complement strand
CTCAAAAAAGAGTGAATCTTGATTTGATTTCACTCTTTTCTTTGATTTTTCTAAAACTTCTTTATAGCGGCCTTCTAAAACTTCTTTATAGCGGACAGCTCTTTTTCTAAAACTTCTTTAACGATCCGTCTATTACCACGCGCATAGCACGTGGTATTTACCTGCGGTAATAAAAGTACACCGTTTGAATTATGGTGTACTTTCTTTATATTTATTATCTAAAAGAGATTTCTTAATCTAGAAAAATAAGATATCTCCCTAAATCGAGCAAATTTAATAACCCGAGGACTCAAATGAATCGAAACTTTCGAGACATTAAATAAATCGATGTATAAATGATCGTAAACCATCATCGCTTTTTCAAAGGTATTGCTACGTAGAGCGACTTCTTTGTTATCTTTTAGTATTAATGGTGAGTTAAGGGAGCGAAAGTGGCGATGATGTATGCCAGATATTTCCGTCAATTGAATCGCTTGTAAGCTGACATCGATAATTGCGCCTTGAATCGAACGATTATAGGCGGTGGAACCAATTTGTCCACTGATGCATAAGCCATTGCCTCTAAAGGTTTCTAAAAATTGATCATCAATATAAACATCAAGTAGCTGAGTTTGGAGAATATTCTCCACTCGTATTTCATTGACCGCAAGTATCTTTCTATTTTCTCGGCCATCATTGTATTCAATATCCGCTTCTAATAAGCGCACTTCATCAACTTTGGGCGATGTCGATAGATCAGTGAAAAAATCTTCCAATTCGTCCGCTTCATAATCGGTAAAAAAGCCTAGGGTTCCGGTATGTATCCCTACAAACATTGGTGTTTCACCCTTGTTCAAATACGTATGAATCGCATGCAACATCGTGCCATCTCCACCAATAGTAATCACTAAATCGGGATTTTCAGGAACTAGTATGTAACCTAGATCCGACAATCGTCGATAAACTTCCGAAAATACTTCTTTCGAACGTAAGTCATCGCGATGTTCTAAGCAAATTTTCATGATTACTCCTTTTTGACGTCTAAATACTGGATATTGAATAATTCAAGTTGTTCTACAAAATTCTTTTTTAAATTTCCATTACCATAAACGATAACTTTAAATTTAGGATTTTCTATAAGCGGGTGTTGATCGGCGGCTCTAGAAAGCGTACAACTAATTCCAATTAATTCATTAATGGCTGTACTATTTCTTTGTAATAATGGTAAATAACAGATAAGATTGCCATCAACAATTAACGTATATGCTTGATTGGTTTCTGGGATTTTCTGCAGTTTATCACTGAAACGCAACAATCGATTATTCAAGGTACGATTGAAATTTTCGGTAAACAAGCCGTATTTGCTTGCTGTATGAGCTAAGACATGTCGTTTTATTTCTAAATCTAAATCTTCAATGGTCATTCCGGAATTTTGGGTTTGTGACCACAAATCAAGCCCTATCGACTTTACCGCACTAAGTAATTTAGAAGTTATATCTTGTTCTTGATCGATATAGGTAAAGGATTCTAAATTTGGTTCTAAATCATAGCCAAACTCAGATAAATAGACAGGAAACTCAAAATATACCACTTCTTTTAGGTGTAGTCCTGATATTTTTTTATGTTTTTGATTGCCTTTAGCCATTTTATCTAAGGCTTCGTACATTTCTTGGATATTTGGATAACCAGTCATATCTTTGTGTCTTTGCCACATGGTTTTAGGAGATGCTTGTTCTTGCTTATGTAACTTACCATAGCCGACGATACCGCGCTCAGAGCGGTGAAAGCTTCGCGTTAAAAAGAATAAATAGTCGTTAGTATCAAAACGTGAGAACTGCTTCGTGCTAAGGCGTAAGAAAACGATCTCTTGATGTCCTCTAAGACGGTGAAATTCAATCATTTCATGCTGACATACATAAGCAATCGATGCCATCGGCTTTCCTCCTATTCTATACTCTTCCTATTTATCATCGAGCGTAATAAAGTTAGATCATCAATATATTCCAAGGCTGTTCCCATCGGTAATCCTTGGGCTAAACGAGTTACTTTGGCCTTAGTATCAAACCTTTTAGCCAAATATAGTGCCGTTGTTTCGCCTTCTATCGTTGGATTTAAAGCTAAAATCAATTCGCTGACGCCTTCTTCTACGCGTTGACTCAATTGTTCTAAATTTAAGTCGCTCGGTAAAACATTTTTTACCGTCGATATTAGATCGTTTAATACAAAGTAGGTGCCTTGATATTGATTGAGACGTTCAATGGCAATAATATCCTTGACCGATCCAACCACACAAACCGTCGTCTGGTCGCGATGCGTGTCCAAGCAGATATCACAGAGGGCTTGCTCTGAAAAATTATTGCATCGTTCGCAATAACGTAATCCTTGTTTCGCCGCTAATATTGAACTTGAAAAATATTCAAGTTCTTCTTCACTTAAATCAAGTAATGAAAAAGCATAGCGCTGAGCGGTCTTATCACCGACGCCCGGTAATTTTTTTAGTTGTTCAATTAGATCTAAAAGCACTTGTGGGTACATTATTCATCCTTTATTTCTAAGAGATCACCTAGCATTTCTTTAAGTAACGCTTCAGGATCTACAATTTCAGTTTCGACTTTTTCTGGTAGCTCAAATAATTTTAAACTCTGCTTAGCTTCGGTTTCGCTTGGTAATGTATCATTTTCTTGAAATTGTAAAAACACTTTAATTGCTTTCATTAATTCAGTATTCGTAACCGCTAAAACACCTTTCTTGGTTCCAACTACCTTTTTCATGGTTTCCTGAATTAATTCTTGGTTACTTGGTTGATTGAGCACATTTACCTGCTCTGGTCTGATCAGACTGACTACCACAAACTTTTCAGAGGCAATTTTTATTTCACTATTTTTAAGTAAAATCGCAACTTTTCGATATTGAGGATCCAGAGCCAAATCGTTCATCTTATGCCAAGCTTCGGATTCTTTTTCTCTTAATTCTCGATCACCAAGAACCATTAAATCAACCAAAGTTTTGGTTAGGTCTTCGTCATTTTCTGGGTATCCTTTTGGAGATTTATTTCTGTTTTGTGTAACCGGATCATTCTCTTTGGATTCTGCTTCTTTGGATGGCTCTGGTTCTATAGGGGTAACAGTTTCAGCTTTTTTAGTTTCAATAATTACTTCTTCTTCAGTTTCCTTTTTTACCAATTCGTAAGCTTCTTCTTTTCTTGATTCAACAAAGCTTTGACTTTGACAAAGTCTAAGCGTAGATACCTCTAAATAGGATTGATAAAGACCACTGAATCTAGCTTCATATTGGACCTTCAAAAACTCATCGACAAACTCTAAAAACAGATGAGGATTATTCTCCTGCACTAAGGCTTTAGCGCTCTCTCGATATCTTCCCGGAACAAATTGAGGGTCATTAGTGAGATTTATAATCACCGTGGCTTTTGATAGTTCAATTAAGTCTTGAATGAGTCGTCGATAGTCAACCGACCCTTCTTCAAATTTATCCAAAGATAAGTACGCAGCTTTAATATCGCCATTGATTAAATGTTGAAGATATTCTTGTAGCTCTTCTATTCGTGCTAACCGATAGACTGCGGTAATGGTATCTGTGGTTATGGTTTTTTCGGCATAAGCCACAACTTGCTCAAGAATCGATAAACCGTCCCTAAACCCACCATCTGCAAGTTCAGCTATTAATTCGATAGCCTCTGGTTCGATTGCTATTTCTTCTTTGTTGGTAACTTCTTTTAATAATTTTGTTATTTCAGCAATATTAGCTCGAGTAAAATCAAAACGCTGGGTACGTGAGATTACGGTCGGGATTACTTTTTGTGGATCGGTGGTGGCTAAGATAAAAATAACATGTTGAGGTGGTTCTTCTAATGTCTTCAACAAAGCGTTAAAAGCCGATTGTGTTAACATGTGAACCTCATCGATGATATAAATCTTATACTTTCCTTCAACCGGTGCATATTTCACTTTATCGACGATTTCTCTAATTTCTTCTACGCCATTGTTAGATGCCGCGTCCATTTCAATGATATCCGGATGATTAGGCGCGCTCATCGACACACAAGTTGGACAGTGACCACAAGGTGCTTCTTGAGGATTTTGACAGTTTACGGCCTTAGCAAATAATTTTGCAATAGTCGTTTTTCCAATTCCGCGCGGCCCACAAAAAAGGTAGGCATGCGCAACCTTATTGCGTTTTAATGCGTTAGATAGTGCTGTGACAATATGTTTTTGACCAACAACTTCTGCGAAGCTTTGTGGTCTGTACGTACGATATAAAGATTTATAAATCATGAATTAGCTCCTATTGATATTATTATACCATTGAACATCTCGTTCTATACAAAGGCTAGCGCTTAGATTTGAAATAGTCTTTCAATATTTGCGAGCATTCGTCTTTCAGTACAGAATGAACCACTTCGGGATAATGGTTAAATCCCGAAACCTCGTACATATTATATAATCCGCTTAAAGCACCGGATTTTGGATCACTGGCACCAAAAACAACCTTACGTATGCGCGCTTGAATTATCGCACCAGCACACATAGAACAAGGTTCTAAAGTACAATAAAGATCACAATCCTCCAAACGCCAGCTACCTAAAATCGCACAAGCTTCTTCTATCGCTAATATCTCCGCGTGATGGGTAGCTATTTGTGAGTTTTCTTTACCATTATGAGCCCGTGCGATAATTTCCCCGTTTCTCACAATAATCGCACCAATTGGAACTTCATCCAACAATAAAGCTTTGTTAGCTTCGATTAAAGCTTCTTTCATATAGTTTTCCATAAGCTCGCTCCTTAAACAAAAAGCTACCGCACACAGTAGAGCTAGATTAAGGCTGCTGTATTCCTACCCTGACCTGGTTCTCTAGTTGCTGTTGCAGTAGCTCTATTATTATACTAAATTTAATATCAATTTTCAACCCTATGTTTCACGTGTGCCAATTATTATTGTTACTTCCGTTTTAGTGGTATCAACCGGAAATAAGTCTGAGAAAGAGGTTTTAACCTCATTTGCTCTTGTAATCTTGTTATAAATTAAATTTCATCTTTAAGATAAATACAT
>JAEWFZ010000025.1 GCA_023388535.1 Bacillota bacterium | reverse complement strand
TTTTGACGGTTTGTAGAACGATGTTGCCTTCTTTAAGGACAAACTCAAATTCATTTTCGTTCAAGTCACGTCCTGAAAGTGCCTTGGTTACTTGTGGTGTGAAACTTCCAGTGGCTCGATAGATGTTTTCAAAGGTCAACGTCGACGGTGTTGCTACAGCCGTTAAGACTCCCGTCTCTTTATTTAAAGTTACAACAACCGTAACCGTTTGATCTGCAGGATAAGTGATACCCCCTTTACCATCATTTATTTCAGAAACTGAAAATACATAGTTTCCTGCTTTGGTAAAGTTGATGGCACTAAATTCATGAGCTACACCTTCACTGCTTACTTCAACCGTTATTTCTATAGGATTATTATCTACTGTGCCCGTCAATTTAAAACTGAAGGTTTCATACGGTAAGAAATCACGACCAGTTAGTTTTTTGATTACCGAAATCGTAACATCCGTAGGTTGAATGTAGGTATTTTTAAAATCGAATTGTACGGCAGAATGTTCACCAACAACAAATTGCGTCCAAGTTTTTGGTCTTTGGAAAAATAATTTTGATTCATCGGAAATCGTTCCATCATCGTTATATTTGATGTCAATTTTAATTAAACCGGATTCTGGATCATTCGGATAAATATCATACTCAACTTGTGGGCCAGAAATCCAAATAATTGGATCGGCTAAGGATATACTAAGGAATGGTCCAATGTTTGCTCCTAGCTCACTAGCTTTATTTCTAAATGCTTCTAAGAATGCTCCGCGATCCGATTCTGGTATCGTATTTAAACTCCAGATGATATATGGTTGATTACCCGTAGGTTTGGTAATTACAAAGCTAGGGTTAATTCCTAAATCCCATTCCTCTGAATTATTTTCCGGAGTTCGGATAACACTTATAATATAGGATTCCTTTTTCGGTTCTGAGGTTCCAATATAACCAGGTAAATCAATCTCACGGACCTGGTAATTTATTTTAACTTTTTCACCATTTACATCTTTGAGCGCTGGCAAATCATTAAATACGTAAGTTAAAGCTGGATAGGTAATTGTACCTGTTTTAATAACTGTATTCGGTGCATCCGCATCGTAAAGCTCAAAAGTTGCGGTTGGTGTCGCGCCTTCCGGTACATTTATCCATTCTTTGTTAACAACAACAAAGGTTTTATTATCTGGTTCTGGTGGTGCGACATAGGTATTGGTAACGGTCAATCCGGATTCTACTTTTACGTAGTTAATTGGTGCACCCGGTATATAAATTTCATTACCATTTTCGTCTAGAACCATTACATATTCTCGAACGCTGTAAATATATCTTTCACCATTCGCATCATATTCATCCATACCTTCCCAGGTAACTTTTAAGGTATCTTCTGGGACCTGTTTCATTGGTGCGATTGATTCTGGAACTTCAACTGCTGTTTGACCTTCAATATTTCTGAATAGTTTGAAATAGATTTCTCTTAATGGTAGAGGGTCATCACCACGTTCCCAAATCTTATTGGCTTCGATACTGGTGTATTTGTATTTATTAATAAAGTTAAAGTCGACTTCGTCTTGTTGTCCATCAATTACTGGACTGTTTACTGACCATAGGTAATCATCTTTATTATCAAAGCTTTCTCTAACTTCATAGATATAACGTCTTCCATTGGCATCTAGTCTAGGGACTTCAATACCAGTTATGGAAGTGTTTGGAGCTGTTAGTATATGGGCGTCACCATATTGGGTAAAATCTCCATCTTCAACTTTATGCCAAATAGTAAAGATAACTTCTGGAATAGTCTCTAAATGATCGACATTCTCCCAAGCTTTGTTGATGTTTATAATTAGTGGTTTTAACTTATTTACAATCAAAACACTGACATCTTGAGATGCCAAACCAGTTACATCGTCCGCAAATATCCGGAACGCTTGCTTATCATAGAAGTGATCATTTAAAGGATTAAATTCAGCATCTGGTGGAATATATCCTGGTTCACCTGGATTTTTGTAGGCACCAAACTTGAATAAATACTGTTCAGTGGCTGGCAAAACTCTCCAGTCATTCTCTATTGCAGAACCAAAAACTTTATTAGTTTCAACAATTCGATAAAAACCGCGATTACGTAATTCTGTCAAGAGTCTTTGATCACCAAGCCCTGATTTATTGGTAATCACTTTCGTTTCCGGTTCACCAATTTGTGCTCCATAAATATACTGACCAGCATCGTTGGTTCCACCATCTTCATAGTTGGTAGCCGTTATTGTAAATGATCCAACTGCTGTACTAATAACGTTGCCTTTATGGTCCAATAATCTCTTATCTAAAGTCCAAAGGACCGGATCGACTGTCGGTACAACGAATTCTTTAGTTTGTGGATTACCATCGGAATCGGTATACGATAAGGTTGTAGTTCCGTTGGTACTATAGAATCCATCACCTGAAGTAACATCTAAAATGGCATCGGTGATTTCGATTCTATATGTCATTTCCGCATATTTCAAAGTTGGATCACCAGGGACGGTATTGATAAGCGAAGGCCCTAAGTTCCAGTTAATCTTATTACTCGTGGAACCTGTGGTATTACCTTGAGTAACCGTGATTTGACTGACTTGGCCTACCGGTATTTCAAATCCAATACCCATTGGATCACTTACGGTAGCATCACTCACAGCGGCTCCAATAGAACCGGCAATAGTAGCAAAGATCGCATCCAAATCGTTAGGATTAGCAGTGTAGGCTTTTCCTGGACTTGCCATAGCTCTTAGTATCGGCTCACCAAGTTCACCAGCTTGTAGAGCAACGGTGTACACTATATGCCCATTACCTTTAGAAAATCCTGCTTCAGCAACGGCACTATTTCCATGGTTATAATATCTATCATTAATAAAAGAATAACGGTGGAACATGTGAGTGCCTAGTCCTACCGTTGTTCCGTAGTTATAAGCCGATTCAGGAGCTGCTGCAGAAGTAGCATCTCTCCAATCATTAACATTATGTGTAGGTGATGCTGTTCTTATAAATTGACTTGTTAAATAGTTGTTAGGGTTACTTAATGTATAACTATAAGTAGGTTCACCATCAGAAAGCAAGACAATATTTTTGATATCAGCAGTGGAAGGTCCTAATAAAGTAGCTGCTTGCTTCATGGCATACTGTGTAAACGTACCTCCATTAGCAGTCATGCCACTTATGCGGTTGATTAACGTTTGTCTTCCAGCTGCGCCGGTAAAGTTAACAATGCTTCCTTTTTGACCAGAAGCAAACTCAACAATCGCTATCCGATTCGTGGTATTGCCATCCGGAAGCAAGGCATTAACAAAGTTTATAGCAGCTTCTTTTGATTTAGCGATTCTATCCTCTTGGTTCATACTGCCTGAGGTATCCATAACTAAAACAATATCTGAGGTTTTTACCGTATCTCGTCCTTCAATACGAAGTACGATATCCCAAGTATTTACTTTACCTGGAACTAGATTAGCTTGTTTAGTTACTTTAACTTCACCAGGAGCCACTAGCTGTCTCGTTGTATTAGCAACTTTAACAGGTGATTTTGGAGGAATATAAAGCTTTGGCGCTTCAATTTCTACACCTTTACCCAAATTATCAGGGTCATGTGAAGCCTCAAGAGACAACTCATCGGGTAGAAGTTCAGGATCCTCTTCAGGTTCAACGACTTCGCCATCGACCTTAGTTTCTTCTGGTTCTTCTATTATTAGAGGTGGTTCTTCTTGTTCGACCTTGCCCCCATCGACCTTTGTCTCTTCTGGTTCATCAACTACCAGCGGTGGGCTTTCTTGTTCGACCTTACCTCCATCAACTTTCGTCTCTTCTGGTTTATCAATTACCAGTGGTGGGTCTTCTTCGACTTTACCACCGTCGACTTTTGTTTCTACCTGTTCTTCAACCACTATTGGTGGTTCTTCAACTTCAACCGGTTCAGATTCTACGACTGTTGGGGGAACTTCCGTTTCCGTCACAGTCTCTACTTCTGGTGGTAAATCTTCAGGTTTCGGTTCAACCGTTTCTTCCGGAACAGATTCAACCGGAACCGTATCAGGTACAGCTTTTTCAGAAGTTGCTGTTTCAACTTCTATGACTTCCGCTGTTTGTGATTCCTCTATTTCGACTATCGGTTCTTCATTGTCTGTTTCCATCGCATTCATCTTTCCAGATAAATGATAAGACGAAAAAAACAACGTCAATACCATCATGATCGAAAATAGCTTCTTCATGACTTTACGCGTTCTCATAAAACATCTCCTATCGCACGCTCGGCGGATAGGTGATTATTTTTTATAACCTTGCCCACGTAGGCAATTCAAACAATCACCTTGGTATTATTGATTTTACAATCGTCTAATTATGCAAATTATAGCATTGTTGATTTATACTATCAATGAAAATACCAAATAAAAATCAATTAATGTTATTAAAAACACAATAATTATATTCTGTTATATAATTCTCGCCTTTTTATCACTATAAGTTACTTTTAACTAACAAATTTTTTCAAATTTATTGGATGAAAAAGATAAAAAAAACACCATTATCATTTCTGACAATGGTGTAATAGTTAATCAAAAAACTTAAACAAGTTCTGGATTGATGCGGATGCCAGGACTCATAGAAGTAGAAAGAACAACTTTCTTCACAAAGGCACCTTTAACCGCAGCTGGTCTTGAACGAACAATGGTAGTAAAGATAGCTTGAAAGTTTTCAACTAAAGCTTCTTCAGTGAAGCTAACCTTACCAATCATAACGTTGATATTTCCGTCCTTATCAACTCGGTATTCGACTTTACCCTTCTTAATATCTTCAATAGCTGAAGTAAGATCGGTAGTAACCGTACCCGTTTTAGGGTTAGGCATAAGTCCCTTAGGACCTAATACTCTACCTAGTCTACCTAATTGACCCATCATATCTGGCGTAGCCACTATGATATCAAAGTCAAACCAGCCTTTTTGAATTTCTTCTAGGATTTCAGCGCCTCCTACAAAGTCAGCGCCAGCCGCTTTAGCTTCTTCAACCTTTTCTCCTTGGGTAACGACTAATACTTTTTGAGACTTACCAGTCCCGTTTGGAAGTACCATCGCCCCACGGATTTGTTGATCCGCATGACGTGGATCTACGTTTAATAGAAAGGAAGCTTCCACAGTAGAATCAAATTTAGTGAAACTAATTTCTTTCGCAATCGCTACCGCTTCTTTTAAATCGTAGAGTTTTCCGTGTTCAACTTTTTCTAAAGCTGCTTTACGATTTTTGCTTAATTTTGCCATGATTATTGCCACCCCTCGATTTTGATACCCATATTTTTTGCTGTACCCGCAACAATTTTCATCGCTGCTTCGACATCATTAGCATTCAAATCTGGCATCTTGTATTCTGCGATTTCGCGCAATTGATCAACGGTAATGGTTCCCGCAACCGTAGTTTTAGGATTAGCGGCCGCTGTTTGAATACCGGCTGCTTTTTTAAGCATTACAGAAGCTGGTGTCGTCTTGAGAACAAAATCAAATGTTTTGTCATCATAGGCAGTGATAACTACTGGAACTAAATCCCCGGTACGAGAACTAGTTTGGTCATTGAAAGCCGCACAGAACTGAGGCATGTTAATACCCGCTCCAGCAAGCCCAGGTCCTGGTCTAGCTTGACCAGCCATGAATTGTAACTTAGTTACTTTGGCAATTTTTTTACTCACAATAATTCCTCCTTATCTTGAATTGGTTGTGTTGTGGTAACGAGTGGTTTGCTTCCACTCTCCCACGGCTAATAAAAGATAGCTTTGCTATGATAGCACAAATTAAAGTAAATAGTCAACTAATAGCATAGATAATCTGTAGTTTGTTTCAAAGTCATATCGTTCATTTCACACAGATTTTATAAATGATTTAATATTTATTTATATACTGGGGTTTTTGTTGGATTTACTTCTAAGGTAAACTTTATACCCTTTGCTCTAACTTACCCACCATCAAGTACTTGTGAGCCAAGAATAAAGGGAAATAGGAACGCTTGGCTTTTCTTAAGCCAGCATCTCCCATATCTTCTTCCCGATTAATTAGCTTAGGATCTTGTTCAACAAACAGTCCACTAAACATCATCGCCAGCATTTGATAAACGCCATGATAGTTCATATCCCCTTTTTCGATGGGCACAAACAAGATATCACCAATCAGCTCGCCAAAACTAAAACCAACCACTTGATCATCAACCCAGAGCACGCCACCACTGATATCAAAAGCCTCAAAATTCTCTAAGAAGTTTAAAACTGAATTGCGTTCATATTCTTCATAAACCTCATCATCAATCGGTTGATTCATCACATAGGAATTATAAAAATCAATAATGGCCTTGATATTTTCTTTATTGACCCGCTCAAATCGCCAATTCGGATACTCGCGTTTGAAACGATTAACATGATTGCGTTTCTTGCTCAATTTCTTGCCTTTGAGACTGGAAAAACTATCATAATCATAAATATAATCGAACCATTTATCTGAGACGACAATATAATCAACATCAATGAGTTGAGAAATCTCATCAACATGGGCTTCGGTAATATTAGCAAAAACTAGACGATCTAGTTTCTTTTGAGCAAATTGTTTACAAAACGATAAGGCTTCCTTAACATTTTTACCGAGTGGATATTCAAACCAGGTATATTGATCGTTAAACAACAAAAAAATTAAAGTATCCTGATAAATATAGTAATGGATATTATAATACTCACGCCATAACATTTTCACCATTAAAGTATAATCACAAAGTTCAAAATTATGTGCCTTTAAAAAAGGATGGACAATTTCAATATCCTCTAATTCAAGTTTTTTAAATGGTTCCATGGCCAATATTATACATAGTCCGTTCTACCCTAAGCAAATGATATGATACACTAGAAACAAAGGAGAATAGCTCATGAAAGTAAAATTATATTGTTATCCAAGATGTAGCACTTGTAAAAAAAGTGAAAACTACCTAAAAGAAAAAGGTATCAGCTACGAATATATCGACATCAAGAAAAACCCACCAACACTTACTGAAATAAGTGATTTTCACCAACAATCTCAGCTTCCTATTAAACGCTTCTTTAATACCAGCGGTAATTCCTATCGAGCCCTAAATCTATCGAAAACAATGGATCAGTATAGTGAAACCGAGCTTTACGAACTGCTCAGTAAAGATGGTATGTTGATTAAACGACCAATTTTAATTATTAATGAAGAGTTTGCTGGGGTCGGCTTTAAAGAAAGCGAGTGGGATTCGCTCTTCTAATGATTATCTATTTATCTCCAGCAAAAGTACTAAATCTAAAAGCAACCAGTTATAATGATTTGTTGGTTTTAGATGAAGATAAAACAAATCATCTTTATCAAATCAGTAAAGCGTATTCCATCCCTCAACTACAATCCGAACTTAAAGTTTCCGAAGCGATTGCTACTAAGGTTTATCAATATTATCAAGATATTTCCAAAACCTATAAACCACTGGAACTCTTTCAAGGAGCAGCTTACAAAGCGCTCGATTATTCGAGTTTATCGGCTCGCGAACAATCGATAGCCGATCAAATGATTGTGATTGGCGATGCCTATTATGGTTTAATCTTAGGCACCCATCGGATTTATCCGTATCGACTGGACTTCACCAAACCCTACAATGAAATAGATTTATATGCGTATTGGAAAGCCGATCTCTTAAAACATTTTAATCGTCCAATCGTTGATTTATCTTCCAAAGAATATCAACAATTATTACCCAACGCTTATGATCATCCCATCAAACGCGTTGACTTAATAAAAGGAACCAGTCTGCAACGGAAACAGTTCAGAGGATTATACGCAAGAACGATAATACAAAAAAAGATTTCCCAACTAGAAAATCTAGAAAAAATGGAAATCTCAGGATATAAATTAGTAAAAGTTGAAAAACACAAACTCTACTATCAAATAGATTAAGAAATAAAGAGTGTTATCGGCGCGTTTTCGATGAAGACTTCATGGTCCATAACACTTACTTGATCCACGACTTTTAAAGCATTTGAAATCTCTAACTGATAGGTATCGGTTAGGTTCGAATCTTCAAAGGTTTTGATGATGAAGGATTCATTACTACTTAAGGTCTCTACAATTAGGGTTGGTTTACTTAAATCAAAGGCTTGATCTTGACGCTGATGAATTAACCACACCTCATCAATGCGCGGTTTTATTATTTCAATAAATTGCATCAGCTGATCGTATAAAACCAGTTCTTCTTTAATCATTTCAAGATAGTGATCATTGTGTAAATAATAGGCTTCGTCAATATAAACTAGAAGCCTTTTTTCAACGAGTTGATTTACCACTTCTTGCAGATGATTAAGATCTAGATAGGTATACAATTCTAATTGCTTTAAACTTAAAGGTTGATTATAATTTCGACTAAAACAAGCTAATATTAAACGTTGATCGATGGAATTTAATATCATTCAAAACCCTCCTCATTGACAAAAAAAGCCGCAAGACGGCTTTAATTAAATAATTCTAAATCGTTATATGATACTTCCGTTGGCGTTTCGCGACCAAACAACACAATTAGGACAATCGCCGTTTGTTGGTCGTCATTCATTGACTCAACCAATCCATCCATACCTTTAAATGGACCTTCGGTGATACGAACATGATCTCTTACCGCAAAGTCAACTACCAGTTTGCTTTCCGACATACCCATGCGGCGCAAAATGGACTCAATCTCTTCCGGCGATACTGGGAACGGTTTCGCCCCACCACCACTAGAACCAATGAATCCCGTAACCCCTGGCGTATTACGAACAACATACCAGGAATCATCGGTCATAATCATTTCGACAAAGAGGTAACCTGGAAACAAATTTTTCATTTTTCTTTGTTGTTTCCCATTCTTGATGACAATCTCTTCTTCTTCCGCTACTAGAATACGGAATAAGTTATCTTCAATACCCATCGTCTCGACACGGCGTTCGAGATTTTCTTTTACACGATTTTCATGACCAGCGTAAGTATTAACAACATACCAGCGTTTGCTTAATTCTTCCGGCATTACATACCTCCGATCCCTAACGTTCTTAGAAATAGAACGACTAAGAAGTCAGCAACTACAAAGAATAAAGCAAAGGCCACAACGAAAACCATGACTTGAGAAAAAAACTTAACCATTTCTTTCGGTTTTGACCAACGGATTCTTTCTTTTATTTCTTTTCTAATACCTTTTATTGAAAACCAATCAAACATTTGTCATCCTCCTATTTTGTCTCGCGATGGATGGTGTGTTTATTACATCGCTTACAAAATTTTCTTAATTCTAGACGTTGCGTGCGCATCGTCTTATTCATGGAGGTTGTGTAATTACGGCTCAGACATTCGGTACAAGTTAAGATAACTTTACGATTCTTTGTTTGAGACACTTAAAACACCACCTTCTAACATGTGCCACGTTAGAATATCATAGATAGTGCTTATAAGTCAATCTTTTGCTTAGCTAATCGGCGAATCTTCTGTAAAATATTGTCAACTTTCTTTGAGGTTGTTGAACAAGCTTTCGCTATATCGTTATAGGTGTAACCTTGATTTCGTAAAAAGAATATTTTTTTCTCCAAGGGGCTCAAATCTTCCAATATGTCATCCATTAACCCTTTGGTCTCAATATAGTGAGCCATTTTAACGGGATCCATTCCCGGATTATTGTCATGTACCACTTCTTCTAAATTACCTCTACTTTCCGTGACGATGGAAGGCGCCGGATGATTTAAAGAAATCGCATTACTAAGCAACTGGTACGCCATTCCTCGATTACGACGAATAAACAAACGCACCTGATGCAAGCAACAGTGATATAAGTACACCGAAAACTTAACCCCCACCTCAACATCAAAGCGTTCAATCGCCTTTAGAAAACCAATCGTTGCTTCCTGAAATAAATCCTCCTTTTCTAATCGAAGTTTCTCAGGATCAAAACAAGCATGATGTACGACCGACCAAAGAAAGCGCTCATAATGGGCAAGCATAATATTAACCGCATCATGATCTTTTTGGTTGATCATATACAACATTTCATAATCGTTCATGATGAACTCCTAAATACTTTATTATTTATCTCTAATTAATTCATACAATAAAATACCCGTAGCTACCGAAACATTGAGTGAAGTTACCGTTCCATACATTGGAATCTTGACAAGATAATCGCATTGCTTTTTTACCAATGGAGAAATCCCCTTACCTTCCGATCCAACCACAAGAACCAGGTTGCGATCTTTAGGCATCTGACGATAATCGACGGTTTCATCATTATCAGCACCAATTATCCAAAAACCCTGTTGTTTTAGAAAAGCACAACTATTAGCAAGATTAGTAACCTCACTGACGGGCACCGTTTCAATCGCTCCAGTAGAAACCTTCGCCACCGTTTGGGTAAGGCCAATGGAACGATGTTTACCAATGATAACCCCTGCTGCACCAACAGCATCTGCTGTACGCAAAATAGCTCCGAGATTATGCGGGTCCTCTAGTTGATCACAAAGAACAATAATATTATCTTGACGACTTAAATCAATAGTTTCCAAAAGTTCTTCTAAAGAATACGTTTTATAGGCTTCTATTGAGGCTACGATTCCTTGATGAACTCCTTTAACCAGCTTATCTAATTTTTGCATTGAAACGATTTCATAAGCTGTTTTTGACTTTTTAATTAGCGATTGATAGGCATCAAAGTTTTTTTGCGTCAAGAAAAGTTTATGTATCGGTGCTTGTGACTTTAATCGTTGCAGGATTAGATTCTTACCATAAATGTACTGGGCCATATTGTTTAATTACCTCTCTACAATACAATTCAAAAATTTCGTCGATGCGCTGATGTAAGTCAGAGTAATACCAATATCCCCATAGAACCTCAAAACCCGTCGCAATCCGATAGGTAATCACCGAGGCGTTCTTTGCGATAGAACGGCTTTTATAATTTCTTCCTTTCTTATACCAACGAATCTCTTCCGTCGTTAAAACTTCATGCTCAAGAAGATACTTCATGAATAGAGCTTGACTCTGCGCAGATACAAAACGATTCGAAGCTTTTAATAATTTGGTTGGTTGTTGCAGACCTTGTTCAATGAGGTATAACCTGACTCTAATCGAAAGCAGGCCATCCCCAACATAAGCCAGACTGCTGATAGATAAAGAAGAAATCATAGAAGACCTCGAGCTTGCAGTTGAGCTCTAATTTGATCTGCTCGCTCAAAATCTCTATTTTGTTTTGCCTTATCCCAATTATCGAACAATTCTATATCAAATGCACTAAGTACAATCTTTTTAAAAGAAATTCCTAAAATATTTAACATCCTGTAAACTTCATTCATGATAGAGTTTACTTTATGATAATTGACTTCTCGGGTTCTTAAACTCGCGTTTAACGCTTTAATCGCATCAAAGATAATCTTAATCGCATTGGGCGTATTTAAATCATCTTTCATAGCTGACAAAAATTCTGGATAAAATGCTAGCTCCAAATCTTCTTCCGAATGAAATTGCTGACGTAACAAGGTTACTTGAGCGCTCTTGAGAGCCTGTTCAATCCGCTCTATTTCAGCTTTGGCTTGGGTAATAGTTTGATCGGTTAGGTTTAAAACTTGTCGATAGTGGGTACTAATTAATAACCAACGGACAACGTTACTTCCTAATTGATCAATTAACTCCTGAGCGTCGACCGCATTACCTAGCGACTTATGCATCTCACCGCCATCGATATTTACCATAGCATTATGAATCCAGTAATTAGCCAGACCATGTTGATGGAGCGCTTCTTGCTGAGCATTTTCATTTTCATGATGGGGAAACTTCAAGTCCTGACCACCACCGTGAATATCAATTGTCGGTTGTTTGAAATGCTGGTTAATCATGACCACACATTCGGTATGCCAACCGGGACGCCCTGTAGACCAACGGGTTGGCCAAGCGATACCCGTTTCGGTTTTCTTCCATAACGTAAAATCTAAAGGATTTTGTTTCTTAACATTTTCTTTTACTCTGGAACCAACTTGTAACTCCTCAAGATTTTGATGTGACAGCGAACCATAATTATCAATATAATCCACCGAAAAATAGACATCCCCCTCGGCTTCATAGGCCGCACCCGCTTCAATTAATGCTTCGATGAATTGAATGATGTCTTCCATCGTTTCAGTCACACGAGGTGTCGCGTTGGGTTGATGGGCGCCCAGATTTTGTCTGAGCGTTTCATATAAATCGATATAATGTTCTGTATATTCCGTTTCATCTATATTCTCCGCTTGAGCTTTTTCAATAATGCGATCATCAACATCGGTATAGTTGGAAACATAATCGACGCTATATCCTAAAGCCTCCAGGGTCTTCTTTAAGGTATCAAAGACAACCAAAGGACGTGCATTCCCAATATGAGCTTTATCGTGAACCGTTGGCCCACAGACATATAAACTAACTTGCTTTTCATGAATTGGAACAAAAGTCTCAATAGCATTTGTTTTAGTGTTAAATAGTTTCATAGCTACCTCTCATCCTTACTATTTTATCACTATTAGACGGGAAATTGAAAAAGACTGAAGTTTTCCTTCAGTCTTATTTTTTTTATCGTTTTGGTAAATTCACGGTTACCTTGTGTACATTTCCGGCGATATCTACCGCTTTGTAGACAACCTTAGACGGCTTACTTTGCAGTTCTACCGTATCGCTATAGCTGCCCGTAACATTGGTATAACCGAAAGCTTGATTGGTCATATCTACCACGGTCAGATAATTATCGTCTCGATAGAGTTCTACAATAGCTAAGTTATCCGCAAATTCGAGCTCCACGGTAGTATTGGTGGCGCCTTTGCTTACTTTCTCAGCTTTAGCGGATAGCGTTGGTGCCGTCGTATCAACCCAGAAACGACGAACAATTTGGAAAGTACTATCATCGGTTAGAGTGACGACTAATGGAACTTCATAGTAGCCATCCCCAAGTTCAATTTCTTGGTCAAAGCGGTACGCTAATCCATAGTACAACTCATTGCCACTTGTATCGGTAACACTAGCTTTTTCGACCTTGGTTAAGGTTAATTCATGGTCTCCAAATTTCAAACTAGAAACTTCAGGAACACCATAGACCCAACCGCTGAACTTGACGTGACTTGTATCATAAGCGGCTAACAAATCTGGTGCTGTAAGTACAATCTGAACTTCGCCAAACGGATCGTTAGGACGCTCGCTAGGTTCAACCGCTGTTTCTGGTTCTGGTTCTACGACAACCGGTGTTTCCGGTTCGCTTGGTTCTGGTTTAGCTTTATCGCTTTTTACCTTAACTCTTACGCTTGAAGCATTGCCCAATTCATCAAAAGCGACGATTAAAAGTTGAGCATTTGATTCCTGAGCAACCAAAGTTGAAACATCCGCGTGCCAGAGTCCATCTTCACCTAAGACAGCGGCTACATTTTGACTTGGTTGTTTACGTAAAGCAACTAGAGCCTTCTCTTCCCCAATACCAGCATCGGCGAGTGCGAAGCTTAATACTTTATTTCCTGGGTCATAGTAAACTTGACTAATCTCAGGACCTAAAGTATCAATCGTCACCGCAAACTGCATAGTTTGAGCTGGTGAGAACTTGGTTCTTAAAACTTCAACTTCGTAGAGATACTGAGAACCTGAGGCTGGAACCTGACCATTTAAGGTACCATCCCATGTGCTCGGTGAGAAATAGCGGTATGGTGCAGCGCCTTGAGCCATTCGATAAATCTTCCGTTGCATGGTTGATTCACCAAGTTCTCTTACCACTTTACCATTGACATCCCGTACTCTGAAATTAATCTCTTCAGCGTTCCGTAATACGGTACCTAAGAAACCAATCGTATCGCCAACATCACCTGATTTAGGTGACATCCAAATGGTTGGTTCTGGATTAACAAAGTAGAGATCGCCTTCCTCTGTGCGATATACCGGCGTCGTTAAGACGAAGGTAGGATCGTTGCTTGGATCAGCATCCAACAAATTCCAACGTAATTCGTCAAGTACCTTAGGTTCGTCCCAATCACCATAGAAACCTAAAACCGGTACCACCAAATCAACTTGATTTGGATCGGCAGATTCTAAATAGATATAGCCATCGACAAACTGATTGCGTACTAAACTACGTGCTGGGTCGTTACCAACAGCCTGACTAAAGTCAAAAGATAAAGAAATAGTTGTAGATCCACGAGCTGGAACGACCACTGATTTCGGAGCATCCAGATTATGCGCCATAGGCAATACCGCTTCAACATTATAGTTAATGCCAGCGACGTTTTGATAGTAATCTCGTAGCAATAATGAATCAACCGCAAAGCTTTGTGCGACGTCGGATACATTGGTTAACGTTAAACGTACCGAGAAATTCGTTCTATCAATACTTCCCAGTTCGACCTTTGGTTGTTTGCTGTTAGCTTCAACCACATAAACCGAGGTATCCACCGCTTTGGCTACATTCATTAAACCAGCCCCTTGGGCCCGAACCGAATATGGAACATAATGGCCACCAAAGCCAGGATCAACCAGTGGAGTGGCTGTATTCATTAAAAGTACCTTGACCAAAGAAGCCCGTTGACTTGGCGTCAAATGAGCAAACGCGACATCTTCTTTAAGACGTTGAGCGACGACAGCAGCGCCTCCGGCTGCATGTGGAGCGGCCATAGAGGTTCCGGACATGGTTGTATAACCACTACCATTTTGGGTTGAATAAATTAAGCCACCAGGAGCTGTAATTTCTGGTTTCATTTGTAAACCAGGGGTGCTGCCCCAAGATGAGAAATCACTAATTTCATTGGCTGTCGGATTTTCTACCGCTAGCATTTCGGAACTAAAGGCAACTTTAACTTCTTGTCCGTTTGCTAAAGCTTCCGACATAGTATTACCTGCTGCATGGCCTATAAAGACAAACGGAATCTTAGCCAAATCGCCACCAGCCATATTGATATGACCTTCGCCACCGGCCGCATGATTATAAACAATCAGCGCCGAAGCTCCGGCATTCATAGCGTTAACGATCGAATCGGTGAAAAGATTCCCCCGCATGACTAAGGCGACTTTACCTTTGACGGCGTCACCCACTTCAGCAAAATCTTCCGCTCTACCGATGCCAACCTTAACAACCGGTTGTAAACCAGGAAGCACTTTGGAACCATCCGGTGCTCCTTGAGCTGGGGTCATTTGAGCGATCTTACTTTCACCGTTGATTTGATAATCAAGGCGATGGGCTACCAAATTGGTATTATCCACCGAGGCTACTGATAAGGAACCAGCATTCACCGACGGCGACCCGGTTACGCCTAAATCAGGATTCTTATGGTTTGCGAAGCCATAGCGTTGGGCATAGAAATTAGCAAAATTAGCTACCCCATTCATGGCATTATGTTCATTCCCAGCCGAGATGGTAGATAAAATTCCATTCTCTAGGGCATGATTAATAGCGACATCTTCGGCGGAACCAACAACATAAAAGCCAGCTGGAGATCCCAACGATAGGTTAAGCGCATCGGCGCCTAAAGCCACCGCGTCATCGATAGCTTTTAAATAAATATCACTAAAGGTCGTGGCATATAATACATCATCGGAGAACACTTTCATACCCAATAATTGAGCTTCCGGCGCAACCCCTTTGACTTTTCCATTAGCTGCCACCGAACCGGCGACGTGCTGACCGTGCTGACCACCACTTCCAATATCTAATACTTGTTGACTTAAATCATAGTAATTATAAGCATAAGGAACTTTGTCCGTATAGAACTTACCCGGTAAACCGAGTTGTTCTACTTTAGCCTTGGTTAAGGTCGCTTTGGAAACATCGGATAAGGCGAAATCGGGATGGCCTGGATCGATTCCAGAATCTACCACCGCAACGACTTGACCAGTTCCGTCATACCCATATAAGCCCCAAGCCAAGGGTGCCATTACTTGATTTACCGAAGTGTATTGCTGTTTCGAAACCGCTGGTCTTAGATATTCATTAGCGATATAAACCGCTTTTACGCCCGATACTTTTTCTAATTTAGCAATATCTTTGGCACTGACGTAAGTCGAGAAACCATTAAAAGATACCGTAAACGATTGATCGGCCGCGACTGCTTTTTTGGCTTGACCATAATTCGATAATTTGATGCCTGCTTTTTGCAAGGCTTTTTTCACTTGTTTTTGTTGTTCTTTTAATACTTTCTGTTGTGCTTTAACTTGAGCTGGATTTAATTCTTCTACCGACTTATTAAGTTTGGTAGCAGTAACCACCACGGGTTCCCCCTCAAGTTCAATGACTACTCTCAATAATTCCGTAGCATCCGCTGATTGTAAAACTTGCTCTTTGGATAAAAAGAGCGGTCTACCTTCATCGTCAACTTTCGGTAATTTTTTGTTTTGCTTCAGTTGATCGACTACTTCTTTGCTTAGAGCTTCTGACTTTAATTCCAGCTCATCGCTAGATTTAAAACCTACTAAGCCAAGCGTCAGTAGTAACACCAAAAGCAACTTCAGTAGCTTCTTCATATACTTCTCCCTCTAAAACCGTTTTGGTATATGGAGTCATAGTACAACAATATCCTTCGCTTTACAACCACTTTCAGTAATTATTTGAAATAATATCAGAATACTTTGAATATTCTTTCATTAGTCTGAAAATGATGTTACAATAACCTTCGGAGCAAAACAAAAAGAACCTTTTTAAGTAAGATTCTTTAGTTTATCAGATAATTTTATAAACCATCATTTAGCTAGTTTTTCTAGGAAAACAGCAACGATCAAAGCAATCGGCCAAACCAACCAAGTCCATTGCCATTGCCAACTGAGCCAGGACCAACTCAAATAAACGATTAAAACCAACCACCAATACCAGCTTAGGTTGGGTTTTTTTATGGGTTTATCAATTAATCGTTGATACGATTGCCAATAGCCGTAAGCATCGACGATAAAGGCCGTCACTAAGCCAATAATCAGCCAATAGATACTTAGCGCCAGCAACATAAAATGCAGCTGAATCAAATGCTGACGAAAAAACCAAAACAACGCGCTAACCAGCAAGCCCAAACCAAGACCTATCGCTGAACGTCGATAATACCAACCCCTAGCTCGAAGGCTATAGGCTTTTATTTTTTGTCGATCCAACGCGCTTAGCTCGATTAAATCATCGCTGATAATGGTTTTGCTATCGGCAGCACTTAAAAAGAAAGCCACTGCACTACCCAAAAACAATAAAAGAACCAACACCTCAATTAAAACTAAGTTCAGCGAAAGCCATTGTGATACTTGTAAAAACTCTAAAAAACTCCAACAAGCCAAACCAACAAATATCATCAGAAAGCCTAGAGCGAGTTTTTGATAGAAGTTCTTATAACTATTTCTTAGTTCTAAATAGGTCTTCATTGATATAAAAAAAGGTACTACCGAAGTAGTACCTAATTCCTTAAATTAAGCTTCGGTTTGTTCGAGAACACGAACCGCTAAACGGATTAGTTGATACGTATAAGAAGCTTCGTTATCGTACCAAGAAGCAACTTTAACTAAAGTCTTTCCATCAATTTCTTGAACTTTTGTCAAGGTAGCATCGAATAGTGAACCATAAGACATACCAATGATATCGCTAGAAACGATTGGATCTTCGGTATAACCATAAGATTCGTTAGTCTTAGATTTCATCATAGCGTTAACGTCCGCAGCCGTTAGACCATTCTTTTCAACTAAAGCAACCACTTCAGTGATTGAACCGGTTGGAACTGGAACACGATAAGCGGCACCGTCCATGATACCTTTTAACTCAGGAACAACTAAGCCAATCGCTTTAGCTGCACCAGTGGTATTAGGGATAATGTTGGCTGCTGCTGCACGAGCACGACGTAAGTCTTTTCTATGAGGCGCATCTAATGTGTTTTGATCGTTAGTGTACGCGTGAATTGTAGTCATTTGAGCGTTCAAAATCTTATATTCATCATGTAATGCTTTTGCCATAGGCGCTAAGCAGTTAGTCGTACAAGAAGCTCCAGAAATAACTTTTTCTGAACCATCGAGGATATCATCATTTACATTAAATACAACCGTTTTAACGCCATCACCAGAAGCAGGAGCTGAAACGATAACTTTCTTAGCACCAGCATGGATGTGTGCGCTTGCTTTTTCTTCGGAAGTAAAGAAACCAGTACATTCTAATACTACGTCTACTCCAAGATCTTTCCATGGAAGTTTACTTGGATCAGGTTCAGCAAATACTAGTAATTGTTCACCATCTACTAGTAATCCTTCATCATTATGGCTAACTTCATGACCTTTGAAAGGACCTTGGGTTGTATCGTATTTAAGTAGGTGAGCTAAGGTTTTAGCATCTGTTAAGTCGTTAACAGCTACGATTTCAACACCTTTGAATTCTTCGACATCTTTTACAAGTCGATAGGCAAGACGACCAATTCGTCCAAATCCATTAATTGCAACTTTTACAGTCATATTTTATATTCCTCCTCCAATTAACAGTTAAATTATAGGCTAAAAAACAAAACATGTCAATTTATAAACAACTAAAATTCAACTCTCTTGAGTGTTGAAAAGTGGCTTTCCAAAAGCATTCATCGCCGATTTAGCGCTTAAAATATTGACTTTATAGAGACGATTAAAACTCTCACGATCATTTAGTCGAACTTTCATCCAATTAGCATTGGTTGGACTAGCCTCTTCTATGATCTTGGATAAATCTTCGACTTTGGAAGTATGTACTTTCAAAGTTGGTACCATCGACAAGAAATAATTCAAGACCATCAAAAGCGAGTGAGAATCTCGATACAACAACTCGCTGACATACCCCACTTCTTGATCAAAGACGACTAAACCTGTCGCCATCAATTGATTTTGGCTATAATAGGAAATCATTTGTTTTTTCGTTAAATGAACTTCCTTTCTTAAATCTTCGTAATATTTGATATCGCGTTTAAAATACCCTGTAAAATAACGGGTAAAATGTTCATATAATTCCAGACAATCCTGAGGATCAAGAAGATAACGAATCCCTTCTGAACCCATCGGAGGAATCATATAGCGTTTAATTTCCCAAATTTGTTGGGGATAAACGTCCTCAAAACCATAACGATCATACAAACCAACAACCGCTTCTTGAATACAAGTTAGAATTTCTTTGTCGGCTAAATAGTCGATTAACGTTTCCAACATAAAGGTCATATAACCTTGCCCACGATGTTGTTCCACGACAAAAATCCCGACAATCAAGGTTGTTTTAAGAACTTTTCCATGCAGTTCCATCAGATAAGGTTCTAACGTTGCCGAGCCGATTAACTCATCACCGAGCATTAATACATAACTTTTTTCCGGCTTGAATTGATGTTGAAAATAATACTCAATTGCCGAAGGATCGTTATCAGAGAAATAATGAATCCAATATTGTTTTAATAAAGGGATTAAAGCTTCGCTAACGGGACGAAACGATAATTGATCCTTATTCATCATGAATATCTCGGGTTTCAAATTCCGCATCAAAGACATCCGGATTTGAACTTGGTCTAGAGCTAGAAGATCCTTCTTGTGGCGACCGATAATCATTAGTTGGTCGTGTTCGTTGTCTACTACTCGTTTTTGGTCCCATGAACGGCTTAATCAAATAGGCATAGATGATATAAACAAATAAAAAGAAGACTAGAACTGGAAATAAAATTCTGGCAAAGAGATAAATGATAAAAAACAAAATAATTAAAAACAAAATAGAGATAATTGTATCCATTACGAACTCCCTTCCTCAGTGATGCGACTGGCTGCTTGCATTAATTTATCTAAGCGATGTTTCATCCCTGACTTACTTATTCTAACTTGTTGTTGATCAAAATAATAGCTAGCTAGTTCATTTAGTGAGGCTTCGGGATAAACCAGCCGCAAATGGGCGACTTGTTGAATGCGCTGTTCCATGAACTGTAAGCGATCGTATTTAATCAGTTTTTCGATAGCTTCTACTTGTCGATTTCCAGCTTCTATGCTTTTCATCTCATTAGCGACTTCACAATTATCCAGGCGGGTTAGCGAATTATGAAAGTCTCGAGATATACGAACGTTCTCAAATTCTAACAAGGCTGAAGAAGCTCCCAATAACCGTAAAACATCCGCCACTTCATCACTGGCTTTGATATAGGCAATAAATTCATTACGACGGGTAGTGATCTTTGCAGCAATTCCAAAGCGCTTCAGTAAACGGACGATGAGCTGTGCTTGATTCTTTTGGTCGCAACGAAATTCACAGTGATAATTGGTTGATTTTGGACTATTAATGGAACCTTTAACTAAGAACCAGCCCGCTAGAAAGCAACGAATCCCATCCTTGCGGGTAAGTAAAGAAGGCGCAATCGCATCACTAAATCCTTGATCGGTATATAAACCAATGTCTTGTAATATCTCTTTAACACGATCGACAATTTCAACACGATAGACATCTCTACCGAGATTGGATCCACTGACTTTAGTCACTTCAATTGAGACCTTATACAATTGCTTAAGCAGCAACGAAAAACGTCGCGCGATCGTCATTGAAGAAAAATTAGCTATAATTGATGGGGTTTCACCCAAAGTCAAAACTGAATTAGCTTGTAACATAGCCGCCAATTGACTCATCGCATTATGGTCTTCTAATTCCAATAGACAGAGTTCTTGTTTTACTTCACTGGCAAAACTCATGACTCTAATTCCTTCCTTAACCATTCAAAACTATCTTTAATCAATCGAGGATCATGGCGCGCTTGATTATTTTTATAACTCATCAGACGATGCTTATAAATCGGATATTCATGTTTTTCTTCTTTTAATTTTACGGGAATCGAACCGGTACTCTGATAATTCTCTAAGACTGAACTCGGTATGCTATCCATCGCATAGACAACACCATCTATATGTTCGATACCATGGTCATAAAGCGCGGTAACATGATCTTCCATATAGTATTCGTCTGTTTCTCCAGGTTGTGTCATCGCATTACAATAATAGATTAACTTTGCTTCGGTATCATTGAGGGCTTGACGAATTTTAGGAATGATGACATTCGGTAGAATTGACGTATATAGAGATCCAATCCCTAAAACAACATAGTCCGCTTCCATGATGGCAGAGACGGCTTGTGGGTTGGCTTCTACTTGTTGATTATAATAGACTTCTTTAATTCTATTATGGACTTTAGGAATACGATCTTCCCCTTGAACGATGGTCCCATCCATCATCCGCGCAAATAGAGTAAGTAACTGGGTTGAACTCGGTACGATTTGACCTTTTACTTTTAAGACATGAGCGGCGATGCTAATGGCTTCCAATAACGACCCTTGTTGATGGGTGAGCGCCACTAAAATCAAATTACCCAGATTGTGGCCACTGACATCGAGTTGATTATCGATATTGATGCCTTCTTCGAAACGATACTCCATCAAACCTTTAAGTAAACCTTCGTCCTCAGCCATCGCAATCATGACGTTACGAATATCGCCCATAGCGGGTAAATTGTAACGCGAACGCAAACGGCCGGTGGAACCGCCATCATCGGCGACGGTAACGATGACCGTTACCTCAATATCCGGAATTAGTTTTAAACCTCTCAAAATGGTTGCTGATCCATTGCCCCCACCAATAACAACTACTTTCTTTTTAGTCATTCTTAGTGTCTCCGTAACGTTCATTGACGTCTTTTAAATTTTGTTCTAAATCGCGATGATAGCTAATGACTTTCATCTCATTTAGACGTTGGTTGGGATGATTCACCAAAAACTCTTGTAAGATATCGCGCAAGTGATTCGCAAATACAACGGAACGATGTTGTCCCCCTGTACACCCGAAGGAAAGGTTCATGGAGCCTTTATCGGTTTCCAAATTTTCAGATACTAAAAACTTAAGTAATGGAGAAAGTTCGTCCAAAAAGCGCTGTGCTTTTAAATCGTTTAAAACCGATTCAACCACCTTGGGATGATCGCCGCCTAAGGTTCGTAACGATTCGTCATAAAAAGGATTGGTTAAAAAGCGGACGTCGAAAACATAATCGCTATCCAACGGAATTCCATAACGGAAACCAAACGATTGAACGATGATTTTAACATTGGCACGATGATGGGTTCCGATACTATTTTCGATAGCTTGAATCAGAGCTACCCGATTCATACCGGTGGTATCGATGGTGCGATGAGCGAGTTCGCGAATTTCGTTAAATTCATAGCGTTCCAGTTCGATGGATTTTTCCAGACTATGGGCTCGTTCTTTGCGCATATTGGGATGAATCCTACGATTGTAGCGATAACGCGCAATTAGTTCATCATCATTGGTGTCTAAAAACAAAATAAATGGTCTTAACTTTTCTAAATCTTCATTGGTATAAAACTTATTGAAATCAGATATATTAACGGATAAAACAATCTTCTCATAGGCCGAAGATTCCTCTTTGTCTAAAATGTTAATAAAGTCAGATAGTAACTCACTTGGAAAATTATCAACGCAATGATAACCAAGATCGTCAAAGATTGAAACCGCGGTGGTTTTACCGGCTCCGGACATTCCTGTAACAATTACAATATGTGGATTTTTCATTCTTTCACCTCTACTATTATTTTATCAAAGATTTCAGTCTATTACACTGAATTGGGCGTATCAAAATTAAATTCATTCAATTTAAAAACACTCCGATCAATCTTTACGGTTTTACCCTGAACAAGTTTAAAGGTTCATTTTGATGAAACCAATAAATTTCTAAAGCATAAAAAAACTTACCTTTAGGCAAGTTTTTCTAAAACTAATGGAAATTGATGGCTATGGACCTGTTGATCATGAATTTTAAGTAACTGTTGAGAAAGCAAATCAATGCCTTCGCTCATTTCTAAGGTTAAATAGGTATCGACCGCAAACGGATTTAAAAGTACAAAATAACTGGCTTTTTCGGTTGTTATCTCCATCTTAAACAGTCCTTGATCAACGCTTAACTGATAGCCCAGTACTTTATCCTGGTAGATTTTACGCTTGATGGCATTTAATCTCTGAATCAAGGGGCTAAATTGAGCGGCTCTTGGTTCGAGTAAATCCAACTCGAATAAGGATGTCCGTTGACTTTGAGCCCATTCTTGACCTTGATAAACAAAGCCCATTCCATAGCTTAAGAGATTAAAGATTAACCAAGTCTCAAGTTCGTCCGTAATGCTTGCGATGCGATCTTGATCGTGATTTTCAACAAAGCGCCACAAGATGGTGTTATTGGGTTGCATGAGAAACTGACGATTTGCTAACAAACTATAGAGCTTTAAATATTTCTCAGAAGTAAAGGCTTTTTGTAGGATATCCCAAGTTTCATAATCATAAAAGATATCAAAAACTTCCGCTAGCGCTGGGATATTTTCTACTTCAATACCAGCTTTCATAATCGCTTGATGAAAATTCAAATCGATACTTTCCGCAGCCCACAAGAGATTCGGATTAACTTGATCTAGCGCCTTTCGCGCTTTTCGCCAAAAACTCATCGGCAAAAGACTAGCTACATCGAAACGAAAACCATCTACTTCTAAATTCGTCCAGTACTTTAATACCGCAATTAATTCTTCCTGTAAATCTTGATTGCTTAAATCTAAATCAACAATATCGCTCCAATCCCCAATCCGATGGACCAGGTTACCAGCTTCGTCGCGGTTATAGTATTCTGGATGTTCTTTTAAATAATAATGATCGCCACCGGTATGGTTAAAGACCATATCCATGATTACCCCCAAGCCAAGCTGGTGGGCACGATTAACGACCGCCTTGAAATCTTCTAGATTACCCAAGCTCGCATCGATGGCATAGTAATCTGAAATCGAATACGGGGAACCTAAACTGCCTTTTCGATTAATTTTTGAGATTGGATGAATCGGCATCATATAAAGATAATTAAAACCCATCGCTTTGATTCTATCTAAATCGTTAGCTAAAGCCTTCAAAGGCTCATGACCATAGCTGCGAACAAATACTTGATAGACGCTACTTTGTTGTAATTTCAATTTAAATCCAACCTTTTTCATTTAAATATTGGAAAGCGTGTTGACCAGCAACCGCTCCATCGTTAGTGGCGGTTACAATTTGACGAAGGTTTTTCTCGACCATATCCCCCACCGCATACAAGCCTTCTAATTCACTCATAAAGACCGAATTAACTTTTACATAACCATTCTCATTAAGAATATTTAAATCTTTCAAATAAGCGGTAGCTGGATCAGCACCAATATAAGGGAAAATAGCATCCACAGCTAAATCATGACGCTCTTTGGTTTCGACATGTTCAAGCGTGACGGAAGTTAAAAATCCTTCTTCATTGGTATTTAGTGAAACCGGAATATGTTTACGAATGATTTCTATTTTTGGATTCTTCTCAACTAAATTAACACTAACTTGGTCGCCTCTAAAGACATCGCGTCGAATAACCATCGTTACCTTTGAAGCGAATTGAGTCAAATAGAGCGATTCTTCTAAAGCAGAGTTACCACCGCCGATAACCACCACTGGACGTTCTTTGTAAAACGCCCCATCACAAACCGCACAGTAGGATAAACCTTTACCTAAAAGGGATTCCTCACCCTCTAAGCCCAGCGTCCGTTCAATCGTACCGGTCGCCGCAATTACGGTTTTTCCATAGTATTTACTACCATCCAAAGCAACGACTTCGTAACCTTGATCAGCTTGGTGGATACTAACAATGTCCCCATAAGCATAATCCGCTCCAAAATGTAAGGAATGGGTATGCATTTTCATCGCTAAATCCGCACCGATGATCGTCTCAAAGGCTGGATAGTTTTCAATTTCATTGGTCCGCACCAGCTTACCACCGGGAGCGTCCTTTTCAATAATTAATGTTTTAAGACCACCGCGAGAGGTATAGACAGCTGCTGTCATTCCCGCTGGGCCACTTCCTATGACGACTACATCATAGAGCTTTTGTGTGTCCATTCTCGATTCTCCTTTAAAATATCTATTAATTCATTAAAATTTTCTATAACCCGATCGGCTTCTGAAGCTTTCAGGCTTGCTAGTCTCAACGGATTTTTAGTATATCCGACGGCGAAACTACTAGCATTAATCCCTGCTTGAATATCGTTGGTGGTATCGCCGATATAAAGCGCGTTATCACGATACCCTTTCATTTCCTTGAGCGCTACTAGAATGCCCTCAGGGTCTGGTTTGTGGGTACTGACTTGATCTAGACCAATCACCGTTTCAAAGACGTCTTCCATTTCAATAATTTCTATCCCAAGTTGGACCATATCATAAAACTTACTCGATACAATGCCCATTCGATACCCTTCCGTTTTTAGTTGGGTGAGGGTTTCTTTGACCTGTTCCATGGGGACGATGGTGTGATAATTCGCCTTGTTATGGGTGCGATAAAGGTCCATCATCTTTTCGATATCCTGACTTGGCAAATAGGTTTCAAAAGTTACTCGTAAAGGGACCGATAACATCTGCGCTCTGGCCATATCGTCCATTTCAATTTCAGGTGGATATTGGCTAAAGACATGTTGATAGGAAGCCATGATATTTGGTTCGGTGTCGGCTATGGTAGCATCGAAATCAAAGAGTAGTATTGGTTTTTCTTTCTTAAAGAATAATTTTCTGAAAACACCGAAATAGCCCAATAAGCCGACCAAAAGAAAGGCTAAGGATACAATTTGAGCGATCCTCAAACCCATAAACATGAGCGCATCGGTACGAAGCGATTCAATGAAGAAGCGAACCACGCCATACCACATTAAATAAGCAAAGACGAGATCGCCTTCTTTGCGATGTTTGTTGCGTTTTAAGATGAAATGAATCAATACCCATCCAATCAGATTTAAAACCGATTCAAACAGGAACGTTGGCATCCGATATTGACCATCGATAAACATCATTTCTTTAATGAAGTTTGGATACCCATTAAAGAAGGATTCTTTAACCACCCCACCAAAAGCTTCCTGGTTCATAAAATTACCCCAGCGTCCCAACGCTTGAGCAATTAAGATATTGGGAATGACTTCATCGGCTTTAGGCCAGAAGGACCAACGATGACGTTGGAAATAAACAACGGCATAAGCCACTCCAGCAAACAATCCACCGTGAATAGCTAAGCCACCTTCCCAAAAGGATATAATTCGAATTGGGTTGCTTAAATAGCCGCTCAAATCGGAAGAAAAGAGCACGTACCAAAGGCGAGCACCGAGCACTCCAGCAAAGACGGCTCCGACGAAGAGATCTTCTAAAATCAGGGTTGGATAATGTTTTTTCTTAAAATTCTGACGGCTTACCCAATACGCCAGATAGGCTCCTGTTAGAATCAATACCGCATACCAACCGATAGAGATGGAACCTATTTCTACTATAGTTCTTGTGTCTGTGAAAAATTTCATACATGCCTCGATTCTTAATCATTGTATCAAAATCTTTTCAAAATATTCAATGAATTGACCAGAGGCCTTAATTAGTAGGTTGTAAAAAAACCGAAAACAAGGGTTGTTTTTCGGTTTTGGTTTTCTATATATAGTTTCTTTTTAAATCTAACGATTGCTTTCGTTTTTTCTCAGGATGTGATTATAGACTTTATCGACAAAACGTTTCGAGCTATCAAAACCACGGACTTTCAAACGATAGTCTAAAATGGCTGATTCAATTAACATCGACATATTTCGTCCTTGTCGAACTGGGAACGTTATCATTGGTATCTCAATGCCATGGAGCTCGAATTGTTGTTCATCTTCGATACCCACCCGCAAGTACTCTTTTCGTGAATCCCAATCTTCCAAGCTAATTACAAAATCGATATTGGAGGACTCAAGGACCGCTGAAGCTCCAAACATCTGAGCCACATCGATGATCCCAATACCACGCACTTCCAACATGCCCTTAATCAACTCCGGCGAAAAACCTAATAATTGGTTATGGACTCGTTTAACCTCAACCCGGTCATCCGAAATCAATACATGGCCTCTACGGATCAATTCCAAAGCAATTTCCGATTTACCAATCCCTGATTCCCCCGTAACCAATACGCCCGTTCCATAACAATTCACTAAGACCCCATGCACCGAATTGACTGGAGCTAATTTTTCATCTAAGAACGCGATCACTTCAATCATCAGTTCCGAGGTTGGTCGATCGGACACAAAGAGAGGGAAGTTCTTATATTGAGCAATTTCCAAAAGAATTGGTGGACATGGCAAGTTCGTTGAAATAATGATGGTCGGCGTCCAACCATCGGTAATCGCATCAAAGCGCTCGCGCTGGGTCTCGGGGCTCATTTGATTGATATAAGCCATTTCTTTAATTCCGATAATGACTACACGTTTCGGCTCAGTATGATCGAAAAATCCAGCTAATTCTAACCCAGGACGGTTAATATCAGCGACAATAATCCAACGTTCTAAAGATTCGTCGTTACCAGAAATTTGGACAAAATCAAACTCTTCCTTGAGATTACGTATCAATGCTTTTTCGGTTTGTTCCATATCGTTACTCCTTATCTAATACTCGCTTTAGGTATTGTCCGGTATAGGAAGTTTTATGTTTAATAACTTGTTCCGGAGTACCCGTGACAACTAGCTCTCCGCCACGATGTCCACCTTCAGGTCCTAAATCAATAATATAATCAGCGGTTTTAATAACGTCCAGATTATGTTCAATTATAATCACCGTATCTCCGTTTTCAACTATCTTTAATAAGACTTTCAACAGGCGATTAACATCATCGCTATGAAGTCCGGTAGTCGGTTCATCAAGAATGAAAACGGTGCGGCCGGTCGCTACCTTCTGTAATTCGGAAGCCAGTTTGACGCGCTGGGCTTCCCCACCCGATAAGGTGGTTGAAGATTGCCCAAGTTTAATATACCCTAATCCTACATCAAATAGGGTTTGAAGTTTATTTTTAATAGGAATAGCCGCTTTAAAGAATTCTAAAGCTTCTTCTACCGACATTTCCAAGACATCGTAAATCGTCTTTTCTCGATATTTTACCTGCAAGGTTTGAGCGTTATAGCGTTTTCCATCACATTCGCTACATTTAACATAAATATCCGGTAAAAAATGCATTGAAATCCGTTTCACCCCATCCCCCTGACAGTTTTCACAACGCCCACCTTTGACGTTGAACGAAAAACGGGACTTGGTGTAGCCTCTAGCTTTAGCTTCGATGGTTGTCGCAAACAAATCACGAATACTATCAAAGACGCCGGTATAGGTGGCTGGGTTGGAACGAGGCGTTCTACCGATTGGATTTTGGTCAATGACAACGAGTTTGTCAATAAACTCTAAACCTTTAATTTCTTTTACTTCACCAGGTTTAACTCGTACTCGACCAAAATGATGATTAATGCCATTGGCCAAAACTTCGTTAACTAAAGAAGATTTTCCAGAACCGGAAACTCCGGTTACTACGGTAAAGGTTGCTAATGGGATTTTTACACTGATATCCTTTAAATTGTTTTGTTTGGCTTTAATAATTTCAAGATATTTACCATTACCTTGACGTCGCATCTTAGGTACTTCAATCTTCTTTTGGCCTGATAAGTATTGACCAGTAATCGAGTCTTTACAAGCTTCGATGGCTTTCGGTGTTCCCGAGAAAATTACTTCACCACCATGTTCGCCCGCCCCAGGACCAATATCAACAATCCAATCCGATGCTCTCATCGTATCTTCATCATGTTCAACCACGATTAAAGTATTGCCGAGATCGCGCATGTTCTTAAGAGTCTCAACCAGAAGGTCATTATCTCTTTGATGAAGGCCAATGCTTGGTTCATCTAAAACATAGAGGACGCCCGTTAGTTGTGAACCAATTTGGGTAGCCAGGCGAATGCGCTGGGCTTCTCCTCCGGATAAGGTTCCGGCTAAACGATCTAAAGTCAAATAATTTAAACCAACATTCAATAAAAACGATAAGCGATCGTTTAATTCGTTGAGAATTAAGGTGGATATTTCTTGTTTCATCGGATCTAAGTCCAGACTATTTAGATAATCTTTGGCTTCTTCGATGCTGAGAGTGGTGAATTGGTAGATGTTTTTAGAGCCCACCCGGACCGCTAGCGCTTTTTCGTTCAAGCGCGCCCCTTTACATTTTTCACAGGTTTGTTCAGACATAAAGTTGCCGACCCAATCACGATAAAACTCCGACGTCGTTTCAGCAAAGCGTCGTTCTATCAAACTGGCAATCCCTTCGATATAATCCGTCTTATGATGGACCGAACCCGAACGGGAATATAAAGAAAAGCTAATTGGTTTTTTCGAACCGTATAAAAGAATCTGCCAGTCTTTTTTCGATAACTCTTTCATCGGTATGGTTTTATCAATATCATAGGTTTTTAAAAGGACATCGAATTCTTGCCATTCCAAGTTTTCAGTATTAACCGTATTCTTAAAATAGAGAATCGCACCTTCATTAATACTTAGATTTTGATCCGGTATTAATAAATTTACATCGAGATGTTGTGTGGCGCCAATTCCCTTACAGGTTTCACAAGCCCCTAAAGGCGCGTTAAAGGAAAAAAGTCGCGGTTCCAGATTCTCGATGGAAAAGCCACAGATCGGACAGGAATGATTAGAGGAAAAGAGCAGTTCTTGATCGTTAGCCAAGACAATGGTCACCCCATTTCCTAGACCTAAAGCAAGTTCCAAGGAATCGTGAAGTCGGGTATCGATATTATCTTTTTTAATCAGACGATCAATGACAACTTCGATATTGTGTCTTTTGTTCTTATCTAAGCTGCTGACTTCTTCAATCAGAGAAACCTGGCCATTGACACGAACCCGAATATAACCATCTTTTAATAGTCTTTCAAAGGTGTCTTTGAAGGTCCCTTTTTTATTTTTAGCGATCGGCGCTAGGATGGTTAAACGCGTGCCTTCTTCCAATTGATTAATTCGTTCCATCATTTGAGGAATCGTCTGCGAGGAGATTTCTATATTATGGGTAGGACAATAAGCGATGCCGACCCGAGCATAAAGCAATCTTAAATAATCGTATATTTCGGTAACGGTTCCGACCGTTGATCTTGGGTTGTTATGGGTAGTTTTCTGATCGATGGCGATGGCTGGGGACAAGCCTTCGATTTTATCGACTTCCGGTTTATCCATATTGCCTAAAAATTGGCGGGCATAGGCTGAAAGCGACTCGACATAGCGACGTTGACCTTCCGCATAAATCGTATCAAACGCCAACGACGTCTTACCCGAGCCCGATAATCCGGTCATGATAATTAATTTATTTCGAGGCAATTCTAAAGAGATATTCTTAAGATTATTAACACGTGCCCCTTCAATAATAATTTTGTTTAATTTGTTGTTCATACTCACTCATTTTCTAATTCGAAGATAATATCGCGCAATTGAGCCGCTCGTTCGAAATCGAGGACTCTCGCCGCTTGACGCATTTGTTGACGTAAATCGTCCAGCGTTTTTTGCTTGGCTTGCTTGGATACTTTGGCTCCTTTTTTCAGCAATTTCAGTGAATCTTCCTTGGTTTCAACCCCTGAAATCGCTTCTCGGATATCTTTCTTAATCGTTTTCGGAATAATATTGTGTTCTTTATTATACTTCATTTGAATCGAACGACGACGGTTGGTTTCATCGATCGCCGCTTGCATCGATCCAGTTATCGTATCTGCGTACATTAAAACTTTGCCCTCTGCGTTTCTAGCCGCTCTTCCAACGATTTGAATCAAAGAACGGGTAGAACGTAAAAAGCCTTCTTTATCAGCATCTAAAATAACAATTAACGACACTTCCGGTAAATCTAAGCCTTCTCGTAGTAAATTAATACCAACGATGATATCTATGGTACCCAATCGCAGTTGTCTTAAGATCTCAATCCGTTCTAAGGTTTTAGTTTCATGATGGAGATAGCCCACTTTATATTTTCGTTTCTTTAAGTAATCGGATAAATCTTCCGCCATTCTCACCGTTAACGTGGTAATGAGTACCCGCTCATTCTTTAATAAGCGTTGATCAATTTCATGGCAAATATCATCGATCTGACCTTGGGTTGATCGAACTTCAATCTCTGGATCTAATAAGCCGGTTGGACGATTAATCTGTTCAATCACCTGCTGATTGACTAAATCCAATTCATAATCACCAGGTGTGGCGGAGACATAAATACCTTGGGGATAAATATTGGAAAACTCTTCGAAGGTCATCGGCCGGTTATTTAAAGCACTCGGCAAGCGAAAGCCATAATCCACTAAAGTCGTCTTACGAGAGTGATCGCCATTATACATCCCCCGAACTTGTGGCAAGGACACATGGGACTCGTCGACGACAAATAAGAAATCATCGGGAAAATAATCGAATAAGTTAAACGGCCGCTGGGTATCGCTGCGTTTATCGATATGTTGAGAATAGTTTTCTATTCCCTTACAAAAACCGGTTTCTCTTAATTGTTCCAAATCAAAGCGGGTCCTTTGTTCGAGCCGCTGTTTTTCCAGCAATTTGTTATTATCTTGGAAATACTTGCTGCGTACTTCTAGTTCCGCTTCAATCTTATCACAGGCTTCCAGGATATCGTCCTTGCGGCGGGCATATTCGTTGGCCGGGAAAATATGATAGAGATTAAAACTTTGCTTGATGGTCCCGGTTAAGGGATCCACTTCCGAAATACGTTCCAGTTCATCGCCAAAGAACTCCAAACGGATATAGAAATCATCGCGATAGCCTAACATGATTTCCACAACATCCCCTTTCATACGAAAGGTGCCGCGTTTGAAATCTATTTCATTACGTTGATATTGACGAAAGACCAATTCACGGGTTAACCAACTGCGGTCATAGTCTTCATTTAACCTCAAGGTTAACATCATGTCACGATAAAGTTGAGGATCGGAAGACGCATAAATGCAAGCCACCGAAGCAACAATAATGGTATCTCGACGTTGCAGTGCCGCGTTTAAAGCAGCCAGTCGTAGCATATCCAATTCTTCGTTAATCATAGACGTTTTTTCGATATAGGTATCGGTTCGAGGCATATAAGCTTCGGGTTGATAATATTCGAAATTGGAAACAAAATACTCTACCCGATTATGGGGAAAAAAGGATTTAAATTCCGAATACAGTTGTCCCGCTAAGGTTTTGTTATGCACAAAAACCAAGGTTGGTTTGTTAACCTTGGCTATGACATGAGATATGGTAAAGGTCTTACCGGTACCGGTTGCCCCTAATAAAACTTGATGTTTTTTGTTAGCTAAAACCCCTTGGACCAAGGCTTCAATCGCTTGTGGCTGATCGCCTTTGGGCTCAAAGGGTGAAACTAGTTGAAAACGCTGAGCTGTCGTTGCTTTCGGTTTCAGCTGGGATTGTTTCGATTGGCTCATCGAGACCTCCTAACAATTCAATGGCTTTAAGTCGTTGCGTATCGAGTTGATTACGGTAGACGTTCCAATAGCGAACGACTGATGAATTTATGGATGAATAGGAATCTTTGTCAATTACGCCATTAGGGGTTTGACGATTATCTTGTTGATATTTCTTCAACGCCAAATCGGTAGCTTCTGAAAAATAGCCATCGACGCGATCGACTTGATAGCCTAAAAAGCGCAATGCTGTCTGTACATACGATACTGGGTAACCGACCGAATCGATGCGATACATTTGTGGATTGTCGCCCTCAAATGTAGGTCGATTCATATAGAAAATAGGGTCTAATTTAACCGGATGGGTTGGCGTAATACCAACTTTGTTAATCCAATTCCCTTTCGGTGACAACCAGCGCGATACAGTATATTTTAACGCTGATTTATCATCAAACTCTAATGAATTTTGAACCGTACCTTTACCAAAGGTTTGGGTGCCAACGATGGGTACATTAATATTTTCACTCAAGGCTAAGGCTAAAACCTCGGAAGCGGAAGCGGTATTTTCATTAACTAAAATCACGATATCGGTGAAGTTTTTATAAACATCTCCGGTGGAAGTTATCTCCGAAGAGGTGCCATCGACATTCTCGGTTTTAATCAATACTTGACCTTTCGGAATAAAGTAAGATCCAATAACCCCTAACGTCGTCAGCGCACCACCACCATTATCGCGTAAGTCGATAATCAGTTTAGAAATATCATTATTCTTAAAATAATCTAAATAATATTTAACCTCGCTACCTGTGGTCGTACCAAAAGAGGAAATTTCTAAATAACCAATTTGATTTTGTAACATTTCCGCATAGGCGGTAGAACGTACTTGTTCACGAACAATCGACAAGGAAACGATGGCCTCTTGACGTTTGAAATCTATATTGACACTAGTGCCTTCTTCGCCCTTAACCAGTTTCGCTAATTCATCGCTTTCTAAACCAATCACATCTTTACCGTTGACGCGATAAAAAATATCACCCGGCATGACACCGGCTTTTTGAGCTGGTGAATTATGAAAAACGCGTTGAACGATGGAATAGCCACTGGATTGATAAAATTGAACCCCAATGCCAATAAAGTTACGATCAATACTATTCCAAAAATCAAGATATTCTTGTGAGGTCATATACTCACTATAAGGATCCCCATTTTCTTTCAACATGCCAATGATGGCATTGTCGATGATGGTCGTTTTAGGATCTTTAATGTCCTTAGAAAAATACCAGCGATTGGTTATAATTTTATAAATTTCTTCAAACTTAGCAAATTCCTTTTTCGATGAAATATCATCATTGTTATTGGTTGATGGGATGGTAACTGGCTTATCGGTTTCGGCTATGGGAATATTTGGTTGTCTGAATTGAGAGATAAATACTCCCAGGCTAAAACTAAAAATGATAGCCACTACGGATAATATAATAAAAATTCGTCTTCGGCGCTGCGCGGCTATTTCGTCGGGCCAAAGATGACGTTCTAATTTAATATGTACTTTTTCTTGGTTATTATCGTTCATCTGAAATCACCTCATGCACCTTATTTTATCATATTGAGGTTAAATTGATATAGTTTCAGACTTAAAGAAAAGGACCTCAGGTCCTTTATTGATATTAATAGCTTCTACCTACCACAAACCCAAACCAACTATCCGGTTTGATGTAACATGGCGGTGTATTTCCATTATTCTCACAACGGTTGCTTGGACTTCTTGGAATGAAGGAAACATTCCCACTAAAGTTTTCCAAGGTACCGTTGGCGATGTGATGGATTTCAAAATGAAGGTGTGGTCCGGAAGAGTTTCCAGAAGACCCCAGCGTTCCAATCACTTGGCCGCGACTAACGTATTGTCCTACCGAGACATTAACGTTTTGCATATGTCCATACCAGGTCCGATAAATTTTACCCTTAACCGCATGGACGATCTGTACATTGTTCCCAGACCCAAAATTACAACGATTCCCTAAATACCCATAGGTCGGACAACCGCGTTGCGCTTGCACGACAATGCCTGGTTGAACCGCTTGTAATGGCGTACCCACCCCAGCGGCCAAGTCCACACCATAGTGAGGAGCTAAGGAGAAAGATGCCGGATAAGACCAAGCCCCGGCTGTTACTCTAAAACTACCGCGAATCGGATATACCCAACGTCCCGTCGAATTGACCGGAGATTCACCGCTGTTTTCGTTATCTTTTTCTTGTTCTTTAATCTTTTCCGCTTCGGCTTCGGCTTTTTTGCGTTCTTCTTCCGCTTTCTTGCGTGCCGCTTCATCTCTGGCGCGAGCGGCTTCTTCGGCTTTTCTACGGGCTTCTTCTTCCGCTTTTTTACGAGCTTCTTCAAGGCGACGTTTCTCTTCCGCTTTTCTGGCTTCTTCTTTACGAATCGCTTCTTGAATACCACTTTTTACTTGACTTTGTTGAGCCTGAGTGAGTCGAATCGTTTGCGCCGCGCGGTCTTCCGCTTCCATTAGTTTAGTTTCTTCACTACGGAAGCGAACCACGATATCTTTCGCAGCTTTTTGTAATTTAACTTTGCTTTGTTTGGCTAGTTTGACGTTTTCTAAATTGGCTTCAACCGCCGCTTTCTGTTGTTCTAATGCGGCTTTATCTTGATTCAATTGATCGCGCAGTTCTTCAAGTTCTTCCATCTGTTGCGTATCGTATTCGCTGATGGTATTTAAGATCTCAGCACGTTGAATAAACTGGGCAAAATTAGAGGCACCAAATAAGAAAGAAACGCGATCGGAGACAAAATAACTCGATAAGGTTGATTGCATCCGCGTTTTGACAAAATCATCGATTTTATCAACTTCGGCTTGTTTCTCGGCGATGCTGACTTCTAATTCTTTAATGCTAGCTTCCATTTTGGTAATGGATTCATCTAACAATTTGATGTCTTGATCTAATTGTTCGATTTCCATCTCATACTGTGAGAGTTTCTCGGTGTATTCAACAATATTGGCTTTTACATCTTTGATTTGTTCTGTTATTTTATCAATTTCTTGTTTTTGATTGGCTACTTTTTGATTGAGGTATTTCTGAAATTCACCACAAACTTTAGTGTTTTCTAATTTGACATTAACCAAACACATCGTTTTATATTTAGCTTCATTGGCCGCAAACTCGGCATGATCGATGGCCGAGGTGGGCTTACTGGTCGCCAAGCCAATCAATAAGAAGAGGCTTAAGATTAAGATTAGTTTGTTTTTATTTTTCATCGAACCACCTTTAAATGTTTATTTATAGATAGAAAACTACCCAGCATTCCTACCCCTACTGCAAGTCCTAAAAGCAGTAGTGAGATGTTGTGGACCATCGGTAAAACCGGGGTCATGACAAACATATTGGAGAACAAAACGCCACCCAAGCTATTGTATAACATTTGATATCCAAAATACACAAAAGCTATAGGGAAAATCGCACCAAATAAACCAATTAAAATACCTTCTATTAAAAATGGCGATTTAATGAACCAGTTGGTGGCTCCAACAATGCGCATAATTGATATTTCTTCAGCCCGCGATTCAATACTAACTTTGATGGTATTGGTTATTAACAATATCGCCAAGAAACCTAAAGCAACGACAAAGACACTCCCGATGCTACGTAAGCGAATCATCATGTCCATCATATTTTCGGTCTCGACGCCACCGTAGCGAGTTTTAACAACCCAAGGAAAATCTTCCAATAAATCAGCGGTTTGGCGGATATCGCTTCCCGTTCGTAACGTAACTAACATTGAATTAGGTAGAGGATTATTCTCCCCTTCGTAAGCGCGATAGCCCTCGCCGCCTTCTTCAATCATAATCCGCAACGATTCTTCACGGGTAACTATTTTAGAGGTTGAAACATTTCTCAGTTTCTCAACTTGAGTTTTTAAATCTACTAATTGATCATCATATTCCTTGTTGATTTCAACATAGATCTCAACGTTTTGTTCAATATTGCTGGAAATACTAACGACATTCTCATTAACTAAAAGAAACGTACCCACCAAAATCAAGGTAACTGCCACCGCAAAAATACTGGAAATACTAATTCCGATATGGCGACCAATGCCTTTGAAACCTTCCTTAAACGGTCTAAATATCCTACTCATTAATATATCCTCCTAGCGAAAGATCCGCTAAGACATGACCATCGCTGAGGGCAACGGTACGTTTTTTGAAGTTATTAACAATATGCTCGTCATGAGTTACCACAATGATGGTGGTTTTTTCTTCTTCATTAATGCGAAGCAATAATTCGATAATATCTTTAGATTTTTCAGGATCTAAGTTTCCGGTAGGCTCATCCGCAATTAACACTCGAGGTGAGTTTGCAATAGCACGCGCGATGGCTACTCTTTGTTGTTGACCACCAGAAAGTTGATGCGGATACGAATTGGCTTTATCCGATAATTCTACTAACTCTAAGATATGACGCACTCGTTTACGAATTTTCTTGGTATTCATATAGATAACTTCCAGCGCAAAAGCTACATTCTCAAAAACCGTTTTCTTAGGCAAGAGCTTGAAGTCTTGGTATACCACGCCAACCCGGCGTCGATATTTCGGAATTCTACTGCGACGTAATTTACCGACGTTGACACCATCGACCAGCACCGTGCCTCGCGTTGGTTTTTCTTCGCCATCGAGTAATTTAATTAACGTCGATTTGCCCGAACCGGTTGGACCGATGACATAAATAAACTCACCTGGATCGACATGTAATGTGACATCGAGCAAGGCTTGAGTTCCAGTTTTATATGTTTTAAAGACATTTTGTAAGTCAATCATGCTTTTTTCCTTTAAAATTTAGACTTTGTAATCAAACGAGAATCCCCGACCCTTTATCTCGGTAGCATCCGAAACAATTAAGAAGGCTTCGGGATCGATTTCATGAATCGCATCATGGAGTCGATTGTATTGATCGTTCGTGATTACGGTAAGAATGACGGGTCGATATTCTTTACTATAGCCCCCATAGGCTTGAAATATCGTCGCCCCGCGATCCAAACTTTGTTGGATCATTTGTAAAATTGGTTCATATTTATCCGAGATGATTTGGATCGTCTTAGCGTGGTGACCGCCAACAACCAAAAGCTTGTTTATGGTATAGGAAGTTACATAGACGGTTACCAGTCCCAACAACGCGTCATTAAGGCCGCGCGTGGTTATGCCTAAGAAGACGGTAATGGCATCTACAATAAATAATAAGACCGAGAATTTAATCTTCGTATATTTTTGAAGAATCAGCGGCGGTACATCCATACCCCCGGTACTTGCTCCGGTGCGTAACACTAAAGTCATGCCGATGCCGGAAATAACGCCACCATAAACAGCCGCCAGTTCCTGAGAGATTTCCAAAGGAACTTTGAAGGGAGCAAATAGTTGTATAAATAACGGGAATAAAATCGAAGAAATTACGGTTTTGATCCCAAATTCTTTACCTAGAAAAACTAGCCCTAAGATTAAGGTAGCAATATAAATAACTACAATGATGGTAGACTCACTGATTGGAACAATCGGCGTAAGTGCTACCGCAATCCCTGCTACTCCACCTGATAATATAGAAAATGGAATAATAAAGAAATGCACGCCACAGACTAAAATAAAATTTCCTAGAACCAATAATATGGCTTCTTTTATCAGTTTTTTGTTTTTAATCATCGAATACCTCATCTAGGATTGGAACTATTCATATGACTATCTCATTCTAGCATATGAATATGTGAACATTGTTGTTAAACAATGTTAAAGTCTTGATTGATGGAACTTTGCCCTTGATAATTATCATTAATTAAATCGAACATCTAAATTTCATTTAATTAACCTACTATATTCATTACTTTGATATAGTTTATAGTCTATATCCTGGTTATTTCTCTTTTTTCAAGTAGCGTAAATAGCCTTGAATAAAAGGATCTAGATTACCATCCATCACCGATTGCACGTTACCGACTTCAACCTGACTGCGATTATCTTTCACCAAGGTATAAGGCATAAATACATAGGAGCGAATTTGAGAACCCCACTCGATGTTTTTTTGTTCGCCCTTGATATCAGATATTTTTTCCGCTCGTTCTTCCAATTTTAATTGAATTAACTTAGCTTTTAAAATAGCCATGGCTTGTTGACGGTTTTGCATCTGTGAACGTTCGGCTTGAACATGGACGCTGATTTTGGTTGGAATATGGGTAATCCGTACCGCGGAATCGGTTTTATTAACATGTTGCCCGCCCGCTCCGGAAGAACGGTGGGTATCAATTTCCAATTCGTTGGGATCGAGCTCAATATCGACGTCCTCATCGATTACCGGCATCACATCGACACTAGTAAAGGAGGTGTGGCGCCGACCGGAAGAATCAAAGGGAGAAATACGAACCAAGCGATGTACACCTTTTTCACCTTTAAGATAGCCATAAGCGTAAGGTCCTTCAATTGAAAACGTCACCGATTTAATCCCCGCTTCATCACCGGCTTGGTAATCGAGCGTCTTGATGGCGAACCCTTTATCGTTAGCCCAACGTTGGTACATGCGATAAAGCATCTCCGCCCAGTCCTGACTTTCGGTACCACCAGCCCCAGGATGAATCTCCAGCAAGGCATAGTTAGCGTCATATTCTTGATTCAGCAAAACTTGAATTTCAAATTGATTTAAACGCTCAAAAACCGATTCAGCTTCCATTTCTACTAAATCGTACAATTCTTGTTCAAATGATTGTTTCAATTCTTTTAGTGTATCGTTTAAATCGTTTAAATTAGTTTCTAATTGTTGATGCTCCTCGAGAAGTTGCTTGGCGTGATTATCCAAGGCGATTTCACGTTGCGCCTTTTGGGGATTATCCCAAAAGCCAGCTTCTAGACTGAGCTGATAAAAGCTCTCTCTTTGTTGACGAAGTTTACCTAAGTCAAAGAGAATCTCCGAGCTCTTGAAGCTTAGTAATTGAATGATTTATTTCTTGAATTAATTGATTAATTTCCATAGTTTACTCCTGAACCTGAATTTGAACATTCAAGCAAAACATGACGACATCCCTAGCAATCCTTTGTAGCATTTCTTCAAACATCTCATAACCTTCTTCGACATAGGCTTTGAGTGGATCGGATTGGGCATAGGAACGAAGATGAATCCCATTTCGTAGTCGGTCCATTTGGTCGATATGTTCCATCCAAGCCGCATCAACTACTTGTAAAACCATTCGTTTTTCGATAGGTAGAATTTGCTCTTTGTACGGTTCTATTTTTTGATCATAATCGTTGAATAAACTATCCACTAAAGCGCGGGTCATATTCTCGGTGGAGAGTCCGTTAAAACTACTGGCATCGACTTTTTCACCTTTGAATCCTTGTTTTTCAAGGGTATCATTTAAGCCATCGAAATCAATATTTCCATTCTCGTCACGATTATAACTAACCAATGTAGAGATAACTCGTGAAAACATATCTTTAACCATGCCATGAACATCCTCATTTTCAAGGACTTCATTACGTTGGTCGTACATAATCTCACGTTGTTCACGAAGTACATCATCGTATTCAAGGAGTCGTTTTCGAATATCGAAGTTTTGTCCTTCAACGCGTTTTTGAGCGGAAGTAATGGCTTTGGTTACGGTTTTATTTTCAATCGCTTCATCGCCAAAATTTTCAAAAATATCAGCAAAGCGGTCCGATCCGAAACGAATCATCAAATCATCTTTAAGCGAAACATAAAACTGGGAAGTTCCTGGATCCCCTTGTCGTCCAGAACGTCCGCGCAACTGATTGTCAATACGACGCGCCTCATGGCGCTCAGTTCCTAATACATATAAACCACCGAGTTCTCTTACCCCTGGCGCCAGCTTAATATCGGTTCCACGACCTGCCATATTGGTAGCAATGGTAACGGCTCCGATTTTACCAGCATTAGCAATAATCTGAGCTTCTCGTTTATGGTTTTTAGCGTTCAAAACTTCATGACGAACGCGGCGTTGTTTTAACATTTTCGAAACATGTTCCGAAACATCCACCGAGGCGGTACCCACTAAAATCGGTTGGCCGGTCTCATGAATGCGGATGACTTCTTGAACAATCGATTCAAATTTAGCTTTCTTAGATCCAAAAATACGATCTGGTAAATCCAAACGCGCGATCGGGCGATTGGTCGGAATTTCAAAGACGCGCATATTATAGATACTTAAGAATTCTTCTTCTTCGGTTTTGGCGGTACCGGTCATACCAGCTAATTTGTTATACAATCTAAAGAAATTTTGATAGGTGATGGTTGCCATAGTGGCTGTTTCTTCTTTGATCTTTACTCCTTCTTTAGCTTCAAGGGCTTGATGTAAGCCATCCGAAAACTCGCGACCTTCCATTAGACGGCCGGTAAAGGTATCAACAATAACAATGGCTCTATCTTTAACGACATACTCGACATCGTTGGTAAAAATATAGTTAGCTTTTAGGGCTTGATTAATATGGTGAACCAGATTGGTATGGTTGACATCGTATAAGTTGTCGATCTTAAAGGCTTGTTCAGCCTTCTCAACGCCAGGTTCTAATAATTGTACCGAACGGGTTTTAACATCGACTTCATAATCCTCATCCGCAACTAATCGTTTTACCAAACGATCGGCCGCGACGTAGAGATTGGCGGTATTTTTTGAGCCACCCGAGATAATAAGCGGTGTTCGCGATTCGTCAATTAAAATCGAGTCCACTTCATCCACCAAAGCAAAATTAAGTGGTCGTTGAACGCGGTTTTCGACAGTGGTCACCATATTATCTCGAAGATAGTCAAAACCGACTTCCGAGTTGGTGGTGTACATAATGTCGCATAAATAGACTTCCCGTTTTTCTTGAGCGGTTAGTTGTCGTAAATTACAGCCGACCGTCAAGCCTAAGAAACGGTGAATTTCTCCCATCCATTCCGCGTCACGTTGAGCTAGATATTCGTTAACGGTAATAACATGAACCCCTTTACCCGATAACGCATTTAAGTAAACGGGTAAGACCGAGGTTAAGGTTTTTCCTTCACCGGTTTTCATTTCCGCAATATCACCTTGATGTAAGACGATACCACCTATGATTTGAACCAGATAAGGAAACTCGCCAATGACACGCTTAGCGGCTTCCCGCGCCGTAGCAAAGGCTTCCACCAAGATATCATCCAAGCTTTCGCCCGCTTGTAGGCGTTGGCGAAATTCTGTCGTTTTTGCTTTTAATTGTTCATCGCTCATAGCCGCAAATTGATCTTTGAGCTGATCAACTTCATGAGCTTTTTGTTCTATTTTATTAAATAATCTTCGTTCATTACTGAATAAGTTACGTAGTATTTTGGTCATAATTCCTCCATTAGATTATTATATCAAGATTTTACCCACAAAAAAAGGATGCACCTAAGCATCCTTATCGTAAGCTAGCTTTATATTTTAACAATATTATGAGCTTGTAAGCCACGATCGCCTTCAACTAAATCAAATTCGACTTCTGCGCCTTCTTCAATAGTTTTGAAGCCTTCCATTACCAATTGTGAATAATGGAAGAAGACATCACGATCGTCCTCTAGCTTGATGAAACCAAAGCCCTTGTCTTTGTTGAACTTTTTAACTTTTCCAGTCATCTACGAAACCTAACCTTTCTTGTAGAAAAATCTACTAGTCCATTATAACACAAGAACCTACTAGCGCAATCTTTTTTTAAGAATCTGCCAATTATTATTGTTACTTCCGTTTTAGTGGTATCAACCGGAAATAAGTCTGAGAAAGAGGTTTTAACCTCATTTGCTCTTGTAATCTTGTTATAAATTAAATTTCATCTTTAAGATAAATACAT
>JAEWFZ010000012.1 GCA_023388535.1 Bacillota bacterium | reverse complement strand
TCCACGAAGACTGGAGCTCAAATCAACGACAATACATCCGATACACACCTGAAACCATTGATTGGCTCAGTATGTAAAGGAGTAATGCTAACTCATGACTATTTTACACAAGATTCTGGACTTGACATTCAAGTAATATTGTCTTATAAAATAAAACTATGAAAAGCAAGAAACACAATAAAAATGAGGATAATATTTTTCAGTCTATTGAATGTCCAAATTGTGGTCACTCACAACTTTTTGAATTTCATATATCAATTTGTAAGCAAGAAGACCCGGAATTATTTGATGGTATTTTAGATGGTTCAACTTTCCGATTCAATTGTACTAATTGTCATCACGAACAATTAGTCGCTTACAACTTAGTGGTGGCGGATTTTGATGTACCTTATATAATTAGATTAATGCATGCTCAGGAAGAAGTGGAAGTTGCTCTTGCTAATTATAAGCAGGAAAAAATTACTTTCATAGGAGATAATTTGGTAAAATTTAGAATTGTTAGAACTCTCCCTGAGTTAATGGAAAAACTAAAAATATTCATCGATAATTATGATGATCGAGTAATTGAGCTTTTGAAAGCACAAATTCGAGATCAAATAGTTTAAAGTAATAAATCGAATATTGTGGAAGTTCATTACCTAGAAGATACCGATAAATTCTTAAAATTTGTTGCTGAACTCATGGATGGTGAATATGTATATAAATATGTTGACAAAGAAGAATATGTACGACAACAACTAGTCAATAAGTTAATACTAAAAGAACAGTTCTTTATCGTAGACTCAAACTGGGTTCATGAAGAGATAGGAAGCTAACTAAAAACAACTCTGTGAATGAAGGAATTCATAGAGTTGTTTTAAATTTTCAGACTTTTCGGTTGTGAATATAACCTACTTAGAATTCGAATTCTTTACCTTTAGAAACTCTCATAAATAAGAGCAGAGATATCGTAGTAAAGAATAGAAGAATAGTCGCTAACGCGGAAGCTATTCCATAGTTACCACGAGTAACATAAGTATAAATCGCAATCGTCAATGTAATTGTTGAAGTATTGTATAAGATAATACCGGTTGATAGCTCGGTAATAATTGTAACCCAACTTAAAATCGCTCCGGATAGAATCCCTTTAGACATCATTGGAACTGTAATAGTGAAGAATGTCTTCATTTTAGATGTACCTAACGAAATTGCGGCTTCTTCAATTGACATTGGAATTTGTTGTAAAATCGCAACTGAAGATCTTACCGTATACGGCAATCTTCGAATACATAGAGCGACAATCATTATGATCGAAGAACCAGTTAAGATTAAAGGTCCATCGGAGAAAGCAACAACTAAGGCAATACCAACAACCGCACCTGGTAGAATGTACGGCAACATCGACATAGTATCGATCGTTTGGTTTGTTAAATTAGACCGTCTAACAACTAGATAAGCGACAATGATAGCTAATAAGACAATGATAATGAGTGCGATAATACCGATTATCAATGTATTAGGTATCGCATCCCACATATTGTCTAAAGCTTGTCGATAGTTGTCCAAAGTGTAACCTTCAACAAATAGCTTACCCGAAGTTTTTCTAAACGACTGATATAAAACCACTAATTGAGGCATGAATGCTAAACCTACTAATGAATAAGTAAAGAAATGCATGAGTGCTGATTGTAATGGTTTTGGTTTGGTTCTCTCGATGGTATGCAAGGCATTCATCGTGAATTTATAACGATCTGCTGTCCATTTTTGAATTAGGAAGAAAATAGCAGTAATGGCGACTCCAATAATTGAGATGGCTGCCGCAAAGTTATTGTTACTGGTAGTTTCTCCTAGATATTGTCGATAAATTTCTACTGGAAATACCCTGAATCCTTCACCAATAAGTAATGGTGTACCAAAGTCAGCGAAAGCTCTCATAAATACAAGAAGGGTAGCTGCCAATATGGTAGGCATGGTTAATGGAATAATGATTTTAAAGAAACGTTTGTATCCAGATAAACCTAAATTTTCTGCCGCTTCAATTAGACTGTTATCAATATTTCTAAGAGCACCAACCATGTATAAGAATACCAATGGGAATAGTTGAAGCGTAATTACGATAACGATTCCATTAAATCCATAAATGGATGGAAAGGTAATCCCAAAAGTATCCAAGAAGAATTTCGAGACAACGCCCGATCGACCGAAGAGTTGAATCCAAGTATAAGCTCCAATAAATGGTGGAGACATACTACAGAGAATAGCTAGAACTTGTAAGATTCCTCTTCCTTTCAAATCGTACATTGTATAGAAATAGGCAAACGGAACACCAAGTGTCATGGTCAAAACAGTTACAGCAACTGTAACTTTTAGAGAATTCCATAAGGTGATATTAAAATATCGCTCACCTAAAAAGCGGAAGAAATAATCAAGTCCAAAACTTCCGTCAGGTAAAACAACGGATTCTTTAAACATCCGTCCCATCGGATAGATAAGGAAGACAAGATAAAGAACTAAAATAATTATTGAGAATAGAAACCAGATATCTTTAGGCTGTTTTGTTCTGTTCATATTATCTCAGTCCTTCTAAATCGTTTAGAACACCTTCTACGAGGTTTTGGCTACCTTCCTTGTTAAAAACGTTGATTTTTTCCAGCTTGACCGCAACATTAATTTTAGTGCCTTCTGGAATGATGTGTTCGATTTCGGATTCTTGAATAATTTCAATTTCAGGACCATGGTCTAATTCAACCACATAATGAGTATTTAGTCCTAAGAAAACCGAAGATTTAACCGTTCCTTTTAAAGTATTATGCGTTTCTTCAGTAATGAAAAACTCTTCCGGTCTTACGGAAATGATCACTTCTTGACTGTCGTGTTTGTTAATGTCAATAGTTGAAGTGTTCCAGACAACTTCATCACCAATGACTAATTTGGTAACCCCATCCTCTACGACGAGATTCCCTTCTATGAGATTTGTTAACCCAATAAAAGAAGCTACAAATAAGTTGTTTGGTCTTTGATAGATGTTTTTTGGAGTTCCAACGTGTTGAATTACCCCGCGATCCATTACCGCTATTCTGTCTGAGACAGCCATAGCTTCTTCTTGGTCGTGAGTTACATAAACGGTGGTTATTCCAACGCTGTGCTGCAAGTCCTTAATGGTGGTTCTCATTTCGACGCGTAGTTTGGCATCGAGATTTGAGAGCGGTTCGTCCATTAATAGAACTTTTGGTTTAATAACTAGAGCCCGTGCTAAGGCAACCCGTTGTTGTTGACCACCGGAAAGGCGTTCAGGCAAGCGGTCAGCGTAATCGCCGATATGCATTAGACCCATAAACTCATTGGCTCTTTGTTCCATTTCAGCTTTTGGAACTTTTCTGTTTTTTAATCCAAACTCAACGTTTTCTCTAACTGTTAAATGAGGGAAAATAGCATAGTTTTGGAACACCATACCAATTTCTCGTTTCGCTGGATCAAGGTCGTTGATTCTTAAATCATTAAAATAAAAATCCCCACCTTCGATGCTATTAAATCCTGCAATCATCCGTAACAAAGTGGTTTTCCCACATCCGGATGGACCAAGGAGGGTGAAAAATTCACCCTCCTTAATCCGCAGAGATAAATCTTTGATTACAGTTACATCTCCGTAACGTTTAATAGCGTTGTCAATTCTTATGGCTACGCTCATTGATCTCTCTCCTTTAGTTTATTTATTATTTATTGTGATTTGACAAGAGTGTCTGTCCAACGTTTTAGAATATCGTCTTTTTTACCTAAGGTATATTCCATATCTTCTTCAAGAACTTTGATTTGATCAAATGGTTTCATGAATTCGTTACTGATTTTAACGTTAGGATTTACAGCACGAACGGTCATACCACCAATTATTTCTTGAGCTTCATCAGAAATTAAGAAGTCTAAGAACTCTTTTGCTACTTCAGGGTTAGGTCCGCCTTTAACTAAACCAGACGCTGCTGGTAACCAAACGGCACCTTCTTCTGGATAAACAACTTCAACATTCTTAGCACCAGAGGCTAATAATTCTACTGATGGATCTTCATAGGTTAAACCTACTACGTATTCTCCATCTTTAACTCCATTGTAAACTCCACTTGAACCAGAGGTGAACTTTCCATCCAGTTGAACGATAAGTTTTGAAACATAGTCCCATGCTTCATCGCTTTCATATCCACCCATAGCAAGTAAAATGTTAGTCAATTGTGCATAAGCACTACTTGAAGCTGATGGGTCAGCACTAGCGATTTTTCCTTTTAATTTAGGATCAAGTAGATCAGCATAGCCTTTAATTTCCACACCTAATTGTTCAGCTAATTCAGTATTAACTAATAAGTTAGAACCGGATAGTAAATAAGAAGTTATGTATCCGTTTGGATTACGGTACATTTCAGGTAACTTATCGTTTCCTTTGGCAACGTATTCTTCAAATATATCAGGATATTGGTTATACCAACCTAAGTTTAGTCCACCAAACATAACGTCAGCTTGTGGATTGTTCTTCTCAGCATCTAAACGCTTATAAGCTTCTCCACTTCCTAAGTTTTGTAGTTTGACGGTGACATCATTCTTTTTAGCCCAATAGTTTAGTAGTTTTTCAATTTCTCCATCTGAGTTTGGTGAATAGACTACTAACTCTTTTTTACCATTTCCACCAGTTTTTGGTCCACAAGAAATGAGTAAAACAGCAACCATTAGAGCTGCAAGAATTCTTAATAGATTCTTTTTCATACTTCCTCCTCTAGGGTGTGTAAACCCTTACACGTTAATTATAGTAAAACTAGGGGGTGATTTCAACATTTAGGTAGCGCCTTAAAAAAACAGCTTACTATGATATAAAAATGGGAAATTACACATTATTAGCAATCGTGTTTATTTGCTAACTGATAAAAGCAAATTAAAATTCAGATCTTAAACTCATAAGTATACGGTTTATTGCTAAGAATACCATTTAAAATATTTAATCTCTATTTAAATTTATAAAATGTCAAGTCCAGAATCTTGTGTAAAATAGTCATGAGTTAGCATTACTCCTTTACATACTGAGCCAATCAATGGTTTCAGGTGTGTATCGGATGTATTGTCGTTGATTTGAGCTTCAGTTTTCGTGGATATCAATTAAAAGTGTTCCTATTAATCTAATCGCAGAGTCATTGTTTGGAAAGATTCGAATAACTTTTTCTCTACGACGGATTTCTTCATTGACACGCTCTAGCATATTAGTACTTTTC
>JAEWFZ010000001.1 GCA_023388535.1 Bacillota bacterium | reverse complement strand
GGGATCGTCCATTCTAACGTTGGAAGTCAGACCTATCCATTTTAGCGTTGGAAAATATAAAGAGATTAAAGCGGTGCTATCCATTTTAACGTTGGAGAATTGAAATTAAAACCTCCGTGTTATTATTTTGTTGAGAAACCAAAAATAACAAGGAGGTATTTTTATTATAAACAATTCGGATATTACTTTACTAGGTCTTAGTCATGAAGAAGTTTTAGACATCCAACACCAAATTTTTATGCTTGATTCACATTATTATGTTACCTTCAAGAAAATAAATAAGGTCTGTCCCCATTGTCAAACTATGACTAACAAAACCAATGGTACTCAAACCGTTACGATTAGGCATCCAATCTTTAACGATCGACTTTGTTATGTTCACTTAAAAAATATCGATACGTATGCTCAGTCTGCCAAAAGACTTTTATGCCTAAAACCAATTTGGCTCCAGAAAATAAAACTTACTCCTACGCGCTAGTAAATTTTATACTCGAAGAGACAAAGCACTCAAACATTACATTCAGTTATCTATCGGACAAAACCGGTTTCTCTGTCACTAAGATTATTGATATTTTTATGGAGCATTGTCCTGATTATAAAATACCAATGCCTAGAGTTCTATGTATTGACGAAATCTATCTTGGCAGAAGCTCCGTTAAAAAATACGCGACCTTTTGTATGGATTTTGAAACCCATTTGGGGTTCTCTTTTTCTTACAGTCGGGCTATTGATGATTTAGTAAGAGTGTTTTCTCAAATACCAAGAGAACAGCGACTTCAAGTGGAGTATGTTTCATCCGATATGTATCCAGGCTTCATTCGAATGATTAATACTTATTTTCCGAAAGCGAAACTTTGTATCGATAGTTTTCATATCATAAAAAATATCAATGAGGCGTTCAAAGAAGTCATACAGACTACCTTAAAGAATCTTGATAAGCACTCTCGAGAGTATCGTTTACTTAAACAGAATCAAAAGTACTTATTATCCAATCGGAACAAACTAGATTTAACCAAAATACAATATCTAAAATCTCATCACTACCGAATCCGCTTAATAACCTTAATTGAGAGAATGTTGGACTTAGATCAGAATCTCAGAGTGGCCTATCAACTCAAAGAGGATTATCTCGCTTTTAACATGAAATATTATTTTGACGAAAACAAATTCGATTCAATCGTAATGAAATTTAAAAATTCTAAGCTTGAATCATATAAGAGAATCCCTAATATGCTGATTAAAAATAAAGAGTATATTAAAAACTCTTTCACTCGTATCAATGGAAAAAGAATTTCAAATGGTCCCATTGAATCGAGAAACAAATCGATTAAAAACATTCTTTTTAATGCTAACGGATACCGAGGATTTGATCTTCTTCTTAAACGAGTTTTTCATGTATTAAACCATATACAACAACATAAAAACCGAAGAAATCAATGATTTCCTCGGTTTCAACGTTAGAATGGAAAGGTCCTGCAACGCTAGAATGGATAGCCCTACACTATTTTCCAACGTTAGAATTTATAGACTCAAAAAACGTTGAACATATGTATATGCTTTTCGTGACATAACTCAACGTTTTTAAGTTTAATCTTTATCTACATACGGTTTACAACGTCTTAAGCTTTTGTATGCTTTCTTTTTATTTAAAGATTATAAATCTTAAGTCAGATCACTGAAATGACTAGCTTAAATAACCTCGATAATTTTCATCATATTTGTGGTTCCACTTCCAGTTGGGTATCCTGCAGTAATAATAACTAGTTTGCCCGGTTCTATACCATGTGCTTTTGCAACTTCCGAAGCTAATTCATCGTCATTATACATATTGTTCTGAACCTTTGAATATACAGGGAATACGCCCCAATAGGCTAATAAGGAGTTTACAACCTCTTGTGAGAAGGTAACCGCAAATATCGGAACATTAGGTCGATATTTCGAAATTCTCTTAGCGGTATTACCAGAAGTCGTAAAAGCTACAATGGCTTCAACTTTATCAATATTTAATGAAGCTTCAGAAACTGCCATACCAATCGAATCTTGAATATTTCGGTCTGAAGATTCAATGCTTTTGCGTAAATTATCACGATATGGAATTATCGGTTCAACACCTAATGAGATACGCTTCATCGTAGCTACAGATTCAACGGGATAAGATCCAACCGCCGATTCACCTGAAAGCATAATTGCGTCCGTACCGTCCAAAATTGAGTTCGCTACGTCCGAAACTTCCGCTCTAGTTGGAATCGGTGAACTCATCATCGACTCTAACATATGTGTGGCGGTTATCACCGGTTTTCCAAAAACATTCGCTCGAGCGATCATTTTCTTTTGATAAATTGGAACTAATTCAGAACTCACTTCTACCCCTAAGTCACCACGCGCAACCATAATTCCATCGGAAATTTCTAATATTTCATCAAGATTATCCATACCTTCTTGTGATTCTATCTTTGAAATGATTTGTGGATACCACTTCTCCTGTTCGCAGATTTCTAAAATCTGTAAAATGTCTTGTTTTCTACGTACAAATGATGGAGCAATAAAGTCCACTTTATTCTGACAAGCAAATCTAATGTCTTTTTCATCTTGTTCCGACACATAGGGCATTGATAAAACTACATTAGGTACATTGCAACCCTTTCTTGTTTTTACAACACCATAGTTAGCTACGCGGCAGAGAAGCGTGCCATTACCATCATTTTCTAATACATCAAAACGAACTTTTCCATCATCAATCAATATATAGTTACCCGGTTTAATGTCATCAAAAAGTTCTGGTGAATTTACATGGAAACGTTCGTTATTACCGAGAACTTCCTCACGAACAATTTTAGTAATATCACCGGTAGCGAAGTTTAATTGACCGTTTTCCATTTCACCACAGCGAATTTCCGGACCTTTTGTATCCATCAAAATAGCCAAGTTGTGTTGTTTTTCACGCGCAACTTCTCTTACCATATCCCAACGACGTTTGTGATTTTCGTGAACATCGTGCGAAAAATTAAAACGTACAATATCCATTCCAGCGTTCGCTAGTTGATCGATTATTTCTGGGTTATCCATGGCTGGTCCCATAGTACATACTATCTTTGTTTTCTTTAAAACTTTCATTTTTTTCCATCCTTCTGTCGGCTCTAATTATACGCTTTAATTAAGTAGTTAGCAATTTTTTAACCAAAGCGTATCAATCTAACAACAGAAGTTTAAAATTCTTACTTTATGAGTTTTATCCATTTAAGCTAGATTTATTATATTCAACTACAGAATTACCCTTCCAGTTCTAATATCTTCACAACCAAAATGTAAATAGAATCATTTAATAAATTAGGTTTGACTTGATTTAGCAGATGATAAATTAACCTGTTAGTATAAAGAAATGTTCCCGTCGGTCCTTGATTCGGTACCTACAAAGTAAGTGCCACAATCATCTTTAATTATTATTTGGCCTCTGCCAAAGGAAGTTAAATCCTCTTCAAGTTTTATTTTATGTTTCTTTTCCAAAAGCGAACGAACAATTTCTGAATCAAATTGTGATTCAAGCATCATTTCACCGGATTTCATCCATTGAAATCTTACATCATCAAGTGCCATTTGTGGTGTCATTGAAAAATCAATGAGATTACTAATCACTTGAACATGGCCTTGAGGTTGCATATAACCACCCATAACTCCTAAAACCGCAAAAACTTTCGATTCTTTCATTAACATTGCTGGAATAATGGTGTGATAGGTTCTTTTTTTCGGAGCTAAATAGTTAATATGCTTGTCGTCTAAGCTAAAATCAGCCCCTCTATTTTGCAAAGAAATACCAGTATCCTTAACTACCACGCCAGATCCAAATCCCATGTAATTTGATTGGATAAAGGAAACCATATTACCTTCTTTATCGGCAGTACATAAATATACAGTGCCTCCAGCAGACATCTCGGTTGCACCATAATCTTGTGCTTCTGATTGAATTCTACTAAATTGTTTTTTCCCGAATTCTGGAGTTATCAATTTTTTTGCGTCTATTTTCATGTGTTTAGGGTCGGTAACATGAGCAAATGCATCTGCAAAGCTGAGCTTAATAGCTTCCATAAAAGTGTGGTAATAGTTAGCATCCTTTTTGCTTACTGAGAAATTGTTTAACATATTTAAAGCCATTGACGCTACAATTCCTTGTCCACTTGGAGGCAGCTCTACGACATCTACCTCTCGATATCTTGTAATTAAAGGTTCAACCCAATCGACATCATACTCTTGTAAATCACTAAGACTTAAGTAACCCTTGTGTTTTTGGCTATCTTCGTGGATTTTTTTCGCTATTTCACCTTCATAAAATGATTTTGCGTCAGTTTTCCCAATCGACTCCAAGGTGTCTGCATGATTTTTTAAAACCATTAATTCTCCAGGTTCAGGAGCGCGACCATCGATTAGAAAGGTATTCTTCCATTCTTCAAAAACCGGATCATCACCAAAAACTTCAGTGAGTTTTTTTGTTGCTCGTTTCCACATTTTAGAAGTATTAATACTAACCGGATAACCGTATCGTGCATAGTTAATGGCGGGTTGTAAGCATTCTAGTAACGTCAGATTACCAAATCGCTGATTTAGACGAGCCCATCCCATGGGAGCTCCTGGTACTGTCACCGGTGTCCAACCATAAATTGGCATCGTATCGGAAAATTGCTTGATTTCGTTAGCGTCGATAGAGGATGGAGAATAGCCGTTAGAATTCATACCATAAAGCTTATTTTTCATCCAAACTAAAGCAAAGTTATCGCCGCCAATACCATTTGCTGTAGGTTCGACTACTGTTAAACATGCTGCAGTCGCTATCGCTGCATCTACCGCATTACCCCCTTTTTTCAAAATGTCTAGTCCCGCTTGTGAAGCCAGGGCGTTGCTCGTTGCAACTACTCCATTTTTAGCAACTAAACTAAATCGTTTGGTTGCTATGGTATTATCGTAATCTCTAAATTTCATTTCAGTCCTCATCTTCTCAATTTATTAACTTTTATAATATTTGCTTGTTAAGTGTCTCTTATTTTATATAAGAAGGGTTGATTAATTATAGTTTTTCTAAATTTATATTGCTTCTTGTTTATTTACTTAAATCCTTATTAAACTCTTCGTTATACAAATGGCAAGCCACCTCATGGCCTTCTTCAATTTTAATTAGCTTCGGTTTAATACTTAAGCAAGGTGAAAAGCAGTGTTGGCAGCGGGTATGGAAAGGACAACCTTTTGGAGCGTCCAAAGGACTTGGCACTTCGCCAACAATGACTTCTTCTTTTTCTTGCTTTGAGTCTTTTGCTCTCAGCTTAGGAATTGAAGCCAACAAAGATTGTGTATAAGGATGTAGAGGTTTCTTATAAATTTTTTCGGAATCTCCATATTCGACATTCATACCCAAATACATAACCATTATACGATTACAAAAATGCTTAACTACTCCTAAATCGTGTGTTATGAAAAAATAGGTAAGTTGATACTCATCGTGTAACTTATTTAATAAGGTTAGGATTTGTGCTTGAACCGATACATCTAAGGCTGATACGGACTCATCCAAAACAATAAAACTCGGTTTCAAGGCAATTGCTTTCGCTATCCCGACGCGTTGTTTTTGCCCACCAGATAAAGTGAGTGGATAGTTGTCAATTAGTTCCGGCTTTAAACCAACCTGTTTTAAAAGCTCAACCACTTTCTCGCGTCTTGTGGCCTTATTGTAGCTGGTATGAATAATGAAAGCTTCTTCTATGGCTTGACCTATTGTTAGTCTAGGATCCAAGGAAGCCGAAGGGTCTTGAAAAATCATCTGCATATCTACACGTTGTTGGCGCATTTCTTCTTTATTTAACTTACTTAAATCTAATCCAAAGATTTGGTGACGATCAAGTCGTTCTTGATAATGATCAAAAACTGTTCTTTCGTTAATGTCTGCTATATTCTTACCTTTAAATCTTTGAGCTTGTTGAAAAAGTTTTTGCCTTTTTTCTCTATGCTTATCTAATTCTTCTTGTAAGAAGGTAATTCTTTTTGTATCAGGTTGTTGCTGTTTAAGTTTGTCTAGTTGCAAACGTATTTTGTGTGCGTTTTTTGTTTCATGAACAATCTCTCGATATATTTTTTGGATTTCTGGTAAGTCTTCACTAATAATCAATGATCCAACAGCTTTTGCGCCTTCACGGAGTTGTCGTGAAGAATTTTTTCGAGCTTCATGAGATAAATATTGTAGTTCAAATATTTCCCGCTCAATTTTTCGAAAGTTTTTTTGCTCTATTTCACTACCATTTTCATCGTAATCGTCTTGTTGTAGCTTTAAATCGTGAATTTTTTGATCGATTTTTAACGATTCTTGATAAAATTCTTTTGCTTTATTCTGATAATTTATTAAATTATCAATTTCTTGGCCTAAATATTTCGGCATGATGTCTTCTATTGATTTACCATAATGAATAATGGAACCAGAACTTAAGTCGTGAAGTTGCAAGATTACTTTTCCTAGCGTAGATTTTCCACAACCGGATTCGCCTACAACCGCAAACTTGTCTCCTTTATTCACAACAAAACTAACATCATCTAAGGCCCTTAGCGACTGACCTCTATCAACTTTAAAGAATTTCTTTACTTTTCTCGCTTCTAATAAAGGTGTCTTACTCATGATGGCCTCCTACTTTATGACATTTGACAAAATGACTTGAAGATATTTGTGTCTTTTCTGGTTTAACCTGCTTACAAATTTCCATCGCAAAAGGACAACGAGGATGAAAGCGACATCCTGTAATCGGTTGTGTTATCAAGGGTATATTGCCTTTAATCGGTTGCAATTCGAAATTATCATTTTCTACATTTGGATAGGCATTCATTAATCCTAGGGTATATGGGTGGAGCGGATTCTCGAATAACTCGAATACCGTACCTTCCTCAACCATGTCGCCCGAGTATAAAACAATTACCCGATCAGCAATCTCGCCAACTACCCCTAGGTCATGAGTTATGAATAAGATTCCAGCGTCCATTTCTTGTTTTAAATCATTGATAAGACTAAGTACTTGTTTCTGAATCGTAACATCAAGAGCGGTTGTCGGTTCATCGGCAATTAACAGAACTGGTTTAGCTACCAATGTCATAGCAATCATTACCCGTTGTCTTAAGCCGCCGGAAAGTTGAAACGGATATTGCTTCATACGTTCTTTAACATCGCTTATTCCAACCTTTGCTAAGGCTTCCTCACAAAGTTCTCTGGCTTGCTTTTTACTAACTTCTGGGTGATGTTGAAGGATGCTTTCGCTTATTTGATAACCGATAGTTAATAAAGGATTGAGAGCGGTCATGGGATCTTGAAAAATCATTCCCATTTTTCCTCCCTTATACTTATTTCTTTCTTTAGAAGAAAGATTTGTGATATTGATTCCCTCTACAAGAATTTCTCCTTGAACAATTTTTCCGTTGTCTGGTAATAAATCCATTATTGCGAGGGTAGTAACCGACTTCCCACAACCTGATTCTCCGACAATACACAGTGTTTCGTTCTTTTCAATATTGAAAGAAAGATCATGAAGAACTTCATAATCTTTCTTTGAAATAGTAAAGGCAGCAGTTAAGTTTTTAACTTCTAAAACTCGTGACATAGCGTCCTCCTTACTTATTTTGCTATCTTGAAATTCTTGACAAAGAAGATTCCTCCCGGAATTACTTCAACATCAGTGTATCCTTTGGTATGAGCAAATAAGTTATTAGTGTTATACATAGCAACTAATATCGCATCATTTAAAATATGTTTGTTAGCTGCGTGGAGTTTTTCTAAACGTAAGCTTTGATCTATAGTTTCCCGACTTTCATCTACAAGTTTATCAAAATCAGGATTAACGTATTGAACTCTTTGTGATGAACGTTGAGAGTGGACGTTTGGATCAAAGAACTCGGTACCGTCACCAGTAACATTCGCCCAAGTTAGTAAAGCGAGATCGTAGCTCCCTGCTTTTTTAGCAGAATCTAAGTATGTTGCAAACTCTTCAGCTACAATAGTAACATTAGTGAATCCAACTTTATTTAATGCTGATTGAACGTACTCAGCTAGCATTGACATTTCCGAACGAGTATTAGTAAGAATTGTAATTGGTTCTGCGGCAAGTTTTTCGCCCTCAACAATTTTCTTAGCACCTTCAAAGTCAAAGTCATATCCAAATGATTGAGCTTCTGGTTTGAAACCATAGACTGTTTCTGGAAGAATTGAGTTTAAAGCTTTTGCATTGCCTTCTAAGGAATTAACATAGGCTGCTCGGTCAATGGCTTTGGCAATGGCTTGGCGAGCTAATAGGTTACTCATTAATTTAGGATTTTTTGCCGTTTCGGTTCTCATTGCCATATAAGTAATTTGAGAACTAGCTGCAGAAACAAAATTGACATTGGAAAGTGATTTTACTCGAGCAACATTGGTCACTGGTACTTGTGGTAAAAAGTCTCCTTCTCCAGTCTCTAAACGTGAGATTGCTGTCGAAATCTCTGGAACCACGGTATATACGACTTTTTCAATTTCAGGCTTAGCGCCCCAATAATCTGAGTTAACTTCCAAGGTATATTCTGATCCAGCTACCATACCACTTAATTTATATGGTCCTGTTCCAAAAGGTTTAGTCATCAGGTCAACGCCTTCGGATGATGGAGAAATAATAGCGCTGTTCATGTGAGCTAATTTGGCTATTAAAACGCCATCTGGATAAGAATGAGTTAACTTCACTTCATGATCATTTACTTTTTCTATACTTTCAATCGATGCTGCGATGGAGGCGCGAGCGGCACCATATTCTTTGTCTTTTATTTTATTGATTGTGTAAATTACCGCATCCGCACCAAATGGTGTTCCATCAGTATATTTAATCCCTTCGCGTAGTTTTATATTACAAGTCAATCCGTCTTCACTACATTTTGGAAAATCCGCCGCAAGTAACGGAACATATTCCGTTCCAGAGACACTTCGTTCGTAAAGTGTTTCATAGATTTGCATACTAACGTCACTTGACATCGAATCGTTTGTTGTCAACGGGTTAAACCCTGTTGGTTGGGCATTCAACATAATCTTAAATTCTTTTTTTGATGTTGGGTCTCCTCCTGCTGGTTTTCCACCACAGGACGCTAGAACTAGTAACAGTACTAGCAATAAAATAATTTTTTTCATGTCTTCCTCCTAGAAGTTTTCCTTTAAATTCGGATCTAAAATATCTGATAATTTATCACCCAATAGATTGAAACTAATTACACAAAGCATAACTACCAATCCAGGCAAGATGATTAAATTTGGTCTTTCATACATAAAATCTTTGGCTATCGCAATCATACCTCCTAGTTCAGGAGCTGGTGGCGGTGTGCCTAAACCCAAAAAACTAAGAGTTGCGATTGACATAATACTAGACGCCAACCGCATCGTCGCAACGACAATGACTGTTGGTAAAGTGTTTGGCAAAATATGGTTCAAAATTATCCGACTATCGGTGGCGCCTAAAGCCCTTGTCGATGTTATATATTCTTCTTGTTTAATACTTAGCACTTTCGATCGAATCATTCTTGCAAACCCAGGAATTGACCAAATAGAGATAGCTAGCATCGCATTAAATGTAGAAACGCCGAGCATTGCTACAATTAGCATAGCCAGTAAAATACCCGGAAAAGTGAATAGAATGTCCATCAAACGCATAATAACATTATCTAAGTGCTTGTAATAACCGGCTAACATACCTAGGCTTACCCCGAAAAATAATCCAATAGAAGTAGCGACCAAAGAAACCCACAGGGTAGTTCTAGTTCCATACAAGATACGAGATAAGGTGTCCCTTCCTAAATGATCCGTACCTAAGACGTGTCCTTTGCTCATAGAATTATTCCAAAATCCCGGTAATAATCGATTTACAATATTTTCCTCAATTGGATTGTGCGAGGTGATCCATGGTGCTAGTAAAGCTCCTACAACAATTAAGCTCAAAACAATCAAAGCGAACGTCGTCACTTTATTTTTGAATAATTTACGAAAACCGATCTTAATTCTAGACTCTTTCATAAAATACTCTCCTTTACTCGTACGAAATCCGCGGATCGACCACAATATAGAGCAAGTCAATCACTAGGTTCACAACAACAAACATAAAAGCAATAATAAGAACCGTCGATTGTACTGCCGGATAATTCCTAGCGTTAATCGCTTGAATTAGATAAGTACCAATTCCGTTGATAACGAAGACTCGTTCGGTTACGATGGCACCACCTAGCAAACCACCGAAACTAGTCCCAAATATAGTCAAAAGAGGAATCAGTGCGTTTCTAAGAGCATGAACTAAGATAATCTTAGACTTAGGAATCCCTTTAGCCTTTGCGGTGCGAATATAATCCGACTGCATCACTTCCAACATAGAAGTTCTTCCAATTCTCATAAACTGAGCAGCGACACTTGTACCAAGTGCCAAAGCAGGAAGTATCGCTTGCCTAAAGCCTTTTGGAGTCCAAAAGAACTCTGTCATTCCCCCTGTATCTAACCAGCCCAATTTTACGGCAAATAGCAAAATTAACATTGAACCTAACCAGAAGTTCGGTATGGAAATACCAAATAAAGAGGTTGTAGTCATCAATTGATCAATCCAACTATCTCGTTTCAAAGCTGCTATAATTCCAATCGGAATCCCAATAATAATCGCTACTAGCATTGCTGCTACCGACAAATTGATGGTCATTGGCAATCTTTGCAATATCTCGGATAGAACAGGTTGTCTGGTTGTAATCGAGGTACCAAAATCTCCAGTGAATATCCCTATCAGATAGTTAAAATATTGTACAAAGAAGGGTTTATCAAGACCTAAGAAAACTCTCATGCGTTCGATATCTTCTAGCGTAGCATTTGGTCCAGCAACAAGTTCTGCAGGATCACCTGGCGACAAACTCATTGAAGCAAAAACTATAAAAGTAATTCCAACCAATAAAATCAACAACTGTATAAGGCGCTTTACCAGATAACGTTTCATAGCCTCCCCTTTCATGTTGGTTATGTTATCAAACACTTGTTTCAAAGTCAATCATTATTTTCATTTATTTACATTTTTATGAATATTATTTTCAATAATATTGAAAATAATGGTAGCGTCAATAATTTTGTGTAAACTGATCTTTGTTCATTAGATAAGTGTGGTGTTAGTTCTTTGGATAATGAAGATCAAACAGTTCGTTGATCTCTGCTTGAACAAGATTGAACCCCTTGTGG
>JAEWFZ010000036.1 GCA_023388535.1 Bacillota bacterium | reverse complement strand
TCCCATAAACGTCCTAGTTTAGGGAATCAATCCCCTTTTGAAAGGTTCCAACAATTGTTTGGCTTTTGTATCACCGACATCTTACCGCTCAAGATGATTCCGGACAAAGACATTGTCTTAAAATAGTGTAATATTTTTCCTGGCGATAACCTAAGCTTATTGTAATAAACTTGAAAAATATAAATTTCCAAGTTCTTTTAGCACGCTTTCGTTGGGATTGATGTGTCTTTATTATAACTGTTTCCAATGAATTTAACACTTTAATCCTAAAAGAATTGTTATTTTTCCCTTTAAATAGGTGGTTTTTAAATTTTTCTTTAACGCACTGTGGACGATCTTATTCCATTGCATTTAAGTTAGAACTTAACCATTAAACTATTAAGTTGTTATTTTCCATTCTAAATGTTGTAGGTTATTACGTTTAAGCGATAAAACTAAAACGTGAAATATAAACATCTAACAATCACTTTTTGTTTATGTCTCAGAGCTCTCTGTATTGTTTTTTCCAAGGACTCTAAGATTAATATTCTTATCTAATAATTCCATATCCACGTAGAATTGCACGGTGTCGACGATGCTGTCGACCAGTGGTCGCGTTTCGTAGCCTAAGTATTGGACGGCTTTGTTTGAACTAAATCGAGCCTGCGACATCAACATCCCTATGAGTTGTTTCGAGTAATAAAAATCTCTTCTATTAAAGAATTTATTGATTCGGCTAATCGATTCCACAGAATTGGAGAGAAAATCAGGCATGAATAAGTTAATTCGCTTACGTCGCGTAGCCCGAGCTACTTCAGTAATAAAATCGTGTAAAGTCATGTATTTGCCGGTTAATAAGTAGACCTCCTGAGGTCTGCTTATTTCCGCCGCATTTAAAATTGCTTGAGAAACATCGCGAACATCGACAAAGTCCAAACCACCCTTGATTAAGAATTTGATTTTATTTTGTAAAAAATCGGTAATCAGTCGACCCGAAAGACCACCACGATAATCATAAGGACCAATTAAAGTTGATGGTAAAAAGACATTGACATTTAAACCGGTTTTACCCGCATCCAATACCATTTGGGTAGCTTCTGCTTTGGACTTTCCATAACCGGTACTAACCCCTTCAGGACGAAAGTACTGAACTTCTGACAACAACCTTAACGATTCTGGTTGTCTTAAGGTTTGAGAGCTACTTAAAAACAAAAGTTTTTTAACGTTCATCTCAAAGCACATATCAATAATGTTCTGTGTACCTTTAATATTTACTTGAAACATCGATTCGGTAACTTCTTCACCAACCTCAAAGCGACCCGCACAATGGATTAATACAAGATCGCCCTCGTAAGTGAGTAGTTCTCGTAATGTTTCAATATCTAAAATACTTCCTTGAACAATTTCAATGGGATAATCGCGAATCGAAGATGGAAGCATGGTCTTATGAATTAGAACCCTGACTTTTTTATTAGTAGCGATCAAATCGCGTATTAAAGCTTGTCCTAAATGACTTGTCGCTCCGGTTAAAACATATAAAGTTTCCATGATATCTCCTTCTTCTAGTATCTCGAATTTCTTTCGACTACAGGTACTATTCTATCATCGATGCTAGGACTTTGATAATACATATGAATTGCTGTTAAATCCGGACTAAAATGCATTGGGAATATGCGTTTGACTTTTATTCTCTCCAATAATTGATTGAGACCGAGATCTAGATCAACTTTCATCCGCGGATCAATTGGATAGAACAGTAAATCCACCTCCATACCTTTCATTTCATTAATAATACTCAGGTATTCATGATTCATCGTTTCAATTTCTTCGGCAGTGGATTCTAGTTTCCAATGCCAATTGTTGAGATCACCAGCATATAAGATCTTTATATCGATGTCTTCGATATAAAAACTTACCCCATCATCGGTGCTTCCGAACGCTTTAATTTCTAGTTCATTAATCTTAATGGTTTGACCCACCTTCATTTGATAATAGCGATTAATAAAAGGTGGAACATTTACATCAAAACCTACGATAAAATGTCCATCTAAGTCAAAAATTTCGGGTACAAAATGATCCGCATGATGATGAGTAATAAAGATGAGATTGGCTTTTTCTTCATCTAACTTCAACTCATTAGGATTAATACAATCAAAAATAAAGTTGTAGTTCGTTGTTTCAACTAAATAGCCACTGTGATATAAATACGTTACTTTCATCGTTTCACCCAATTCTATTATAACAATCTAAATGAAAAGAGCCTTGATTGGCTCTTTTCGTCTTCTACTTTTACTTCCTAGTTTTATTTCTCGTCGTCTTCTTTTCGCTTCTTAAGTACTAGATAAGCACCAGCACTAATCACCGCTATAGAGAAGAGTGGAGTAATAACTTCGGTACCAGTCTTAGGAAGATCTGGTTTGTAAGGGACTTCATGATCATCTTCACGAGTAATCTTAGGCTCCTCACATGGTGGGCATTCCCCTTCAACTACGGCTTTGTTATAAACTTTCTTAGCGGTAATGTCGGCTTCAGTTACGACGTATTCTTTAGTAACCGTCATGCTTTCGCCAACTTTCAGGGTTGTCGCTGGGAGTTCAATCAGACCTAACATAGGATCATGTAAGACTAGGTTTACTATGTCTACAGTACCGGTGTTAGTGATGGTGAATACGAATCGAATCGTATCGCCAACTTTCTGATAGAACATTTCTTTCGCTGTTTTCTCAAAGGTTAAATCTGGAGTACCAACGTAAGTATTGGTGACCTTTAAGCCTTCCTCAACCTTTTGATAATATTCAAGCTCGAGTGGTTGTCCCGCTTGGTCAACTTCCTTAACGCTGAATACGTAAGGATTACCATCAATGTCAATTTGTTCTAACTCGGTCCAGGTAGCTTGAGTCGCTCCATTTTCAAGTTTGATCAATTCAGCATTTGGTACCGCTTCGATTTCTTTGCCTTCGACTTGGCGATATAGTTTGAACCAAATCGTTGGGAAGTTGGCTGTGCGATTAACCCAATGTTTCTCGGCTGTAACGGTTCCATCTTTTGGAATGGTGTAGGAGTTATTGAAGATAACTTCATTTTCATAAACTATCTCAAATTCCATCTCACCATCGTTAGAATCAAGTACTTTGACTTTAATTTCAAAGACGGTTTCGTCATAGGTCATGCCTTTTTCTGTTCCCTTAACTTCAACTACGTGATAAACAAATTCTTTGCCTATGTCGGATTGGTTGAAAGTTAATGGAGCGAATTTGATGAATCCAAGTTCATCATTCTTGACGACTTCGATGACTTCATCGAGGTGATTTCTTAATTCAAAACTGAATTCTTGATCTTTTAATAGACGTCCTACTAGAACTTTCTGGGCTGTGAGTTCAACGTCTCCTTCAGCTCGATAGATGTTCTTGAAGGTAACATTTTCTGGGACCGTAGCATCAATGTAGAGTTTCGAATTCCCTAAGTCTTTAACTTCGACTTCGATATCTATTTGATTTTCATCATAGCTCATACCGGTTTCACTACCGACAACTTCGCGGATAGAATATTTGAATTTCATTCCGATATGCTCTTGATTGAATTCAAGTTCATCAAAGACGACGATGCCCAGCGCGTTGTTTTGTTTGGTTTGAAGGACATTACCTTCTTCATCAACTAATACGAAGGTAAACTCTTTGTCCTTGAGCGCTCTTCCATCCAATTCTTTCTTGATTTCAAATCGGATTGAACCAGTCGCTTCATAGGTATTGTTGAATTCTGTGTCTTCAGGAGCGGTTACTTCAATATTGAGTTTTCCGTTCTTAGCATCGCTAATCGAGACGTTGTATTCAATGACCATTGGGTCATAGCTCATACCATCTTCGCTTCCGGCTACTTCTCTAATCGTATAGACATAGTCTTTACCAATATCTTCTTGAGAGTAGACGATGGTACTAAATGGAATCGTGCCATCAGCTAAGTTGGTTACCGTTTCGACTAAGACACCATCTTTGTGAAGCTCGAAACTAAACTCACCAGCTTGTAATTTACGACCACCAGCAGCTAAGACTTTGGATAGTTCTGGTGTCCATTCACCCTCAGCTTTATAGGTATTTTCAAACGTAACGTTATCAGGGCTAGTAATGACTAACTCTAAGGTGCCATCGCGGTTATCCTTGATTTCAACGGTATAGATTCTTTCCATTTCATCGTAATCAATACCCGTTTCTGAGCCTACCTTTTCTACAACTTTGTATTCGTATATCTTACCTACATCGGTTTGATCGTAAACAATCTTACTAAATGGTATGGTTCCGTCAGCTAAGTTAGCTTTGGTTTCAATTAAGACACCATCTTTGTAAAGTTCGAAACTAAACTCACCAGCTTCTAATTCACGTCCACCAGCTACAAATACTTTAGATAGTTCTGGCGTCCACTCACCGGTTGCGGTGTAGTTATTAGTTAGGGTGCGGTCTTCAGGGTCGTAACTTACCTCAATCTTAAGGGTTCCATCCCCATTGTCACTGACAGTTACCTTGAGGCTGATTTCTACATCGGTATAGTCAACGCCACCTAATGCGCCTTTTACTTCTTTGATGATATAGGTATGTTCACCAACACCAGTTAGGTTATAGGCAATTGCTGTAAAGACTACAGATCCGTCTGCTGAGTTAGCTTTGGTTTCAATTAAGACACCATCTTTGTAGAGTTCAAACTCAAATTCACCCGCATCTAAGCTACGTCCAGTTAAAACTTTAGTAATCTCTGGAACAAAACTTCCAGAAGCGGTATAAATATTAGTTATGGTTGGATCGGCTTCACTATAGACGGCTACTACCTTGAGAGTACCATCACCATTGTCACTGACGGTTACGGTCAGGGTGATAACTTTCTCTGAGTATGTTACACCGCCTAGTATGCCTTTTACTTCTTTAATTGTATAAACATGTTCGCCAACATCCTCTAAATCATAGACTAGAGCACTGAATAAGACTTTGCCTTCATCATCGTTGGAGACGGTTTCAATTAAATCTTCGCCTTTATACAATTGGAAGCTAAATTCTCCATCCTTGAGGATGCGGCCTTCTAAGATCTTCTTAATCGCCGGAGCATAACTTCCAGTGGCTTCATAAATGTTGTTAAATTCAGTATCTTCTGGAGCAGTCACCTCAACTTGGATTTGACCAACTAGATCATCCGTGACTTCTACCATGTATAGGAATTCAGCAGTATCGTAGGTGACCCCACCAAGGCTGCCCTTGACTTCTTTCACTACATAGTAGTACGTACCTTCTTCACCATCAACATAAGTTAAGGTAAAGTTAAACGCACCACCAACGTTGGTCGTTGTTTGTAATGGTAGTGTGCCATCAGCGATATTACCATCTTGATCGGCTGGATAGAGTTCAAAGGCAAATTCACCATCAACTAAAACTCTTCCCGTTAGAATCTTGGTTCCAGAAATTTCACCTTCACCGGTTGCGGCCAGATAGTCGTTGTTAAATTCAGTATCATTCGGAGCAGTTACCTCAACTTGGATTTGACCAAGTAGATCATCTGTGACTACTACCTTGTATAGGAATTCAGCAGTATCGTAGGTGACCTCACCAAGACTGCCCTTGACTTCTTTCACTACATAGTAGTAAGTGCCTTCTTCACCATCGTTATAACTTAAGGTAAAGCTAAACGCACCACCGACGTTGGTCGTTGTTTGTAATGGGAGTACGCCATC
>JAEWFZ010000030.1 GCA_023388535.1 Bacillota bacterium | reverse complement strand
CTTGTTTGGCTTTATCCGGTAACTTGACTCCTTTACCACTAAAGGCTTGTGAACCGTAACGACGGAATTCAGATACCCATCTAGAAACGATTGGACGTGAGATATTATACTCTTTAGCTATCTCAGTTACGGTGTACTTTTTTTCTACTATTTGTTTGGATACTTTAAGTTTGAAATCTTTATCGTATGTCTTTCTCATGAAATTGGTATCCTTTCTAGGTGTCATTAAAAGTGTATCATATCCCATATTTACCAAAAAGGATGAATGGACAAAACTAAACAACTCTGAACATACAGAACTACAAGAACTTAAACTGATTACAGATGATGTAAAAGATGTTAGATTATCCTCTACTGAGATGCTAGTTTTAAAAAATAACGGCGATCTATTTAGATATTATATGGATGCACTAGACGGTGTGAAAGTGGAAAGTAACATCAAAGAAATCGGAAAAATTCTTCTATTTGATAGTATCGGATTAAAAGAAGACGGCACCCTAAAACTATTCATGTCCGACGACCGAATAAGAGACACCTATGCTGACTTTAGAGTGGAAGCCAACTTCGATTCTATAAAATATGATCTGGATGTTCCTATTCTAACGAAAGGATCCGATGAGTATGCAATCTTCGTTAACAATAGCACGCCACATTTTGAGAATACAGATTTCTTCTCAGATGCTAAAGTCATTACACTGCATTACGATAGTGGGAAGGTTAGAGAAATTGGATACCTTCAAAAAATTAATTATGATAAATTCTCTAAATTAGGTGTAGGGAAAATACGATATCTATCGTCTGATTACCTCCACTCAGACAGAAGCAAATCAGGTGAAAAAGAAAGCTATCTACAAATAATAGACGAGGACAACAGAGGATTCCTCATCAATGATAAAGGTGAAGTTGTCAGAAAAGTAGAGGTTGTAGATAAAGAAAGCATTTATCAAATCACCGATGTAAGAACCTTAAAATAGATTAGCTGAATGCATTCTCTCTATATAAATATACAGATATAGCTAAATAAATGGATGGTAGTTAAAACTTCAACTACCATCCATTTTTATATAAACCATCTTAAACTTCGATATCGATTTTATATTACTTTATAAATTAAAAATCGACTTGAAAAGTACGAAACAAATCAACCAAACAGATTGATGCTATAATGGCAATAACTCTGTAAGTAGAGATTAATGAGATAACTAAACACGAATAAACTAAAGTTAAGCAAGTTAAGAAAAGGGAAAATTCAATGAGAAAAAATGATATAAAAGAATGTCATACTTGTCATCACCATCATGGCGACAGATTTGATTCACAGACTTCATGCATAAGCGTTGTGCCGATTTTTAATCATTTAGAAGAAGAACAGATGGAAGAAATAATGCAAGCGATGTATTCTCTTTCCTTTAAAAAAGGTGAAGTAATCTATCGCGAAGGAGATACATCCAATGCTTTATATATTGTTAGTAAAGGGCAAGTTAAGATCTATCGCTTGGCAGAATCGGGTAAAGAACAACTATTAAGGATTTTGAATCCCGGTGATTTTACTGGAGAACTAGCACTATTTCGTGAATCCATCCATGAAGCCTATGCAGAGGCTATGAGCGATACCAATCTCTGCACCATTAGTAAAGATAACTTACAAGAATTCTTGTTAAAATATCCTACAATTTCTTTAAAAATCTTAGCTGAGTTTTCTAACCGACTGGAAACATCGGAAAAACAAACGACCAGATTTGTTACCGAGAAAGTGGAAGCGAGATTAGCCTTATTTCTTGCTGAATGTATCGAAGAAGGCAATCAATCCTTAGAAATCACCTTGCCTATGAGTCAAAAAGATTTAGCTTCCTACTTAGGAACGACGCCAGAAACCATAAGTAGAAAGTTAGCTGATTTTGAAGATGAAGGTTATATTAGACAAAAACCAAACCGAAAGATTGAGATATTAGATTTAGATGGATTGTTGCTAGTATAGAAGAAATCAATGCATTAAATACCAAACAGTTGGAGTTCAGTATCCAACTGTTTTTTGTTAGAAAAAGTAGAAACTTGATGTGGATCAAGTTAATTTCTTTTAATTCTTTGTATCATTTAATCGACGATAAGAAAGAAGGAAGAATTATGTCAAAAGAACTAACTTTTCATCAATTAAAAGAAATACATTTAAAACAATTGGCTCTATATGTACCAATAGTAGCAAAAGTACACGGACAAGAACATCCCGAGTTTCACCAAGTTAGAAAAGAATATGATAAATTATCTGAAAAAATGAATAAAAACGATGATCTAGATCTAGCCGGTAGTTTTCTAAAGTTACGAGAAATCACCGACAACTATACTGTACCCACGGATGTTTGTGAAAGCTATGAAGCAGTTTATAGGATGTTGGAAGAATTAGATAAAGCGTATCACGTAGATAAATAATGAAAAACAGATTAAGAATAGTATTAAATCGAAAGGGGTTAAGTAATGCAAAAGTTCATTATAAAAAGCAAGAATAAAATCATCGTTGTAAGTGCGTTGTTACTCCTTTTGGCCGTAATCAGCGGTTTGGTTTTTAAAAACGAAACCATAACAACTTGGTCGCTGATCGTGGCTTCGATTATAGGCATTGCTCCCATTGCTATTCAAGCCTATCAAGCTTTGAGAGTAAAAGTAGTCAGTATTGATGTTTTAGTGACGATTGCGGTGGTGGGAGCTTTTATTATTAAAAACTATGAGGAATCTGCGATAGTTACATTTTTATTTCTATTTGGTGCTTATTTGGAACAAAGAACATTGAATAAAACACGTTCTGCGATTAAAGAATTAACTAAAATGGCTCCAGAGAGTGCTCTAAAGAGAACGGACAGTGGTGAATTTGAAGAAGTCGAAATCGATGAAGTCGATGTAGGCGATATTCTACTGGTTAAAACTGGAGCGAAAATTCCGGTTGATGGTTTTGTCTTAACCGGAGAAGGTTACATTAATGAAGCTAGTATTACCGGTGAATCTGTACTTGTAAACAAAGAGAAAGATTCAAATGTCTACGCAGGGACAATTCTAGAAAACGGTACCGTTCAAATCATCGCCAATCGAGTAGGTGAAGATACCACTTTCGGTAGAATTATCGAGCTAGTCGAAGAAGCACAAGATTCAAAATCAGAAGCAGAGCGATTTATTGATAGATTTTCAAAATACTATACACCCGCTGTTTTGTTTCTTTCTTTAATAGTCTGGATTATTTCAAGAAATATTGAACTAGCTATTACCATCTTAGTACTGGGTTGTCCTGGCGCTTTGGTGATTGGGGTACCGGTATCCAATGTGGCAGGTATTGGTAATGGAGCGCGCCATGGTGTCCTTTTAAAAGGTAGTGAGGTAATTAGTGATTTTAGTAGAGTGGATACCATGGTGTTTGATAAAACCGGTACATTAACTATTGGAAATCCTAAAGTAGCTGAGATAGCCACTTATACAGACAAGTTAGATGAAACATTAGCCTATCTATCAAGTATTGAAAAAGAATCCGATCATCCTCTAGCCAAAGCGATTGTCGAATATATCGGTCCTACCAGAGCGTATCAAGTTGAAAATACAAGGGTTGTCAAAGGTGGCGGTATAATCGCTGAGGTTGAAGGTCATAGCGTTGTGATTGGAAATGTAGCTTTAATGAAACAAGAAAAGATTCCTATTAGTAATCAAGTCTATGATGATATCGAGCGCTTTGAAGCCAATGGTAACTCACTAGTTTTGACGGCCGTTGATGGTGAATTAAAAGTATTAATCGGGATTCGTGATCAAATTCGTCCCGGTGTAAAAGAAGATATTCAGACCTTAAAAAAACTCGGCGTCAAAAACTTAGTTGTCCTATCTGGGGATAATCAAGCGACCGTAGATTTAGTAGCCCGTCAACTAGGACTTACAAAAGCCCATGGTCAGATGTTACCAGAAGATAAGTTGGCCTATATAAAAGTACTACAAGCCAAGCATCAAATCGTCGCTTTTGTAGGCGATGGGGTAAACGATAGTCCTTCTTTGGCTCAAGCCCAAATAGGCATTGCTATGGGCAGTGGAACCGATGTAGCCATCGAGACTTCTGATGTCGTGTTGATGAACTCAGATTTTAATCGCTTACCACATGCTTTGGGATTAACTAAAGCTACAGCCAATAATATGAAACAGAATATTATTATTGCGGTAGGGGTGGTCTTAGTCTTGTTAGCTAGCGTATTTTTTAGTGATTGGATGAATATGTCGATCGGTATGTTGGTACATGAAGCTAGTATCTTAGCGGTCATTTTAAATGGAATGCGTTTACTTCGCTATCGGTTATAAAAATAAATTAAACCACAATCTTGATCCAGATCAATTTATTGATAAAAGCGAAGACATATAATTAAACTAAGAAAAGGAGATTAAAAATGCAAAAAGCTACCATTCAATTAGAAACATTAACTTGTCCATCCTGCATGCAAAAAATAGAAAATGGCGTTAAAGCCTTGGATGGAGTAAACAAGGAAAGTTTAAAAGTATTATTTAATTCAAGCAAAGTCAGAGTTGAGTTTGATGATGAAAAAATATCCATCAAAGATATTGAAGCAGCCATCGACAAATTAGGCTATGAAGTGTTAAAAACTCAGTTAAAGAACGTTTAATAGACTTTGGTTTATAAAAGCTCATCGCTCCGGTAAATGGTGCGTTGGGCTTTCTTTTTTGTTATGGTTTGTTAATTACAAATCTCTCTTAATTAAAAAAAGAGAATAAGATCAAACTAAGTTCAATAGACAATTTAAGTTAAGGGTTAGTTATCAAAATTGAATAAGCTTACTTCTTATTTTATAATGAAAAAAACGGACTAAAACTAAAATAATACGAAAGGAAAAATAATCATGACACAAAAAATAGGTATCATTCAAATCAACGATACCCACGCAAATCTATTGCCGACCGAAGATGCTCGCTATACAGCGACTGGTTTTCAAATCGAAAAACTCGGTGGTTATGCGCGGATAGCAACTAAAATAAATGAATACAGAAAAAAACATGGAAATAATTTATTGGTTTTTGATAATGGAGATACCTTCCATGGTACTTACGAAGCGGTAAATTCCAAAGGCGAGGTAATGGTTCCATATTTAAAGCAACTTGGTATTAACGCTATGACCTTTCACTGGGATTCAGCTTATACGATTCCACATTTATTAAAACTCGAAGAAAAAATAAACTATCCCATCCTAGCGACTAATGTTTATTATGAAGGAACCAAAGACTTAGTTTTCAAGCCTACAGCCACTTTTGAAGTCGATGGTGTCACGATTGGAGTCATTGGGATTGCTTCTAATATCATTCGTTCCAATATGCCTAAACCATTTTGGGAAGGCACCGAATTTACTAATGGTATTGAAGAGACTAAAAAACAAATTGCAGCCTTAAAATCGGAAAACGTAGATTTGATTCTAGTCTTATCCCACCTCGGATATCCTCAAGATATTGAGTTGATCCGACAAGTCGATGGTATCGATATCTATTTATCAGGACATACCCACAATCGCTTAAGACAAGTCGAAAAGTTTAATGATACCTACATCATCCAGTCGGGCTCACTAGCGACTTCTATTGGCTATCTTGAACTAAGCTTAGAAGAAAAAACACTCAAGGATGTTTCTCATAAATTCATCGTTCTTGATGAAACAATAAAAGAAGACGAAACCATAATAAGTATGCTGGAGAACGATCCAATTTTACTAGAAAGCAAAACCTATCTCGACGTAGAAGTGGGCGAGTCAAAGATAGATTTACATCGTGGTAGTTCCTTTTCGTCCACCATGGACTATCTATTGCTTGATGCTATGCGTTATCTGACTTCGTTGGATATCGCTTTTTCAAATGGTTGGCGCTATGGCGGAGGTATAAAAGCTGGTAAGCTATCCCGTCGTCATTTATATCAAATTGTGCCAATGGATCCAGCTATCATGACCGCAGAGTTAACGGGTGAAGAGATTTTTAATATGCTGGAAGCTAATCTTGAAGCGACCTTTTCCTGTGAGCCATTTAAGCAAATGGGTGGTTATATTAAGCGCAATTCAGGATTAAAAATATACTTTAAATTGGAAAATCCAAAGGGACAACGGATTCAAAGAATATTTGTCAAAGATCAAGAACTAGATTATCATAAAACTTATAAGGTAGCCTATGTTACCCGCCAAGCGGTTCCTGAAATCTTTGGTAAAAATCATCAAACTTTTGGTAAAAACGCGATCGAAGCGATGGAGTTATTCTTGAAAGAAAAACCGTTCCAGCGTGACGATACAGAAAGTTATATCCCAGTTTAATCGAAATTAAATTTTAAAAATTTCATTAATTAAAGACGCTTACAAACTAGCGTCTTTTATATGCTTTCTTATCTATACAGAACAAGTAAAAATAAATAAATAAAAGAAAGAAACAGCTTTCAAAAACACCACAAAAATATATAACAAAAATTACAATAAATTCGAAAGTTGACAACTAAAAGCAGGGATAAATCTTTGTCAAGTCCAGAATCTTGTGTAAAATAGTCATGAGTTAGCATTACTCCTTTACATACTGAGCCAATCAATGGTTTCAGGTGTGTATCGGATGTATTGTCGTTGATTTGAGCTCCAGTCTTCGTGGA
>JAEWFZ010000002.1 GCA_023388535.1 Bacillota bacterium | reverse complement strand
GCTGTACAAATATGAGACAAATCCACAGTGCTTATAGAAAGCATATCAAATGGCCATATGATATGCATTCAGATTTATGGCCTAGAAAGAGAAATTATCAATTTTGACCTTAAATTGATAATACGAGGAATTATGTTTAAGAAATTATTTGAGAAAATAGATCAAATTAAGGATGAAGTATTAGATAACGTTAATCTGAATGTGGAAGACGTATTAGATAACGTTGACATGAGCATGGATGATGTAAAACAAAAAGTTAAAAATAAAGTTGATGATACTATTTATGAGAAAAAAACAGATGTTTTTTCTTCTATGTTTGACAAATTAACGGATACTGTATCAACAAGCGCTATTTATTTAGCTCAAGTCGACAAGGTGGTTAGTGAAAAGAAAGCTAAAGAACTAGGTATCAGTTCTAGGGAATTAAAAGGCCTTACTTTAGAACAAATCGCTGAAAAATATGGCATGACGGTTGAACAATATCAAGAAAAGATTACAGAAGAAGCTAAACAATACGATACAGCTAATCTAGCTACATCCGTTAAGAATTTAAAAGAAAGATCTGAAATTGAATTAAAAGCTAGAGAAAATCAAGCCAACTCTTTAGGAATGAGTGTAGAAGAGTTTGATGAACTAACGCTACAAGAACAAGCCGATAAACTAAATATCTCTTTAGACGAATTGTTAAGCCAAAGAGCGCTTCAATTTTAAGCGAATAATTCAGACTAATAGATACCAGTAAATCTTTTCAGCTTCATGCTCAGATTGTATTTACCGGCATCTTTTAAATGGTGATTAATGATTAGAAAGCTCCATTGACTGACTGAAGTCAATGGGGCTTTAATTTTGCTTAAATTGCCATTAGTTTTTTCTTGCTTCTAGTTTTATTTTTTTGGTGGAAGAGGAATAAATTTACTGGTCTTTCGTGCGTATTCATTCCATCCAGGACGTTTTGCCATTCTCTTTTCTAACAGCGGTATTCCACTGACAAAAAGTAGCAGTAAAGTAATAACAAGCGGACTAATTATTAACCAAAAATTGGACCAAGAGGCACTTAAACTGACAACAAAGATTCCCCACCAAAGAACGCTTTCTCCAAAATAATTAGGATGTCTAGTATACTTCCAAAGGCCCGTGGTCATTAGTTTTCCGGTCTTTTTCTTGATATGAGCTTCCAGTTGTGCATCTCCTACCACTTCAAAGTACATTCCCACAAGCCATAACAAAACTCCAATTATAGTTAAAAAACCTGCTGGTTTTGAACCGATAAGATTTACGTAAATTACCGGCAATCCAATGATGAGATTCAATACATACTGAAGTAGATAGACACGCAGAAAAATAGTTCTCTCAAAATTTCTCTGCCATTTCTGTCTCATCTCAAAATAACGATAATCTTCTTCTTTCTTAGTATTTCTTCTTGCTAGATGCCAACTCAGCCGAAGCCCCCACAAGCTGGTTAGTATTTTCATTATCAATCCAACCGTTGTTTTCGGTCCTAGAAAATATGAGGTCAACGCAGAAAGAACAAATCCAAGTCCCCAATAGATATCAATATAATCATGCTTTTGTTTTTTGGCTGCGATGCGGTTGACCAACACAAAACCAAGGAATACTATAAATGCGGTTAATACAAAGTTTGTCATCCATTTTCCTCCTTTTCGATATATCCGATAGCATAGGATCCCTCGCCTGAAAATAGCGAAACAATTGAAGAAATATCCGTAATATAACGAGGTTCTTTTCCAATGATTTTTGCTATTTCTTTTGTCGCTTTGTCTACTCGAGTAGAGTCGCCTGAATAAACCATGACATACTCTTCAATTTCTGTTTGTTTAAGTTTTCTAAGCAGTAATTGTTCGTTAGCCTTTAGAGAAAAAGTAAGTCCTTTGATGGTACCTTCACCTTCTGAATTAATAGTGATTAGAGGCAAGAATCATAAGGTCATCAATAGTTTGCCAATTCGTTTATTAAGACGCCCAGAAGTCACCATTCCCTTAAGGTTGGGAACGCTGACGTAAATCTTGGTCCGGTCGCGTAGCTTTTCCAAGTCGGTGACCATCGTTTCTAAACTTTTACCAGTATTAAGCATCTCCATCGCTTTAAAAGACAAGAGTCCCTGTCCAGCTGAATTAAGTCGACTATCGACTAACGCAATATTTTTATCTGGGCGGGTATTCTTGTACTCAAGATAGCGTTCATAGAGTCCTGACATTTTTGAAGAAACAGCGATGATTAAAAGTCCATCATAGGCTCTAGAAATCGGATCTAAAAATTCACTGACTTCCGCAAGATTGAGCTGGGAACTAGTAATTTTAGAGGCATTGTTTAATAGCCTTTTATGGGACATAGTTCTTTTATCTTGAAAAGATACACCATCCTCTAAAAGATTCATTGGTAGACAATAAACATGCTCAGTTAACATTTCCATTGGTATGTCAGCAATCGAGTCGATAATCAAAGCCGTCTTACCGGGATACGGTTGGGATAATCGTTGCTGATAATGCATATCATCGGCTTTAACTTCAAGGATTTTACCAAACTCTGATAACTCATCCACCACCAGGGCTGGTTGGTTGCTATGAACATGGACCCGCAAGAGTTGATCGGTTTCAGATACCACTTGAGAATCGCCCCAGTCCTCAAGAATACCGTGTACCGTTTCTTGTAATCTATCACTACTGTGCTTTTCTAACAGGACTTCTGTACAATAACGATTCTCTATAAATTCTTCATCTAAAAGATGGGGAATTTCTTCATATAAATCCTCCCGAATCACTTCTTCTTTAACATCGATCCCATTGATTAGACTATCGACCATGTCTTAACAAAATAGAGAAAGGCTAATGCGCCAGCATCTGGTTGTTGGATGGCTTTTTGCTGAGGAAGCATATCTTTAGTTTCTTCTACGGTTTTTCGTAATAAAGCCAAAGTAAAAGTGAATGGTTCTTGTCCTGCTGTTTTTTCAACAGCTGTAGAAAAAGTTTTACGAAAACTATTCATTGCTGTCAAAATTGTACCTTCATAAGGGTCTTTTACACCATGTAAAGCATGAAAATAACCTTGATCAAAAAGAATTGCTAAATCCGAATATACTAACTCATCGCTTAACGTTTTACTCGCTTGATAACAGCCATTAAAAAATTGTGAAAAAATAGCTCCACTGTTTCCCCGAGCTCTTCTTAATGCAATATCGCTTAAACTAGCAAGAAGTTCTTTAATGCTTTCTTTTTTAGTCAGCTGTCTACGAATTGAAGCAAATAGATAAGCTAAATTACTCCCTGTATCTTGGTCAGGTACAGGAAAACCATTAGCTAGATTTAACTGTTGCTGATGGCTTTCAATGCGATGGGAACCTGAAATGAGTGCTAGATAGAGTCTTTTAGGATCAATGATCTGAGACATAACAATGAGTTTCCTTTCTTGATAGTAATTTCTGCGGTGAGTTTGAAGTAATTTTGTATAAGTAGATCGCCTGTTTCTAGATAACATTTTGAAGCCGCAAAAGAGCTTTCTATTATTTTATAGGTCTGATTTTACCATTCTTTTAAAGTTATATAAAAGAAGAGAAAGTAGCCCACATAATTTTAAAGATTCCTAATAATCATAAATAGCAGAGCTAGCTGTAACAGCAACCGCAATAATCGTAGCGGAAATCATAGAACGCAACATTCCAAGATCTTTTAGTACCACAGCATAGGTAATAGCTATCATGATGATAGCTGTAATCACACCTCGAATTAAACCACTTTTAATTGTTTTAACTTTTAGTTCCATAGGATTTCACCTAATCTTTCTTATATTTCTAATTATAATATTTCCGCGTCTTTCAATAAAGTTCAATGATTAAATTACTGACTTGATGATTGAGTAGCTCGGTAACTACTTTTCATTCACTCTGACTAAGATTAAATAATCTTTATTCTTAACTCTAAATCCTTCCATCATCGCTGATGTCTTATTGGCTTAAGACTTGGTTTCAGTAGGCTTTCAGAATTGTTTGATAACCTATATAATAGACTTAGGAGAAAATAAATGAGAGTTCTTTTAATCGAAGATGAACAACGATTAGCGCAATCCATCGCTCAAATACTTAAGGATAATAAAATGAATGTAGACATTCAATACGATGGTCTACAGGGGTATTATTATGGTCTTTCGGATGAATACGACATCATCATCTTAGACGTCATGTTACCACGGATGAATGGTTTTGAGGTATTGGATAAATTACGTGAAGAAAAAGTAGAAACGCCAATCATCATGCTAACCGCAAAATCAACGGTAGAAGATAAAATTGAAGGTCTCAACCGCGGCGCCGATGATTATTTAACTAAACCGTTCAACGTGGAAGAGTTAATAGCTAGAATACGTGCGCTTACTCGACGTAAAGGGGAAGTTGTGCTCGAAGAGCTGTCCTACCATGATTTAAGTTTAAATACTCAAAATCATCTTTTAGCCTGTGGGACGAAATCGGTACGGCTTGGTTTAAAAGAATATGATTTAATGGAATTACTATTGACCAATCCAAATCAGATTTTCAGTAAGGAACAAATTTTATCTAAAGTCTGGGGTATGGAATCGGATGTTGACGAGAATAATGTCGAAGCTTATATTTCTTTTTTACGTAAAAAGCTTTTCTTTTTGAAAACCAAAGTAAGAATTAATACCGTTCGTAAAGTAGGCTATCATTTGGAGATTGCGGATGATTAAACAATTACGTTCAAAACTTTTTAGAATACTCATGATTTCCATGAGTATTTTATTATTGATTATTCACTTTACCATTTATGCCTTTTCAAGCATTACTTATAACGATCAAATCGAAAAAGAATTGACCTTAGCTTTGAGTAGCGATATATATGATCAACGCGCTTATGGTCAAGTTCGAACCGACTTAAAAACTTTTACCGTTGAACTCGACCGGAGAACCCAGAAAATCATAACCTCCAACGTCAATTGGAAAATCGATACGGATACCTTGGCTCAAATGATTAATGAAGTTTTAGTATCTGAAGTCGATACCGGCAAACTAAGTAATTTTCCAGTAAATTTTAAGCGACAATTAAATAATTTAAATTTAAAAATAGCCTTTATCGATACCGCTATTCAGAGCGAACAACTAGAGGAATTAAAACGAGCTTTAGTCTTTATGTTCATTATGGCAGAAGTCATTTTCTTTGGCATTGCGGCTTACTTGTCGGCCAAAGCCTCACAACCAATCGAAGAAAGTTTTCGGAAACAACAGGAATTTATAGCCAACGCTAGCCATGAATTAAAATCGCCTCTAACGATTATTCAAGCGAATACTGATATCATAACTTCCCAGCCCGGATCATCGGTTTATCAACAACAAAAATGGCTTGACTCCACCAAACTTGAAGTACAACGAATGACCAATTTAATTTCCAATCTACTTTTCTTATCTAAAAACTCCGATGAAACTACGGTTGAGCATTTTGTAGATATCGATTTTTCGGATTTGGTATTAAATCGAGTATTGTCTTTTGAATCGATTGCTTATGAACAACAAATTGATTACAACTATTATATTCAACCGAATATACATCTATCCGGTGTAGTGGAACAATTGGAAATGTTGGTTTCGATTTTAATCGACAATGCTTTTAAATATTGTGATCATCATTATGGCATTATCAATATTCAATTAGAAGAAAAAAAGGATGTGGTTACCTTCTTAATTAATAATAATGGTACCATCATCGCTAAGGAAGAACTGAATAATCTATTTGATCGCTTCTATCGTTTAGAAAAATCGCGAAATCGTGATCAGGGAGGCGTCGGTTTAGGTTTATCGATTGCTAAGGAAATAGTCAACACCCATAGAGGAACCATTCAGGTTAGTTCTAATCCAACTGATTTTACGACCTTTAAGGTAATCTTTAAACGATGATTACCCGCTGTAGTTGGGCTAATAATAGCTTAATTGAACAAGAATACCATGATCAGCAATGGGGTAAGCCCACTTATGATGATCCGCTCTTGTTTGAGTTATTAATTTTAGAAATGATGCAAGCCGGCCTTAGTTGGCAGACTATCCTTAAAAAAAGGGAATCGATGCGGACCCATTTTGATGGATACAATGTTCATAAAATAGCCGCTTATGACCAGTCAAAGCTAGAACAATTAATGACTGAACCTAGTATTATTCGAAATCAAAACAAACTCAAAGCTATGATCAACAACGCTAAAATGTTTATTCGAGTTCAAAAAGAATTCAAGTCATTTTCTAATTATTTATGGCAATTTAGCGATTACACAATTGTCGATAATCAACCACTAAAACCAGAACATATACCGACTCAAAGTCCTTTATCGGAAAGAATTGTACAAGACATGAAGCAGCGTGGCTTTAAATTCATTGGTCCAACAATGATTTATTCGTATTTAGAAGCTGTGGGCGTTATTAATAACCATTTAATGTCCTGTTTTGTGAGAAAAAAGTAAAAAATCACTTGCTATTTTCGGCAGTCAAGTTATACTGATGATATAGGGAATGATGTTCTCCCTTGGGAAACCAAAACCGCTTAATCAAGCTGATGACTTCTACAATATTTTTTTTGTTACGGAATCAGTTTTTTAATTGGTTGTTCAAAATTGTTACTAATAGCTCCTATCGCTATTGGTGCCCGAAATTAGTTGGTGGCTAATTTCGGGTTTTTTATTTAGTCCGATATAAATATAGATTTAAATAGACTTTTTTCTTATTGATCAATTCTAATTTTTAAATTAATCGTAAACTCATTCGATGATTCGCTTTCATAAAAGCTTGCTGGTAGAGAGCCGTACTTGGCTTCTAGTTTTTGTAGTTCATACTTTCCGGACATTTCATTAATGAATAGTGTTTTTCTACGCTCAATTTCAGCGGTCTGTTGGGCTCCGATTTTCATTGCGTGTGCCCAACCTATAGCTTTTTCTTTAGTTTCCCATTCTTCTTTTACTTGTTGTTTTATAGCTTCAAGGATATCCTTTGGTCTGATTTTTATCCCATTAATGATTACATGCAACGCTTCAAGCTCGGTTAAATCTACCTTATTATTTAGTTCTTTTTCTTTCATTGGTTTTTCCTCCTTTCTCATCTTTCTTGTGGCATTTGCATCATATCATAATCACTGTGGTGAAAATTGACAGTAACTCACTACATAGCATCTAGGATGAACTGACGAATGGCTCGTTTCACATTTTTTGAAGTTTGTTTCATGTTTTCTTCAAGAGAAAGCGCCGGATTGCTACAATCGATAACTTGATAAAATCCTGGATTAACAAAATCCTGTGCTACCGTACCACCAAGTACGACAACGGGGATATTCTCGCCGCGCTCTAAGATACCGCTGATAACTTTACCGGATAAGGATTGAGCATCAACTTTACCCTCTCCGGTGATAATATAATCAGCTTCTTTTATCTGCTCTGAAAATCCTATCAAATCTAATACCGTATGAATACCCGATACTATGGTTCCTTTTAAGAAAACCAAACCTGCATAGCCAACACCACCAGCAGCTCCAGTTCCTGGCATTTGGGCTAAGTCTTGGCCTAATTTTGACTGTACAAGTTGTGAAAATCGCTTAAATGCTTCATCGTGTTTCTCTACTGCCTCTGGACTTAGTCCCTTTTGGGGACCAAAGACATGGGAGGCCCCCTCTTTACCATATAAGGGATTTTTTACATCCGATAAAATAACAAATTTCACTCCAGAAATTTCAGGCAAATCACTAAAATCTGTAACATTAAGTATCGATTTTGTTTCTTGGCCAGCAGCATCATAAAACTTCATACCCAAAGCAACTAAGAGACCTAAACCCAAATCATTGGTGGCGGTTCCTCCTAGGCTTAGATATATCGTTTTAGTTCCAAATTCAATGGCTTTCTTTATTAAAAGTCCAGTACCATAACTACTAGCATTTTGTAACGGTATGTCAGAAACCAAAGTTAAACCACTGGCTTGAGCCATTTCAATAAAATAGGAAGTCTTATCTAATTTAAGTATTTTAGCGCTGATGTCTCGATCCATAGCATCAACAGTATCTACGAGAATAGTTTCAGTATTTGGAAGAATAGATAGGGCTTCTAAAGTACCTTCACCACCATCCCCTATCCCAAGTTTAATAATTTCAGCATCGATTACTTCACGAATGCCAGCTTCGACATAATCCGCAATTTCTAACGATGTGGCGGATCCTTTAAAGCTATCACTAGCTATGACTATTTTCATATAGACTTCTCCTTGAGTTTACAGATTCTTTTAACTCTCTTGTAAGTTAATGATACAATAAACTTAACAAATAACGGAGGACTAGATTATGCATTCATTTCAAATCAGCTTACCGACGCAAGTTTATTTTGGTAATGACCAATTAGAAAAACTACCAGAAGTTTTAAGAACTTATGGAAATAAAGTAATGATTACCTACGGAGGCGGCTCGGTTAAACGTACCGGTCTTTTAGATCGACTTTACGGTATTTTAACGGATTTTGAGGTCATTGAATTTGGTGGTATTGAACCTAATCCACGAATCGAAACCTTAGAAGCCGGTGGCGAGCTAGCAAAATCAGAACAACCGGATGTCATCTTAGCGGTTGGTGGTGGTTCAACCATTGACTGCTCAAAAGGGATTTGTGCCTATCCATTTTATGAAGGCGATGCTTGGGAGATGGTTAAAACCGCTAGAGTTGATCGTAGCGCGATTAAAAAAAACATTCCTTTAGTTACAATCCTGACTTTAGCAGCTACCGGTAGTGAGACTAATGCGGCAGCGGTCGTGCAAAACGATGAAGAAAAGATGAAAATTGGATTTTACTCACCGCATTTTATCCCTAAAGTTTCTTTCATGATTCCTGAGCTTACTTATACCGTTCCAGCATTTCAGACGGCGGCCGGTTCAGCGGATATTATGTCTCATATCTTTGAGGTCTACTTTAAAAAAGAACGCAGTATGATTCCAACCGAGTTGGCTGAATCGTTACTACGTACCGTCATTCATTATGCTCCGATTGCGGTTAGAGAACCGGATAATTATGAAGCTAGAGCTAATTTGATGTGGGCTGGATCGCTGGCCATCAATGGGTTGTTGGCAGCGGGTCAATCCAGGGATAAATGGAGTTGTCATGCGATTGAACATGAGTTGTCAGCTCATTATGATATTACCCATGGTGCTGGTTTAGCGGTTATTTATCCGCGTTGGATGCTTCATGTTCTCAATGAAGAAACACTGGATACCTTTGTTCGTTTTGGAATTAAAGTTTGGGATCTGGATGCGAATCAACTGAAGCATGATATTGCGAATCAGGCGATTGAATGTACTTATAACTTCTTTAAAAACGAACTCCATATTCCAATGAATTTATCGGAGTATGGAATCAACGATGAACATTTTGAACAAATGGCAACTTCTGCGGTGGAGCTTGGTAATCTACAGGATGGGTTTGTTGCTTTGTCTAAAGAGGATGTCTTAGAAATCTATCAAGCTAGTTTGTAAACTAAGCATTAAAAAAAGCATTAATTGATAATCTAACTCATAAATAAACGGTAAGGTTAAATCTTTTAATTCCATTACTTATTATCCAGCTTTTTTAATCAATACGTACATAACTCTTCCGACTAAATAGATAGGCAAGAATATAATGGCTAATAGTTTTTTCATTTGTGTTTCTCCTTTTGTTTACGTATTAGTTCTCTTAGATTTCTTACTTGGTCTCTTTCAATTTCAGACAAGTTGGAATATTCCCATATAAGCGATATAAAATTATTTTCATCAATGATTTTAGATTGTTAGGCCTTGATCAATTTACTTTATTTACTTAACATTAGTCGTATATCGGCATTTTGGATAATTACTGCATCCTAGAAAATCACCATATTTACCCTGTCTCTGTACAAGTAAACCACCACATTTTGGGCAGGTATTTTCTTTTGACTCTCTTTTCTGTTTTGCAGTTTTTATGTGTTTTTCGAAGTCTTCCTTGTTATTGGATTTTGATGAATTAATTATATCTTCGAATCTTTCAATTTCTGCTTGTGTATATATTTCTTTTTCAAAAGATTTTATATATTGTTTTGCTTGAATCAGATAGGTCACTTTTTGATTCGTTTTGACTTTTAAATCAGCGTTGATCGAAAAAACAATCACCGGTATTATCTCAAAGTTGGGCTTGTCTAATATCTTTTTAAGTGTTTCGCTTTGGCTGTAAACCTGATGCAAAGGATTCATAAAATGAAACGTATTTTTCCCCAGTCTTTGTGTCCATTGTTTATCATAATCCGAGCCGGTGATAATCCCTGAATAGTTTTTTGATTCCACAATAAAGACGCCGTAAACTGAAAGTATTAGAAAATCTATTTGGCTAGAAGTGTCATCATTTATTAGCAATATATCACTTAGTATCTTATATTTATCCTTATTTAACGTCGCTAGATAGGCTTTAAGTTTCGTTTCCCCTATCTTTCCCTTTAAAGGTAAATAGATTCGATATTTTACAAAGGTCGGTAATGTCGGCAAAAAGTAAACCTACAATAAACAACAAAACGATGGGACGATATTCTTCAGAAATAAAGATAGAAAACAGCATACATATGATCATCCAATACTAACAAATAATAACATCAGAAATATTAATCATACCCAAATTGTTTTAAACCAAAAAATGCGAATATCCAACATGACTTTTAAATAGGGTTGTATTTTTGATGAGAAAGAAGCAAGTATATGGCTAATTACCAGTAATTGTACATTTTTTACGTCAATGAAATTCGAAACATTTATAACCTTTTGATATAATGTGTTTAGATTAAAAGATATTCTAGTTAAAACCATACCTTACAGTATCAGTTAAGACTGATTCCTAGCATTCACAAACAATATTAGCTATAGCCTCTTTACCCCCTAGGCTATCGGAAAGGAGAATGAAATGAGACGTGGACATTCATTTTGG
>JAEWFZ010000021.1 GCA_023388535.1 Bacillota bacterium | reverse complement strand
GCGCTTAACAATCTTGTGGTAAAATGTGACATGGGAAGCTCCTTTGTTTAGTTTTTTCTCAAATCTAATTTTACAAAGTTTAGCTTCCTTTTTCTATATCTTTCTAGGAAGAGTGTTTACACAAAATATTTTATACTGTCGCGAGAAATAAAGGTTTTATAATTTACAACTCTATGCGTAGATTTCTTAATAGTAAGATTGAACCGACCACGACCGCCATCATCTCCAGCTTAACCATAACATCTCTAACATCTGTATTTACCGAGATCTTTCTTGGTTGTTTAGAAATACTTATTGTTCTCTTTTTTTCTGCAAGATATATAAAAACTTCAAAGCCGTTAGAAAAAAGAGTATGTTTGTAACGTGAAAATATACTATAACTAAATAAACAAAACAATTAGATTTAACGCGTAAAGTTAAATTATAGGCTTGATGATAGTAATTCGTCTTAAAAAGGGGTATTATTAATCAAGCTAGATTGCTAAATTAGGCAATTAGCACTCAATAGTTGACAGTGCTAATATATATGTTATAATCGTAGTCTAGGATGAGGAGGAACTATGAAATCAACTTGGGAATTAAAAGAAAATTCAACCGGTCTATTGACCGTCACCGTCGAGGGTGAAAAATGGCAGGCAGCCCAGGATAAAGCTGTCAGTAAATTAGTAAAAGACGTTGAAGTCTCTGGTTTTAGAAAAGGTCATGCGCCGGTAGCGATGGCTCGTAAGCAACTAAGTGATCAAAGCATTCTCTTAGAAGCGGTCGATATGGTTATTCAGGAAGCGTATGTTCATGGCTTAGAGGAACATAACTTTGTTCCTGTGGCACAACCACGCTTGGATTTGAAATCGCTAACTTTGGAGGAAGTGGTTTTATTATTTGATGTAACGGTTAAACCGGAAGTGACGTTACCAGAAGACTATAAATCATATAAATTAGAGGTTGAACCTGTCGAAGTCGACGAGGAAGAAATCGCACATCAACTCGAACATTTACAAAAAGATTATGCGGAATGGGAGATAAAAGAAGAAGGCCAAGTTGAAGAAGGGGATACTGTCATCTTAGACTATGAAGGATTTAAAGATGGTGAAGCGTTTGAAGGTGGAAAAGCTGAGAATGCTGAACTTGAAATTGGATCTAACTCCTTTATTCCAGGATTTGAAGATGGTCTTGTTGGTTTAAGTTCAGGCGAAAGCAAAGACTTAAATTTAACTTTCCCAGAAGAGTATCAAGCAACTGAACTGGCTGGTGCTGATGTGGTCTTTAAAGTTACCGTTCATGAAATAAAGAATAAAGTCTATCCAGAACTAGACGATGATTTCGCTAAGCTGGTCAATGAAGAAGGTGTTGAAACTTTAGAGGATCTTAAAGCTTCGCTCAAAGATAAACTGATGAAAGAAAAAGATGCGCAAGCGCACCAAGAAGCTGAAAGCAAACTCATGGAAAAACTTGTAGAAGCCACAAAGATGGAACTACCAGAAGCCATGATTGAAGATGAAACTCAACAAATGCACCAAGAGTTCCAACAACGCTTAAGTCAACAAGGTTTAACCTATGACCTCTATAAGCAAATCCTTAACCAAACCGATGAAGACGTGCTCGCACAAATTAAACCGGATGCGATTAAACGTATCCAAACTCGCTTAGTCCTAGAAGCGGTCGCTGATGATCAAGCGCTTGAAGCGAGCGAAGAAGAAATCGAAAAAGAATACCAAGTAATTGCGGATACTTACCAAATGGAATTGGAACAAGTGAAGCAATTAGCTACAGCGGATCAGATCGGCTACGACGTTCGCTTAAAGAAAGCGTATGATATTTTAGTAGAACACGATCACGATCATTAACTATTTAGATAATGTGAGGAGGAATGCGCGTGTCTAAAGTAAATCAAGAATTAAACCTCCCAGTTATAGCAACTCGGGGCGTTGTGATCTTCCCACAACAAGATATCCTTATCGAGGTTGGTCGCGAAAAATCGATGAATGCGATTGAAGAATCACAAAACTATTTTAACAATCAAGTTTTAGTGATTTCGCAACGTGACATCATGGTCGATGACCCGCACGAAGAGGATTTATATACGGTCGGTACTATCGCAACTTTACGTAGAGTTAAAAGTAAAGATGGTTTTTTAAGAGTCACGTTTGGTGGCTTACAACGAGCTAAAGTTCTTCATTTAACGGAAGATTCGAGAATGTTGTTTGCTAAGGTTCTACCTTTGGATGATGTTCGACAAGATGCGATGGAAGAACTAGCTTTAATGCGCAAAATCTCCCGGGAGTTGGAAGCTTTAGCGGCTCACAATGTAAACTTCCCGAGCGAAATCATCACCCAATTGATGAAAGGCGTCAATGCGGCCCAACTAAGTGACCAATTCGGGCAATTTTTCCCAATTGCGTTTCACCGTAAACAGGCGCTTCTCGAAGAATTGGATGTCAACGAACGTTTGATGATGATTTTGGAAGACCTCAATAACGAGCGCCAACTTTCTAATATAGAAAATATTATTAACGATAAAGTCAAAGAACGCGTAGAAGATTCTCAACGTGAGTATTATTTACGCGAAAAGCTAAGAGCTATTCGTGAAGAGCTTGGCGATGTAAGTTCTACCGGTGACGATGTCGATGATTTACGGGCTCAGATTGAAAATAATCCGTACCCAGAAAACATCAAAAACAAGGCTTTGGAAGAATTGAAACGCTATGAAAATCTACCACAAGCAGCCGGAGAATCTGGCGTTATCCGTAATTACTTAGACTGGTTACTTAATACGCCTTGGTGGCAAGAAACCCAAGATCAAGAAGATCTAAAAGCGGTTCGTAAAGTCTTGGATGATGACCACTATGGATTAACTAAAGTTAAAGATAGAATTATGGAATACCTAGCGGTCAAGACGATTACTAATTCGTTAAAGGCACCAATTCTTTGTTTAGTTGGGCCTCCAGGAGTTGGTAAAACTTCTCTAGGTAAGAGTATTGCTAACGCTTTAAATCGTGAATTTGTTAAAGCTTCTCTAGGGGGCGTTCGTGACGAAGCGGAAATCCGTGGTCACCGCCGCACTTATTTAGGTTCGATGCCGGGACGTATTATTCAAGGAATGAAACGGGCTCAAGTAGTTAATCCAGTCTTCCTCTTGGATGAATTGGATAAAATGGCTTCCGATTACAAAGGCGATCCATCATCAGCGATGTTGGAAGTCTTGGACCCTGAACAAAACTCAATGTTCTCGGACCACTATTTGGAAGAACCCTACGATTTGAGTAAGGTTATGTTTATTGCTACCGCAAACTACCTAGAAGATATTCCAGCACCACTACGTGACCGCTTGGAAATCATTCAATTGAGTTCGTATACGGAAGAAGAAAAACTTCAAATCGCCCGTAAACACTTGATTCCAAAACAAGTTACAACGAACGGTTTAGAAATGTCTCAATTTAGAATTTCGGATAAAGTATTGCGTTATTTAATCCGTCACTACACCCGTGAGGCTGGTGTTCGACAACTAGAACGGACGATTGCTTCGCTCTGTCGTAAATCAGTACTAATTCTTTTAACGGAAGAACAAAAATCGGTAACGATTACGATGAAACGGGTCACCGAGATGCTTGGTAAAGAAATCTTTGATTATGGTGTCAAGGAAGTTGAAAACCAAGTCGGAGTAGTCACTGGTTTAGCTTATACTAGCTTTGGTGGCGATATTCTTCCTATCGAGGTTACTTTATTTGAAGGTAAGGGTAAACTTATTCTTACCGGTCAATTAGGGAATGTAATGAAAGAATCAGCCGAGATTTCGATAGGCTATATTAAAGCGAATGCCAAGAAGTTTGGTATTGAACCGAAGTTCTTTGAATCTCATGATATTCATGTCCACGTACCAGAAGGGGCAGTACCGAAGGATGGTCCATCCGCTGGTATCACGCTGACTACCGCTTTAATTTCCGCTTTAACTGAACGTAAAGTTTTCAGTAATGTGGCAATGACGGGCGAGGTTACCTTACGTGGTAATGTCTTACCAATTGGTGGCTTGAAGGAGAAATCATTAGCCGCACATAGAGTTGGTATTAATACCATTGTCATTCCTAAGAAAAATGAAAAAGATATGGATGAATTACCGGAAACGGTGAAGAAGGATATTAAATTCATTCCAGTTGAGAATATTTCTCAAGTCCTAGATGCTGCTTTGGTGAAGTAAGATGTTGGTCGCTCATCAAGCCCGATTATTAACGTCTTCTCCGGATGCTTCCGGATTTCCTGATAGTGATCTTTTTGAGATAGTTTTAGTTGGTAAATCCAATGTTGGTAAATCGACCTTAATTAACGCTTTGACCCGACGCAAACGACTGGCTTACGTTGGTCAGACACCGGGTAAAACCAGGATGGCCAACTTCTATCAAATCAATGATGAATTGATGTTGGTGGACGTTCCGGGCTATGGATTTGCGAATCGGACCAAAGAAGAACAAATCGCTTATGGTTATCTGATGGAAGCGTATTTCTCTGAAAGAACTCAACTTAAAGCGATGTTGGTCTTAGCGGACAGTCGTCGTGGGTTATCAAAAGACGATCTCGAAATGATTGAATTGGGTAAGTATCATAAACTAGCGATTGCTGTTATCTTAACCAAGGTAGATAAAATATCCAATAATCAACGGATTAATTTAATTCGTCAGATAAAAAAAGATACTAATATTGTGGCTTATCCATTCACCAATCAAGATATGTCGATGGTATTGTCGATAGCTGAGGTTATTGAACAGTGGTTGCTACAAGATAAATTTGTAAAATAGAGAGTTTTGAAAACTCTCTTTTTTACTGATTAATTTTTCACTAATATAAATTTATGTTATAACAATAGCAAATATATAATAGAAAGTGAGTGATTCGTACTATGCGCAAATATCTCAAAATGTTGATAGCAGCTCTAGTGTTGTTTTTACTACCGTTTTCCGGTTTAGTATCCAAGGTTGAAGCTGAAGAAATTAACAACTACACAGAAAATCAGGTTATACACCATTCTACTGATGCGGGATACATTATTGTAGATGGGGCTAAAGTTAACGCAGATCTACTAATGACCGCAAAGTTTGAACTCAAATTCCCGGATGATTTGACGATTAATGATGGGGATACCATTACGATGCGGGTACCAGATGAGTTATTATTATCGTCAAATCACAACTTTCATATCAAGGCTCCCAATGATGGCGGTGAGGTCGCAGAGTTAGTGACGGATATTGATGCTAAAACCGTAACAATAACTTTCAACGATTATTTATCTAAGCATCCAGAGAATAAGTTCATTAATTTTCAATTTGGTATCCAGTTCGCAAAAGACAAGCTGGAAGATGGTGAGAACGAAGTTACTTTTACGTTTGGTAAATCCAGCTATAATATTACTTTGGTTAAAGGTGAAGTTATTGGAGAAAACGAAAGGCTTACAAAATTTGTTTGGGGAGATCAAAACGATCCTAGAATTGTTAATTGGGGCATACGGGTTAACGCTAAGATGGAATCATTAACTGAATTAGTGGTTGAAGATAAGCTTGGAGAGGACTTAACTTTAGTTAAGGGAAGCTTTGAGCTAGAGTCCGGTATTCGTGTTACTTTACATGATGATCCCAATCACAACACTACCCCAGTTGGGACTGTTCCACAAGACAAGATCACCGTTAGTGATGATTTAAAGAGCTTTACCGTAAATGTCGGTGCTACCGATAAAATGGTATATATCCGTTATAGAACCAAGGTAGATGATGGAGTTCAACCAGAAATGGTTTATAATACCGTGAAAAAAGAGGATGCTCAAAACCAAGATGAAGTGTTACAATCGAGACACCGTATTGAATGGGGCAGTGGTTCTGGCGGCGGCGAAAAATCCGATGAAATCACTTTCACCGCTAAAAAGGTCTTAGAGGGTCGCGATTTAACAGCTCGTGAGTTTACATTCCTCCTCGAACATGCAGATAATAACCTTATAGAAGCAGCACATAATACGGCTGATGGTAAAGTTACTTTCTCGCCCATTAAATTTAGTGAAGCTGGGAAATATACTTATTTCATACACGAAGTGTATGAGAATGAGAAAAATATTACTTACGACGAACGAATTTATAGTATTGAAGTTACCGTGAGTGACAACGAGGGTGTAAAAGAAGTAACCGCAAAATACTATCTCGATGATCAAGAGGTAGATGCTAATCTTGTATTTAATAATAAATACGAACCACCAGTAGAAACTCCTAAACCGGAAGAGCCTCCTAAACCAGAAGAGCCTCCTAAACCAGAAGAAACTCCTACTCCGGAAGAGCCTCCAGTAGAAACTCCTACTCCAGTTGAGACTCCGGTAGAAACTCCAGTTAAAGAGTTACCAAATTGTGAATTCTCATAGTTAATTCCGTTTCCCGATAAGTCTGTTAATTTAGCAGACTTATTTCATTTTCAGAAGCACAAAACGGCGTTAACAATAAAAATAACAGTTAATTCAATCGTTCTTAAACAC
>JAEWFZ010000019.1 GCA_023388535.1 Bacillota bacterium | reverse complement strand
TTGTGGTAAAATTTGACATGGGAAGCTCCTTTGTTTAGTTTTGTCTCAAACCTAATTCTACAAAGTTTAGCTTCCTTTTTCTATATCTCTCTAGGAAGAGCGTTTACACAAGATATTTTATACTGTCAAAATAATTGATAAACCAGATTTTTTAAAATTATATTAATATGTTCAGTACTTACAAATGTGGACAAAATTAAAAGAAAGGAGAATCTCCTTTCTTCATGATTGTATAGTATTAGTTCGATAAAGTAATAAATTTTTTTCGAACTGTTTCAACAATATGTTGATGAGTTTTATCATCAAAAGGCGTCATAAATTTTTCATAGCCATCATGTAATTGAGCTTGATTACTGACTAGATAACCAAGATATTCGTTACAGTAACCGACCACCATCGTATTCTTACCTAATAACGCTTGGATATCGGCAGCGATTTCAGCAAACGGCTCTCCCGGAAGTCCAACAAACTTAAACGGACCAAAATCAACGATTTGTATTACCGAACTTATCGTTTTAAAATCGATGTTCTGTTGGTTCAAGAGCTCAAACTGAGTGCCTTGTAGGGTGACGTATTGCTTGCGGATTGCTTCCTTAGGACTGCCATCTTTTTGCATTTCTTTAAGTTTTGATTGATGTACTTTAATCCGTTCTTCTAAAACTTCTTTGCTTTCAAAATCTTTTATATGAAACTCAATCTTTGGCGATATCGATTTGATATGCCAGGATGGACTATTTTCTATTTTACTTATTAGTTGAATAACTTCGCCAGCTAACAGCATCCCTAGACGCTTGGCTTCTTTAAAGTCTTGAGCTCTGCGGGTAAATCGCGTACTAACCTCGCCCGCAGCTCCCTGAATAAACAAACAAGTACTATCAGGATATAGTTTTTCAATCGCTGCCCGCATATATCCAACATAGTCACTAGACACATAATAATTTTCGTAGTTTAGCACCGTCGGATGACAACCATAAGCTACGATCACACCCAATAGTGAGCCGTCCAAGCGATTAAAACGAACCACATGAACGCTTGGATCATAGAATCCATCTCTTTGATTTCGATTCATTCCTAATCCTTCCACTTCACCAATACCATAGCCAATTTCAACCGCTTCTAAGCTATGGTAAGCCTTGATAAAGCCGCCAATTATCTTATCTATCATTAATTGATAATAGGCCACTTCGGTGGGATTGGCTTCTATTTTCTTTCGTTTCATGCGCGTCCTATTAGTAGCACTATAACTTGAATGGGTGTGGGTGGCACAAAGCACGATATTTTCTTTGGGAATGTCGGTTTGTTGAGAAACCGCGTCGCGCACCGTTTCACGGGTGTGTTGATCGACACCAAGATAATCACCACTCCCTAAAGCAAAGTAATTACCATTTACTTCAAAGACAACAATCTTTTCATAAACCGGATCATGAACGCCTAAGTTAAAATCTTCGCGCTCAGCATAACCACCTAATCCTAGATTTAGTGGACCGGTTAAATCGACCGTGACAAAGGAAGCTTTCAAATTCATTCATCGCCTTTCATTAAATAGTCGCGAATTACTACATGGACCGCAGGTACGACAAAGGTTGCTGCATCAAGAACTTTCTCTATCGAATCTTCAATAGCAAACGATAGTGGTGTATTTTTTATCATTAGATAATCATTTTCTTCATTACCGATAGCCACCACTTCATCCAACTGATAACCGAGCAATTCACAATATTTTTGTAAAGCCGTCCACTTATCGACGCCCTGACTGACAACATCAATACTATGAGAAGATGAATTGACGATCGTTAAAGTTCGACCAAAACGTTCGCGTAATAGCTCTCTTATTACCAGCGTATCTTCTAAGGATTTTGTTATCACTACAAATTTTGAGGCGCCTAACTCAATACTGTTTCGATATTCTTCGATGCTATAGATTTTTTTAGAAATACGATCTAACCAACGATTATCCGGTCCAAAATCAGCTACATCGCTATCATCTTCTAGAGCCATGAACAATTCATGTTCAATCTCAATCGTGTCTACGACCTCTAATAGTTTAAGAACCGTCTTTTTTTCAATGACTTGGTGAAAGATTTCCTTGCCTTCATGAAGGATGGTAGCCCCGTTTGAGCCGATATAGTCAATATTACGTTTAAAAAAGGCATCAATCTCATAACTATAGCGTCGATCGCGCCCGGTGACAATAACAAACTCGTTACCTTGATCCAACCAACGATTAATCCATTCGACATTTAAATCCGTCATAGCGGTAATGGCACTACGCTCAGGAAACAAAGTACCATCAAGATCACAAAATATACATTTAATCTTTTTGTAATTCGGCATTTTTTAAATCAGCACCATCCAGATTCGAACTAACAAAGACTGGAGGTACAATTCCTTTCTCAATTAATAAATTAGTAATTTCTACGTTCAAAGCTTGGGCCATGGCGATACCAATAAAATCTGATACCGGTCCAACCTTCGTCTCTAAACCTTCTAACTTGAATCCAGCATCCCCCATCGGTGCATGAGTATCCAATACGATATCGGCGACCTCAAATAACCTTAGCTGGGAACTGTGACGAGAGCTGACGCTTTGAGAATGTTGTAAGGAGGTCATGGCAATGACCTTGGCATTTTTAGCTTTGGCTTCGATAGCCATTTCAACGGGCACAGCATTTCTACCTGAATTAGAAACGATTAAAAAGACATCACCCTCTTGAATTGGATATAGATTTAATAATCCTTTACCATAACCTTCTAAACGTTCGATAAACGTACTTTTAAACTTTAAACCATGTAGCATTAATTCATCGGGTAGTATCGCTTCGATATTCATTAAACCGCCCGCTCGAAGATATAACTCCTCAGCCACCATGTGCGAATGTCCCGAACCAAAGACATAAAAGGTACGATCATCAGCCATGGCTTGAGCGACTAGTTGAGCGGCTTTTTTAATGTTTTCTGATTCGGCTTCAACCATTTCTAAAAATATATTATTAATATATTCAAAATAACTTTTTACCACCATGTTACTCTCCAAAGACTTTCTCGCCGGAAACAAATGTAGTTAGAACATTAAATTTATCGTCCGTAATCACTAAGTCTGCCAAATAATTAGCTTTAATATGTCCTAGGTGATCGTCTACTTTTAAAAACCGCGCCGGATTACTGGTACAAGCGCGAATCGCAAACTCTACGGTTTGATCCATTTTATTGACCAAATTATAGGCCATGGTATTCATCTTATTGGTGGAACCAGCTAAGCGACCGTCTTGTAGTCGGGCAACGCCTTCTTCAGAAACGGTAACGACATAATTAGAATCTGGTCGCCTGTAAACCCCTGGGGCTAAACCTTTCAACCGGACCGCATCGGTAATCGCAATAAGATGTTTTTTACCTTTGGCTAAGCAGGCAATTTTTCCAGCCGCAAAATCGACATGTACCCCATCACAAATAAGCTCCGCATAGACCTCTTCATGGGCTAATCCAGCGCCGACAATACCAGGACTGCGATGACCGAGTTGGGACATGGCGTTGAATAAATGAGTCATATTATTGGCACCAGCCGCAATCGCTTGTTTACCATCTTCGTAACTTCCATTACTGTGAGCGATACAGACTAAGACACCTTCTTTAGTGACGGCTTTGGTAAATTCTTGATTGATATCATTTTCCGGAGCGACGGCTACCATTTTAATATTATTTCCTGATAACGCTTGCCAGTGATTAAACACTTCAATATCTGGTTTTGCGATTAAATAAGGGTTATGAGCACCTCGTTTTTCATGGGACAGAAATGGTCCTTCCACATGGATGCCAATGATTCTGGCGCCAACGGTTGGATTTTCAATTTCATGACGTAAGACGACAAAAGCCTTTTCTAACTTTTCAAAAGTTTCAGTTGAGGTCGTTGGTAAAAACGAAGTGACTCCTTCTGATGGCAAGTATTTACGCCATTTTCTAATATGTTGAGGATCGGCGTTGTTGGCATCGCCACCATCATAGCCATGATCGTGAATATCGATAAAGCCTGGCAGTATCCAATTATCTTGATAATCGTAATCTACCGCTTCTTCTTGGTAGGGTAATATTTGTTTTATTTTGTCGCCTTCTATAACGAGTTGGGCGGGTTGGAAGGTGTAGTCGATCCATACCTTGCTACTTTGAATAATCATTTTTTATTTTCCTTTCAGATGTGCGTGGAAGGTCTTAATCACTAAACCTTGATTTTGTATCACCGATAAGTATTTTAAATCTTTAACTTTAGCTTCATAGTTTTTAACCATAGGAGCTAATTCATGAAAATGGGCTAATAGTTCATTTTGAATGATGAATACATGATCGGGTAAGGCTTCATCATACGTGATATAGACATGACCTTGGGGTATAGAAGTAACATTATTATTAAACTTCTCATAACAAACGATTTTTTCGCTGGTTAAATCAGGTTTAATAACCTCGAGTTCCAGTTTATAAATAATGTAATTTTTAAAATTAGAGTCGCGGATATGTGAAACGGCACCATAAGAAAGAATCTTCGCTAAAGCTATCCGCTGGGACTCAAGCATGCGTAAAATAATTTTCTTATCCCAGTTACTTTCATAATGTTTAAACCAATAAAAATAGACCAAAGAAAATACCACTAAACCGATATAGACAAAATTACGGGTCGTGGGATTTTGAATAGGAAAGAAAAAATTTATGGCTATCACAATAGCGATACCCATCGTCAATACAATAGCATTTAGGGTATTGAGTGTTTTATATACTTTTAACTGCAAAATTTGGTACCAACTTTCAAGTAAAAAAGGAAAAGCGATGGCGCTTTTCCTTGGCTATATCGCTTAGAGTCGATGGACTCTGTGCTTATATTGTTGCATTAACTTTTCATTATGTTCCGGTCCGCCATCAACATTGGCACTTAAATAGACCGGTGGCGTATGGCCTTGAGCCACCATCATTTCTATGGCTTCTAAAATAACCGCTTGTAATAGGGTTGAAACCGAGATTGAAGATAGACCGATGACTTTGCCATCGAGGCCTTCTACCTCAATGCTAGCATCGCCAAAACCGACGCCGTTATCTAAGACCACATCACCAAACTCATACAATAATTTTCCTGAGCTGTGTCTGGAGGTCATCATTTTTGAGGATTCTAGGGCTGTAACAACAATTAGTTTGGCTCCTACGCTTTTCACGTATTGAGCTAACTCAATTCCCATCGGATTTCTTCCAGAGTTAGAGATTATGACGACAACATCATTCTCAAGTATTTCGGTTGTCTTAGATAGTTGGACGCCTACGCCTTCTAACATTTCATATTTACCCATTGCTGGATCTTTGATAATTTTAGATGGAATTAGACCTCCGGCTCTTCCACAAATCTCAACTGCACCACAATAGGAGTGGCCACTTCCGAAAGCTTGTAGAATACCACCACTGATGATGGTATCGGCTACAAGTTTGGCGGCAGTATGGACATTGTCCATCTGCTCTGCTTCTACTTTTTTTAGAAGTTTTTCTACTTCTACGAAGACTTTATTTCTCATAGTCCTGCCTTTTTTAAAAGTGGAATGAATAATTCTTGGGTGTAAGAAGGAAGCAATTGACTATACAGTTTCTTTCCTTGTACTTCTTCAATCTTACGATATACTTCCGCTTCTTCCTTTGTAACGGCGATCGATTTTGTAACCATTACATACTCGGTACCAGCAATTGGTGCCGCGTTTCCAACGTTAACATCTTCAACCGGGACATCGGATTGTAAAATTCTAAGAGCATCGGAAGGAAATTTACATATGACAAAAAGGGTCTCATCGGCATGTTCTTTAGCATAGTTTAAGGTTTCTTCAACCGAAAATACTTTGACATCCCGACCTCTTGCCGCTAATGGTAATGTCATTTTTTGGATAGGATCGGCTGCAACATCATCGTTGCAAACGATAATCGATTTTGCATCGATATAACTCATCCAGGTAACTGCAACTTGCCCATGAATTAATCGATTATCAATACGTAAGTGTTTAATCATGATTTGCTCCTTTCACTTCTTATTGATTTAGTAGTTTGTTTAAATGCTGAATGCCATCTCTTCCGGTAGCAATTATATTTTCAATCTCAATATCGTCTACAAATTCACTCATAGTTACGTATTCAAGAATCATCGGAAGATTCATCCCTGTTACCACTTCAATATTATCATGTTGTACACAGAGATAGGCCGCTTGATGACCTGGGGTACCGCCGAGCAAATCGACAAATACGATTGCCCCAGCTTCGGTATTCATTTCGCTTATTTTTGCTTCTATTGCGGCTTTGAAATCTTCAGGGGAGTCGCTAGGCATTAAACCTAGCGCTTCCACCCGACTTGCATCAGCAATTAAACTAACAGCATCCTTGACACCTTCAGCCATTTTACCGTGGCTGACTAAAAGGATGGCTTTCATTACATGATTCCAAGTGCACCAAGAGCAAACATCAATACCGCAAGATAGAGAATTGCTCGAATTGGTGATACTTTACGATGTTTAATCATCCAGTAACAGAATGCTGTAACAACAATTGGTAAGAGATACGGTAAAATACCGTCCAATGAATCTTGAATTCTTACCACTTTTTCTACCACTTCACCGGTGGTTTCATCGGTTAAGGCTTGCTTGAATTCATATTTAAGCGTTAAGCCCTTCAAGATATCAGGGATAAATCCCCCAATAACCGTTAATCCTAGAATTGAAGCCATTACTTGTAAATCAGCAAAGCCACTGGCTCCGGATACATCTTCAATAATTCCTACCGAACGATTGTAACCCCAATTAAATAGAGGCCAACGTACGACGAAGAGTAAGAAAATTGGTAACCAAGATACTAGAATCGATAGCCAATTACCATTAGCCGCTAAAGAGGCGGCTATAATACTGGCTGGCGGCGTTACTAAAACCGCTTGAATGGTATCACCGATACCAGCAAATGGTCCCATTAAACCAACTTTTAAGGAATCCGATGTTTCGGTTTGATAGTTTTCTTCTAAGGCAACCGCCGCACCCATGATGACCGAGGAAGCTCCTGGATGGGTGTTATAAAACTGCATGTGCCGTTCTAATTGGATACATTGTTCTTCTTCGTTATCATAAAGTTCTTTGATAACCGGAACCATTGAATAAGCAAAACCTGACGCTTGCATACGCTCATAGTTCCAACACCACTGTAAGGTCCAGTTATGTCTTGAGTTAGCCGAGCGTTTAGCTTTATCACTTAGTCTAACGTTTGTTTTAGCCATTACTTAGAACCTCCTTTCATGGTGAAAACCTCTCCTTTGGTGTACCAGAGATGTAATCCCGCTAAAGCAGCACCGAAGATAGCTAAACCAATGGTATTAACCTTCATATAAGCAAATAGGACATAACCTACCAGCATGAATGGCCAGTACTTCTTAAGATCCATATAGGATAGAAGTAAAGCAAACCCCACCGCTGGTAAAGACGAACCAACGACTTTTATGCCATTGGTGAACCAAGCAAATTGCTCAGAGAATCTAACAATACCACCAATTTGGTCGGTTAATAAGACTCCGATAAATACCGGTAAAAAGCGAGCTAGGAACCAAGGAATCGTACCAGCCAAGTGCCAGCGTTCAAACGCCTTGAGGTCTCGTCTAGCTAAAGCGCGGTCTCCACCGTGTTGGAAGAAGGTGGTTGTAGCACGGCCTAAAATATCCATTTGTGACATTAATAGACCCAGTGCGGTTGCGGTAACTAATCCAGCGTCTAAGTTTCCGCCCGAATGAGCGACTAAGACACCAAAAATGGTCCCTGTAATGTAGTCAGGAATGGTGGCTCCACCGTAAGTATAGAAACCAATGCTCATTAGTAGTGTGGTAGCTCCAACTTGGAATCCAAGAGCGACATCACCAACTAAAGCACCGGTTACTACACCGAAGATTAGTGCGTTTCTAAGCCCTATTCCAGATAAGGTAAAGACTATCGATAGTCCGTTAAACAAACCTAGAATTAATGCTAGTAAAAATATATTCATATAGTTTCCTTTCTATTTTTACTAATTTTGAAATTACCTTTCTTGTTGCTAATTCTTAGGCATTATCTCTCTCTCGATCCTCCTTTCGCAAGCCAAATTAGTAAAGGTTTTTGTATATATTGAAATAGCGATTTAAACATCAGCTACTTCCAATCAATGGGTTAATAAGACACTGCATTAAGGATGAAACTTCTAAAAATATAATACCTTATTGATAATATATTTTCAATAAGTCCTATTAGTGTCTGGAATAATATTTCTTAATATTAAGTACTAGCCTTTAACATGTTTCACTAAGGCTTCGACACAAGCTGGATTAACTTGTCGGGTCAAATTCCGTCCCATGTAGTCTTGAAGCACGCCATTTCTACCATTATTTCGATAGACTTCGTGTTTACAACTACCATGGACATAGTTAAATTCATCAAATAGGTGGATGGTCTCGCCATTGACGCCCGATCCAACCAAAAGTTTATCCGGATTGATATCGTTTAATTGACGTAACATCGCCAACCCTACCACAGCGGTTTTGCCTGCGCCTCGTGTCAGTACCCGATCAATCCCTAAATCTAATAGCAGTTTATAAGATTCTAATAAATCAACCGTAGCATCCATCGCCATATGAAATACGGCTTGTTTGTCGTGTTTGTGCGCTAAATCAATCAAGGCTTTAGTTTGATCTTGATTGACGGTCCAGTCATCGTTTAAACAACCGAAAACTAAGCCATCGGCACCATTTTCAATTAAGATTTCACCATCTTCATACATCACTTGAAACTCCAAATCAGAGTAAACAAAACCACCAGGAACCGGTCGTGTCATACAATAAATCGGGACTTCCGTAATCCGCTTACAGGCTCTAAGGGTAGCGATGGTTGGGGTTATCCCGCCCAAACTGAGCGAAGTATTTAATTCTATTGAATCAATATTATATTGGCTAGCAATGACGACATCTTCTAAAGAGCCACAGCAAATTTCGATTTTTCTCATATTTCTTTTCCTCCTAGATAAACCTTATCGACCTTAAACCGTTGGTCACATACCACTAAATCCGCTAACTTACCAACTTCAATACTACCAATTTCATCATCTAACATAAGCAGTCTAGCTGGATTAATGGTTGCTGAATTAATCGTTTGTTTTAAGGACATTTGATAGTAATAATGGTTTCGGTACAATAATTCATTCATCTTAGCGGTACTGCCGGCGATGGTACCGTCGACCGTTTTCGCTGAACCATCTTCACTAACTATAATTTCGGTATTAATATCATCTCTCATATAACTTCCTACCGGCATTCCCTTCATCCCCGTAGGATCGGTGACCGTAATTAGATAATCATCTCCTTTTAGTTTGGCAGCGATTCGAACCGCAGCATCGCTGACATGATGACCGTCGGTTATCAATTCCGCAAACACTTCTTGACTATCTAAACAAGCACCAACCATACCAGGTTGACGGTGATGTAACCCGCTCATGGCATTGTATAAATGGGTAAACGAAGTGGCTCCAGCACCTATCGCTTGAATTGCTTGTTCATAGGTCGCCTCGCTATGGCCAAGGCTAACAACGATACCTTCTTTAACCATCGCTTCGATAAATTCCAGAGAGCCTTCCAGCTCTGGAGCTAAAGTAATCATTTTAATACGCTGGCCACTAAGCGTCTGATACTTGCGTATCAACTCAATATCAACCGGTTTAAACGACTCGGGATTGAAGACGCCTTTGCGCTTGTGCGACAAAAAAGGACCTTCGATAAAGATTCCTGGAATTCTAGCTTTAAATTGATGATTATCTAATAAATCGCTTAGGATTTTTAATCCATTCTCAATACTTGGATCGCGTTCAGACAAGAACGTCGGTAATAAAGAAGTAACGCCTTCTTTGGCTAATTGCTTAGTCCAATCCATCAAGGCTTGGTAGTTTAATTTATTGGCTTCATAGCCATTGAAACCATGGTCGTGAATATCAATAAAACCGGGGAGAATCCACTTTTCTCCATAATCAAAACCACCATTGACTGGCTTGGTTATTTCTTTAATCCGATGATTCTCTATATGTAGAGATTTATGCTGAAACTGATGGTCTATCCAAATGTTTTTGGAAGTAATAATCATCTCGTCCTCATTTCGTTGTACCATCATTATACATTTTTCACTTGTGATTGTAAATCACAAAAGACACTTATGTGCAAACAAAAAACTCAATCCTTAAACGGATTAAGTTTCTTCAATTAAAGCTTTATAGTAGGCTATTATTCCATATTAGCATGTCGACCAAACATCGTATCCGAGGTCATGTTTCGCTGCTTCATTAACATCATGATACTGATATCCATGACCAATCCTTCCGATTGTTCGAATAACGATCCCATCGGTTGAATGGTTTTTACTTGTCCTTCTTTTGCGCTCTTTGGGGATGGCGCTGAGATTTCAACGACAACATCCGCCATTTCAGCAATCGTCGATTGAGGATTTATCGTGATTAAAGCCAATTTGGTCCCTACTTCTTTGGCTTTAAGTGCATGATTGACCAACGACTTGGTTTCACCAGAACCTGAAGCAATCACCAAAAGACCGTCTTGCTTGATATTGGGTGTACAGGTTTCACCAACGACATATGAATTAATACCCATATGCATTAGTCGCATCGCAAACCCTTTTACCATAAAGCCCGAACGACCGGCTCCAGAACAGAATACTTCTTCCGCCTGATGGATTAGACTAACAAATTTTTCAACTTTTTCAGAATTTACCCCAAGTAATGTTTGATTGAGTTCTTCTAAGACAACTTTCGCATAGTCTTGATATTTCATACTAAACGCTCCTTTATTTCTTTAGCGGCCAAGGCTCGATCTGTAGCATTGACGATAGCTCCGCCAACCACAACAATGTCGATACCTTCTTCAACAATTTCGTCCACCGTACTTAGTTTTACCCCACCAGCAATCGCCCTTTGAGCTTGCTTAATTACTTTGTTAACCCGTTTTAATTCTTCCAGTGGATTATGTCCGCTGGATTGAATATCAAAGGCGGTATGCACGCAAATAATATCGACGCCTAAAGCTTCTAGTTGCTCGACGCGCTCTTCAATATTGTTTACACCAATCATATCAATCATGATTTTACCGTTATATTCTTTGGCGGCTTTTAAAGCCCCTAGTACCGTTTCATCATGGGTCACTCCCAGTACGGTTACAATATCAGCACCAGCTTTGAAACAGGAACTAGCTTCAAGTTCACCGGCATCCATAATCTTTACATCGGCTAAGATTTCAATTTCTGGAAATCGCTTCTTGAGTTGTCGAACCGGCTCTAAGCCTTCCTCTATGATGAAGGGGGTACCAACTTCAGCTATATCGATATAGTCTTTAGTTTCCTCTAAAAGTTCGATACATTCAGCTAAGGTTAAGGTATCCAGTGCAATCTGTAGTTTCATTTTTTGACTCCTTTTCATTTTTGATTATCATTGGTTTTTTGTTCTATCTACAAATTGATTATACAGATTTTTAATTATTTTTACAATATCGTCTGCTTATTTTTGATAATTAATGACATTTAATGAATTTATTTGCTTATTTTTTGAAACATTTAAGCATCTTTATGCTATAATTTATTTGCAAATCAGGGGGTGTTGCCTATGCAAGCGGCAAGTCGGCGATTGAAAATCTTTGATATCCTACAAAAACAAAAGACCGTTGAAGTTAAAGATTTAGCCCAAGAATTTAACGTTTCTACGATGACTATCCGCCGTGATTTAGCTCGTCTAGAAAATGAAGGGGTTTTAAGCACACATTATGGCGGAGCTACCTTAAATGAAGGGGTATCTAGCGAGCCATCGTTTAGTATCAAGTCAGGATACTCTCAGAAACATAAAGAACAAATCGCCCATCAGGCCTACCTATTGATTGAAGAAGGCGATTGTATCTATCTCGATTGTGGAACTACCGCCTTAGAACTGGCGAAATTGCTTTCTAATAAACGAATTACTCTATTAACTAATTCCTGGAAAGTTCTTTCTGTGGTTCATGATTTTTCAAAAATCGAAGTAATCCTGGCTCCAGGAAGCTACGACCCAATTAGCGAAGGTACAATCAGTGCCGCAACCATTGATTACTTCAATAATTTCTTAGTTGATAAAGCCTTTGTTTCCACACAAGGCGTCGATTTGGATTACGGCGTATCGGTACCTAACGCCCAGGATGCTCAAGTAAAGAAATCGATTCTAAAGATTTCGAAGCAGAAAATATTACTAGCCGATCATACTAAATTTGGACAAACCTATTTTGCGAATCATGGAAAATTAGAAGACTTCGATGCGATTATTGTGGACGCTAATTTAGATATAAACGTCGAGAAACAAATGCGAGCTAGAAAGCTAAATTTATTTATAGCCAAAAACAACAAATAAAGAACAACATCACACAAAGGAACATGTCCTTTTCCAAATATTAACGTTTTATCGCCATTTATAGCACAAATTAATGTGTTTTGTTCGATTTTTCAATTGTTATCAAATTATTCAAATGGTACTATAAACTTGCTTATGGGAGGTTGTTTATGAACAATTTATTAAAATTTAGACCAACTAACAATGACTGTGATTTTGAGCGAATTAAGGTAGCCACCGAGGCTATGTTCAAACGGGTAGCTACGGTTTGTCCACAACGTGCTCAAATCGTAACTGAAGTCTTTAAGGAAACCGAAAATGAACCGATGATTCTTCGCAAAGCGAAGGCTTTTGCCCGTACCTTAGAAGAGATGGACATCTATATCCATCCAAATATGATCATCGCTGGTAACCAAGCCAGTTCAAATTTCGCAGCCCCTGTTTTCCCTGAGTATTCCATTGAATGGCTGGTTGAAGAACTGGATGAAATGGATAAACGTACTGGTGATCGTTTTGAAATAAGTGAAGAAACCAAAGAAATTATAAGAGAAATTTATCCATACTGGAAAGGCAAAACCCATCAAGATGAGGTATTACGTAATTTACCTAAAATAAATTTTGAAGCTGAAAAACAAGGAGTGCTCCATCGCGGAGGCATTAGTATGTCTGGTGATGGTCATATTATCCCTAATTATGACTTTGTTTTGGAAAATGGTTTTGTCGGTTTACGTAATCTGGCAGAAAACTATTTAATTAGTTCTCCCGACCTAACCCAAGATCAAATAGACTATTATCAGGCCACCATCATTTCCATGGATGGTGCGATTAGTTACTGTAAACGATTTAGTCAACTAGCAAAACAAGAAGCCCAAGCAACAACCGATTTAAAGCGCGTTAAAGAGCTAAAAACCATGCAGGAAATGTTTGAAAATCTTGCTAATGGGAAACCAAATTCGTTTTTAGAAGCGGTTGAACTTGTTTATCTATCTCATATTTTGATGATGCTTGAAAGTAATGGTCATAGTTTCTCTTTTGGACGTTTTGACCAATATACTTATGAATTTTATAAACATGATATTGATAACCATATTATCTCTCAAGAAAAAGCCCTAGAAATTATTACCCATTTCTTTATCATGGCCAATAGTGCCAACAAAGTACGTCCCTGGGGTCATACTCAATATAGTGGCGGTTATCCTTTATATTCTAATTTGAATGTTGGCGGGTTAAGACCGGACGGTAGTGACGGAACCAATGACATCTCCTATCTCTGTTTAGAAGCCATGGCCTTAACTGGTTTTCCTGAACCTAATCTTAGTGCTAGAGTACATAAAGATAGTCCTAAAGAATTTATCAATACCGTGGCTAAATTAATCCGTAAAGGATTTGGTATGCCAGCTATTTTCTATGATGAAGTCTGTATACCAGCGATGATGTCGTTAGGTTTAAGTGAAGAAATCGCACGCGAGTACTCGTCCATCGGTTGTGTTGAAATCGGAATTCCTGGTCGCTGGGGGCACCGAGCTACGGGCATGACTTATGTCAATTTTGGTAAAATTATTGAATTGGTTATGTTTAATGGGCAAGATCCACAATCGTCCATTCAACTGGTCAAACTAAATGGTAAAGCCGGTTCTGAGATCAACTATCAATCCTATGAAGAAGTTTTTCAAGCCTGGGAAACCTTATTAGCTTTCTATACCAAACTTGCGATTGATTGTGATTTGGTCTGTGATCGTTCGTTGAAGGTTTTTGATAGCGATGCCTTTGCTTCCTCTATGATTAATCATAGTTTGGCTCGAGGTAAGACGCTGAAAAATGGTGGCTCTGAATATGATTTTGTCAGTTCTTCTAACACCGGTCCTTCCGTAGTTGGCGATAGTTTAGCGGCTATTAAAAAATTAGTCTTTGACGATAAGGTATTAACTTTACAAGAAATTCAAAAAGCCTTATTAGAAAACTTCGAAGGTCTTGAAAACGCAAGAATCCGTAAACTATTAAAGAGCGCCCCTAAATTTGGTAACGATGATGATTATGTGGATTCGATTACGGCCAAGGTCTATGAATCTTATTTAGATTTATTGCCAGAATTAAAAACCGATCGTTATGGTCAGGGACCATTCGGTTGTGGTTATACGATGTCCACTTCCAATATTACTTCTTATGTTCCTAACGGATTTGAAGTTGGTGCTACCCCAGATGGTCGTTTATCGGGCATGCCATTGAACGAAGGTTGTTCCCCTTGTTTATCTGCGGATAAAGAAGGTCCAACCGCGGTGATTAACTCCGTTTCCAAACTTCCAAATAAACGGATGGCTGGTGGTCAATTATTAAATATGAAATTCTCACCAATGTCTTTGGAAGGCGATGTTAATCTTGAGAAATTCGCTAATTTTATTGAGGTTGGATGTTATAAGAATATTTTCCATAATCAATTTAATATCATGGACTCCAATACGTTAAGAGCGGCTAAAGCCAATCCTGAATTGTATCCAGACTTAATGGTTAGAGTGGCTGGGTATTGTGCTTTGTTCTCTACCTTAATGCCTGAGGCTCAAGACGCTATCATCGCTCGGACGGAGTTGTCGCTTTAATGACCAAAGGTTTAGTCTCAAGAATTCAGAGTTATAGCACGCACGACGGTCCTGGTCTAAGAACTACGGTTTTTATGATGGGTTGTAATTTACGCTGTAAATGGTGTTCGAACCCAGAAAACCTGGAAATGAAGACTCAAGTTTTTCACTTTAACGATCGTTGTCAACAGTGCGGACTCTGTGTCCAAAAAGCGGCTAATAACTCCATTCAACTCGCTGAGGTTGGCGTTTCGATTAATCGAGAACTATGTACTAATCTCGATGAGATGGTCGAACTATGCCCTTTTAATGCTTATGAACGCATCGGTAAGTCCTATCTTGTCGATGAACTGGTGCAACGACTTTTAAGAGATAAAGAGTTTTATGAGATTGGTCAAGGTGGAGTAACTTTTTCTGGTGGAGAAGCTGGGTTACAGGCTGAATTTATTTATCAAGTCGCTAAAGCTTTAAAAACACATGGAATCCATACTTGTTTAGATACCGCTGGCCGTTTATCTTCAAAAACGATGGAGCGGTTGCTTGAAGTATTTGATTTGGTTTTATTTGATATAAAAGGTATTGATAATGATTCGCATCTTAAAAATACCGGCGTTGATAATCACTTAATACTAGAAAATGCTAAGTTAATCGCAAAACATAAGAAGCCGATGATTGTAAGACTGGTGCTAATCCCCGAGCATAACGATGATATCGATGATATTAAACAAAGGATTGATTTTGTTGATTCCTTAGGATCATCGGTAAAACAATTAGATATTTTGAAATATCATAGTTATGGTGAAGGGAAATATTATAATCTTGGTCTTAACTATCCCATGAAAAAAGGAATTCAACTAGATCAAAATCTATTAGATAGTGCCTATAGCTATGCTAAAAGCAAGGGGCTTACGGTAACGATAGGTGGTTAAATACACAGAAAAACTCCCAGATAGAATGGGAGTTTTTGATTGGATACTAATTCAATAGGTGTTATTAAGTAATATTGGTGTGATTATATTACTTTCAATGTTTCTTTATAGAACACCTAAGAAAGACATCACAATGGAGAAAATAATAATTCCTAGAATTACTACCACCACAGGAACTCTTTTCTGTCTAAATAACCAGTACATAAACAGAACTACCGATAACGGTAAAAGGTTCGGTAAAATGGAGTCAAAAATACTTTGAACACCAACGGTATCAAAGAGTTTTAGACTTTCTGGGAAAGACAAATTAACATAGGCTGGGATTAAACCACCAACTACCATGACCCCTAGTAAACCTGCGGCTTTGGTAATAGCCGGGCCGTTTTCACGTAAGGTGTCAATAGAGTTTACCCCTAAACGATAACCTAATTGACCAAACCAGATTCTTGATAATGCTAATACAGCCCAGATGGCCATATAAATGATTGGACCAAGAACCGAGCCTTGTTGGTTAAAGGATACAGCAATCGCTGCAGAAATTGGTAGTAAAGTAAACCAGAATACAGCATCTCCTAGTCCAGCTAAAGGACCGAATAAGGCTGTTCTTATATTAAGGATTAATTCACGATCTTCACCAGCTTCTTCTAAAGATACAATAAGACCTTGTATGAAAGTAATTGCGTGCGGCTCCGTGTTAATAAAACTCATATTATTAACCATCGCGGCGGCGATTTCTTCTTTATTGTCTCCATAAATCTTTTCGAACGCTGGAATCATGCCCGCGGTGATACCTGGGGCTTGCATCCGCTCAAAACTAAATAATGATTGTGCGTAGAGTGAATGAAGACCTAATTTAATTAAATCTTTATTTTCAATTTTTCCTCTAGATACCTTCATGCTCTCCACCTCCTTGTTGTATTACTTGATTCCCTGCTTTCGCGGCTTTAACATCCCTTAGATAACCAAGTAATGCCATACCCGCAGCAACTAGAGCAACCGGTAAGATACCATTAAGGTTCATAAATGTAGCCATAACAAATCCGAAAACTAGATATGGCGCGTTGTTGATGTTAAGCATTGAACGTAATAATAACGCCAAACCTACTCCTGGTAAGATTCCACCAGCCACTTCAAAGCCGTGAACTAACCAAACTGGGAAAGATTCAACAAAGGCTTGAATTGGTCTTTGCATAGCATAGGCCGATAAGAAGACCACAACCGCGTAGGTAGCTCCAACAATAACGGTACCCATTAGTACTAAGCGCATAAATCTCTTAGTTTCTGCATTTTCTGCCATGCGATCTAATGGGTGTAAGAAGCCTGCGAAACTGGAGTTATAGAAAATCGTAATCCATTGCATTAATAAGGCAAATGGAAGCGATAATCCTAACGCCGCTTCTGGCGAAGCTCCGGTAGTATGGGCAATGACGACGGTCATCATCCCTGCCACTAATGGGTTAGGAGGAACGTTACCTCCAATGGTGAGCAAGCCCATATAAGCCAACTCAGTAATAGCTCCCGCAGCGAGTCCAAGCTGAACGTCATTTAGAACGATACCAGCGAAGAACGCTACGACGATTGGTCTAAAGATGAAGAACGCTTCCCAAGCATAATCCATCCCACAAATGAACGCTACTAATGCTAGCATTATTCCTTGTGTTAAAGTAATAGCCATAAAATTTCATCACTCTCTTTCTATATTTCACCCTCACACCAGGGTTAAAATCTAAATTACAATTTTTCTTTGATCTGGTAAAACTTGTGCCGAAATCGACACACCTTTAGCTTTCATTGCCTCGATAGCAGCCATATCTTCATCATCAACATATAAATACTCGTTAACGTATTTCCGTTTGCCAGGCGCTGCGTGCATATTGCCCAGATTTACTTCTTTAATTGGAATTCCCGCTTGTACTAAAGTATTCATCACAATTGGATCTTTAGTTACAATGAAGATTCGTTGAGAAGGTGCGGCTTTCCAGATATTATCGATGGTTTGTTGAACCTTCCAGAAGCGAACACCAACACCGGTAGTTGCGACAGTCATTTTCATTAATTCTTGTTGAAAAGAATCTTCAGAAACCGGATCATCCACGACTAAAATGAGGTTAGCTCCGGATAGATTCGTCCACACCATACCGACTTGTCCGTGGATTAATCGATTATCCACTCGAGCAAGATTGATGTTAACGTGGTCATAGTTGTAACTCATACACAGCTCTCCTTTTCAAATTGTATTTAAGTTTTTTACTAGGTATAATTACCTCATAGAATCGAGGTATTATTATGAATTGGGAATATATAATCTACAGTAGTATTATTGGAATCGTCTTATTGTCAATCTATCACATCGTAATTTATCAAAAACAGGTTAATCAATATAAGCAACAACTTGAATCACTCCATACTATGCAAATTTCAATTCAGCCCGGACAACGCGTTTTCTTTAACCAAATGATTGCTAAAGTAATTGAGGTTGGCCCGAAATATGTCAAGCTAGAATTAGCTGATGGCGTTATTATAGAAGCCTTGAAGTTTGGTATTAGTGGTATTCTTCCAGAAGATACTCATACATCTTAGTATTTTCTACCACTTCTTCTGACTCGATATCGTACATTAAACGACCTTCAACAAAGGTCTTTTTTATTTGGTAATTATTATCAATGATTAAAATATCGGCATCTTTTCCAACCTTGATACTCCCTTTTGTTTCTTCAATCTTTAGCAGTTTAGCTGGATTTAGACTCGCCATTACAGAGGCTTCTTCGATTGGAATCTTTAACACGGTAACCATGTTTACAAAACCACGATACATTGATTCTAAGGCGCCATCTATCGTCATGTCTTCAATATGTAAGAGATTGTCTGGACCAACATGATAAATACCACGATCCGGTAGATCGTATTTTCCTTTTTTCATTCCAGTCATAACCCCTTCATCAGCAACAATACAAAGTTTTTCGTAGCCTTTTACTCGATAGAAAAGTTCAACAAACTCTTTGTTGACATGGGCTAGATCGCCATTAATCTCGTTATAAACCTCAGGATTCAATAAAGCGGCTCCAACGGTACCCATTTCACGATGATGCATGCCTCGCATCGCATTCCCCGTTTTCTGAGTTAAGTTAGCGCCTTTGTTAAAAGCCCACATAGCTTCTTCGTAGGTGGCGTCGGTATGACCTAAACAAATATTGATGCCCTTTTCTAAAAGATAATCGATTAAAGGTTCACTACCTTCTACTTCCGGTGCCATAGTTACCGTAGTCACCTTTCCTTTGGCGGCTTCATAGTATTCTTTCATAACTTCAACACTTGGTTTTAAAACTTCACTAGGAAGTACTGAACCTAAACGCTTTAAAGATATAAAAGGTCCTTCAAAATGAGTTCCTAAAATTCTTGCCCCGTGTAGAGGCTTTTCACTAACTTCGGTTATTGCTTTAACATTACCAATAATCGTATCGCTATAGTGTACGGTTGGTGTATAAGCTGTTATTCCACCACTAGGTAAGGCTTTTGATAAACCGCGGATTTGTTCTACATCATCAGAAAAAGCACTCCATCCTTTATAACCATGGATATGCATTTCAATCATCCCCGGAATAATTAAATCATCACTATGATCTTCATATTCTACTGGATGGTTTGAATCATGGATAGCTTTTATCTTAGAGTCTTCTATTTCTAAAATACCAGCAACTTTCCCTGTTTCGGTATAAATGTTATTTGATTTTATAAACTTAGGCTTCATGTACAGTTACCGCGCCATCATCTTCTACATAGTTAGCCGTTTTACTTTTAGCAATTTCTTTAAATTTATTTAAAAGTGGATGTTGTTTACGTTCTAAGTATGAATAGACCCGACTCGTTAAGGTTTGAACTACCGGTAAAAAGACTAACGGATTTAGTAGTTCGGTATGCTTTGGTACTAACATAATGCGATCATCCTCGATACCACAGGCCTCAGAAGCAAATAAGTATACCTTATTGGTCACTTCGCGAGTCGCTTCAAAAATAGTACATACTCTTTCGTTAGTATGATCGCCATTGGCTAATAAGAATATTGAGTATTGTGGTGATAATTGTAAATTAGGTCCATGAATGTATTCTTCTGTTTCTAAAGGTAAACATGGAATATGAACCGTTTCGCTAAACTTTAACGCACCTTCTACGGCGGTCCCATAATTGGAGCCTGTTCCACAGAAGTATGCAATTTGACTTGAAAGTAAATTTATAAAATGAGTGTCAATGAACTTGTCTGAAGTTTCAATAATCTCTGGATGTTTTTTCAAGATAGTTTTAATTTCATCCATCACCTTTTGATAGTCTTCTTCAGTTATTTGATTTAGACGTTTACTAGCTTCTAAAGCAAACACAAACCAGAAAACAACCAGTGTCGTTACCCCTTGGGTTACATAATGGACTTCTTCAATCTGACTTCCATAATCTACAATTAGGTCCGTGTGATGTTTGAAATCACTTTCTACATTGCCAGTAATACCGATGCGTTTGATGTTTTTGCCTTTTAAAATCTCTAAGGCTTCAATAGCATTGGTCGAAAATCCGGATTGAGAAACCACAAAAACTAAATCGTCGGATTTTACCTTTTCGTGTTCATAAGAAGCAAAAGTAAATGGCGCTACAAGTCTTACTCGATCACCAAGATAATGATTGAGTAAAGGCAGGGCACATAACGTGCTGTTGTAGGACGAACCAGAGGCTACAATCCATAGTCTCTCCGGTTTTAGATCACAATACTGGTCAACGAGTGCCCCTACTAATTGCTCTTTTTTCTCAATATTATCTAGAGCAACTTTGTGGGCTTGTAGAATGTAATCTTTCATTAACATAAATTATCTCCTTTTATTTTATGTGATAAATATGGTCTTAAGTCCATTATAGACCTCCATTAGTAGATGTCAACCGACGCATTTTATACTATTTGTTATTTATTATTGTTTCTTAACTAAGCAGCGTTTATGATCCAACATAAGTGGACGCATATAACCAACGGTAGAAGCCATAGGTAAAATATCATCCGAAATTTGGATACCTAAAGTTTCTCTAATATATTTCTGACGATTAATAAATCGTTGATGTAAATCTGGATATTGCTCTTTTATTTCTTGTCTTAAGGCCTCATCAGCAATACAGATGGTACTTTCTGCACTTGCGCCGGGATAGTTTGGTACATAAGGAATGATATCTACTTGAAAAATGTTTCCAGATTGTACTTCTTCCTCTGAATCAGGATACATCATGGTTGATAACCATTCTTCATTTGCGGTTAAATGACCCGGATTTAAGTACCAATAATGGTCTTCTTTTGGATAGTTTTTCTCAACCAGCTGATACATTTCTTTACCTTTCATACCGATTGATAGCGATTCTAGCCAAGTACTGTAGATTTTAAAATACGGCATAGCTACTTTTGTTAGGTAATCTTTTATTTCTTCAGGTAAATCTTCTTCCTTGTAGCTAGCAATACCTGCTCTTGAAGAAGCTCCACCGCGTAATCCGATGGTAATGGACATTGGATCGTTGAGTTCTATTTTCTTATGACTTGGAAACATGTTTCCATATTTATAACGTTCACCACTTGCTACTACCGTAACAATGCTTGTGTTTTGACCATAGCGATGTAAGACATCAGCAATTTCAAATTCACTGGTTCCTACCTTAACCATATTCAAAGCATCAAGAATACTGTCACCAGCCAACGCTGCGGCCGACTCATAGTGTGCAATTTCATTGGCATTATTAGTTCTTCGAACACCCTTATCACCAATGAATAATTCGGTAGCATTTTCAATATGGTCGACATTTTGAGCTAAAGCATCATATACATATTTAGGTATGTCAAAGAGTTGTTTAGGCTCTTCAGAGGTATTGTGAAATTGTTTGAAACCAACAATGCCTAGTTTCATGTCTTTGGTTAGTTTTCCTTTTTTAAAGGTCTCTGCTAGATTGTGTTGATACATGGGTTGATATGGAAGAGAAAAATAAGAACAATGGATGGAGGTATTCTCAATTCTAGCCAGTGGTCCGCGAGAAATGTTTTCGTTTCCTAAGAATAAAAACGCTTCACCGGATTGATACAATAATAAGGCGCCTTCTTCAAATCGAGTGTAAAATCCAACTAAATATTCTAGATTAAAACCATGATCTACATCACCATAAATGAAAAGGGCATCATATCCTTCTTCTTTCATTTTTTGGAGTACTTTGTTTTTTCGTTCTTTCATGGTTTCGTCGGTTAACCAAACTCGTTCACCACTAAAATCTTTTATTGGTTGTGGTTGTTCTATATATTTAATCATTCTTTTTCCCCCTTCGTATTTAAGTATAGCATAGAATTCTAAGCCATCAATAACTTCGATTATAAAGGCGAGCTCTATGAGACGTTCTAGTCGTCTTAAAAGCTCGCCGAATAAGGTTCTTCTTTATTGTATTTCTGGTTTAGAAGCTTCGTTAAACATATCGATAGGTATCACCCGATGCTATAAATTGAATCGGTACTTGACTTCCTATTAGATTGGGTAATGCTTTTTCCAAGTAAGCCATTCCTAATTCTTCAAAGTTAAAATGTCCGACAGCAAAGATACATTTATCTTTATTTAAATACGCCGCATCCCTTACATACTCACTAATGGTGTAGTCGACTAGCTCCATGGTTACGATTCCATTAACTTGTTCATCGTTGATGATTTTCGTAAATTGATTATCACCTTCACCACCCATGATATGAAACGGAAAATATACTCGTTTAATTTTGGCCTCTAAATTACCAACAACTCTAAGCTGAGTTAAATTGAATTTGTCAATGAAGAATCTAGCTAATTTTCGAGCAGATATTTCTGGGATGTCAAACATATTTGGGGCGAAGTCATCAGAAATTATATAATCGTTCCAACCGAGCATGCTACTGATGCCATAAAAAATTCCGTCTTTGTATTCACCATTGATGTTTAATCCGGCGTGTACATAATCGTGGTATCTCCAAACACAGATATTTCCTTTTGTAAGGATATCTCTTTTTTCTTGGAAGGTTTCGTTATTTTCAAGCCAGTCGGTGTGATCGCCTCGATTCCAGAATAACGCTTCGTGCACAATAATAAAGTTATATCCGAGCTCAATGGTTTTTCTAATGACTTCAACGGACGCAAAGCAGGTGGTTACTATACCTGTGCATTCTATACTAGGGTCTCCAAACAAGATTTTGTCTCTAGTGGTTGAACTTTGGATTGGCTTTCCTAGATACTCGTGTTTGGAGTTTTCTTTTATCTTATCGATAATTTCTATTATTTTCATTGATTTTCCTCTCTGATTACTTATTTATAATACATTATTAAAGTGTCCAACAAACACATTGATACCATTGGTTGGTTTTGATAATACGAAGTATAGGTAAGTGCCAAAACTATTCTTTATTTTTTCGGCGTCTTGGTTTTCTATTTGCTAGTTTTTCTCTTAGTAAAGCACCATAATTCGAGATAGACTCTTTGCCTCTACTAACAAGTTCTTCGGCATCAAATTCACCTTGCATACGCATGCTCAAGCACTCCATCAGTAATGGGAGATTTAAGCCAGTAATGATGTCTATGTTATCCTTTAAAACATATGCTGATTGATTACAGGGAGTACCTCCAAACAAATCAACTAATATTACTACTCCTTCGCCTGTATCTAATTTTGTAACAGCTTCATTTATTCGTTCACCAAATTTTGTTGCATCATCATCTTGTTTCAATATAAGTGCATCGAGTTGTTCAATTTCATCCCCAAAAAAGAATGAGACCGAATTCATTATTCCATTAGCCAATTCACCATGACTAAGTAACAGTATTCCTTTCATTAACTATCTCCTTTCAAAATTTTTTAACATTTTCGGTACATAAGAAAAGAGCTCTACATCCACTTCTATATCTTCTTTACTACCAGGAAAGATTGTCTTATTATCTGTTGAATCAGTTGTTGTCAGTATGACACCCCTATTAATGGGATATATTATCGATTCATACTCAGATTCTATTGGCAGATAACTCGGTTCAACACACCTATCTTTGAGAGTCATTATGTTTTCTTTTGCATCACTAGTGTAATAACAAGTAACACTTTCGCTATCGATAAGCTGGTTAATCAAGATAATTAGAGAATTGGGATAAAGACTTTTTAAAGTATTGTTTGTCACAAATTGATCCGTTGAGTTAATAAAGCATAAAGTGGCGTCCGAATCTTTATTTGTTGATGCAAACTCAATTAATGAAAAAAGAGCGGCATCCTTACTTATGTGCGTTCTAGATTGACTAAAATAACTAAAGACTATCGTAGCAATCATTATTATAATTCCAAACGACTGTAAAAAAATATTGTTATATTTCGTTTTGCCTATATATAGAATTAGCACGCCTATCAAAATTGTTAAAGCTTCTGTGAATAATAAAATTGTGCTATTCATCATTTCTGTTTTTTTGTTTTCCAACCTATTTAATGGATTAAATCTGCTTTTCCTTAAGACATGAGGATCTCCATTTATTAAGTTAGCCGTTATTACAATGTCTGGATTGTTTCGTTTTTCTGCGATAAGTATTGAACCTTTGTTCTTTTCTAGGTTTATCAGATTAGTTGAATATTTTAGCTTAGTCATCAATAAACTAAACAAATTAATCACTTTTCTTCTTTGGAGACTTGTTTTTCTCCTATTTAGCTTAATTGAAAAAACAATGAATCGGTTACGTAAGCTTTCTTTGTTCTCAACATCTATTGAAATCATGTTCTACCCATTTTTCTAAAAGGCTAACTCATCTTGGAGTTAGCCTTAACAGACTAGTACTTAGCTAAATCTCTAACATACTTTTTCTTGTATTCTGGAGATATTTGATGTGTAAGAGTAATTCCGTTATCTTCGAAGTATCGAAAGTTTTTTAAATCTTCTTCATCCACGAATAAATTGGTCTCAACCTTTTCTTTCTTTTCTTCATCTTTTGCATACATTCCACTGATACTTAGTTCATCAAACCGCAAACCAAGTTCAACAATCTCTTTAACATCAGAAATATATTTGAAAACGACCATTGTTCGATAGTCATCAAGCTCTCCATCTGATAATATTTCATACGCTTCTTCTGGAGAAACTACTTCTACTTCTGTATTTAAAGCTGCAAGTTCTAATAACATAATCTCTGTTTCGTTATTTGCGGTTTCTTCATTAACCACAAGATAAAACTCGATATTCATGTTTCTCCCAAAAGAACTTACCTGTCCGTGGAGCATTCTACTATCTAATTGATATCTTAGAACTGCCATTTACATACCTCCATAATTTAGATTTTTTATAACGAAATTCCAAGTAATGAGAATCCTAGAGCTAATAAAAAGATTAGTCCTACCAGTCTCAACGAAGAAATATTTTTACGATATAACCAAGCAATAAATATTGTCAGTGCAAGTGGTGCTAAACCTGGAATAATATTGTCAAGTTCAGCTTGAAGATTTAAAACATAATCTCCAATTTTAATATCCGTTTTTAAATTGAATCCAACCCACGATGGAATCAAAGCACCTAGTGCGGTCATACCTAAAATAGTTGCTGAATGCATTAGCCGGTCCAGGATACCAGTTTTGTTCATTTCACTGATAACTTTCATACCGTTTCTATAACTATAGAAAAATCCATAATATGCAATGCCTAAATACATTAGGTTTCCAAAGATAAACATGGTTAAGGCACCAAGTAATGATCCATTTAATGCGAATCCTGCTGCTATGGCTCCAATAATTGCATCTGTTGTTGCTCTCAATGAATCACCTATCCCTGCTAGTGGACCCATTAACGAAGCTTTAACTACGTTCACAGATTCTTGAAGCTCTTTTCTTTCCTCACCATAGGGCATATTAGCAGCTTGTTCTTCAGTTGCAGTTGACAATCCAATAATAAACCCAATCCATTCAGGCGTAGTATTAAAGAAGGCCATGTGACGTTGAGCTGCTTCAATTCGATCTTCTTTACTTGTATAAAGCTTTTCTAAAGCAGGTGAGATTGCCATAAAGAATTGAAGCGTTTGGAAACGTTCGTAGTTAATTGTTGACATCGGGAATATAGAAAACCGAAGCATTACTTTATTCAAATCTTTTTTAGATAAGGTGATACGATTGTTTTCTGGTTGCAATCCAGGTTCTAACATGACTTCAGACATTAAACGTTACCTCTCCTTCTCTTACGTCCAGTTTGTGGTGAGTTAAAGAAAGCCATCATAGCTAAAGCTGTTCCAACAATGGCAATAGCTAGTAGAGAACCACCAAATACTGTACTTAGTACAAAACCAATCAACAAGTAAGGTATGTAATTGACTTTATACATCATGGATAAAAGCATACCAAATCCTAAGGCAGGTAACATCTTGGTTGATACAGTTAACCAATTGTTTAGCCAAATAGGCATGTTTTCATGTAATTGAGTTACAAATTGTGAGCCAAAATAGATACTAATAAACACTGGAATAAATTCAGAAACAAAGAATACAAGAGACCCAAGGTATGTTAATCGGTTCATCTTCTTATAATCCCCATTCTCTGCATGTCTATCGGCCATGTGCATTATTGGAGCGTTAATTGTCCAAGCTGCCATTCTGTCAAATTGTCCAAGAACAGCCGCTGGTACCGCTAAAGCTATGGCTGTGTTCATATCAAGTCCAGCAATTATGCTCAAAGCTGTAGTGATGGTTGTAGCTGTTGTTTTGTTAACAGGAATTGCCGCACCAACTGCAACGACCCCCATGTAAACAAGTTGTAGAGTTCCGCCAATCAATATTCCTGTTTTTATATCACCTAAAAACAGGCCTACCAGAGGACCACAGATGATTGGTTCTGTAAGTCTAAACCCGTACATTCCGTATTGTAGCCAACCGAAGAATGTACAGACTATGGATACATATAAAGCATAACCTAGTTCAATGTTCATAATAACCTCCCTCCTAGGAAAAATGCTATAAGAACTCAGTCTAAACTGAGTAATTATCAGTTTCTACAAAAACTCAACAAAACGCTTAGTAATCATCATAGGATTTGTGATGGCTGTTCCTACAGTTACCACATTTGCACCAGCTTCAAAAGCTTGTTTTACATCTTCACGCGTCCATATACGTCCTTCAGCATTGATATAAGCATCTGGAAATTTTTCTCTAATTTCTCTTATTAAATCAAAATCGGCAACATCTTTTGGTTTGTTTTTAGTTTCTTCGGTATAACCAGATAAAGTGGTAGATATGATATCTGCACCAGCCTCAAGAGAAAGTCGTGCATCTTCAATCGTTGCCAAATCTGCCATAACTAACTGATTGGGATATTTATCTTTCAATTGTTTAATAACTTCATATCCAAATTCATTATTTCTATTCTTACGGTTAGTTCCATCAATTCCTATTATTTCGCATCCAATCTCATGTAGTGCCTCAGCTTCTTCAAGAGTCGGTGTTATAAACACTGGAAATCCCTCGGTTTCTATTTTATATATACCAACTAGTGGGATATCTGGATAATATTCTTTAACTTTCTTGATATGTTCGGGAGTGTTTAACCTAAACCCTGCACTTCCACCTAAATATGCAGATTTAGCCATTTGCAACATATCATCACTGGTGTGGAATGGATTACCACTTTTCGCGGTTCCTTGGCACGAAACGATTATTTTTCCTCTGATTTTTTCTAAAACGTTCATAGTTCTGCCCTCTTTTACTATTTGATTTGATTGATTTCCAAATAAGTAAACATTTGAAATGTTAAGTTTACTTTAATGTGACTTAGTAAATTATATCACGTTATGAAATCGGTTTCAAAGTTCATTTTATAAATGGATAAAGTCCATATAATTGTGTAAAAGTAAAAGGGCCATAGGCTCTGTTATGATGTTAGTGAACAAACAACAATCATAAAGGAGAACGCTATGGCACAAATCAATTTTACTTTAGATTTTGAAGAT
>JAEWFZ010000013.1 GCA_023388535.1 Bacillota bacterium | reverse complement strand
CAATTCACAACAGATGAGATAGCCGATAATCATCTTCGATGCAAATAAAGCTCATCAAAGAGTTCTTTTTAACATGTTTTTCATTTTTGGGATAATTTCTCTTGATTTCTAATAGTTAATCTCCTTATCCGAATCTACCGGTTATATATTGTTCGGTACGTTTATCCGATGGCGTATGGAAGATTTTTGCGGTATCATCAAATTCAATTAAATCACCAAGCAAAAAGAAGGCGGTTTGGTCGGATATACGAGCGGCTTGTTGCATAGAGTGGGTTACAATGACAATCGTATAGTCTTCTTTCAGTTCTTCCATCAGTTCTTCAATTTTGGCGGTCGCTATTGGATCGAGCGCTGAAGTTGGTTCATCCATTAAGATGACATCAGGCTGTAAAGCAATCGCGCGTGCAATACAAAGACGCTGTTGTTGCCCACCGGATAGTTTGATAGCGCTGCCACTTAACCGGTCGGAGACTTCATCCCAGAGCGCGGCTTTTTTCAAAGATAGCTCAACCACCTCATCCAGTATTTTGCGGTCTTTAATGCCTTGGCAACGCAAGCCATAAGCGACGTTATCGTAAATACTCATTGGGAAGGGATTTGGGTTTTGAAAGACCATACCAACTTTAGTTCGCAGTTCTACAACATCCATTTCAGCATCGTAGATATCCTCGCCATTGAAGGTTAACTCCCCTTCTATTGTAACATTATCGATTAAATCATTCATACGATTTAAGCATCTTAAAAAGGTGGATTTACCACATCCTGAAGGACCAATTAATGCCGTTACTTTATTGCGTGGAATCTTTAAAGTAATATCTTTCAAAGCATGGTTATCCCCGTAATAAAGATTTAGTTTATTAACATTGAATACTGTCATTTACATCTCCCACTTTCTATTCAAATGATTGGTAATTAGTTTAACGATCAGATTTAGACCTAAGACGACCACTAAGATAATAATCGAAATCGCGGAAGCCAATTCGAAATTAGGCTGTTCCCCACTCATTATCGACCAGATTTGGACGGATAAGGTGGTTGCTGGTTGTAAAAACTTAGGATTATCTGAAATCGTCGTGCCCATGGTATAGATTAAGGCAGCCGATTCGCCAATAACCCGCGATACCGCTAATAAAATAGCTGAGATAATACCAGGTAGCGCCGCCGGTAATACCACTTTGAAAATAGTTTGTGTTTCCGTTGCCCCTAAGGAAAGTGAAGCATTACGTAACCCTACCGGTACAACGATCAATGATTCCTCGGTCTGGCGGATAACAATCGGAAGTAACATGACCGACATCGTAATAGCGCCCAGGAAGATACTTAAGGAATTGGCTCCAAAAAGGGCTGTAATCGGGAATAGCACCGCAACCCCCATCAAACCAAAGATAATACTCGGTACCCCAGATAGCATTTCAATCGATTGTCGCATAAATGAGGTTATCTTATTTGGCTTAGCGTATTCATGTAAATATACAGCCGAAGCAATACCAATCGGAATTGAAATTAAGAGCGATAGTAAGATTAACATTAAGGTCGCGATTAGCGAGCCCCAGATACCCCCACCTCGTGATTGATAGAACATCGTTTTCATTTGACTGGATTGTTCTACTTGTTCGATAAAGGTCGTGGCATCCATTCGTGCTTGCGAACCGATGTTCTTGAGGTTTCCATCGATTTCTATCTGAACTCGGGTTAGGTTGTTTCCGATCATATTTCCAACTGGTTGATCAAAACGTTCCCCTTTGGTTGTTATTTTGGCTTGATTCATGATGGAATCTGGATCCACATAGGTCACTTCAATTAAACGTTGTTTTTGTTGATTGGTACGATCGGCTACCGCAAAGCCGTATTTACTTGAGAAAACTGATCCTTCAGGTAAATCATGAGGTCGCGTGAAATGGTCTATATTTTCTTGAGGAAAAGCCGCCAACAAGTTTTCAGACCAATAATTATCGCGAATCATATCCCAGGACAACACTTTTAACCCTCGAGTTAAAACAAAGATAAAGACCGCAACCAAGACAGCCGTAGCAATCCCGGACGCTAAATAAGTAAAGAAGTTAGCGATGCCATCTTTGATTTTGCGTCGTCGACGATTTCGTTTCACATTAATAATTTGATTCATTATTCACCCGACCTCCCAATCTGCGCTTTAACGCGATTGATTAAGTAATTGGTAACTAAGATAATAATCATCAAAACAATACCAACGGAGAAACGGATATCATAATCTAATCCCGTGGTTTCTTTTAAGCCCGCCAACATGGTAGAGGTTAAAGTACGGGTGATATCAAAGAGATTGAAGGTCGGTCCAAACATTTTATTCCCAGCTACCATCGAAACCGCCGTAGCTTCACCAAAAGCCCGTCCTAAACCAAGAATCAATCCGGCGAAAATTCCCGATTTAGCTGCCACTAAGATGACTTTGAAATTGGTTTGAGTAGCCGAAGCCCCTAACGCCAAGGAACCATTCTCTAGTTGCTGTGGTACAGCTTTAATAGCTGCGATAGAAAGCATGGTGATGGTTGGATAAATCATTATGGCTAATAGTAAGATAACCGCCAACAAGGAATTACCGCCCCAGCTATGAAAGCCAAAAGTTACGGCTAAAGCATCGACGATGTAGACGATAAAACCCGAAGCAAATACCCCGTAAACCACCGATGGGATCGCCGCTAACAGTTCAACAATCGTCGTCATAATAGCTGAAATTTTCTTTGGAGCGATTTTAACGATGAATAGTGCCGAAAGCACGGATAATGGAAAGGATATCAGAACCGCACCTAAGGACGAAACTAGTGTATTAATGATAATAAACAATACGCCATAACGATGAATGTCTTGACGCCATTGTAAACCGGTTAAAAACTGCCAAAGGTTTTGTTGTCCGTATTCATATCCTGGCAGAAAGACACGAATTCCTTTATTTAAAATAAAAGCAAATATTAAGACAATAAATAAAGCTGAAATAAAACCAGCAATTCTAAAAATTATTTTGAAAGTAGCATCGACAAAATATTTTCGCTTTTGATAACTCTCTGGACGTTTGAATTCGATACGTTGCATAGATTACTCCCCTTTAATCGTGAAAAACTAAGCCACTGCTTGGGCGTGGCTTAGTAGTTTGAATTTTTGGTTTAAGTGCTTTACTTTAGAGCGCTCCAATTTTTATGTTCACCTTTGAAGATAGCGACGATTTGTTCTGCCGTTAAATCCATTGGTGCTTGGCTATTGTCTTTAGAAACAACGACCACGACCGCATCTAAACAATAGTAACCAGACTCCATAGCCGAAGTAATATCTTCAGATCCATCGGTCTTAAAGGTTCTTGAAGCAAATCCGATATCAGCACCGTTAGCTGAATCTTTTTCTGGACCTAAAGTTCTTTCCCAACCGGCAGCCGAGCCGGTATGAGCCATTACAAATTTAACGCCAGTTTCAGCTTCGAAAGCTTCTAATGCGGCTTGAAGTGTCTTTTCAACGGACGTTGAACCGGCGGTACGAATAGTAACCGACGCATCAAGTTCAGGATGGTTGCCAGCAAGTTCAGACCAAGCTTTAGCTTTGGATTTGTCAACAATTCCACCAGCGGCTTCTACAGCCTCTAAACCTTCGTTAGAGTTATGAATAAAATCTAAGAAAGCATGAACGGCTGCTTTGGTAGCCTCGTTAGCATAATCATCTTCGGCACGGGTTACGTATGAGAATGGACGAGATAGCTTATAAGATTGATCTAATACATTCGCTTCCGTAGCTTCAACGCCATTAAATTTAATTTTTTGTAGATTGTTGGCGTCAAAATTGGTAGTTAACGAAACATAACCAATTCCAGCTTCGTCGGCTCCAGTTTTTTGAGCGATGTCACCATTACCGGAAGTTTCAACCGCATTTACGGTAATTTCTCCCTTTTTCAAACCTACACCGGACTCGAAGGCTTCACGAGTACCAGAGGATGCATCTCGCGTATAAACGTTAATAGCGAGATCACCAGTGCTTGGTGTTTCAACGGTTTTTGTTTCTTCTGGCTTAGTTTCTTCTGGTTTAGTTGTTTTTCCACAACTTACCAAAAGGATTAAGGCCACTAATAATACTAATAATTTTTTATACATTTTTCCTCCACGCAGTAATTTGCCTGCGTGAATATCGTATAAAACGTATATTAATTTGCTTGCTATTTTCTGTTAATTTTCTGTTAATTCTTCTTGAGGAAGCTCAATGGTAAAGACCGTACCGGCGTTTAACTCACTCTTAACGCGAATACTACCGCCTAAATTTTCCACTAATTCCTTAACAATACTCAAACCCAGACCAGTACCACCGATATCGCGAGAACGGGCACTATCGGAGCGAAAGAAGCGATCAAAAACAAAATTAATATCCTTAGCACTGATTCCAGTTCCGGTATCAGCGACGCGAATTTTTACATTATCGCTGGCGACTTCAGTAAGAAAGCGAATATTACCAAAATTAGTATAATTAAGCGCATTAACAAATAAGTTTTCTAAGATTTGAGAAAGCTTTTGGCGATCGCTGTAGAGATTGATGTCTTCCGTTGGTAAAATGATATCTATCCCTTTTTTATCGATGGTCGTTTGTTGATTAAAGACCAGCTCTGCTAATAGTTCATTTAAAGATAAAGTTTCATAGCGCATTGGAATTCGCGCTGAAGCTAAGCGCGACATGGTTAGTAAATCATTTACCAAAAGCATTAAACGATTGGTCTGACGTTCTAAATTGTCTAAAAATTCGTTTCGATCTTGTTGATTGATATCCGAACTGTTCTTTAAGATATCGACGGTTAACTTAATTGAGGTTAACGGTGTTTTTAATTCATGGCTAGCATCCGCAATAAAACGTTTTTGCATGTTTTGACTTTCCATATATTCGGTAATATCGGTAAAGGTTACTACTAAGTCTTTGCTTTCTAATTGCGAAGCAACGACCCGATAGGTGCGAAATTCGATATAAAGAAATCGAGCTGCTTTAGAATAATTAGAAACAATGGTCGTAAAATAATTCTTAACCTCGGCATCAATCCCCTCTTTGGACTGAAAGAGTTTTTTAAACATCGTATTTTCAAATAAAATTTTAGCTTCCGTATCGATGATACAAATCGGTAAGTCGATGGCTTGAATAATTCGCTCCGTATTGAGTTGAGTAAAATCATCATAGGCTTTAGGCGCTTCGTCTTTAACAACAAGTAAAAACAAAACCGAGATCATAAGAACTAACAAAACAAGAAAAAAGAGCGGATTGTTTTTAATAAACATCCGTTCTATCAGTAATAGCAATACGCTTATCAAAGCGATGATTAAAATATTATTTCTTTTTGACCACATAGCCCACTCCACGGATGGATTCTATACTCCAATCAGCTTCTTTTAATTTCGATCTTAGTTTGAAAACATGGACATCCACAATTCTAGTATCACCATCATAATCAAAATTCCAAATCTCATTTAAAATCTGTTCTCTGGATAAGACATGATCGGGATGGGAAAGTAAAAAGCGCAATAATTCAAATTCGGTTTTAGTTAAGATAATGGGTTCATCATCGACCAAAACTTGATAACGCGTCAGATCCATCGTCGTATTACCAACAACAATTTGATCAACTTGCCGCGGTTGATAGCGTTTCAGGTGAGCTTTGATTCGGGCTTGAAGTTGCCGAGTCGAAAATGGTTTAGTTATATAGTCATCACAGCCAGCTTCAAAACCTTCCAGGATATCCATCTCTTCGTCTTTGGCGGTTAAGAGAATTAAAATGGTATCCATTTGTTCTTGACGTAGTCGTTTAATGATTTCGATGCCACTTAGCTTAGGTAACATCCAATCGATAACGATACAGTCATACTGGTCGCTTAGACTCATTTCTAAGCCGATTTCACCATCAGCAGCCGTATCCACTTGATAGCCGATGGAACTTAAATCGTATTTAAGTAGTTTTGAAATCGAGAGTTCATCTTCAATAATTAATATTCTTGCCATAAGTATCAATTCTCATTTTCATATTTAGATAAAATTTTAGAAACTAATGGATGCCGTACAATATCACTTAACTTAAGTTGTACAAAGCCGATTTCCGGTATCCCCTGTAGTCTTCTTTGTGCATCTAGTAATCCCGACATTTCTTGCGTTTTTAAGTCGATTTGGGTGATATCCCCGGTTACGATCATTTTGGAATGAAATCCCAGTCGCGTTAAAAACATTTTCATTTGTGAGGTGGTGGTGTTTTGAGCTTCATCTAAAATAACGATCGCATCATCTAGGGTACGACCACGCATATACGCTAGCGGAGCTATTTCAATCTGTTTTTTCTCAATCATTTTATCGACCGCTTCCGTCCCTAAGAGGACGTATAGGGCATCATAGAGCGGTTGCAGGTATGGATCGACCTTTTCTCTTAGATCACCAGGTAAGAAACCGAGCGATTCCCCGGCTTCAACCGCTGGTCGAGTTAAAACAATCCGTTTGATTTCATTTCTTCTAAATAAGGAAACTCCATAAGCGACCGCCAAGAAAGTTTTTCCAGTTCCTGCTGGTCCAATCGCAAAGGTAAGCGGATGATTTTTCATAATTTTAATAAACTGAGCCTGACCGGCCGTTTTCGCGTAAATCTGTTTACCATCATATGTATAGGTCAATGGTTTACCAGTATCGACTAAACTACCATGTTCGACAATTTCATAAACAGTTTGATAGTCCAGTTTGTCATCGACTTCTAAACGGGTTAATAGTTCTGATAATTTTTCTTTTACTTTTTTAACTTCGCTTAATTCACCATTAATTAAAACTTGATCGCCTCTTAAGTTTAGTTCTACATTATATTTTTTTTCAAGTAGTCTTAGCGTTTGATCGTTGGGTCCAATTAGTTGTTGTATTTTTAAATTTGTGGTTTCTAATGGAAATATATCTTTGATTCTCAAATCATCACCTCAGTTCTAGTTTATAGGTTAAGTGTTTTAATTTCAATATAAAGTCATATCTGATAACCATAGCCAAGTGTTATTAAAACCAGTAAAGCAAATAAAAAAACCGAAGATTTCTTCGGTTTATACCTTAGCTTTAATAGGTCGTAGGGACCTAATTAAACACCGGTGGTTGTATTAACGTTTTCTTCTGTTCTTCTTACGGGCTGCTTTACGAGCTGCTTCTTGTTTTAACTTACGTTTCACACCGGGCTTAACATAATATTCTCTTTTGCGAGCTTCAGCAAGGGTTCCGTTTCGAGAGACCTGACGTTTCCAACGTCGCAGAGCGTCATCGAGCTCTTCGTTCTCTTTAACTATAACTTTGGCCATTCCTATCCTCCCCTCTGTTGCAAGCAGTAACATTATTACATATGAGTAATATTTTGTCAAAGCAAAATGTATCAAAATACAAAATGATTAATAGCTTGATTCACTAACTTTCTTACTGACTAAGGCAACACCACTGGAAGTGCCGATACGCGTGGCGCCAGCTTCGACCATACGAACCAAATCTTCGTAAGAACGTACCCCGCCCGCAGCTTTAACGGCAATTTCAGGAGCGACATGTTTACGCAATAAAGCGACATCCTCAACGGTGGCACCATGGGTGGAGAATCCGGTACTGGTTTTAATAAAATCAGCTTTGGCTTCGGATACGCAATGACAAGCTCTTATCTTTTCTTCTTCATTTAAAAGAGCTGTTTCGATGATAACTTTTAAGATTTTATCGGGAAGTAAGGCTTTAATCGCTTTTATTTCCTCGATTACTGCTTCGGTTTTACCTTCTTTTAATAAACCGATGTTTAAGACCATATCGATTTCTTGAGCCCCTTTAGCCAGCGCATCTTGTACTTCAGCAACTTTAGTTTCTTTACTATTAGCGCCTAAAGGAAATCCGATAACAGTAGCAACTAAAACATCGCTATCTTTAAGCAATTGAACGCATTGCTCAATCCGACAAGGATTAACCATAACGCTCGCAAAATCATGCTCTAAGGCTTCTTGACAAAGTGTTTCGATTTGTTCGCTGCTGGCTTCAGGTTTTAATAAGGTGTGGTCGATGAGTTTATTGATTGCTATTTCCATTGTTTTCCTCCTCTGCTTGTATGGAATTAAATATTTCTAGTACCGCTTGATAATCACCGATATAATCATCCGGTTGAGAACCTCGGGCATTGAACTGTTCGCGGCCTTTACCTAAGATCAAAATAATATCATGGGGTAAAGCGGTAACGATGGCTTGATGAATGGCTTCATAACGATTTACAATTTCTACCGAAGGTTTATTCTTAATGCCCTCGCGAATCATCTTGTTAATCGCAGAGAGGTCTTCATCGCGTTGATCTTCTTCGGTTAAGATGATGCGATCGGCAAACTCATCCGCAATCCGGCCGAGTAATTTACGTTTGCTGGCGTCGCGTCTACCTGCCGAACCAAAGACCGCGATAATGTCGCCATCCTCAGGCACAAGCGATAAGGCGAACTGAAATACTTTGGTAAAGCCATCAGGGGTATGAGCATAATCGACGACGACGGTCGGAAACGACGGTCGTTGAACTATATCTACCCTACCCTCAATATTGCCAATAATTAAAGGCTCTAAAGATAACTTCTCCAAATCAATGCCAAATTGCTTACAAACAATTAAGGCATCGATTAAATTATCAATATTGTAATGTCCTCTAACATCGGTGGTAAACGTTAAGCTTTTTTCTGGAGTTTTCAAACTAAAGATAGATTGTTTTAAATCGGTCTCTAATTCTTCTAGATAATAATCGGCGGTTTCATCTTCCTTAGAATAAGTTATTTTAGGAATCTCTAATTCTTCGTTTAAACGTCTTCCGTATTTATCGTCAATATTTAATACCGCACGATCTTCAAAATCTAAATCGACGAAAGCTTTCTTTTTAGCTTGGTAGTAATTCTCCATAGTGCCATGAAAATCAAGATGTTCATGGGTCAAGTTGGTAAATACGACAACATTAAAATCAATTCCATGAAGTCGATTTTGTTCTAAACCTTGGGAAGAAGCTTCTAAGACACAAAATTTTACTCCAGCATCGACCATCGTCTTCAAATAGCGATTAATACTGACATAATCAGGCGTTGTATATTCATAAGGCAAACTTTCGTTGCCAAATAAAACACCCAAGGTTCCAATATATGCCGCTTTTGTTACTTTCGATACTAAACGATAGGTCATGATGGCGGTTGAAGTTTTTCCATTGGTTCCGGTGACAGCAACCATATAGAGCTTCTTACTTGGGTAATCAAAGAATTTGGCTACCGATTCATAGAAAATGCTTTCAACATCGTCAACATAGATGATCTCGGCTTGGTTCTCTAATTCTACTAAAGGACGGCTGGCCACAATCGCAATTGCCCCATTGGAAATGGCTTGAGCGGCGAATTGATGACCATCGTGGGTTAGACCCGAAAGACAATAAAAAACACTGTTCTCTAATGGTTCTCGGCTATCATACATGACATCTTCAATTTGAAGTGCTGAAGTTGTCGGTAAAAATTCAGATAATTTCATACTATTTCCTTAGCTATTTGATTTATTAAATGGGTTTCAACGTCTTCATTATACAAGATATTACCCTTACTGATAATACGGTAATAATCGGTATTTTTACTATTATTAACTTCGATAATTAAATGATTCAAACTGTCCAGTAAAAAATAATGCTGTTTATGGATTGAATAAAATAATTTAGCTTGGCAAAAATTTCCAGTATAAATAATTTGGCCAAAGGAAATTGGCTTAATACAATGTTGAAAAAAGGACTCAAATTGTTTCCTAAAATGTGGCATATCCATCACCGCAATACTATCGCGATAAAAGCGATTAAAACGCTCACTAAAAAAAGGCAGATAAATTCTAGTTCCAGTCTCCAACTGGACATAGCGTAACGAACTAAATAAATCTTTCATTTCCCGATTGATAAATATCGATTTTTGATCAAAGCTTAACTGATTCCAGACATCCTGATAATCCAACTGAAATTTATCGTAATAGCTTTCTATATAATCTTTCGATATTAAGCCCTGTTCGATCATCTGTGCTTGATAAAGGGCAATGGGATCGTCTATCTTTTTAATTAGATGCTTTACTAAATCGATTTTAATTAATCGCTTGCGCTCGTTTTTTAATTGACGGCTGCGAAAAGCTTTGCGTTTGGATATTTTCTTGAGTTTCATGTTTGATTATCCTTTGAGACCTACTAAGAGCAATCGTCTTAGCGAGGTTTTGCGGCTCTTTCTAATTGTTTTATTTCGTAAGGTTTTAAGATTCTAAATTGGCCTGGTTGTAACTTGTCTAAGGTTATTGGACCAATCCTTTGTCGATGCAGTTTTTGAACCTCAAATCCTAAGAATTTAAACATTTTACGGATTTGACGATTCTTTCCTTCGATCAGTTCAATATCAAAATGAGTATAATTACGTTTATGAATTGGTTCTACATTAAATATTTTGGCAGGGAGATAATCTTCTTCCTCCGTACTAAGCCCTTGGCGAACTTGCGTAATCGCCTCCTGAGTCAAGATGCCTTCGACGCGAACATGATATTCCTTGCTGATTTGTGAGCTAGGATGGATCAATAAATTAGCAAACTCGCCATCGTTAGTTAGAATAATTAAACCGGTCGAATAATAATCGAGACGTCCCACCGGATAAATGCGATGCTCTTTATCGTCAATTAAATCTACGACCGTGGTTCTACCTAATTCATCGTTGGCAGAACTTATGATTTGAGAAGGTTTATTTAACAAGTAATATTTTAAATTTTCTTTTTCAATGACTTGTCCATTAACTTCGATGAGATCATGATAATCAACCAATACCCCCATTTCAGTGACAACTTCCCCATTGACTTTAACATTTCCAGCTTTGATTAAGGCTTCGGCTTTTCGTCTTGAAGCAATTCCAGCTTGAGCAATTCGTTTCTGTAAGCGCATGGTCATTGGAAAAACTCCTGTTCTTGTTGGGGACTTAATTTTTCTAATTGCGGTAATTCTTCTAAAGAAACTAATTTAAATAGGTCTAAAAAGACATGGGTCACCCGATAAAGTATCGGTCGTCCCGGCGTATCCAAACGTCCCGCTTCTTCGATTAAATCCTGAGCCATTAATTTACGTAGCATTAAATCCGAAGAGATTCCGCGAATTTCTTCGATTTCAATTCTCGTAATTGGTTGCTTGAAAGCAATGATGGCCAAGGTCTCAAGGGCCGATTGTGAGAGTTGCCGGACTTTATTTAAATTAAGTAGCTTTAAAGCATACTCAAACAAGTATTCGTTGGTAATAAAATGATAGCGTTCCCCATAATCAACTAAGATTAAGGGCGACTCTTCATTGTATTTTTCTTTTAATTTATCGAGACTAATTTTGATATCGACCAAATCAAATTCAGTAACCGACATCAGCTGTTGGATGGTCATGCCTTCATCCCCACTGAGATGTAAGAGCCCTTCTACAATATCAACCATTCTTTGCATCTTATACTCCTTTCAAGATAATTTCATCATCATCCTCACGGATACTAAAGATTATTTCGTTCATTCGTATCATATCCAATATTGCCAAAAAGGTTACTATTTGGAAATGTTGGTTATTATTTTGTTCAAATAATTGAGTCAAAGTGAAGGAATGAGGCGTATTTCTTAAAAATAGACGCACTTGATCAATGCGATCATCGACGCTCAATTCAATGCGCGAAAAGGAAACTTCTTGAAACGATGTTTTCTGAAAACGCAACATCACCCGACTCATGGCTTTAATTAAATCATAAATATCATGATCATAGACGACCGTATGATCATGCAATTGTTCAATATACTGGGTATTGCTCGGTATATTGAATTGCTGATAGCGTTCGATAAAGCGTTCATTCAAATGCAGCGCCACATCCTTGAATTGCTGATACTCCAATAGCCTTTGAACGAGTGATTTTTGATACCCTTCTTCTTCAATTTCAGCTTCTTCTTGGCGTGGTAATAAACGCTTGCTTTTGATTTCGACTAAACCAGCGAGCTCGCTTAGATATTCCGCAGCGATTTCCAATTTTTGTTGTTTCATCGCTTCAATATACAAGATGTATTGATCGGTCAGCTCAGAGATATTTAAGTCCATTAAATCGAGTTTATGTTCTCGGATTAAATGTAACATTAAATCCAAGGGCCCTTCAAACTGATCAATTAAGATTTTAAAACCCATTAATCAATTACCTTTAGTATTAATTCAGGCTTGGTAATAACGTGATCGCTAATCTCAAAACTATCTATGGCCATCGCTTTTAGTTCATCGTCTAATTCATGATTATGATGGATGGTACATAAAACATCGCCGACATTGACGTATTCGGATACTTTGGCCTCAATGATAATACCGACGCTATGGTCGATTTGATCTTCAACTTTTTGACGCCCCCCACCAAGATACATGCTTAAAACACCAAGTTCTTGAGTATGTATTTTTTTAATATAACCGGCTTTTTCAGACTGTATTGAATAGGTATAGGTAGACTTAGGTAATAAATCTAAGTTTTCAATTTGTTCGATATTACCCTTTTGATAAGCGATCCATTCTAGCGCTTTCTGATAGGCTTTACCGGATTCTAACGTTTCTTTGGCGAGTTGATAGCCTTCTTCATAGTTCTTAGTCTTTTTCGCTTGCGTTAATAAAATTGAAGCCGCTACTACGCATAACTCGGTAAAATCTTCGTCGCCCTGGTTACGTAAAGTATCGATCGCTTCCTTTACTTCTAACGCATTTCCAATCGAACGTCCTAAAGGTTGATCCATATCGGAAATCATTGCGCGTACGTCTTTACCTAAATGGGAACCAATATCAATCATCGTTTGTGCCAGTTGTGAAGCATCATCAATATCTTTCATAAAAGCACCATCGCCACATTTAACATCTAATAAAATGACATCCGAACCAGCGGCTAATTTTTTAGACATAATTGAGGAAGCAATCAATGGGATCGAATCCACCGTAGCCGTGACATCGCGCAAACTATATAAGATACGATCGGCTTTAACTAAATCATTGGTTTGACCAATTAAGGCACAGCCAATTTCTTGAAGTTGATGAATAAACTGGTCTTCAGTTTGTTCAATTTCAAAGCCTTCTATCGATTCTAATTTATCCAAGGTTCCACCGGTATGGCCTAAACCACGACCGCTCATTTTAGCTATTACCACATCGCAGGCGGCGACTAACGGAGTTAAGACAATACTGGTCTTATCGCCGACGCCACCGGTGCTGTGTTTATCGACACATAGTTTTCCGACTTCGGACAAATCAAAGACTTTCCCGGAATGCAGCATCGCATCGGTTAAATAAGCTGTTTCCTTAGCGTTCATGCCATTTAAGTATATAGCCATCAGTAAAGCTGAGGCTTGATAATTGGTAATGGTCTCTGAAGTTAAGCCTTCAATGAAAAAATCAATTTCTGCTTTTGTTAATTCTTTTTGATCTCTTTTTTTGGCGATAATGTCAACAATATGCATATTAGTCCTTCTTTCTATAATCGTATACCGTAGCTCGATCACTAAGTTTAATGGTTTTAACTAACTCAAATTGATTGAAATCCACTTCTGGAAAATAGGTATCTCCCTGATAGCTTTCTTGAATTCGAGTTATTAATAAGCGGTCAATATAAGGCAATGAAAGTTCGTATATTTTAGAACCACCAGCCACAAAAATTTCTTCCTCAATCTTTTGGTTTTGTTTCATAAAAGCAATTGGATCGCTGACCCAGCAGACTTCTTTCTGTTGATAATTCGGTATCGGTTTGGAGGAAACACCATAAATAAAGCGATCGCTTAGTTTCGGTAATTTTTTTAAGGTGGTATGGCCAACCAGTAGTTTTTTATGTAAAGTAGTTTCTTTAAAAAACTGCAAATCTTCCTTAATCGACCAAGGCATCACCCCATGGCTTCCAATTAAGCCATTGGCATCCATAGCAACAATAATAGTCAGCATTATACCGCAATCTCTCCAGTAATTCTTTGATGCGATTGATAGTTTTCAATGACGATATCCTCCATGACGAAATCATCGATCGACTCGCGAGGGTTCAAGACCAATTTAGCCAACGGTAAAGGTTGGTTACGTAATTGTTCTTTGATTTGTTCTAGATGATTCAAGTAAATATGAGCATCCCCTAGGGTATGGACAAATTCACCAACCCTTAGATTACAAACCTCAGCTATCATATGAGTCAACAACGCGTAGGAAGCGATGTTAAAGGGTACACCTAAAAAGACATCGGCACTGCGCTGATACAATTGACAGGATAGCTTATTATCCGCTGATACATAAAATTGCATCAGTAAATGACATGGTGGTAAGGCCATTTGATCGATTTGATCTGGACGCCAAGCGGAAAGGATAATTCTTCGACTTCTTGGATTATGTTTTATTTGATCGATGACATAAGCCAATTGATCGACACCATTAAAATCACGCCATTGCTTGCCGTAAACTGGACCTAAATCTCCGTGTTTTTTAGCAAAATCATCATCGTTCTTTATTTTTTCAACGTACTCGGCTAAGCTTTCGTTTTGGTAATCTGGAGAAGCTTTATATTTTTCATAAGGCCATTCGTTCCAGATACGCACATTCTTTTGAACTAAAGGTTGAATATTGGTATTACCACTAATAAACCAAATGAGTTCTTCAAAAATAGCCCGATGATACATCTTTTTAGTCGTTAGTAATGGAAAACCTTCCTCTAAATTAAATCTCATTTGATAACCAAAGACGGATAAAGTACCAACTTCGGTGCGATCGATTCGTTTTTCTCCATGATCTAAAATATGTTGACAAAGGTCTAGATATTGTTTCATTTTGCACCTCACTATTTAAGTAATATTATAGCATAGCCTACTGTTTATGCAGTAAAAAAGAGGCAGTTGCCTCTAGTTAGTCGAGATAGGAAAGTTTCTCCGCGATGATCGTACTAGCGTACATCAGTTTACCATCTTTAGAGGTATAGTTATTTGCGGCTAAGCGACCTCGTATCGCTATGGTTTCTCCCAGTTTCGCATGTTTAGCTACCGATTCGGCCATCCCTTGCCACAACGTTACTTGAAATTCATCGCTCTCCAGCGTCGAATCCGCATTTCTAAAATTACGCTGTACATCGACGATTAAGTTTGAGACTTTAGCGCCCATCGAGGTTTCCATAACATCCCCGATGGCTTTGACTTTTCCTACCAGCATAAATGAGTTCATATATAGTCACCTTTCTCTAATTCTATATAATCGCTCATGCGCATAAATCCTAAGCTTTTATTTTTACCATGCTGAAATGATCGGTCGAGATTTGGTCGACGAAGTCTTGGATATCGCTTAACTCTATTTTCATCAGCGCCTCGATTTGTTCAAAGATATTGATGCCTTGTTTATGGGCTCTAAAATTACCAACCATTAAATCATCCGCATCTTCTAATGCCGAGATACCATCGCGATAATAGCGGCGTTTTAAAGGCTCTATATCTTCAGTTGTAATTGTAATGTTTGATAGTTGATCTACTAAAAAGTCTTTAAAACTTTGATGATCTTCGGTTTCGTTGACAAAAACTAAATAGCCATAATCTAAGCCAATTTCATACTGATAATTAAAACTATCGTTGATTATTTTTTGGTCCATCCATTCTTGATATTTTGGATTTCTCGGACTAAAGATAATATCCATTAAATATTTTAAATAAAGTTCTTGATAGAAAATATCTTTTTCCGATAAGGTAACAAACTTTTGTTTGAAGCCTACCGCCACCTTCGTCGCATTGACATCCATTACTAATTCTACAAAATCATCGACCACGGCTAATGGTTCTTCTAGAATTACTTCTTCCAATTTCATCCTTTCAGTAAATGATTTTTGGGCTTGATGATGGGTAACAAAGTCAAGAATTTCATCCGCATCTTTATCGGTCACGATTGAGAGAACCATTTGAGAAGGATGATAATTGGCTCGGTAAGCCGTCATTACATCCTCTAACGTCGTGGCTTTAACCGAATCTAAGTTTCCTGCTATATCTTGATTTAAAGCGATATTATGATACATCGCTCTAAACAAGGTCATGAACAATTGAAACTGGGGAATCTGTTGATACATTAAAAGTTCTTGTGAAATGATACCTTTTTCTTTTTCTGTTTTTTCTTCGTCGCTATTGAAATTTTGAACAAAATCCAATAGCGTTTTTAAAGGAAATTGATAGTCTTGAGTCGTTGAGAAATAACAAACGGTTTCATGATAGGAGGTAAAAGCATTGGCGCTAGCGCCCATATTAGTAAAGGTTACCAGGACGTCCTCTTCTTCAGGTTCAAATAGTTTATGTTCGAGAAAATGAGCGATACCCGCAGGATAGGTTATCAATTCGTCGTTTATTTTTTGTTTTAAAGTTAAAGCGCCAAAATACGTCCCCAATAAGGCTGAGGTGGTTTTAAAATTGCTTTTAGTTTGAACAATTACCGTCAAGCCATTATCCAAAGTTTTAACGGTTTGTATTTCATTAAAGGTTTTCATCGTTAACGCTCCTTTCAACAAGTTGAATTTCACCAAGATAATGGATTTGTTTAGCTACGGTTTGAATCATGGGCAACGTTACTTGATGATATTTTTGGGCATGAGTTTCTATATCGAAATTGGATTGGGTAAAAATTTGAGTGCGAATAAAGTTTTGGATCGAGTAAATATCATCTTCGATCGAAGCAAAGGAGGACTCTAACATCTTCATCGCCCCATCGAGTAAGTTTTGATCGAAATCACCCTGTTTTATACGTTCTAATTGTTGATCGATGAGTTGATTCGCTGCATCAATATCTTTAGAATCCAAGCTAGTATTAATCATCATCATACCGTCATATGATTGTAAACTGGAGGATATCGAGTAAGTCAAGGAGTTTTTCTCACGGACTTCCTGAAATAGTAGTGAAGTTGGCAATTGTCCTAAGATAATACTGAGCATATGTAGGCTAGTAAAATCTTTTTCATTAACATCAATACCGGTGCTGTAAAACTTAACCAGGTTCGCTTGATTTACCTGCTTTTCAATTTTAAGGACTCGTGGACTCGCTGGTCGCATATGATAAAACACTTTATCTAAATTAATTTCTGGTTGTTGCTTAAAGTATTTTTTGAAGGCTTTGTTGGTTGTCTTTGCCTCATTGGCTCCCACCACAATGCTAAATACTGGACTAGCCAGTAGTTGTTGATGAAATTTCAAGATGTCCTCTAACGTGATCTGATCGATTTGTTCAAGGTCACCTTGAGAACTGTAGGCGACGGGTGTACCTTCGCCGAAATACTTAAAGCCTTGATCAATCGCTAATCGCATTGGTTGTTCGAGGATTCGATTTAAACGAGACGTTAGACGATTTTTAGCTTCCGCAAACGTTTCTTGATTAATCAAAGGATGATATAAGATTTCGGCTAAAAACTCAATCGCTTCCTCGGCAATTGGTTCTTCGACAAATTCCGCCGCAATGGTAGTGATATTAAATTGGATCAATACCGATTCCCCAAAGCGACGAACCTGAGATTGTAAGCGAGCGCCATACAGCATATCGCGGACCCGAATCATTTCCGATTTGGTTGGATACTTCTGACTTCGATCGCGCATCATAGCTATTAATAAGTTAGCTAGTGTAGTCGTATTAGCTTCTAAGCGTAAAAGAAATTGTAAAGAATAAACTACTTCTTTAAATTTATTATCGGAATAAATATAGGTTTTAAAAGGTGTATCATAAACTGCTACATTCATATCATATTACTTATCTATCCAAGGATAGTCCTTTCCTTATATTGTTTTAAAAAGTCATTCAACTAATCTAGACGGTCGTTTTAGCTTATTGATTAGAGATTGAACTTTTTTATTCTACTAAACAATTCATTTAGATGGTAACACAAGTTAAATAATATTGCTTCTATAATCCATTTATTGGAAACTGCAACACTATTTTTTACACAGGGTTAAGCGACAACAAGCAATGTTGTTCGTATTGTTTTGGTGTCATGTTGAATTTTGTGTGAATTCTATGGTACACATAATAATTTGATAAATATTCA
>JAEWFZ010000017.1 GCA_023388535.1 Bacillota bacterium | reverse complement strand
TGTAAATTAAAAAGTTAAACTGGAGTTTCAAAAGTTAAACTAGACAGAAAAAACTTAGCTCCACAACCTAAGGATAAAAGGCATGGGAAATTGTCTATATCGAAAGGAATTTACACAGAATTTTGTGTTAAACTGTAATTAAGTTAGGACTAAGCCTTAGTTTTTGAGTTCGTTAAAACTCAGCTAGCTAGTTTATCGAAATTTGAGGTGAGTAAACTAGACAGTCTAGAATGATAAAGGATAAGGGCTGATGGGCTAACGAAACTGGTTACTTAGTGAGTAACGATGGCGTTAAATTGATCTGAGAAGGATCAACCTCAGAACAATTTAATTTCTGAAGAATTTCAGAGGAATGAAGAAACTTGAATAGTTGGAAAGGAGACCGACCGTTCAAGTTTTTTCTTGAATACGAGTTAATATGGTCTACCATCTTTTGAATGTCATCTTGGGTAAGATGGTTCATAGAGGCTCCTTTGGGAATGATGTTTCTTATGAGTCGATGAACATTTTCTACGGAAGCTTTTTGTTGGGGTCTTCGTGGATCACAATAAAACAGTTTGGTTTGAATCTTTTCACCCGTAGTCAAGGTTTGTTGTGCTTCTATCGCTGTGGGGTGAGTGAATTCAGAGCCACGATCGGTCAGAAGAATTGGAAACAGGTTAAGAAAGCCCTCTAATGTTAATTCGGTTTTCAATCGATTAAATATTTCTACGACCGAGCCGGCCGTATTGGCTTCTCTTAAATAAGCTAGCAAAAATCCTGAGTTTCTAAAATAAAAGGTCAGCAGCACTTTTCCCCCTTTAGGACCTTCCACACTATCCATTTCGATAATTTCAAGATGCGGGAACTGTTGTGTGTAATTAAGAAAATCCTGATAGGTTCTTTCCTTGTGACATTGTTTATCAATCTTTAAAGGTTTCTGTGCTTTTCTGGGACGATATTTTACCGCTTTGGGCAAGTCAATTAATCGAAGGTCTAAGGCTTTGTTGTGAACTAAGTTATATAGGGTTTGAAGGGAAATCATCAATTGGTCCTTTAAATGAAGATGAATGTGATAAAGAGATTGTCCCTGTTGAACCAAGGGACTAATTAAATCGTTGATTCGTTTTAATTCAACGTGAGAATAAGAGATACCTTCTCGACTCTCGCTTCGTAACCTTTCATATTCCTGTTGAGCTTTAATCGGATAATAGAGTCTTTTTTCTAAAGAACAACGCACCCGTTTTGAACACCCATTACAGACATACGGTGGTAAACTTAACGCACAACAATACTCCTTCTCGTATCGCTCACAATGACTGTGACAAACAGTACAATGATTACACCTTTTTTTGGTACAACGGTCCGTTAAGTTACAGTGTTCTTTTCGAAAACAATGCTCTCGATGTAGACAATCGTTAAACTTTCGAAATGGACTACCTTTTCTTTCAATCTGACTTCGATCTTTTAATTCGTTAGTAAGGGTGGTGATTGAACGATTAAGTAGTTTGGCTATTTTTGAGATAGACTTCTTTTTTTCAATTCCTTCGAGCAGCCAGAAGCGCTCTTCAATAGTTAGATGCTTTGCCATGATGTGTCCTTTCCGCACATCAGCCCACTTCATTGTAAAACAAACAAAACTAAACGGGATATAAAATCTCACAAAGTTAAACTAGATAAAACCGTCCATTTTAGTTTTTTAATTTTGGTGTTCTTGATAGGATGGTCGATTTTGCTAAATAGGCTTTACAAATTGTTTTGGTTATTGTATGATTACTTAGCATTATCAATGGTGGTCGTGGCGAAGTTGGTTAACGCACCGGGTTGTGGCTCCGGCATGCGCGGGTTCAAGTCCCGTCGATCACCCCATTTTTAAAATTACCACCAGCAGGTGGTTTTTATTATATATTAGCTCGTCCGATTAATATAAATCTTATAATATTAAACGAAGATTTTTTCAATATTTTTCCCTAGAGCAATAGTTAAAAATACTTTATTGACTTTATTGATTGTGATATTATATTTAAGAATGATAGGAGGAGATCAATGACTAAGCAAATCTATGCTTCGTTACAAATTGCGGATAATGAAATTAGAATACTAGTCAGTGAATTCTTCAACGGACGACTAAACATTCTAAAAGTAGAGCGCGTAGCGCATCAAGGTATCGATGATTATAAAATAGTAGACGAAGACGCTATAGTCACAGCCATTGAAAAAGGCTTGGAGAATATTCATGTAAATTTACGAGTGAAGATTCAAAAAGTCTTATTAGTTATGCCTTCATTAGCTTTACAAAGAGTTAATCGAAACTTGCATGCGGACATCAATGATCCTCTCAGTCGTGTTAAAATTGAAAATATATATCAAATATATAAAAACGCTTTAAACCAAAGACCTCAACCTAATCTAGAAATGATAAATGCTGAGATCTATCAGTTTAAATTAAATGGTAATTATGTATTCAAAATGCCATTGGATGAAAAAACAAGTCGTCTAACGGCCGATGTCGATTTGTATTATGTCAATCGAGATATTGTTTACCAATACGCTTTAATTGTTGAAAAAGCGCAACTCCAAATTTTAGATGTTTGTATTGATTGTATAGCCGTAGCGAAAGAAGCGTTTAACTTCGACCCATACGATGAAACTTATCAAATTGGCGTACAAATCGAACGACAACATACAACGCTTTCCTTGTATTATCGCTCACGTCTGATTCATGCTGAGATACTAAATACAGGAAGCCAGGTCTGGATCGATCGCTTAGCTAATCATCTGGATGTTCCGGAAGAGGTAGCGACCCGTTTATTGTTTGATAATGTCGATCTCAGTCTTAATCAATACGGTAAAGAACCATTATATCTTTGGTCGAAAAACAAAAAGTCCTTCACTTGTTCACAACATGATATTATGGATGCCGTAAAAGAGGAGATCTATAGTACTTTAGAAATGATCCGTAATAGTTCCCAAGGGATATTTGAAAATCATCCAACGCGCTTTGAAATTATATCCGAAGGGGCGATGATAAAGGGGATTGCTGTGGCCTTACAACAGATAAGTGATGTTGAAAGCAGCCAATACGTACCCTCAACCCTAGGCGCGCGCGATGCCCGTTTAACTGCCTTGCTTGGTTCTTTCTATTGCTATATCGACCATTTACAATGGCAAGAAGAGGGCGATGTCAGTGTCGACATCAACGAATATATCTTAAGTCTTTCACAATATGTAAAAGATCATCAAGACACAAAAATAACCACTAGAATTAAAACAATGTTTGATAAACCAACACAGAGGAGGTAGCCAGTATGAGCCAATCAGAAATGTATCAACAAGTAGCTCGAATTAAAGTATTCGGAATAGGGGGAGCGGGATGTAACGCCATCAATCGCATGGTTGATGAAGGATTACAAGGCGTTGAATTTTATGTTGCGAATACCGATCTTCAAGTACTCAATGTATCTTTAGTGAAAAATAAATTAGTATTAGGAAAGGATACCACGCGTGGCCTTGGTGCCGGTGGAGACCCAGAAGTTGGACGTCGCGCTGCCATGGAAAGCGAAAATGAAATCCGCGAAGCGATGAAAAACTCTGATATGGTCTTTATAACCTGCGGTCTTGGTGGCGGTACTGGTACCGGAGCGGCTCCTATGTTTGCTCGTCTGGCTCAAGAAGCGGGTGCACTTACCGTTGCGATCGTAACTAAACCATTCTCTTTTGAAGGGGCTCGTAGGATGCGTCAAGCCGAAGAAGGGTTAAAAGAGTTAAAGGAACATACGGACAGTATTATTACCGTATCGAATAACCAATTATTAGAAGTTATCGGACGTATTCCATTTAGAGATGCTTTTAAAGAAGCGGACAATGTCCTGCGTCAAGGGGTACAAACCATAACGGACTTAATTGCAGTACCAGCCTTAATTAACCTAGACTTTGCCGATGTCAAATCGGTCATGGTTGATCAAGGTTCTGCCCTCATCGGTATCGGTATGGCCGATGGTGAAAGCCGAGCCATTGACGCGGCCCAAAACGCGATTACTTCACCATTACTCGAAGCCCAAATCGATGGTGCTTCCAAAGCTATTATCAACGTCACCGGTGGCGAATCAATTACTATTTATGATGCTAACGATGCGGTAGAATTTATCCGTCAATCGGCTGGCCGTGATATTGATATTATATTTGGGGTAGCAATTAACGAACAGCTACAAGATAGCGTTATCGTAACCGTTATTGCGACCGGTTTTGAAGAACCGATTCAACCAACCCGAGAATCGGTAGGTTTCAAGCCAGCTTCGGTTAAACCAAATTCATCGGTTGAAGAAATGGATACGGATATCGAAAACTTGGTTGAAGGTGATGATGATAGCGCCATCCCAACGTTCTTTAAACAACGTTAAGATTAGACTACAAAAACTATGAGCCTGTTAGCCATAGTTTTTTGTGTGTTTTGCGCTATGGTAAAATAGATTAAGTATACGTAATCAGAAAGAGGAATATATGTACGAATTTGTTAATTTAACGTTTGATGAATTGGATGCATTCAGTAAACAATATGAGAATGCCTCCTTTGTTCAGTCCAAGTCGATGGCTTTATTACAAAAAGATCAAAACCGTCAAGATCAAAACCGTCAAGTCGTAGCTTATGGGGTTAAAGAAGCAGGTAAGTTAGTCGCCGCCGGCTTATTTTCAATGCGTAAAGTCTTGGGGAAATACACGATCGCTCATTGCAATCAAGGACCATTGATTGATTTCGAAAACCTGGAATTACTACAATATTATTTTGATCATGTAAAAGCCGATCTAAAACAATATCACTGCATTCACCTTTTAGTAACACCTAACTTTGAGGTTTTTTCAAGAGATATTGAAGGTGAGAAAACAGGAGAAGTCAACCATTTAAATTGGATTAAACACCTTAACAAAGTGGGGGTTAAACATTTAGGCTTTGATAATAGTAAAATTAATGGTATCGGCCGCTGGTTATTTATCAAAGATTTTTCAAATCTTGAAACTGAAGATGATTTAATGGCCAGCTTTGATCATTCAACCCGCAAAGCCATCCGCAAAACGATAAAAGATCAAATTGAGGTATATCAAGTTGGTTTAGACGAAATCGATGAATTTAAAAAACTGACAAAACAAACCTCAAAACGACGTGATTTCAAAGATCGTAGTTTAGATTATTATTATAATTTGAAACGTAATTTTGGCGATAATTGTAAAGTGTATCTTGCGAAATTCAATGTTGAAGCTTATATAAATGCCTTAACAACACAGAGCCAAGAACTAGAAGCAGAAATCTCAGAAGTCGAAACATTAATAGCCACTCAAAATGCTTCTAAAAAAATCATGAATCGTTTGCGAATTGCTAAAGAAAATTTAGAGGTACTTAAAAAACGATTGGCGGAAACGGAAGGCTTCAGCGATGAAAAAGCGGTTACCATCGGTGGGGTTATTTATATCGTTCACGGTCGGGAGCTAACGGCTCTATTTGCCGGTAACGATGATAAATACTTTGGATTTAATGGAACCCATGCGATACATAGTGTAGCCATGCGTGAGGCTTTATCTGAAGATCTCGAGCGTTTTAATTTCTATGGAACCAGTGGTAAATTTTCTGGTCATGACGATGATGGAATCTATCGCTTTAAAAAGGGATTTGGTGGTTATATCCTTGAACAACCCGGAAACTTTGAGTTACCGATTATCCCTTGGATAAACAGGCTCTATCATTTCAGTCGCAAATTTAGACGTTAAAGATTTATATTTTTAAAAATAAAGATTGTTTACTTGTTAAATAATCTTTTTTTCTATTAAACCTAATTAGATGGATAATCTTGGGAAGACTCTTAATTAGCTCATATAACAAGCTAAGAAAGGAGGCTTTAAATGACAACAACAGGTGCCATTGTGGCTTTAGGTATGTTGGCAGGGGCGGTAGCGATTTATAAGATTTTTGTATCTAAGTCTGGATCGGTAAAAATCTTCACCTTTGAATTTAAATGGGGTAGTTAGTGAAAATCAAAGACTTACCAAGCCAGCAAAGACCACGTGAAAAAGCGCTGGCCAATGGAATTGAATCCTTAAGTGACCAAGAGTTATTAATGGTCATTTTAGGATATGGAACTAAAAAACAAGATATAACCCAAATGGCTCAAAAGCTCATAAAATTAAGCAATGGTCTAGTTAATTTTCCGGATATGACGATGGAAAAGCTGATGCAAATAGAAGGTATAAAACTAGCACGAGCCGTTACCTTAACCGCCATCTTAGAATTAAGTAAACGCATCTATCGAGCCAAAGCTCATAATAAATCCGTAATCGATAATCCGAAAACGCTAACCGATTGGTTGATTCAAGAAATCGGACCTTCAATGCAGGAATTGTTCATGGTCGTTTATTTAAACGTTCGCCATGAAATCATTCATCACGAAATACTCTTCAAAGGTACCTTGGATCGTTCACTAGTTCATCCACGAGAAATCTTTAAAAAAGCGTTGGAGCACAATGCGGCCGCTATGATAGTCGTTCATAATCATCCGGCTGGTTCATTAGTGCCATCGCCCGCCGATCTGGCCGTAACGGAAAAATTAATTGAAACATCCAAGTTAATGGAAATCGTCTTCTTAGATCACATAATAGTAACCAGAAATGGCTATACCTCATTGTTAAATCGTTTTCGAAATCCTTAAGACCGTTGCTCATCAACGGTCCTTTTATATGATATAATTACATATCAAGGAGGCTTACTTTGCGCATGAAAAAAACAAATCCTTTAAATAAGATTTTAGCGATTATTCTTGGCTTTCTGATTGTGTTAACGGTATTTTTTCAAGTTATTTCGCCTTCATCCTTATATCAAAATCTTGATCAAAAAATATATCAGCCCTGGTCGCGGCTGCGCTACAGCTTAATAGAGAAACCAATCGTTTCTTTAAAGACTACGATAGAAAACTTTGTCTCAATGCAAACCATTAAAGAAGAAAATATTGAACTGCGTCGCTACCTTGAAAGCATGCAGCAGCTTCAAGCTCAAAATATAGCCTTAAAAAAAGATAACGAAACCTTAAAACAACTTGCTGGTGTGAAAAATTCTTTAACGAGCTCCCATGTTTTGGTAGCTACGGTCATTAATCGCAGCCCAGCTTTATTTAACGATGAAGTCTTAATAGACATCGGAACTAAGCAAGGGGTTTTTGATAATATGGCCGTCATTTCCAGCAAGGGTATGATTGGTCTGATTAAAAAAGCCGGTGACAACACCTCAACAGTAAAATTATTAACCACCACCAAGGATCAAGCTAAAGTTTCAGTTTTAGTTTTGACGGACAATAATCAGGAGCTTCATGGTGTTTTAGAAAACTACGATACCGAGACAGGACAATTTGTTATCCGTTTACTGGATTCCCACACTACCGTTCGTCCTGGCGCAAAAATAATCACCAGTGGTCTAGGTAATATCATACCGAAAGGTTTGTTAATTGGTACCGTGGAAGAATTAGACGATAGTCGAACTACGATATCCGCACTATTACTGGTAAAACCGGTAGCCAACTTTAGTGATTTATCCTATGTCTTAGCCATCTCAAAAACAGAGCCAAAGGTGGGTAACGTTCGTGATTAGCGGGATGCTATTATTTTTACTGGGTGTGCTTTTGGATGCGGTTCTTGCCGTGTTTATTCCGCTTGATTTTAGTTTAAACCAACCGGTAATTATGACCATGTTTGCCTTTAACTTTTGGGTTTTAGCTAGCTTGAGAATTGAAGCTAAATATAAATGGTTGTATTTGTTTTATGTAATATTGGTGTTTGAAATGATTCATGTCGATACTTATTGGATTTATGGGTTCACTTTGTTTCTCATGTACTATGTCTTACAGTTTTTTACAAAAGTTCTTCATCAATCCTATTTAGAACAATTTACCTTATTAAATTTAATGAGTTTTTGTTGGTTATTGATGATGTATGCGTATATCAAGATTTTTTCTTTATCCAATATTTCGTTTTGGAAGTTTTTCTCGGTAAATCTCTTTCTTTCAGCCATTGTCCAATTGCTGATTGCGACTTTATCGTTGGTGATAATTATGTATTTTGATCGCTTCCAATTAAAACGCGATATGGAAAAACGCAATCGCGAATATGTGTCTTATCGAGGTCAATCATGAAAAAAATATTGGCTATTTTAGTTATGATACTGGTGATTGCTGGTTGTGATAAGAGTAAAATAACGGTTTGTACTACTTCTTATCCAATCGAGTGGATTGTGGATACCTTAGCTGGATCGCAGGTTAATATCTGTAATCTTTCTCAAGGTGATTTCATCGGTCGAGCCAGCATCAATAAAGCAGAGATTCAAGGAGAAATTGATGTGATTTTCCATAATCAACAACTGGAACCATACTTCAGCATTAATCGTCCTTTCTTAAGTTCTGTGGCTCGTCAGATTATCGATTTATCCGCCACCTCGCGCTCGTTACCCTATAAACGTTCCGTTTCCTCGACCGGTTTTATAGACTATTACGAAAAGCTGAGTCCTTTATTGATGAATCAATATACGGTTGAACCGGTACAGTGGATGGATTTAAAATTAATGACTTCAATGTCAAAAACCATTTTAGATTGGTTGATTGAACATGATCCAATCAATAAAACGCTCTATCAAGAACGCTATTTGCGCCTTGAAAAAGATTTAGTTAGTTTAGATGCTCAATACGCGAACTTAAATCTCGATCGAAGTATTAAGTTGGCTAGTCTGAGTTCAGCATTTAATATCTGGAATCACACCTATAGGATTCCGGTTTACCCAATTATCACATCCCGCTATGGGGTGATACCAAATCAAGCTCAATTGGATATCATCGTAGACGAATTAATAAGTCAAAATGTTCACTTTTTGATTTATGAAGATTATTTAGATTCTGATTTGTTAGAACTACAGGACTATTTAATCGAAGAAGTCGGCCTTACGCCGATTCGTCTCTCATCGATTTTTACTTTGAGCGAGAAAGAAAGATTACAAAATGAAAATTATATTTCAATTATGCAGGATAATCTTTTGATTTTAGAGGATTTAAAATAAAGGAGATTAACTATTAGAAATCAAGAGAAATTATCCCAAAATGAAAAACATGTTAAAAAGAACTCTTTGATGAGCTTTATTTGCATCGAAGATGATTATCGGCTATCTCATCTGTTGTGAATTGAATGGTAGTTTGTCAGTTTCTAATTTGAAAATGATGCGAATTAACTTCTTAGCAACATGAGAAAGAGCGACACGATGCTTCTTTCCCTCATTTCGTTTTCGAAGGTAGAAATCGTAAAATGGTGGATTATGTAGCAGTAAGGTTTGAGTGCAGTTCATGATGTACTGTCTTAAATAAGATGAACCTCTCTTGACCATTCTACCGGTGAATTCAGACTCACCTGACTGAAAGATGGCAGGTTCTAATCCGCAGAAAGAGACAAGTTTATCTGGATGTGAAAAACGAGAAATGTCTCCGATTTCTGAGTAAATACTAGCCGCACTCAAAATCCCAACTCCTGGGATGGTATGAATGTAGGAATTAACTAGTCTGTACTCCGTTTCAATCAGGTTATCGATGTCTTCAATGTGTTGGTTTATCGATTGATAGAGATTAAGAAAGACATCTAGTTGAAACTCTAATAAGGGATCTTGTATCCCAACGGTCTGTTTCGCTAACTCTTTGAGCTTAGTAAACCTAGCATAGGAAATCGTGTGTCTAAGTTGAGAAGTCATCTTCTCGTAGGAAACCCTATTCATCCGCGAAATCTTTAGAGCTGATCCATAGTTTTTCAACAGATAAAGAACTGTGGCAGACTTAAGAGAATTAGAGAAAAAAGGCTTAAACTCAGGAAAAATATGGTCTAAGACATTGGTCATTCTTTGTAACTGAAGCGATCGTTCTTTGATTAAAGCATCTCTACAACGAGTTAATGATTTTAGTGAGTTGATGTGATAAGATTTGTTGAGATAGGGTTTGTAATCAACACTCATCAAGTAGGAACAAATCAACTTTACATCCACTTTATCAGTTTTAGTTTTACGTAGTGAAGTAGCTTTGTTAAAACGATTGATTAACATTGGATGAATTTCCATATAGTCATAGCCGAGATTATTTAGGAAATTCTTGAGGTTAGTTCCGTAGTGACCTGTTGCTTCAAATCCTATCTTTATTGTTTCTGAAGCACTCAAGGACTCTAAGACACCTTGTAAAGTCTTGAATCCTAGATGATTATTATCGAAGGAAAATGATGTATGAATCACTTCTCCTAGCTGATTAATCACAAGGCATTCATGATGGTATTTGGCAATATCGATGCCAACAATGAATGTCATAAAGACACCTCCAATTCTGAGCACTGCTGTGTAAGTCCACTATAGTTCTTCCATGTAGTCTCGCGATTCATAAAACATCAAGGTGTTAATCAACTAATTACCATTAGAAAAAGAACTGTGGTGGGGATCTCCTTAAACCAGTCAAGCTGTACAAATATGAGACAAATCCACAGTGCTTATAGAAAGCATATCAAATGGCCATATGATATGCATTCAGATTTATGGCCTAGAAAGAGAAATTATCAATTTTGACCTTAAATTGATAATACGAG
>JAEWFZ010000015.1 GCA_023388535.1 Bacillota bacterium | reverse complement strand
TTGTGGTAAAATTTGACATGGGAAGCTCCTTTGTTTAGTTTTGTCTCAAACCTAATTCTACAAAGTTTAGCTTCCTTTTTCTATATCTCTCTAGGAAGAGCGTTTACACAAGATATTTTATACTGTCCCCTCAACTTTCATTTCATAATTTAATATTACTATGTTTGTTTATAATGTCAATATATATATATAAGTATATAGCCAGCAGTCACTTCCTAACCTCTTTTTTAGTCCATTTGCGTTTTAAACAACCAGCGCACAAAATAGAGTGATAAAAAGACCACTAAACCCTCAGCCAATGGAAATGACCACCAGATCCCAACCAAGCCAAACCAGTTTGAAAATAAATAAGCAAAAGATAACAGTAAAATTATTGAACGCAATAAGGTTAACCCCATAGCTAATAGAGGTTTTCGAAACGATTGAAGCACGGAGTTCACCACGACATTTATTCCAAAAAATACAAAACTCAAAGAAATAATGCGTAAGGCTAACTGTCCCTCTCTAAGCATTTCTGAGGTTGCGTTAAACATAGAAAGTAAAAAGGATGGTATCAACTGAAAAATAAGCAAACCTAAAATCATGATTGAAGTTCCAGCAAACAATCCCAGCTTTATAAAACCTTTCACCCGATCATGTTTTCTAGCACCAAGATTATAGCCAGTTAAAGGGATCATCGCATTATTTAAACCAAAGACTGGCATAAAGACAAAAGATTGAAGACGGGTATAGATTCCATAAACCGCTAATGCCAAGGTGCCGTATGCCTTTAATATCGTATTCATGCCAAAATTCATCAGTGAGGTTACGGATACCACCAACATCGATGGAAGTCCTATTTTCGTGATATCAAGGATAATATCTGCTCTTAGTTCAAATTCTTTTACTCGTAAACCCAAGATTTCATTATGTTTTATATTCAAATACAAACCATAGCTAGCCGCAACAGATTGGCCGATAATAGTGGCAATCGCTGCACCATGAACACCTAGAGCAGGTAGACCAAACCAACCAAAAATCAGGATTGGATCTAAAGTAATGTTCACGACAGCACCGAGGATTTGAGATCGCATTGATAACGAAGCCAGTCCAGTACTTTGTAATAACCGTTCAAAAACCACTTGAAAAAATAGTCCAAATGGAAATAAGGTTACTACTGATAAATATCGATAGCTCATCGCCAATAAATCAGCATCATTCGTTTGAAGTTGTAAAAAAGGTTTAGCAAATACGATACTAAAACCGACAAATACAAAAGAAATTAACAACGCCAATAATAAGGCATGTTTAACCGCTAATTGTGCCGTCTTATCTTGCTTAGCACCTAGGTTACGGGAAATGACATTATTCATCCCTACCCCGAGCCCAACACTTGCTGCTAACATAAAATGTTGCATTGGAAAAGAAATTGCTACAGCCGATAAGGCGGTTTCGCCAAGTTGAGAGACAAAAATATTATCCACAATATTATATAAAGCTTGAACTAACATGGATATCATAATCGGTATCGACATTGATATTAGTAGATTTGTTAAGGGGGCAGTTCCCATCTTGTCTTTATTCATACCTAATAGTGTAGCATATTAATTTAATATCCATTAATCTATGAGCAACCCAAACTTATTTAAAGTAAGCTGATTTTCTTACATTTTTCACTTTCAAACTCGCATAAAAAAAGCTCCCCTTTTGAGGAGCTTTAGTTTACTTCAATTCAATGATTCGAGTCATTTCAACCGGTAAGGCGTTGATATCTTCTTCTACTTCATTACGCAGTTCGCGTTCCTGACGTAGTTCGTCGGCTCTCACCTTAATGGCTCGGGTCGATTCTCGATCAAATTTCGATCCGGTTCCTGCTGGAATCATCTTACCAACAATAACGTTCTCTTTAAGACCAAGTAAGGAGTCGACTTTACCTTCAATTGAGGCTTCCGTTAAGACCTTAGTTGTTTCTTGGAAGGACGCGGCTGATAACCAAGAATCGGTTTCAACCGAAGCTTTGGAAATCCCTAGTAAGACTGGTCCAAAGCGTGCAGGTTGTTTACCAGCCATTAAGTAATCCAAGTTAATATCGGAAATCATTGGTAAAGAGATATGAATTCCTGCCGATAGTTTCGTATCGCCTGGATCTAAGACGACCACACGACGTAACATCTGGCGAATCATGACCTCAATATGTTTATCCGAAATCTCAATACCTTGAGATTCATATACTTTCTTAACTTCCTTAAGAATATAGGTTTGGACACGTTCTAGATCGGAAACTTCCAAGAGTTCCTTAGGATCCACAGCCCCTTCCGTCAATTTGTCACCAGCTAGTACCGAATCGCCCACTTTGATGCGGTTTCGAACCACTTGATACGGTGATAAATGGTGTACTAACTCTTCTTTTCGGTTAGCAATCGTAATTTCCATACCATCACTGCCAACTGAAATGTCGGTAATTTTACCATCAATCTTAGCGATCAAGGCTGGTAGTTTCGGTTTACGTGCTTCGAATAGTTCTTCAACTCTCGGTAGACCTTGAGTAATATCGTCACTACCCGAACCAGCGACCCCACCGGTGTGGAAGGTTCTCATTGTTAACTGAGTACCCGGCTCACCAATCGACTGAGCGGCCATAATTCCAACCGCTTCTCCAACTTCAACTTCTTTTCCAGTCGCCATATTACGTCCATAACAACGTTTACAGACACCATATTTCGACTCACAAGTGAAGATAGAGCGAATCTTCATTTCCTTATAACCAGCTTCCACAATTTGATGGGCCAGTTCTTCGGTAATGTATTGGTTTACGGAAACGAGGATGGTTTTAGTTTTTGGATCGATTAACTCTTCGTAAGCATAACGGCCGACGATGCGATCTTCGAAACGTTCTATGATGACATTTGTTTTGTTGTCAATCATATCTTTAACTAAATAGCCTTCTTCGGTTCCACAATCATCTTCTTCTACAACAACGTCTTGAGCGACGTCAACGAGACGACGCGTCAAATAACCGGATTCTGCGGTTTTTAATGCGGTATCGGTTAGACCTTTACGCACCCCGTGGGTAGATAAGAAGAATTCAGACACGTTGAGTCCCTCACGGAAGTTAGAATAAATCGGAACTTCCATAATCGATGGAACCCATTCTTTTTGAGATTTGGATTGAGTTGGTTTCGCCATTAAGCCACGAATACCAGCTAATTGGGTAAAGTTAGATACATTACCACGAGCCCCAGAATCAGCCATCATGTTCATTGGATTCTTACGAGGTAAATCGTTCATCAACTCAACACCAATATCGTTTTTGATTTCATCCCAGAGAACCGTTAGTTTTTGTTCCCATTCTGGTTCGGTTAATAAACCACGATTCAGTAGACGTTTTAGATTTTCCGCTTTTTCTTTACCAATCTCAACGTATTTTTCTTTATTAGGGGCTACGCGAATATCCGATAAGGCAACGGTAGTTCCCGCTAAGGTAGAATACTCAAATCCGAGATCCTTGATCTTATCCAAGATTGGTGAAGTATTAACGCTCTTATCCGTTGGGAAGAAATCGAAGATACGTTTGATTAATATTCCTAAATCACGTTTCTTAACTTCTTTTGTGATAGGAAGTTGTTCAATATATTCCTTGTAATTGGTATTTCTTTTCACTAGATAGCGTTCTGGAATCTGTTTGAAGTTATCGTCTGAGATTTCATTTAAATACGGAAATCCTTGAGGTAATACTTCGTTAAAGATGAGTTTTCCAGGAGTCGTTACTAAATACATATCTTCGGCTTCTTTAGGGAAGCGATAGCGTTCAGAGAGGGAAGTCACTGGAAGGATGATTCTAGTATGAATATGAATTTGATGCTCATTTAGGGCACGTAAGGCATCGTTAACGTTACGATACGCGGTTCCTTCGTTATGGGCGTAGTTTTCCCAACGCTTAGCAATGTCGGATTCGCCTAAATCATGGTAGTACTTAGCCTTAGCCAAGAACTCTTCTTTAGTCTCTTCCATATTCAAATAGTAGTTTCCAAGAACCATGTCCTGTCCTGGAGTAACGATTGGTTTTCCATCTTTTGGTCCTAAAATATTATTAGAACCTAACATTAAGATTTCAGCTTCCGCTTGAGCTTCTTCCGATAACGGTAAATGGACCGCCATTTGGTCCCCATCAAAGTCCGCGTTAAATGCGGTACAAACTAATGGATGTAAACGAATCGCACGACCATCAACTAAACGAGGGATAAAAGCCTGAATACCTAAACGGTGTAACGTCGGAGCTCGGTTTAATAGAACTGGATGTTCTTTAATCACTTCTTCGACGATATCCCATACTCTTGGATCTTGGCGCTCAATCAATTTTTCGGCGGCTTTGGCGTTATTGGCAATGCCATCCAATTTCATACGATTGACTACAAAAGGTTTATAGAGCTGTAATGCCATTTCTTTTGGTAAGCCACATTCGTACATTTTCAAATCTGGTCCGACCGCAATAACGCTTCGTCCCGAGAAGTCGACCCGTTTACCTAAGAGGTTACCACGGAAACGACCTTGTTTTCCTTTTAAGGAATGAGAAAGCGATTTAAGTGGACGCCCACCAGCACCAGTTACGGCTTTGGAACGACGACCATTATCAATTAAAGCATCGACCGCTTCTTGAAGCATCCGCTTCTCGTTTTGAACGATGATCGCTGGCGTACCGAGTTCTAAAAGTTTCTTCAGACGATTGTTACGGGTAATGACACGACGATAGAGGTCGTTTAAGTCACTTGCGGCAAATCTTCCCCCATCCAATTGCAGCATTGGGCGGATATCCGGTGGAATTACCGGAATTACCGAAAGTACCATCCATTCCGGTTTATTGCCGGAATAAATGAAAGCGTGTACCGTTTGATAACGACGTAATAAACGTTTCCGTTTATCCCCGCGCGCATCTTCCAATTCTTCTTCAAGAAGTTTGAATTCTTCTTCAAGATCAACTTGAGAAAGTAAAGTTTGAACCGCTTCTGCTCCAGTTTGAGCCACAAACGAACCAAAACCATTGATTTCTTGTTGTTCACGATATTCGCGTTCGGTTAGGATTTGCTTGTATTCTAAATTGGTATCGCCTGGATCGGTTACAATCCAGGTAACGAAATAGACAATCGATTCTAATTGTTTTGGTGGAATATTTAATAAAATACTCATCCGTGAAGGAATTCCACGTAAATACCAAATATGAGCAACCGGAGCCGCTAATTCAATATGCCCCATACGTTCACGACGCACTTGAGCTCGGGTTACTTCGACCCCACAACGGTCACAAACAATTCCTTTATAGCGAACTTTCTTATACTTACCACAAGAACATTCCCAGTCCTTGGTTGGTCCGAAAATACGCTCACAGAATAATCCGTCGCGTTCTGGTTTTTGAGAACGATAGTTGATAGTTTCAGGTTTTTTAACTTCTCCATAAGACCAAGAACGGATTCTTTCCGGAGAGGCTAATCCTATTTGGATTGCATTAAAGTTATTAGTACTCATTTTGCCTCCTATTGTTCTTCTAATTCGTAGTCGTCAAATCCAACTACGGCGGCTTCTTCAACGTCATCGTCTTCATTTTGACTTTCAACGTCTTGGGAAGCGGTGGTTTCTTCATCGTCTAATCTTAAATCCATAGGAGTCACATTATCATATGGTGAGTCTTCCGTATCCACTCCGGTTACGGTAACTTCTTGGCCCTCATCATCTAAGAATTTGACATCCAAGCCTAGAGCTTGTAATTCATGGCGTAAAACCTTAAAGGATTCAGGAACTCCTGGTTCCGGTACATCAATACCGTTTTGAATGGCGGCATAGGTCTTGGTACGACCGTTAACATCATCGGATTTGATAGTCATGATTTCCTGTAAAGTATAAGCGGCTCCATAAGCGTAGAGGGCCCAAACTTCCATTTCCCCAAATCTTTGACCACCATTTTGTGCCTTACCACCCAATGGTTGTTGGGTAACTAAGGAATATGGTCCTGTGGCACGAGCATGTAGCTTGTCATCGACCATGTGTGCTAGTTTAAGCATGTACATCGATCCTACGGAAATTCTTTCATCGAAAGGTTCCCCGCTCATACCGTCATATAAGGTCATCTTACCGTCCGCTGGAAGATCCGCTTCTTTTAAGATTTCATGTAATTCTTCTGGGGTAATACCATCGAAAACTGGCGTACTGAAACGAACCCCGAGTTGCTTGGCGGCATAACCCAAATGCATTTCCAGAACTTGACCAATGTTCATCCGTGAAGGAACCCCCATTGGATTTAACATAATGTCAACCGGCGTTCCATCGGCCATGTAAGGCATATCTTCTTCTGGAAGGATTCTCGAAATGACGCCTTTGTTACCGTGACGTCCTGCCATTTTATCCCCTTCGGAGATTTTACGTTTTTGGACAATATAAACTTTTACCACTTCTTGGACACCTGGTGCTAGTTCATAACCTTCGGAGCGTTTGAAAACACGTACCGATTGAACAATCCCACTTCCTCCATGTGGAACTTTAAGGGAATTGTCTCGAACTTCTTGGGTTTTTTCTCCAAAAATAGCAAAGAGTAATTTTTCTTCAGGTGGTAATTCACTATGACCTTTCGGTGTGACTTTACCGACCAAGATATCGCCTTCTTTAACTTCGGCTCCGACCATAACAATACCTTTAGCATCTAAATGGCGGCAAGAAGCCTCGGAGACGTTTGGAATATCGCGCGTGATTTCTTCAGGTCCTAGTTTAGTTTCACGAACCTCGATATCGTATTCTTCAATATGAATCGAAGTATAGACATCATCCATGACTAGACGTTCGCTCATGATGATGGCATCTTCATAGTTGAAACCATGCCAGCTCATAAACGCTACCGTCACGTTTTGACCTAAGGCTAGTTCGCCTTTTTCCATACTTGGACCATCCGCGATAATTTCACCACGTTCAATCGTTTCACCGACACTGACGATCGGTACTTGATTAATACAAGTGCCGCCATTGGAGCGTCTGAATTTTTCTAAATTGTAGGTTCTGATACCTTCTTTTTCTTCGATTTCAATCTTCTTAGCATCGATATATTTTACGACACCAGCGGATTGTGAAATCAAAGCAGTCCCTGAGTCACGAGCGATGACATGTTCTACACCGGTACCGACCCATGGTGCGACTGGCGCTAATAATGGAACCGATTGACGTTGCATATTCGCTCCCATCAAGGCCCGTGAAGCATCATCGTTTTCTAAAAACGGAATACAAGCGGTAGCGACCGAAACGATTTGCATCGGTGAAACATCGGCAAGCTCAACTTCTTCTTTGTCCATGATAATATTGTCGTTCTCAAAACGAACTACAATCTGATCATGAGCAATTTCACCGTTCATTACTTCATTGGCTGGAGCAATTACATAGTCCAGTTCATCATCGGCCGAGAGGTAAACCGTTTCATCGGTTACTTTTCCGTTTTTAACAATGCGGTATGGCGTTTGAATGAAGCCATACTCATTGATTTGTCCGTAGGAAGTTAGATTAGAAATTAATCCAATATTTGGGCCCTCCGGCGTTTCTATCGGACAGATTCTGCCATAGTGTGAGTTATGAACGTCACGTACTTCATAGCCAGCTCGATCACGGGTTAAACCACCTGGACCTAAAGCGGAAATACGACGTTTGTTAGTTAATTCTGCTAATGGATTAATTTGATCCATGAACTGAGACAATTGTGAACTCGAATAGAATTCTTTAATCGCTGCCGTTAATGGACGTATATTAGTAAGTGATTTTGGCGTCAAAGAAGAGACGTCAGAAATCGACATTCTGTCGTTGATGACTCGTTCCATTCTTGATAAACCAATTCTAAATTGATTTTGAATTAGTTCACCCACCGTACGGACTCGACGATTCCCCAACATATCGATATCATCGGTTTCGCCAATATTATCGAATAAGTTTAAATAATAAGAATAAAAAGCATATAAATCCGATAAGGTTACGGTTTTCTTTTTAATGAATGGATCTGGTCCAATGGCACGGACTAAGTCCTTAGCTTCAGCATCTTTTGCTACATTTACGACTTGAACCGCTGAACCGACTAACCAAACCACGACTTCTTGTTTTTTAGCAGCGGAGATAATCGCATCTTCATTACGAACTGATAGTCGACCAAGCGTTTCATCCGGTACATATCGATTAATATATAAATCGCCATTATTATTTAATAAGTCTTCCTCTTCAACGGTGCAGCGACCTAATGAGAATAATTTCGGTCCATAATTAAAGATACTGCGGGCGTTTTCTGGGGTTAAAACCACAGGCTTAGCTACGATGCCAGCAAAAATCTTGATTGATTCATGTTCTTTGGCTAAAGCTTTGAGATCTTTTAAGGTAAGAACCGTTCCAACTTCATAAGCTTCTACCGCTTCGGCCAAAACACGCCCCACTAAATTGTTCGCCCAAGTTAGTGGAACGGAAACAACATCGGGGTGTGAGAAAATGTGAAGTAAAGGGAACGTTTCGATATGAGAACCCATAGCAAAAGTCGATTTTAAAGCATTGCGTACATCACGATCGACATAAGTCCCTTTTTTATAAACAACCTTATTATCTGGACCCAAGATATCTTGGCCAAGATAATTTTTGAATAAACGAGAGGCTACGCCGAGTTTTTTCTGTAATTTATAACGTCCTGCTTTATTTAAATCATAGCGACGATAATCTAAGAAACGAGTGTTCATTAGGTTTATCGCCCCTTCGGTAGTTGGTATTTCATCGCTACGTTGGTTTTCATAGATAACCCTTAAAGCTTCTTCCGTAGTGGTTACTTTATCCGCATGAAGCGTGTTTACCAGCTCTTCATAATTACCAAATAATCCGGTATATAACAATAAATAGTGATTTAAGAAATCCCGAATTTCTTCTGTGACTTTTAACTCTTTATGGACGGGAAGACCAAGAGCTGTTAAAAACTTTTCAAAGTTTTCTGTATCTAAACTATCCCTACCCGGCTCAAGGTTTAAGGATAGACCCAAAGCTTTGTACAAAACCGTCGACAATAACGTCCGTTTGCGATCAACTTTCATATTGATAATTGATCCCAAGGCGGCCTTGCGGTGGTCTGCCATTAATTCTAACCAAGTTCCACGACTTGGAATAAGTTCAGCAACATAATTTGTTTTTGTCGTCCGGTCGTCCAATTCAATATCAAAATAAGCCCCTGGTGAACGAACAATTTGAGATACAATTACCCGTTCGGCTCCATTGATAATAAAAGTTCCGGTATCCGACATTAAAGGGAAATCCCCTAAAAAGACTTCCTCGTTCTTTTGTATTAATTCTCCAGTTTGACGATCGATGATGTCAAGTTCCATCTTAGCTCTCAGTGGGGCTGAATAGGTGGTTTCCCTATATTTACTTTCACTGACGCTATATTTCGGCTCATCGAAATGGTAGGAAAGAAACTTGAGTTTAACGCTACCTGAATGGTTTTGAATTGGATAGATTTCTTCAAAGACTTCTTTTAAGCCTTCTTTTACTAGCCAATCAAACGCGTCGGTTTGGATTTCTACAAGGTTTGGTAGATCTAAATTACCACTTGTTTTTGAGTAATTTCGTCGTTCTACTTTTTTGCCGATTGTATCAATCCGGTAAGATTGTTTTTCTGTCATGCCGCCATCCTTTCTGGTCCGTGTAACGCCTAAAAAGGGCACACTTCCCCATTGTTTAATTTGATTATTATGCAATTTATAATATTAACAGTTGATTCTTCGTTTGTCAATCTAATTTTACTTCTCAATTTTGAGAACATGATAGTTTGATCGATGACCTAGTTTGGTCACTTTGGTGTTTTTGGATTCGAAAAAACGAATCGCTGAATCTAAGCCATGCTTCTTCATCATCACGATGTAGAGCTTGCCGTTGGCTTTAAGATGTTCGAGGCTTTCTTCAAATAAGCGATAAATGACCGCTTTTCCGGCTCGGATTGGAGGATTGAGTAAGATACTGTCAAACTGGACAGGGATATTAGCAAAACCATCGCTCAAGATGACATCCATCTCTAAGCCCTGTGCCTTGATGTTTTCTTGTGCCAGCTCAACCGCGTGGCTGGTCACATCGCTCAGGCTTATCTTTAGTTCTGGGAATTTCTTTTTTAAAGCTATCCCAACGACCCCAATACCACAACCGAGATCTAAGACCGTCCCTTTTAAACCATCTTTGATAACGTATTCTAGTAATACTAGAGTTCCTTTATCGATTAGTTTTTTTGAGAAAATCGCGTCACTACTTACTAGATTAAAATCCAAGCCGAAAAACCGGAAAGGTATTTCTCTCCGGTTTATTGGGGATTGGTTTTGTTCTGTAAAATAATGGTTCAATCAAAACCTCTTTAAATTTAATAGTTGTTTTATTTAACTTCAACAACAGCGCCAGCTTCAATAAGCTTAGCTTTGATTTCTTCCGCTTCTTCAGGTTTAATGTTTTCTTTAATAGCTACTGGAGCGGAGTCTACTAATTTCTTAGATTCCATCATTCCAAGACCAGTAACTTCACGTACTACCTTGATAACACCAACTTTAGAACCACCGATTTCTTTAAGGGTTACGGTTACTTCTGTTGGTTCAGCGTCTTCTGCTTCTTCTGGAGCAGCGACAGCAGCAACTGCCATAGGAGCAGCGGCTGTAACTCCGAATTCTTCTTCTACTAATTTAACAAGATCGTTAACTTCAAGAATAGTCATTTCTTTTAGAGCTTCAACAATCTCTTGGGCTGTTAATTTTGCCATGTTTATTTTCTCCTTCTCTTTATTCTGCACTTTCAAGTGCTTCTTCTTGAGCTACTTCAGGTGCAGCTTCAGGTTCTTCGGTTTCTTCTTCTACCGATTCTTCAACCGCCTCAGCAGCGGATTGAGTTGTTTCCTTTACTTCTTCTTTGGTTTCCTCTACTACTTCTTCAGTAGTTTCGGTTACGGTTTCTTCAACTTCTTTTGCAGGTTCCTTTGCTTCGACGACCTCTTTGGTTTCTTCAACCACTTCTTTTACTTCTTCTACTTCAGCTTGGTCTTCGCTTGCTTTTGGAGCTGCTTCGGTTTCTTCTGGTTCAATCTGGCTAACTGCGTAAGCAAATTGGCGGATTGGAGATTGGATAGCGCCTAATAACATAGCAATCATGCCCTCTTTATTAGGTAAACTAGCTAATTCTTTAATCGCGTCTAAGTCAACAACACGACCTTCTACGATTCCTTGTTTGATAACAAGTTTCCGATTTTTCTTAGCGAATTTAGATAGAACACGACTTGGTGCAACCGCATCACTTGAGAATGCGATAGCGTTTGGTCCTACTAAATAGTCATCTAATTCTTGGTAACCAACTTCTGCTGTGGCTCGTCTTACTAAAGTATTTTTAAAGACTTTGATATCTACGCCTTCGTCGCGTAATTGACGACGTAAGTCGGTCATATCACCAACGCTGATGCCGCGATATTCAACTACGATAGCTGAAGCCGATTCTTGGAAATTAGTAACGATTTCTTTAACTATTTCTTGTTTGTTCGCTAGTACTTTTTCGTTCATTCTTTCACCTCCTGTTTAATATTGCTTCTCAATATTTCCACAAAATAAAACTCGTGATCGCCCACGAGTCAAAAAGAGATTTTTCTTTCTAACCTCGGTAACTTGATTAAGCGTGAGCCGTTACTGTCTTGGGTCCTATTGATAACGGATAGATATTACTACAGTTTTTTAGGTTTGTCAAATTAAACTATTTAGTTGTTATTTTCCATTCTAAATACAATGGGTTATTGCATTTAACCTGAAAACGTTGTTTTTAATTGTTTTAAACTTCAAGTAAACTGTAGTTAGGTTATCGTCAGTTAGAAAGGAGTCTTATGTCTAA
>JAEWFZ010000014.1 GCA_023388535.1 Bacillota bacterium | reverse complement strand
TTGTGGTAAAATTTGACATGGGAAGCTCCTTTGTTTAGTTTTGTCTCAAACCTAATTCTACAAAGTTTAGCTTCCTTTTTCTATATCTCTCTAGGAAGAGCGTTTACACAAGATATTTTATACTGTCTATTTTTCTTTGCGACACATACTTATGGTACTTTCTACATAGTATATTTTATTAATGTATTCATAGATATTTATACTAGGACATATAGAGACAAAGAAAAACTGGCTTTTCTATTCAAAAATTAGTGATATTGAGATTTAAGTAATCTCATATCGGTGGTATAATAATGAATGTAAATCAGGAATTCATAACTAGAATTCAATATAAAAATTAATAAACAAAGGAGTTAGAGAAATTGAAAGTTAACTTAGTATTAGGAACTATTACATTTGGTCAACAAACTTTTATTAAGGAAGCAACGACAATGGTTGACACTTATTTAGAAAGTGGACATACGGAAATTGATACAGCTTATGTATACAATGAAGGAAAATGCGAACGAATGCTCGGTCAAATACTTAAAGATATTGATAGACAAAAGTATAGTATTGCTACAAAAGTAAATCCCCGGATAAGTGGTAAACTTGATTATGCTGCTGTTAACAAACAGCTACCGGAGTCATTAGAACGTATGGGATTAGAATATGTTGATATAGTTTATCTCCATTTTCCGGATCCGGAAACTCCGGTTGAATCAGCGCTAGAAGCGCTTAATGAACAATATCTTCAAGGAAAGTTCAAAGAACTAGGACTTAGTAATTTTCCTGCATGGATGGTAGTAGATGTTTATCATAAATGTAAACAAAATGGTTGGATCTTACCCACATTATATGAAGGCGTCTATAACCCATTAAGTCGAAAAGCAGAGATAGAATTGGTTGATGCTCTTCGAAGATTCGGAATTAGATTTTATGCCTATAATCCACTTGCTGGTGGTATGTTGGCCGGGAAGTATAAGTCAGTAGACGAAACCCCGACAGATGGTAGATTTGCACTGAGAAGTTCTTATCCTAAGCGATATTGGAAAAAATCTTTTTTCGATGCAGTTGATATATTGCGACAAGAGTTAAACGGCATAAATATGGTAGAAGCAAGTTATAGATGGTTAGCTTATCACTCAATGTTAGATTTCAATAAAGAAGATGCAATTATTGTTGGTGCGTCAAGTTTAAAACAACTTGAAGAGAATCTTTCATTACTTGACAATGGCCCACTGCCTCAAAATATAGTTCAAGCATTTGAGACTGCATGGGAGATAAGCAAAGCTGATTCTCCAGAATACTTCACTTTATACAAAGGAAATAAATAGTTATGAACTCAGTGATAATTAGAAAAAACTTTATTGAAATAATCTTAAAAAAAGACACTTTATAGTAATTCTATGATTACGATTATATTATCATCTGTGGATTAATAATCCACTTGTTTGTTTAGAGATGAAGTTAGTATATTTCCAGGTTATGAAGATATAGTTAGAAACATTAGTATGTTCATTTGGGTATCGTATTTAGATGCTGAACTATTTCGTCCCTTCAATATATTGCATTAATTTCAGAATCATTTAGGTTCTTCATGAAATTCTTAAATGTGTTCAAGCCTTGTGGTTATAGTTGTTGAAAAAGTTTCATAAATCGTTTAATTTCGGATTCTGATTTGCTATTACATTTAAAATTACTTCCTTTGGTATTGCTAACCACGAAATATAATAGTTTAAATCATCGAAACACCATTTAATGAAGACTTTGATGAAAGTCTTATTAATTATCAAGCTATCTTGCAATGATATAATAATCATTGTTCGAAAATAGCATATCAATTGGCCATAGGATATGCTATAAGGATTATGGCCTAGAAAGAAAACTTATCAATTTAGATTTAAATTGATAATGCGAGGTTGTGATGATAGATCAAAAAATGTTTCTTAATCAGTTAAAGTTGGAAGGTATTGAGTTTTTTACAGGTGTTCCAGACTCTTATCTTAATGGGTTTTGTTCTTGCTTAACAGAATATGTTTCGGATAATAAACATGTAATTGCTGCGAACGAAGGTAATGCGATTGCTATAGCATCTGGTTATCATTTCGCAACTGGTTCAATTCCGCTTGTTTATATGCAAAACTCTGGAATGGGAAATGCTTTAAATCCATTGGTTTCTTTAGTAGATCGCCATGTATATTCTGTTCCTATGGTGATAGTTATAGGTTGGCGAGGTGATCCAAGTGATTACGATCATGATCAGCATAAAACACAAGGAATTATTACTACTAAATTATTAGATATGCTAAAACTACCATATCAGATAATTAAAGATGATAATGACAGCATTGAAGAGACAGTAAAATGGGTTGTCAAACAAGCCAAGAACACAAATGGTCCTTCTGTTTTGATTGCAAGAAAAGGTGTAATGGCTGAAGCGGTTAAGAAAGCTCCAGTGGATGATTCATATCCTATGAATAGAGAAGATGCAATTAATGTGTCTTTGAATGTTTTACCTGCTGATACAATAGTAGTCGCGAGTACAGGAAGAGCAACGCGAGAATTATTTTTTCTTCGTGAAGAAAGAGGGGAAACTCATCAAAATGATATATTGAATGTTGGTGCAATGGGGCACTCATCATCAATTGCTATGGGCCTAGCGCTAGCTAAACCAGATCGTTTAGTTGTATGTTTTGATGGAGACTCGTCCGCCTTGATGCATTTAGGTGCGCTAACTACGGTTTCCCAAGTCAATCTACCTAATTTTATTCATATAATATTAAACAATGGTGCTCATGAGTCTGTTGGTGGGCAACCTTCTGTTGGACATAAAATTAAATTTGCTGAGATTGCAAATGGATCTGGTTATCGAGTTGCAACAGTATCAAATTCAGATGAATTAAGAAAAGCATTGGAAAAATTTTCTGATGGTACGGCTCCATCATTAATTGATGTGAGGATTAAACAGGGAATGAGGCCGTTTTTACCGCCTCTCGACATTAATCACAATGAAATCATATCTAATTTCAAAGAAAAAAATATTAAAAGGGGAATAAAAAAATGAATGAAACTAGAAACTTTTTAAAGGAATTAGGATTACCTGGAGGTGATGATTATTCGTTACCTACTTCAATGAAACGATTTCCAGATGGTTCGCAATATCGTTTTGAAGTACCGGGTATCCAAGGACCGGCTGCTATGAAAGCACTTTTAGAAACATTGTCTGCTTATAATATTCGTATTCACCGAGTTACTCAAACGAAGGGCATTATGTCATTAACAGATGATGAAATTACACAAATGGTAGATTTAGCAAAGCAATACGATGTAGAACTCGTTTTAGCAATTGGACCTCGTGCTACTACAGACACATCAGCTTCTGTAAATACTTCTGAGGGACAGCGTATGGGATATCGGCTTCGTGGTCAAGAACAAATTGTGAGGGCTATTGAGGAAGTCAAGAGAGCTTCGAAATTAGGTTGCCGTGGATTTCTTGTTTACGATGAAGGAAGTCTATGGGTTTTAAATAAATTCCGTGAAGCGAATAAAATTCCTGAAGATGTACATTTTAAAGTATCTGCCCATACTGGTTTTGGTAATCCTTGTTCAGCGTTATTGCTTCAAAATATTGGTGCAGATTCAGTTAATCCAGTTCGCGACATTCAATTACAAATGTTAAGTTCAATGCGTCAAGCTATCGATATTCCTATTGATATTCATACTGAAAATCCTGCATCATCTGGTGGATTTATTCGTCACTATGAAGTACCTGAAATGGTCCGTGTGGCAGCTCCAGTTTATTTAAAGACTGGTGGTTCAGTGGCAAAAACACATAGTTGGGATAGTAGTGTAGATGATGCTAAAAAGAGAGCAAAACAAATTGTATTAGTTAAAAGAATGTTAGATCAATACTATCCGGATGCAATTCCTTCAGAATAATAAAATAAATTTTATAATTAGAAAGGATTCAATTAATGAGACATCACAAGTACAATCCAGAATTTAAGTTTACTGTTGATCCAATAGAGTTTGACAAATATACAGATACGCAAGTGTTACGATATTGTTTGGGGGCAACGATGTACATGCCGGGAACGACGAAATTTGCACCGAAAATTTTATCTAAGTCAATTCCAGGCTTAACTTCAATGGTTCTATGTTTCGAAGATGCTTGTCCTGAAGAGGATGTATCTGCAGCAGAAGAAAACACATTGGAAATATTAAGCACACTGCATGAATCGATCGAAAACGGCACTATTACCCGAAATGATTTACCAATGATTTTTATTCGTGTACGTTCACCAGAACAATTTATTGCTTTTTCTAATCGATTAACTAAATCACAAGCAAAGATATTAACTGGTTTTAATCTTCCTAAATTTAATTCTGAAAATGGAGAGATTTACCTGAAACAATTGGTTAATCTTAACATTCGTTTAGATGAAATATTATACGGGATGCCAATCATTGAAGATACCAAAGTGGCTCAAAAAGAATCTCGCATTGAAGAACTCATTTGTATTGAGAAAACTTTAGATAAATATTTTAAATATATTCTTCAAGTTCGTGTTGGTGCAACAGATTTTTCTTCAATATTTGGTTTGCGTAGAAGTGTTAAATTCCCTATTTATGACATACTTACTGTAAATGATATTCTTGCAGATATTCTTAATATATTTTCAAGAGATAACAAATACGTTATATCAGGACCGGTTTGGGAGTATTTTAGGAAACCAGATATTACTCATACAGTACATTCTGAAAACTTCGATTTTTTTCAGAACTTAATAAATCGTGTACCAGTAATTAATAATGAGATTGATGGTTTGCTTCGTGAAGTTTTAATTGATAGAGAGAACGGTTTTTGTGGACGCACGATAATTCATCCAACCCAAATCAAATATGTTAATGCTTTGATGACAGTGACAAAAGAGGAATTCAACGATGCACAACAAATATTAAGTACAGCTGATGGGGTTGTTAAAAGTTCAACCTCAAACAAGATGAATGAAATAAAACCACACACACTGTGGGCGCAAAAGATATTAGATCGTGCAAGAGCATTTGGTGTAGTAGAAAACGAAAACAGCATATATGAACTGATTTCTACAGCGAATGAAGACTTTTAGGAGATTTATATGATAAATTTAACAACACCATTAAGGAAAGAAGATATAGCTAACTTAGAGATAGGGGATATTGTTTCTTTATCTGGATATATATTCTGTGGTAGAGACATCGTTTTACCAAAAATAGTAAAATCTTATAATCAAGATAAGCTAGCCGAAATGGGAATAGATTTAGACGGTAGTTTAATATTTCACACTGCTGTCAGTGAAGCAGGAATAGGTCCAACTTCAAGTAATAAAGTTGAAATAGAAAATAGTATTGTTCCATTATCTAAAGCTGGTGTACGTATTCATTTAGGGAAAGGTAAAATTTCAGATGAGACTATATCAGAGTTAAGAGAGCATAATTCGATATTTGCTGTTGTTCCTCCGACGACTGCCTTATTAATGAGCCATGTCGAAGAGGTTAAAGTAGCAGCGTTTGAAGAATTTGGTATGGAAGCATTTTATAGATTGAAAGTTAATGGATTGAGGATGATTGTTGCGGCAGCAAAAGGTAAATCGATATATGGAGAAGATGATGAAAAATAATATTGAGAAAATTAGCAATGCAGTTGTCTATGCTGGTTCTACTTTTAGAGAAGGACTAAAACAAAAATATCGTGAAGCGATAGAAAAAGAAACTAACAGCAATGCTAAGTGGGTGTTAGAAACAATATTAGAAAACGCAGAAGTAGCTGAAAAATCTGGCACTCCTTTATGTGACGACACCGGAATACCACATCTGGTTCTAGAAATGGGAAAAAACCGTCAAGTAGATGGTGAATTGATAGAAACTATTTATGAAGGTATAAGACAAGGATTAAGATTGCTACCTGGGCGGCCAATGAATATAATAGGTAATGATGTAGAAAGAATTGAACAATCTGGTGTTCTAGATACTGATCCTGCAGGTGTTGTACCTGCGCCGATTATGTTTATTCCGTCTGATAACCCTGATTTACTTCGGCTTCATATTTTACTATTAGGCGGAGGGCCAGCAATTCGTGGGAAAACCTATCGAATTTATCATAAAAATAGTATTGATACGGTTTTAAACGAAATTGTATCATGGGGGTCAGAAGGAGTAGGTTTATTGGGTTGTTCTCCGTGTACTTTAGCAATTGGAATTGGTAGATCTCATTATGAAGCAACTGCTTTAATGATGCAAGCACAGATCTACGGGCGGTATGAAATTCAATCAAGCTTAGAACAGAAGATTACTGATTTAGTCAACAAGAGTAAAGTTGGCCCTTTAGGGTTAGGCGGAAACCATTCTGTACTAGCAACTTTTTTACGTGTTGGACCGCAAAGGGCTAGTGGAGTACGAATTGTGAGTGTAAGTCCCTGTTGTAGTATTGAACCACGTATTGCTAGTGTAGACTTGTAAGCAAAAAATCTAACTTTGTTTGATAATTAATCAAATAATAGGATGTACGACTAATAACATAGATTTTTCTGATACTCTTTTAATTAATTTTATTTATATTCAAATATATAACAGTTTATTCTATTCTAATAGTTTGTTACACAGAATTAATTTTAAGAAATATAATCTGGAGTTCATTTAAGAGTTGTTAAACATTCCAAATTAAGCCCTGAAAATATTAAATTAAATTAACTAGACCAAATTAATAAAAGAATTTGGTCTTTTTTGTATGTTTTACTTCACATTTCCAAAAGCTTTTGGTAAGATAGTGGTAGAAAGTGGTGCTAAGTGGTAGCAAGTGGGTGAGAAATCATGTTTATAGGCGAATTCCAACACAATTTAGATGCTAAAGGCCGAGTTATCGTCCCAGCTAAACTACGTGATGAATTAGGTTCGTCTTTTATTATTGCTCGTGGGTTTGATGGCTGTTTAGACTTCTGGACCTTACCAGCTTGGGAAAAACGTCACCAACAACTACTACAAATGCCACAGACGCGCGGGGATGCTCGTAAGTACATTCGAGCCTTAACCGCCAAAGCGACTCAAGTCGATGTAGACAAACAGGGTAGAGTCTTAATACCAGCTAACTTAATGAGTGAAGCCAACCTCGATAAGAACGTCGTCATCGTTGGTGCTGGCGATCATGTCGAACTCTGGGATCAACAGCGTTGGGATAGCTACTACGACGAGGCTAGTGAGTCGTTTGAGAATGTCGCTGAACATCTCACTGAATTTTTAATCTAATGAAACATATACCGATCCTCTTAGAAGAAACGCTAACAGGATTAGCTATAAAATCAGAAGGCATCTACGTCGATGCCACCCTAGGTCGTGGGGGACATAGTAAAGCTATTCTAGAAAAACTAAGCCATGGACATCTCTATAGCTTTGATCTAGATATAGAAGCCATAAAATATGCCGAAAAAGAAATATCTAGCCAATATTCAAATTTCACCCCAATTCACGACAATTTCTCAAATTTAAAAGAACAACTAAATATTCGAAATATCCAAACTGTCGATGGCGTGCTATTTGATTTAGGTGTTTCATCCCCACAATTTGATGACCCACTAAGAGGATTCTCCTATCGCTTCGATGCACGCCTCGACATGAGGATGGATCAAAGCCAAAGCTTGGATGCTTATCAAGTCGTCAATAGCTATAGCGAGGAAGCCCTAGCAAACATCTTATGGCAGTATGGAGAAGAAAAATTTTCCAAAGCCATTGCTAAAGCCATCGTTAAAGCGCGTCCTATTGAAACAACCTTCCAATTGGTTGATGTCATTAAATCCGCTTTACCCCAAAGAGTATTAAGAAAAAAAGGCCATCCCGCCAAGCAAAGCTTCCAAGCCATCCGTATCGAAGTCAACCAAGAGCTAGCCTCAATTCAAACCGCGCTAGAACAAGCGGCTTCCATACTAAAACCCGAGGGTAGGCTGGTAGTGATTACCTTTCATTCCTTGGAAGATCGCCTCGTTAAACAGTATTTCAATCATTTATCAACCCCAGCCAAAGTGGATAAACGATTACCGCTTCTCAACGAAGAAATTATTCAGTTTGAACATTTAACCAAAAAAGTGATTACCCCAAGTAATCAAGAAATAAACGAAAACCCGCGCGCCGCAAGCGCTAAAGCCCGCATCTTAAGAAAAAAAGGAGAGTAAATATGGCCACCATCAAGTACACTAAGAAAAGAAAAACCAACAAACTATTAAAATTCTCAACCACCTTACTAATACTTTCATTGGTCGCCATGGTATTATCGTCCATTTTTGTTCGCGGGGCTGCTGTGGCGGTTCAAGTAGAAATTCAAAAGACCCAAGCCAAATTGCGCAATCTACGTATTGAGAACGAAGCCTTAGCGGTCGAAATTGAAGAATTAACCACTTACCAAAGAGTAATTACCATAGCCAACGAAGCTGGCCTTGATCGTAACTTAGAGAATCATGTGGCCATTGACGGGAATTAGAAATGACTAAGCGTGGAAAAGGAATCGTAATACATATCCTTTTCTTTTTGACGTTAGCGATTATCGCGACTAACGTTTTTTTAGTAACCGTTCCTGGCTATCACGTCTATACTCGAGAAAACTTAAAAAATCATACTGAAAATCTTAATTATTCCGAAGATATTATTTTTGCGCGTCGCGGCAATATTTATGATAAGAATGGGGTATTGTTTGCTACCGATACCCAATCCTATAATTTAATCGCCTATCTTTCGACCAGTCGAATGAATGGGAAAAAACCAGCCCATATCGTCGACAAAGAAGCGACCGCCAATCAACTAGCTCCTATTTTAAATATGGAAGCTAAAGTGATTCTAACCTATCTCAATCGCGATCTATATCAAACCGAATTCGGGGTTAAAAGTCGCAATTTAACGCTCAGTCAAAAACGAGCCATTGAAGCTTTAAAACTACCAGGGATTGGGTTTGTTAATTCCTTTACCAGAGCTTATCCAAAGGGTAACTTGGCCTCAAATCTTTTAGGTTTGGCGCGCTACAACGAAACCAATTACAAGACCGAAGGACAATTCGGTATTGAACTTTTATTTGATGATCTACTTCAAGGTGAAAATGGTACTCGAGTCGCTCAAAAAGATAAATACGGATATATTATTGACCAAGATACCGTCACTTTAGAGCCGGCTAAAAATGGTAACGATGTGTATTTAACCCTCGATCAAACCATGCAAGAGACTTTGGAAGCCAGCTTTAAACTTACCGAACGCGATGTCAATAGCGATTATGCGTTTGGCGCGATTATGGAAATAAAAACCGGTAAGGTTTTAGCCATCGGCCAATCCCCAGCCTTAGATGTTAAAAATCCTATAGATAATTATTTAAACTATCCGTTATCAACCGCCTTCGAGCCTGGATCGACGATGAAGGCCTTTTCCTATGCAGCCTATATCGATCAAGGCTTATACGACGAACAACGTAAAGTGCCGACGGCCGTCTTTTATGTTGGCAGTGACAATGGTAAATTATATCAATCAAAAACACCGACTCGTCACGGTAGAGTCTACAACGCTAGCCGTCGTAATTATGGCTTAAAAGGCTTAGATGAATCCTTCCCACTATCATTAAACGTCGTCACTTCGATGATGGTTGATGAAATGGGGGCGGATGTTTATTTACAATATTTAAAAAACTTTGGCTTTTTATCGCCGATCAATACCGATCGTTTCAGTGATCCTGCCGGAACTATTGCTTATAAATATCCGATTGAACAAGTCAATACCTCCTTTGGCCAAGCCATTACCGTATCGACTTTACAAATGCTTCAAGCCTATTCGGCGATTGTTTCCGATGGCACAATGGTTAAACCATATTTTGTTGATTATATTAAAAATTCAGACACTAACGAACTCGTTTATGAAGGCAAGACGACCATTGTCGGCAATCCAATCAAACCAAGTACCGCCAAGAAGATGCAGCAGCTAATGTACGATGTCATTCATGGTCCGTATTACTATGCCAACTATGGAACCAAAAACGTCGATATTATCGCTAAAACCGGTACCGCTCAGATAGCTGACCCCAACGGGGGCTATAGTAACGAAAAAACTTTACACAATCTAGTCATGGCCTTGCCAGCCGAAGATCCACAATATTTAGCGCTCTATGCTTATGTAACCAAGGGTGGGGTAGCCCGCATTCACGATACTCGCGAAGCTCATCGTAATATCGTCGATGCGATAACGGTCCGTTATCTCAGAAAAAATCACAACGACGATGAAATCAATGAGAACCATCAAATTCGTGAGGTAACCATTCCCCAATTAGTAAACCATTCCTTTAATTATGTCAATCAAAAAATTGAAGGCCTAGATTTAAAACTGATAAAAATTGGAAAAGGCGATCAAGTCTTAGCCCAACTACCTGTGGGCAATACCACGATGTTAAATAATGAAGCAGTCTTCTTAAAAATGTCCAAAAATAACCTAACTATGATAAACTTATCGGGGATGACGCGAAAAGAAGTCCAAAACTTCGCAAAACTCGCTAACCTTCAACTCACTATTGAAGGGGAAGGAGTCGTCCATTCCCAATCGATCCCACGCGATCAAGTTATCAAAGAAAATGAAGTACTCCACGTAGTACTTAAATAAGAGGTTAGTCATGATTCCGATGTTAATAGCAGCTCTCATGGCGGTGTTTAGTTTTATTCTAGCCGTCTTGATATATCCAAAAGTTATTCCGTTTTTTCGGAGTATCAAAGTACATCAATCGGTCTCCGAATATGCGTTGGAAGAGTTTAAAGATAAACCGATAACACCAACTCTCGGAGGAACGGTTTTTGTCAGTATCGCAGCCATTTTAAGTATGGTTGTTTTTCTGTTTCTCCATTATGTCCTTAAGTATAACTGGCAGGCCGAGCATTTTCTAATTGCTTGGGTTTCCTTTGTTGGTTATAGTTTGATTGGCTTTTGGGACGATTATAAAATTATTAAAGAAGGTAAAAACGATGGTTTAAAACCATGGTTAAAGGCCCTCTTACAGCTAATATTAGCGATTGGCGTCTATCTGATTTTTCAATCCTTTGAAAATGATTTAGTTTTACATTTGCCAGTGGTCAACTTGGCGTTACCTTTGGGTATCTTTTATTTATTATTGATTTTAATTATGTTTGTAGGAACTAGTAATGCGGTTAATATTACCGATGGCATGGATGGTCTAGCGGCTGGTACCAGTGCTATTGCCTTAATGCCATTCATGGTTTTTGCTCACAGCCACCAGTCCTATTATCTTTTAATTTTATTAGCTAGTATCTTTGGAGCGCTGTTAGGGTTTCTGCTATATAATCATAAACCGGCTCAAATCTTTATGGGCGATTGTGGATCGCTGGGTTTAGGCGGTATGTTTGCGGCGAGCGCCTTAGTCTTAAATAAAGAAATAATTCTCATTATTGTTGGTGGCGTTTTCGTTTGGGAAACAATGACGGTTATTTTACAAATATTAGCGGTTAAAACCATTAAAAAACGGATCTTTAAATACACCCCAATTCATTACTCCTTTATTATTTCCGGTTGGCGTGAACAAGGGGTTGTCATGATGTTTTATTTAGTCGGTCTTTTCTGTGCCATTGTTGGCTTATGGGTTGGACTACTATGAAACAGGCGATTGTTTTAGGCGGTGCTAAATCGGGCAATGCCGTAGTTAAATTACTCTTAGCTCAAGACTATCAAATAATTTGGGCGGACGATGGAAACATCGTCGTTGAACCTAGTATCAATACCGAAAACATTACCATCATCGGAGCTGGGATACCGATGAGCTTAGGGGAACTTAAAGTTGATTTAGTCGTAAAAAATCCAGCGATTCCCGATAGTCATCCGGTAGTTACCATGTTGGCGGAGCGCTATTTTATTTATACTGAAACCGATTTGGCTTTTTTATACGCTAAAAACTTTCACTATGGCGCTATCACTGGCACCAATGGTAAAACCACTACCACTGCCTTATTAGATCATTTACTAGAAGGGGCTAATTTGCCTCATGTAAGTTGTGGCAATATTGGTTTACCTTTATCGGAAGTGGCCTTTAACTATCAACAACAAGAGGTCAATATCGCCTTAGAGCTCTCGAGTTTTCAAATCGATGGTTTATTGTTTTTTAAACCTAAAGTGGCTACGATTCTTAATCTCAGTCCCGATCATTTGGATCGCTACTATTACGCAGATAATTACTACGATAGCAAATTTAGACTGTTAAAGAACATGAATCGCAACGATATTTTCTTACGAAATATCGATGATCCAGAAATCATGAAACGAGCCCGTTACTTGAATGCTCAAGTGATTGATTTTTCTTTAAAGGAGAAAGCGGATGTATATCTAGCTTCAAATATGGTCTTTTATAAAGACGAGTTTTTATTTCATATTGACGATTTACAAATAAAAGGTCCTCATAATGTTCAAAACGCTATGGTCGCAAGTATGATGGCTTTAATACTCGGGGTTCCACTGATGGAAGTACAACGCTTGCTTAAAACCTTTACAGCGGTCGAGCATCGCTTACAATGGGTCAAAGAAGTCAATGGTATCCATTATGTCAACGATTCCAAGGCGACCAATCCAGAATCGACGATGGTTGCTTTACAGAGCTTTACTAAACCGGTCATCCTACTTTTAGGAGGTTCGGATAAAAATCTAAGCTTTGAAGGTTTGCTTAAGTATCAAGATCGATTCAAAGAAGTCATTGTCTTTGGTCAGACCAAAACCAAGTTAAAAGAACTGCTACCACAAGCTCATGTTGTCGAAACTTTATCCGAAGCGGTAAACTTAGCAACCAGTTTAGCTGAGGTCAACGATACCGTCTTACTCTCGCCAGCCTGCGCAAGCTTTGATCAGTTTAAGAATTTCGAGCATCGCGGAGAGACCTTTATTCAATTAGTTAATCAACTAAACACGTCCAAATAGATGGATGTGTTTTTTGATTGATTTATGAAAAAAGATGTTATATAATTTTAATAATAAGGAGGCCATATGGTGTCAATGCGTAAACTTACCAGAAAGATTCTGATTTCTTTTATGGTTTTTTTAGTGTTCTTTTACAACGCCAGTTTCAATCAAGTCACACGTTCGTTAGAAATACCATCTAAACCGAACTTACCAATGACCGGAGTTGAAGATCCTAAAGTTTGGTTAGCGGTAATTATCATCTTAGCTGGGGTAATTCTACTAATCAGAAATCTACGCAAAAAAGATTAAACAGAGAAAGAACTAGCTGAAAAGTTAGTTCTTTTATTGTGATAAAATATAGAATATGAAAATAAACTATTTAAACAAAGATGACATTCATCCACAACTCAAACCCTACAATCCTTTAGTCCAAAAAATTATTGGACCGCTTTTGGATGAAACCAGTGATTTAAGTGAAATCATCAATACCCCACATCAAGTCTGTCAAGACGTAGTATTACGTCAAGCGATTCGCTTTATCTTGGACATCAAAGAAAATCAATACAAAACTATGATTGTTGGTGATTACGATTGTGATGGCATTTGTTCTACCGCTTTGTTGGTGCGTCTCTTTCATAAACTCGGAATAGAACCTGGATACTATATCCCAAATCGAATCGAGGAAGGCTATGGACTAAGCGAAGATTTGGTTAATCAAGCCCATCAAAAAGACTATCAAGTATTAATTACCGTAGATAATGGCGTAGCCGCTCATGAAGCCTTGGCTAAAGCCAAAAGCTACGGTATGAAGATCATGATTATCGATCATCATCAAATCGCAGGGGAAGTTATCTGTGATGTCTTATATCACTGTGAACTCTTAAGTAGTTGGTTTCAAAACCAATGTGCCAGTGGCTTGGTCGCTACTTTGATGGATGCTATGGAATTAATGGATGAGTATGATGTCAGTTTAGCCGCGATAGGAACGGTGGGGGATATCATGTTACTTACCCAGCACAACCGATTCCTAGTTCAAGAAGGTATAAAAAAACTCAACCAGCATCGCTTCAAAACGATTGACAAATTAAGCGAACGGAAAATAACCAAGTACGATGAAACCGTCCTCAGTTTCAATATCGTGCCCGTGTTGAATGCGATTGGCCGGCTCAATCATCCCAGTGTCAAAATCTACCAAATGGTTACCTATCTGATCGATCCTTGGCGAGCTGGCTTAGAAACAGCCGCTAGCCAAATTCGCAACATCAACAAGCAACGCAAACGCCTTACTAAAAACCATATCCAACTCGCCAATCAACAAATTAAAGCTTCAGCGCCGGTTCAAGTTATCTTTAATTCAGAATTTCATGAAGGCATTATTGGTATTGTCTCCGGCAGCATCGCCAATAAACTACAAGTCCCGGTATTAGTAGGAACCAATAATGGTGATCTTTACAAGTTTTCAGTACGTTCGCCATATCTTGATATTTATGCGATCTTATCGAAGTATGCGACCAGTCATTTTGAAAACTTTGGTGGCCATGCTTTAGCTTGTGCTTTTGCGATTAGAGAGACAAAATTTGAATCCTTTAAAACAGCTTTAGAATTAGAGTTTGAACATCTAGAAATCGAAGAACCAACAATGGATGTAATTGCCCTAAGTAAATCCGACTTGAAATACAGCTATTTTGAAACCTTAGAGCGGTTTGCTCCTTTTGGTCAAGGTTTCTATAAATATCCAATTATGATTGATCTCGATCTCGGTACCTCTAACCCAATCAATACCATCGGTCGAAAATGGCAGGTTAACGAGGCTCATGATTTATCTGAGGTGGTTACCTTCTCGAGTTTAAAAGATAAACTCATTGAAAATCAGAACGTCCTTGTCGTCGGTCAATTACAAAAGGGTTATTATCGAAATCGCTTGAGCTTATTAGCCGAGAAGTTTATATTATGAGTATGATATAATACAACTGTTATTGGAGGGAAACTATGAACTTATACGATAGAATCGCAAGCATTCCTAATTATCCACAAGAAGGTGTCTTATTTAGAGATATTACCCCGCTTATGAACGATGGTAAAGCCTTTAAATTAGCCGTCGAAAAGATGCTAGAATTTGCTAGAGAAAAAGGGGCCGAAGTCATTGTCGGACCAGAATCTCGTGGCTTTATTTTCGGTTGCCCGGTGGCTTATGAAATGGAAATCGGATTTGTACCGGTACGTAAACCTGGTAAACTACCAAGAGAAACCATCGCCTACAGCTATGACTTAGAATATGGTTCCAACGAACTACATATCCATGCTGATGCGATTAAGCCAGGACAAAAGGTTTTAATCGTTGATGATTTACTAGCTACAGGAGGTACCGTCGAAGCCACGGTTAAACTGATTGAATCCTGTGGTGGTGAAGTCGTTGGTTGTGCCTTCTTAATCGAATTACTTGATTTAAACGGTCGAGAAAAACTAAACAATATACCAATTTTATCGATCCTATCCTACGAGTAGAAAGGACTCTCGATGGCGCGACATCAAACCTACAATGAGACAGACTTTCTCAATGAAGTCAAATCATACATTACTAACCAAGTCGATTTGGATAATATCCAAAAAGCCTTGGATTTTGCGTCTGCAAGTCACGCCCATCAGAAACGAAAATCCGGTGAACCCTATATGGTTCACCTTATCAATGTAGCTTATATCCTAGCTACCATGCATGTCTCACCCGCCACCATTCAAGCGGGACTATTACACGATACCGTAGAAGATACTGGAGTAAGCTTAGAAGAACTCAGTGAAAAATTCTCACCGGAAATTGCGACCTTAGTCGATTCCGTGACGAAAATCGGAAATATTCAATTCAAAGACGAAAAAGAATATCTCGCCGAAAATCACCGCAAGATTTTTATTGCTATGGCTAAAGATGTTCGAGTTATTTTTATTAAGCTCGTCGACCGACTCCATAATATGCGTACCCTCGAATATCATACGGTGGAAAAACAACAAAAAATCGCCAACGAAACGCTCTCCGTCTACGCACCGATCGCGCATCGTCTGGGACTTAACGAAATCAAAAACGAACTGGAAGATATTTCATTTTTCTATCTACATCCAGAAAACTATTATGAAGTCGTACGGATGGTCGATCAACGTAAAGCCCAACGCGATACCCAAGTCGAGAAGATGATTAAGGATATTGAAGATCTTTTAGACGAACACAATATCCCACATCGAATTTTTGGTCGCTCCAAGCATTTATATTCGATTTATAAAAAAATGATCACCAAAGCCAAACGATTTGATGAAATTCTCGATCTATTGGCGATTCGGGTGATTACCGATAATGAGCTGCGTTGCTATGAAATATTAGGCTATATTCATGCTAAATACCGTCCGATTCCGGGACGTTTAAAAGATTATATCGCGATGCCGAAAATGAATCTTTATCAGTCGCTTCATACCTCCATTGTTGGTGAGGGTGGCAGTATCTTTGAGGTACAAATTCGTACCGAAGAAATGGATACCATCGCCGAAAAAGGGGTTGCGGCCCATTGGCGCTATAAAGAAGGGTCCAGTGTTTCTGCCAAGAAGAGTCAACAAGAAATCGAAGAAAAATTAGCGCTCTTTAGAGATTTAGAAGTATTGACCGAAGGCGGCAATACCTCAGCTCAAGAGTATATGGAAATACTACAACGCGATATTTTTGAAGCCAATGTCTATGTGATGACGCCCAAAGGTCGAGTCATCGATTTACCAGCAGGTGCTACGCCGATTGATTTTGCTTATCGGATACATACCGAAGTCGGTCATGCGACGGTAGGGGCTTTGGTTAATGGAACCTTAGTACCACTTAATACCGAACTCAAAACCGGCGATGTGGTACAAATAAAAACCAATAAAAACAATCCAGAGCCAAGCTCGGATTGGATCAATGTCGTAAAAACCAACCATGCCCGCAACAAAATTCGTGCTTTCTTACAAAAGAAAGAAGCCGAAAGTCGAAAAGACGTCATCAGCAAGGGCGAACAAATGTTTAAAAACGAGCTAAAAGCTCGGGAAATGTATGAAAAAGAATACCTAGTAAAAAGCAAACTAGAACCAATCTATCAAAGCTTTAACTTAAAGTCGATGGATGACTTTTTCTATGCGATTGCGGTAAAATCATTAAACTTAGCATCTGTTTTTGAAAAACTACAAGCTCAAAAAAGTGGTGGAAGCATCTTTGATATCACCGCCATGTTCAAAGGTCGTCCGCGTCAGCGGCGAGTGGTATCCAAGTCGGGTGTTATTGTCGATGGCATCGATACGATGATGGTCTCCTTAGCTGGTTGTTGTTCTCCGGTACCAGGCGATGAGATTGTCGGCTATATTTCAAAAGGCAAGGGGGTTAAAGTCCACCGCGCTGATTGTCCGAATATTATTAACGAAAAAAATCGCTTAGTAGCTGTTCAGTGGGACGAACAAATCACTACCACTAATTTTGAAGTACCACTAAAAATTAAAGCGTTTGACCGACAATTCTTATTAACCGATATTGTTACCGTTACTTCTCAAAACAAAATACAAATGGTAGAAGTCAATGCTTCGGTAGACGAAGATAAGATCCATTCAACCATCAATGTTCGCGTTTTAGTCAGCGATGCTCAACAATTACGGACCTATACCTCTAATCTAAACAAGATCGATAGTGTCATCTCGGTGGAACGTGATGTTCTCTAAGTAAGTTTTTAGAAAGAACTTACTTTTTTTTATTTCTGAGCTAGGATAGCTATTTGAAAACTTTTCTTTGCTTTAAATACTTGGATATTATCAAAACCGGCCGCAGTTAACTTATCGATTAATTCCGTTTCCGAATAAATCTTCATGCCCTCGATTCGTTGTTGCCATTGCTGGGCTTTGGTCTTATCGCTGCCATCAAATTCATTAACGATTAAAAAGTAACCGTCGTTTTTCAATAAAGTATAAACATTCTTGAAACTTCGTTTTAGTTCGGACCAGAAATAGACGGTCTCAAAAGCACAAGCCAGATGATACTGATCTTTGCTGGTAAGGTTTAACACATCTTCCAACAACCATAGACAACGTCCTTGATCTTGGGCTTTTTTATTTAGTCTAGCGGCTTGTTTCAGGGCTGCTGGGGAGTAATCCAAACCCGTGATTCGCGCTTGTGGGAATCGACGTAATAAATGTTTAACACCAATACCACCGCCACAACCAAGATCGATAATTTCCATAGGTTCAATATTCGGTAATTGCTCAATTCCCCAAAGATGAAGTTTGTTATGTCCCCGATTCATTGCCCAAAGCATCAGTTTTCCGAAAAAACCGGTTGGTCTTCTTGTATTTTTTAAGAAATGTTTTATTAACCTGTTTTTCCTTCTCTCTGGTTTTATCGTACCATTTTCTGTTGTTAAAAATAATTTTTATCATTTTCACTTGACTTTGAAAATAATTACATCTATCATGTAAATCATGAAAGGAGAAAGCTCATGAATTTAAATACTACTATGATGATGCGTCAGTTTAATCTTAATCTCATGAGGTTCTCACTTTAACGTCATCTTTTTTACTTACTTAGACTATTAGCGGAACCTTAGCGGTTCCGTTTTTTATTTATAGAAAGGATTCTCCATGCAACCTATTATTCGCTTTGAAAACGTCAGCAAAACCTTTAAAACCAGTCAACAAAACATCCAAGCGCTCGATGCGATTAGTTTTTCCATTCAAGCTCAAGACATCTTTGGGATCATCGGCATGTCCGGTGCCGGCAAAAGTACGCTGGTACGCTGTATCAACTTTTTAGAACGTCCCGACGCTGGACAGGTTATCGTCAACGGCTCCGCTTTAGATGATTTATCACCTCAACAACTACGTTTAGAACGTCAGAAGATCGGCATGATTTTTCAACATTTTAATTTACTATCTCAAAAGACGGTGTTTGATAATGTATTGTTACCTTTAAAGATTGCTGGGGTGGACAAGGATCAAGCCAATAAGCGGGTCAAAGAACTATTAGAACTCGTTCATTTATACGATCGAAAAGATAGTTATCCAGCTCAGTTATCTGGTGGACAAAAACAACGGGTGGCGATCGCACGGGCGTTGGCTAATCAGCCAACCATCCTCTTATGCGATGAAGCCACTTCGAGTCTTGACCCACAATCGACTCAAGAAATATTAGATTTATTACGAGAAATTCATCGTCAGCTTAAAATTACGATCGTCATCATTACCCATGAAATGGATATCATTGAATCGATTTGTAACAGCGTAGCGATTTTACATGAAGGTAAGCTGGTCGAACTTGGTCCGACACGAGACGTCTTTTCCAATCCTCAAAGTCGCCGCGCCAAAGACCTAATACTACCTAAACAAAAATTAGCGGACTTAGAAGAACACATCGTCTATCGCATCGTCTTCGATCATCAAAAAGCAAGTAAGCCAATTCTAGCCAACCTGATTTTAAGTTATCAAGAAACAATCAATATCTTATACGCTAATACGCGAACGGTCGGTGATGAAATCTTTGGGGAAATGATTGTTGAATTACCTAAAGATGAAAGCTTACGCCAGCGAATGTGTCAGCATCTACTCCAACAAAATATTTCCATAGAAGCTGTGGATAGAAAGGATGTCTATGCCTAATTTATTTATACAAGCCATCTTAGAAACCTTATATATGACCTTAGGTTCAACGCTAATTGCCTATCTCTTTGGCTTACCATTAGGGATCATCTTAGAAATAACCAAAGAGAACGGCTTATTGGAATCGCTATGGATCCATAAGTTGCTCTCGCTACTTATCAATCTGTTGCGGTCGATTCCATTCATTATTTTGTTAATGATGGTTCAACCGATTACCCGTAGTCTTACCGGAACTACCATTGGCTCCACTGCCACCATTGTGCCGTTATCGATCGCTGCTATTCCATTCATCGCTCGCTTAGTACAATCGAGTTTAGAAGAAGTCGATCGCGGTATTATCGAAGCCGCTACCTCGATGGGAGCCAGTGTAAGACAAATCATCAGCCAGGTTCTTATCGTTGAAGCGATGCCATCCTTACTGATCAATGCGGTTATTGCGACAACGACGATTCTAGGTTATACCGCTATGGCTGGCTTTGTAGGCGCCGGGGGCTTAGGATCGATTGCGGTCAATTACGGCTTCTATCGTTCCAACTATTCAATGATGTTGATGGCGGTGGCGCTCTTAATTATCATTGTCCAAATTTTTCAAGAGCTAGGCTTAAAGCTAGCCCGAACTATAAATAAAAAGAAACAATAAAAAGAAAGCAGGAAAGAAAATGAAAAAACTACTCGTATTATTTATCGCCCTAATTTTAGTTACCAGTTGCTCCAAAACCAAGGACAAATCCAAGACCATTAAAGTTGGAGCCTCGATAACCCCTCATGCTGAAATCTTAAATGAAGCTAAGAAAGCTTTACAAGAAAAAGGGTTCAGCCTTGAAGTCGTTGAATTTAACGACTATGTTCAACCTAATATTTCACTTAATGATGGCTCTTTGGATGCTAATTACTTCCAACACAGCCCATATCTTGAAGATTTTAATCAACAAAGAAATTGGGATTTAACCTCTGCTGGAAAAATCCACTACGAACCTTTCGGGTTATATGGTGGTAAATCCAAAGATATCCAAAATGTCAAAGAGGGGGCTGTGATTGCGGTACCTAACGATGGCACCAATGAGGGAAGAGCTTTGTTCTTACTTCAAGACTTGGGCTTAATTACCTTAAAAGAAGGAACTAGTTTTAGTGCCACAATTCTTGATATTGAATCCAATCCTAAAAATTTAGTGATTAAGGAACTAGAAGCGGCCCAATTGCCAAAATCCTTGGCCGATGTCGATTTTGCGATTATCAATGGTAACTATGCTTTGGAAGCGGGCTTATCCATCAAAGACGATGCGCTGGCCATCGAAGATGCTAGTTCAGCGGCTGCGGAAACCTACGGCAACATTATTGCGGTTCGTAAAGAAGATGTTGAGTCTGAGAAAATTAAAGCCTTAGTGGAAGTATTAAAATCAGAAGCCATCAAAGATTGGATCAACAACAAATACCAAGGGGCTGTGGTGCCTTCAAAATAAGATGAAGATACTTGTTACTGGCTTTGATGCTTTTGATCAAAATCCACTGAACTCAAGTCAAGAAGTATTAAAACAACTTCCTGATCAAATCCATCAACAAAAAATTTATACCCTGCAATTACCAACCGAGGTGAAAGCCGCTACCAAGCTATTAAAAGAAACCTTAAGTAACCAGCATTTTGATGCCATTGTCAGTCTCGGTGAGGCCTCTTTGAGACAGGATATTAGCATCGAGCGAATCGCTATTAATCTGATGGATTTTAGAATCCCTGATAATGCTGGGTTTCAACCCGAAGATGAAAGCATCGACGCCCAAGGTCCAGCCGCTTATTTTCTAACCTTACCTATTAAAAAAATGCTAAAAGCTTGTAAGGAGAAAGAGATAGCCGCCAGCATCAGCAATAGCGCGGGCACCTATGTGTGTAACCATGTTTCCTATTGGATAGCCCATAGAATGGTTCAAGAAAAAAGGCCAACCATTTCAGGTTTTATTCATTTGCCCAAATTAACCAACCAATCTAAAAATCTTGATCTCTTAGTTGATGGGGTAGAAACCTGTTTAGAAGTCGTTATAAACCATTTAAGATGCTCCTTGTAGCATCTTTTGTTATGATGAAGCTGAGGTGATAGCTATGTTAGAAAAAATTCATCAATCGATCATCGATGATCCTTTTAATCAAGACTATACCGAGAAAAAGATCATGCCCCTTTATGTAGCCCATCCTAAAGCAAAAATTCTCTTAATTGGACAAGCCCCGGGCATCAAAGCTCAAGAAGCAAATCTCGCGTTTAAGGACGCTAGTGGTGAGACCCTAATTCAATGGCTCAATATAAGTGAAGAAGAGTTTAGAAATCCAGAGAATTTCGCAATTTTACCGATGGACTTTTACTATCCAGGTAAAGGCAAATCCGGCGATAAACCACCACGTAAAGGCTTTGCTAAAAAATTTCATCCGCCACTTATCAAAGCTATGCCTAAAATTAAGATGATTATCTTAATTGGGCAATACGCTCAAAAGTATTATTTAAAAGACGCTTTTAAAGAAAATCTCACGGAAACGGTAAAAGCCTATAAAGAGTTTTATCCAATCTATTTTCCGATCGTGCATCCTTCACCATTAAATTTCCGTTGGCTCAATAAAAATCCTTGGTTTCTTAAAGAAGTGATTCCAGTACTACAGCAGGAAGTCTCAAGAATTCTTGGTTAAACATTGGTAAGGTAAGTGATGGTTGGGTTAACCTAAAACTAATCCAGTACAATTGCTAGCAACTATCAATTATGCTATGATAAGTTAAACTCAAGGCACATGAAGTTAAACGAAACTGTGATGGTAGAGAGCAGGTGGCTGGTGAAAACCTGCATCCAGAAGTTTAATCGACACATGGAAGGAGATCCTATTGAACTAAAGTAGATAGGGGCGTTGGTCGCGTTATAACCAAGAGTATAAGTAAAGGTGGTACCACGCAGTTGCGTCCTTGGGGTATCATTTTTTTATTTTTAAGGAGGAATTATGTCTAATTATCAAGCGCCTCGTGGCACTCAGGACATCTACGGCGAAAAAATGCGGACCTTACAAGCTATCTTAAAACAGGTCGAATTGTTTATGCATCGCTATCATATCTCAAAGCTACAAACGCCAGAATTTGAACATACTGAAGTATTTGCTCGAGAAAATGATTCCAGCGATGTCGTCAATAAAGAAATGTATACCTTCGAAGACCAAGGCGGCCGTTCGCTAACCTTACAACCCGAAGGCACCGCTGGATTGATTCGCGCTTATGTTCAACATAAGCTCTATAGCGATCCGGAGCCTTTACAAAAATACTATTATGTCTGTCCGGTGTTTCGTTACGAACGACCTCAAAAAGGAAGACTGCGCATCCATCATCAATTTGGGGTGGAATGGCTCGGTTTAAAAGACCCCGTGGTCGATACCGGATTAATCGCGCTGGCGGTAAACTTTATTAAGCCCTTTGGTCTAGATCATTTGCTGGTTCATTTAAATACCTTAGGGGACGATAGCTCTAGAGCGAGCCATCGTCAAGCCTTAACCGAATACTTTAAACCACATTTACCTCAGCTATGTAACGATTGTCAACGTCGCTATCAACAAAATCCATTGCGGATTCTCGATTGTAAAATCGATGGTGATAGCCCGATCGTCCAAGCCGCGCCGAAGTTAAAAGATTACTTAAACGAGGAAAGTCAAGCCTACTTTAATCAAGTTAAAGCGGGTCTGGATCGACTTAATATTAAATATCAAGTCGATGACCAACTGGTTCGAGGTTTGGACTACTACACCCATACGGTATTTGAAATCAAGGACCATAGCGAACATCTCGGTGCTCAAAACACGCTATTGGCAGGTGGTCGTTACGACAATCTAGTCGCCGATTTGGGAGGCCCTGAGATTTCTTCCATCGGCTTTGGCATGGGTCTTGAACGTTTCATGATTATCTTAGGCGATCGCTATCAAGTTGAGCCTTTGGACTTCTATGGCATCACTTTGGGTAATACCCAAATCGAGATGCTTGAACTTATAGAAACGCTCCGTAAGGAAGGCTATCGCTGTGAAATGAACTACGGTCAGCGCTCGCTGAAAGCGCAGTTTAAGAGTTCCGATCGTCTACAAGCACGCTATCTCTTAATTCTCGGTGAAGAAGAATTAGAAAATAAACAAATTCAAATCAAAGATACCAAAACTCAAACTCAAGAAACCATCGCTTTAGATGAAGTTAAACATTATATAGAAAAGGAATAAAGTATGAAACGCACCCATAACAACAACCAACTTAGAAAAGAAGATATTAACCAAGAAGTCACCTTAGTAGGCTGGATTGCTAAACGCCGTAACTTCGGTTCCATTGTTTTCATCGACTTGCGCGATCGCTATGGTCTTACCCAATTGGTCGTCAACGAGGAAAAACTACCAGAAGTCTCTAAACTAAAAAACGAAGACTTGATCGAAGTCGTTGGAAAGGTCGTCTTACGTCAACAAGCCAATCCCAAACTGGCTACCGGAGAAATTGAAGTCGAAGTAAAAAGCTTTGACGTTATCAATCACGCCAAACAACCACCGTTATTAATTCAAGATGAAACCGACGCTTTAGAAGAAACGAGAATGAAATATCGCTATCTCGATTTACGTCGCCCGATCATGCAACAGCGTTTGATCAAGCGTCATAAAATCGTCAAAGCGATGCGTGACTTCTTAGATGATCATGAATTTATCGATGTTGAGACACCGATGCTAACCAAATCAACCCCCGAAGGATCGCGGGAATATTTGGTGCCATCAAGGGTCCATCCGGGTGAGTTTTATGCTTTAGCCCAATCGCCACAGATATTTAAACAACTATTAATGATCGCTGGCTTTGAGCGCTATTATCAAGTGGCGCGTTGCTTTAGAGATGAAGACTTACGGGCTGATCGTCAACTTGATTTTACCCAAGTCGATATTGAGGTTTCATTTTTAGATGAAGAAGAATTTCAAAGCTTGATTGAGCAAATGATGGTCAAGGTGTTTAAAGAAGTACTCGATTTAGAGTTAAAGGTTCCGTTCCAACGGATTCCCTTTGATTTAGCTTTAAACCAATACGGCAGCGATAAACCAGATACTCGCTTTGAACTGTATTTACAAGATGTTAAAACGATTTTCAAAGATTCAGAATTCATGGTCTTTAAAAATGCTATGGATGAGAAAAGTGCTATCAAGGCCTTGGTGGTACCTAACCAAGCCGATAGTACCCGCAGAGAAATCGATGGCTATACCGATTTAGTTAAAAAATATGGAGCTAAAGGTTTAGTTACGTTAAAATATCAAAACCAAAGCTTAGAAGGCTCGGCCGTCAAATTCTTTAGCGAGACGGAAATTCAAGCCTTAATTGAGACCTTAGCTTTAAAGGAAGATGACTTAGTCTGTATCGTCGCTAGCGAATGGGAAATCGCTTGTAATGCCTTAGGCGCGTTACGTTTATTCTTTAGAGATAAATTAGACTTAGTCAAAGAAACTAGCTTTAACTTTGCTTGGGTCACGGAATTTCCAATGTTTGAAGAAGCCGATGATCGTCTAGTGGCTCGCCACCACCCGTTTACTCGACCACGAATAAATAGCTTGGAGGAATTGGATGAAAATCCATTAGCCATCAAAGCGATTGCTTACGATTTAGTCCTCAACGGTTTTGAAGTGGCTGGAGGTTCAATGCGGATTTACGATGGCGCCATGCAGGCTAAACTTTTTGAAGTCATTGGCTTTACCCCAGAGCAAATTAAGAAACGTTTTGGTTTCTTTATCGATGCTTTTGACTATGGCACACCACCCCATGGTGGTATCGCTTTTGGGCTCGATCGTTTAGCGATGATTTTAACTGGTGGGGCTTCAATTCGTGATGTCATTGCCTTTCCGAAAAATGCTTCGGCACGCGATCCATTGACTATGGCACCAACCCCAGTTACCGAAGATCAACTGGATGAGTTACATCTTAAAATTAAAAAGGACTAAATATGCTATATCTTGAAACGGTAGGGGAATTTCTTAAATCGATTGAACCGCTTAAGAAAGTTCAACCAGAATTATTTGAAGATTGGATTGTTCACTGTATTACTCAACCTCAACGGTTAATTGAAGTTTTAATTCCTTGGCAAAACGATCAAGGAGAAGTGTTGATTAATCATGCCTATCGGGTAGGTCATTCTAATATCCTTGGTCCTTTTGAGGGGGGCTTACGCTTTCGCAAAGATGCCGATATCACGCTCTTTAAGATTCTAGCTTTTGAACAAAGCATGAAAAACTCCTTGGCCCAGCTCGATTTAGGCGGTGCCAAAGGGGGGAGTGACTTTGATCCAAGCAAGTATAGCGAAACGGAAATAGAATCGTATTGTCGCGCTTTCATCGATCATATGCATCCTTATTTTGGCGTTACTCAGGATGTTCCGGCAGGGGATATTGGCGTATCGGCTAAAGAGATTTCAATCATGGTGGATCAGCTGAAAAAGTATCAAGACGATGCTTACCGCAGTTTCACCGGCAAGGCCTTAGAAGACCAGGGTGCGATCGGTCGCGCAGAAGCGACTGGCTATGGCTTGATATACTTCACACAGGCCCATTTACAGGCCGAACATAGCGACTTAAATAAAAAACGCGTAATTATTACCGGATCGGGTAATGTCGCTTTAAACGCCGCAAAGAAGGCGCTAGAGTATGGGGCGATTGTCCTATCGCTTTCTGATTCATCGGGAGCTATCTATCATCCGCAAGGTATTGATGTTGAGGCGGCGATTGCTTATAAGGCCAATCCGAAACAGCGGCTTAGCGAGTATCAAGGGTCGCATCAAAATCTCGCTAGCTATAAAGAATTATTTACAAAACCGGCCGATTTGATTTTGCCTTGCGCAACCCAAAATGAAATCGATGAAGACGATTTAAAACAGCTCGATCCACGGGTTGTTGCGATTATTGAAGGTAGTAATAAAGCCTGTACTCGTAAAGCCATCGATTATTTACATGAGCACGAAATTACCCATTTACCTTCCAAAGCCGCTAATGCTGGGGGTGTGATTGTTTCCAGCTACGAAATGATACAAAATCAAAATCAGCAAGAATGGACGTTTGAAAGTACCATGGAAAAGCTAGAAACGGATATGAAGAATATTTATAATCAACTGCTTCAAGCTATCGTCTATTACCGATTGAATCATAATTTTTTACAAGCCGCCAATATCATCGGCTACAAACGGTTAGCTGAAACACTAATCAAACGAAAACAAGAAAAGCTCTAATCCCTCGATTAAGAGCTTTTTTTTAGCAATTCTTAAGATTTAATTAATCTTTAGTATTTAATATTGACTTATACCTCTGGGTACGTATTATGGGTATAGTACATAGAGCGGAGGAGTATATGTCAGTTTTAATTAAAACCAATCAACTAACCAAGAAATACAAACAATACGCAGCCGTAAATCAAGTCGATTTCCAGTTAAAGCAAGGCGAAATTTTTGGCCTCATTGGCAAAAATGGCGCCGGAAAAACTACGTTGCTAAAACTATTGATGGGCTTAGCTAATCCGACTTCCGGCAATATTGAACTCAACCAAAGCGAAACTTCCACAACCCTTAATAAACAACGCAAGCAGATTGGCTTTATGATTGAACCAACCTTCTTTGGTTATCTTAACGCGAGAGATAACCTCAAGTATTCTGCTAATTTAAAAGGAATTCGTGATAATTCAGAAATTGATCGGGTACTTAATCTCGTAGGTTTAGGGGGCGTTAAAAAACCATTTAAAGCTTATTCTATGGGCATGAAGCAACGACTGGCTTTAGCCAATGCCTTAGTTGGAAATCCTGATCTTATCATTTTGGATGAACCAATCAATGGTCTAGATCCGAGTGGGATTGCTGATTTTAGAAATTTGATTCTAAAACTTAATAGAGAAAACAATCAAACCTTTGTCGTCTCGTCCCATATTTTATCGGAATTGGCCTTAATGGCCACGCGCTTTGGTTTTATCGATCAGGGTGTTCTTTTGGAAGAAATGTCGAGCAAAGAACTTCATGATCAACGGCAAAAAGCATTAATCATCAAAACCGATGATGCTAATAAAACAGTAAACTTACTCAAAGCCAACTATCCAAACGTTTATGTCAACGATGTAGACGAAGTGATAATTCCTGAATTTGAAAATTCTGGAATCGATGAGATCGCTAATACGATCTTTATCAATCAACAAAAACTATACAAACTGGTCTTAGAGGAAACTACCTTAGAAGAATATTATTTTAATTTAATTGGAGGGGCTCAACATGCTTAATTATATCGGAAGTGAATTAACTCGGATTTATAAGAAGAAATCGAATTATATCTTTTATATCAGTTTGTTGGTGATTTTTACCCTGAGTCTTTTTTTCTCGCTAAGTGAGAGAACAGCAGACAGCTTAGCTTATTATGGCTTTGAAGTGATTACCTTTTCAGTTACCATCTTTGGTACCCAGATTTATTATGCGGTTTATGGCGATGATTATACCTATCGAACCCAGACGCTGGTCTTTTCTACAGGACTTTCAAAATTAAAGTACTTAATAGCTAAACTATTTGTTTTTATCATTATGGTAGGGACAATCTATTTAGTGATGGCGCTTTATTACTATCTAATTTGGTTTCTTTTAGTTGGTAATGGGCCAAATTTAGCGGATCGTTGGGTACAAATCTTAGTTATAGAGGCCATTCATAGAATTCCTACTATAATTGGTTTTGGTTTGTTGGCATCGATTCTCAGTGCCTTCTTTCAAAGCGCTAACGCTGGTGGTATCTTGTATCCATTTTTGAGTATGGGGTTAATTGCACGGATTTTTGAACTCTTATCTCATTCTGTCGATTGGTTGGCTAAACCATTTTCCCACCTCTTAACGATGCAGCTTTATTACATCCCTAGTCCAGAGTTAACTATTGAAGGAAAAATGGCAATGCTACCTTTATCTTCGGGTATTTTTCTAGCCATTCTTGGCTATATCGTGGTTGGAATCCTGTTAGCTACGTTAGCTCTAAGTTACAAAGATACTAAAGTTAGTTAATAGTCCATAAAAAAAGAATCTTAATTGATTCTTTTTGCATGTAATAGTTCTAAGATGGAGCGATACGTTTTTTCAAAATCTTGATACAAATCGCGAGAGAAAATCCGTTTAATCGGCCAGCCTCTGACCGTTAAATACGTCCCTTGATGAACATCGCGGACCCGCGCATCCGGTTGACGATAAAGCTCACGATCAAATTCTAAAGCCAAAAGATACTGATTGTCTTTGGCGATGGCCGCCGCAATCCGAAACTGACCTAAACCGAGATTCTCATGAACTTGATAACCATCTTCCACTAGGCGTTCAAAGAGTTTTTTGATCTTGGCATCGTCGGTAGCGGGTAAGACGGTTTTTTCGACTTGACCATATTTCTTAAAGAGGGTACGTACCGTCTCGTAATCTTGATTGGAAATAGCAAACGCGTACGCTAAGTAATCTCTAAAAATCTTAGGCCCCAGATTAGCCGCTTGATCGACCTGAAGCTCAAAAGGCATGATTGAGGTAACGATATAGATTTTTCGTTTTGAGCGGGTAATTGCCACGTTAAGCCGGTTTTGACCACCTTGTTGATTGAGCCAGCCAAAATTAGTACTTACCTTACCGTCTTTGTTTTGAGCATAGGTTATTGAAAAGATAATAATATCGCGCTCATCGCCTTGTACGTTTTCGATATTCTTAACAAACAGGGATTTATCTTCGCCATCTTCGATGCGATTGATTTCTTTGAGGTAAATACTAGAGAATTCCTTATCCTCTTGAGCGTGCTGATTTAATAAATCGTTAATCAAGTTTTGTTGGGTGACGTTGAAGGTAATAATACCAATCGTTTCTTGGTTGCTTCTTGTCTTTAATAGTTGATCAACCAACTCGACCACGCGTTTCGCTTCGGCTTGATTTCTGCGCTGCTCCCAAAGCCCATCTTCAATCTTAATTACTTCAATGGCCGGGCTACTAGGCGCCACTTTATTAGGAGCAATAATTAACTGATCTCGATAAAAGGCGACGTTGGAAAAAGCAATCAGTTCTTCAAACTGAGAGCGATAGTGATAATTTAGAATCGTAGAATCAAATTTAAAACGCGCTAAATCAAGTAAACTCTCTTCATCCAAGGCGGCGGTGGTTTCAATGAAATCATCGATTGCTTCATCCGCATAATCGAAGCGGCCAAAGCCCAAGGAAGAAGGGCGTAATTGCTGGGAATCTCCAGCGACTACCACTTGTTTAGAACGCATTAACGAGCCGATGGCTTTCTCCACATAAATCTGTGAAGCTTCGTCATAAATTAAGACATCAAAGAGATCTTGCTTTAAAGGAAAGATATCGGAAACGACTTCTGGAGTACATAACCAGACTTTAATGCCAGAAAACAATTCAACATAGAAACGATCGATAAATTTACTAATCGGCCATTTCCGTTTCCGCTCGATAATTCTTTGAATTTCTTTGGTGCGTCGCGATTGATTCATGGTATCGATCGAAGCAATCAACTGTTGGGCTAAGCGTTTTTGAACGACGGCTTCTTTTTCTCGACCACTGGTTTTGATCGAGGCGACGATTTGATTGAAATTATTAATCGTAGTGATCAATTGTCGATGCTGGTGTTCAAAACTATTAATCTTCTCAAAGCCAAGGAAGTTAATAAAACGTTTTGCCGCTTCTCCAAAATCAACGTTAAAATGTTTAGCAATGACCTCAATTTGCTGACTGATTTGAATTTGTTGTTCGGGGTTATCATTCGTCATCGAGATCCAAGCAGTATATTTATCCAATACCACTTCTAAAACATGGGACAGGCTGATGACATCATCCGCATCCACCGCTTTATCAAAGAGCTTGTTCATTAACGCTTCAGCATCGGCTTTGGCTGGATTTTTTGAAAAGACCCGCGCTAGCATGGATTTGCTTTGATAGGCTTGGTATTGATCGCGTAGACGAATTAGCTCTTGATGGTATAAACGCACATCATAGCTGGTAAGATTATGTTTTAGATGTTTTAAAAAGGAGTTTTCTTGACGTAGCTTTAATAAACTATTTTGGGTCTTGCGATCTTCAAGACCTAAAATCTTTTCAACTTCTTGTTGTAATTGTCCTAAAGGTTGAGCCAAGTAGTGGGTATCAACATGTTTCTTATAGAAATCATAAGTTTCAAAGCCTTGAGGCGTTTCATATTCTAGCGGCTTTACCCATCGGTATAAATCAAGCAGGGTAGTACCATCGATATTTTGGACTAATAAATTGGCTAAATTTTCAAGTTGATCGTATTGAGCTTGAATCGTTTGATTGATACGAAACTCATTGTCTACGTTTTCGGCCACTTCGCTATTACTAAATAAGTGTTGTAATTGGTCGTAGAAACGTACTTTATCGTTCATATTATCGAGAATGAGCGCGTAGCGATTGAGATTACCAAGTCTTGAATAAACCACATCGATCGCCGCTTTTTTCTCAGAAACCATTAAAACATTTTTCTTTTGATCTAAGGCCGAGGCGATGATATTGGTAATCGTCTGTGATTTTCCTGTCCCCGGCGGCCCCTCAATGACAAGGTTTTGTCCCTTTTTAACCATCATCAAGGCTTTTTCCTGAGACGCGTTGAGTTGAGAAATATTGACCACATCGGCCTCTTGATAACGGATATTAGGTTCCACCACTTCATCGCTTATGGCTTCTTCATATCCGGATTGACCGACGGAAGATAATAAATCTAAGACATGTTGTGGGTAAACATCCAATTGAATGATTTTACTAAAATCGCGTTGTAAAGCGGTCGCATAGTTAGGGAAATTACCCAAGACCATAACCGGCTCTAAATTAAAGCTACCCGCCACTTGCTCTGGAAATTCTTCGGCTAAATAGGATTGAAACTTAATCAAAGCTTCCGGTCGTTTACGTTCGATGATAAGACCTTCCTGAGCATAGATAGCTAATAAATCGTCTATAAAGCTTTCTCTATTGGCTTCTTCAATTTCCGGATCAATTAAATCTTTATAGTTATTGGTAAATTTTTGAGTAGCTACCAGTAAGTTAGTGTTTAATAGGATTTCGCTGTTTTCATTACGGCTAAGGGTGATGCTGTTGTTGGTGATTTTAGCTTCTACCCCAAACAAAGCCAAAGGCGCACGGATCGTAAAAGGATCAAGTACAAATTGTCCCATGGTAAATGGATAGCCAATATATAAATCGTTTTGACCAGTCTCTCGTTGTTGTTTACGCAGGTTAGCTACCAGTTTTTGAATTTGACTGAATTTAGCTTTATCTTGGAGACTGGAATTTTCGTCCAGCTTAATTAGTTGAATCGATTTATTATCGAATAATAAATCAAAAAGCGAACTTTCGTCCTCTTTAAATAAATCGATAGCGGAAGCGGTATTCGCACGCGCTAAATACAACAAACGGTTGCGTTTTGAGAGGTTGATTAATTTCTTTTGTAGCTCCGATAGGGTATTGGCGATCGAGGCTTCAGAATACAAATCAACATCCTGTTGGATGGAAGCTAAGACTTCTAAAATCATGATGCCATAGCTTTCAATGACGTTTGTTCTTAAGTTTTTAACGGCTTTTAAATCTTCTAATTTTAATGGGTTTAAGCGGGCGATATCTTCGATTTGAAGATCGCTAAGTGGCCCTTGATTAAGGTCTTCGCGATGGGCGATATCGTTGTTAAATTTACGTAATATAAGCTCTCTTTTTCGAATTGGATCCATAGATGGTACTGCTCCTTGATTGTTAACGGTATTATATCACAGGAAGTTTATGCTATAATTAATTTACCAAAAGGGAGAAACATATATTTCCACAATCTTGATATAAGGGATTCTGGTAAGCCTAAGGTAGCGTGAACGCCCATTTCGAATGGGAATCCCAAACTGGTGGCAGGAAACCCACCTGTACATACAGGGAATAATATCAGCCCTTTTGGTTTTCGTTAGCTTTTAGAGTAAAAAGATGTTAATCATCTTTTTTTTGAATAAGTATTAATTTTTCTTGTCGACTCAGTTGTTTTATCTGATATTCGCGCTTTAAAGCCTCCGATTTGTTATCAAAAACTTCATGATAAACCAGCTCGACCGGTAGGCGTGCGCGCGTGTAGCGAGCACCTAATTTTTGATTGTGGGCTTTTAAACGTTGCTTTAGATCGATGGTATAACCGGTATACAAGGTTTCATCGTTACAACGGAGTATATAAATATAATGCATAAGTATATTTTAGCAGAAATCGCGGTTAGCTTGAATCTTTAGTAGATATTTTGTTACAATAAGAAATGTAACAAAGGCGGTGACAGTATGCAACAATTATTATATTTTTTACTAGGTGCAGTCGTGGCTGCAGCGGTAACTTTCTATTTTACCCGTCGTTTCTTCATTAAGCAGGTCGAAGAAAATCCACCGATTAATGAAAAAATGATTCGAGCCATGTTCATGCAGATGGGTCGTAAGCCCTCTGAAGCTCAGATTCGACAAGTCATGAGCTCGATGGGCGTAAAAACAGAAAAAGAAAGAGAAAAAGCAAAACAAAAAAGAAAATAGCAACGATTACGTTGTTATTTTTTTTGAACTAACTGATAGACCTCAGCGAGTATATGATAAATTTCAATACCTTTTAATTGGTTATTTGCATCGTTTAAGCTATCGTCTAAAGCTTTAATGACAAGATTACCGCTATTTTCAACTGCAACTCCCAGTTCTATGCCATGAAGTAGTTGTAAAGTAATTAAAGATACAAACAAATCCCCAGAACCAAAAAACGAATGGGGACGGAAAGGATGGACAAATTTATTTACAATTTTGCGGTTTTTGATAATCAGATTTGAAAGGGTCGTATCACTTTCCGCTAAACCTTTTATAACAATCCAAGCTTCGGTCAAATCGCTAAGCTTGTTGATTAGTTCAATGATGATTTCATCCGTAAGCGGTTGTGTTTCTGGATAGGGGATATCCGCTAGTAATAAAGATTCGGTCAAATTCGGAGTGATGACATCCGCTTCTTTGATTAACTCTCGAAAGGCAAGGACATGGTCTTGACTTAAATTAGAATATAATTTTCCATGATCACCCATAACTGGATCGACCACTTTTAGAACTTGGTTTTGCGTTTTTAAATAAGCGGTTAAAAGCCTAATTAAATCGACACTATAACAATACCCACAAAGGATGCTATCAAAGCCAATATCCAGCGTCTCAAAATGCTCTAAAGCTGACTTGACAAAATCGTCTTGGGAGTGAATGGTGGGGTTAGGATAGGCGGTATGGGTAGATAATAGCGTTGTCGGCAGGTAGGTGGGATCCAGCTTACCGGCTTTTAGAATCGGTAAGACGATATTGGCCGCCATATGACCATGCGCCGCAAAGCTATGTAAAACAAGGATGGATTTCATAATAACTCCTTTTAAAAATGAGGTCCGAAGATAAATCTACGGATGAAATGTAAGATAGGATGGGTGTTGCGTTGGGAGCGTCTTTGGAGATAGCGATAGAAGGTGAGAAAGTCTTCTAATTCGAGATCGCTCTGCTCTGGCCGATTAAAGAGGACTTGCAAAAGGGTATTGCGCGCCTTTTGCACCATATTTCGATCGGAAATAGCGTATTGCTCTATCATAATATCAAAGATTTGATTGACGGTTAAGCTTGGTTGAGAAAGGTCTCGATGATTATTGGTAATCCTCAACATATCTAACCAGATTTTTTTCACTAAATCAGTTGCTAAATATTTGTTTTGAGCGAGCAGATAATCGGTATCCAGGCGCCGCTTATAGGACAGAAAACGCTCGACAAATCCCAAAGATAATACTAATAGCAAAGTAAACCAAAGGATTTGCCGCAGATGATTACTGAGCGTTTCCGAAGTTGTTGGCGGAGTTGTTTCGATAGGAACGCTGGTATCTGGCTTAGTTTCTATCGGTTGAGTAGGGGCTTCAATTTCCGTTTCGTTTGGTGGCAATGGGGTTGTTGGATCTTCATCGCTTGGTGTATCGCTTGGGATATGCGGTGAACGATAGCTTTCTAAATAGGATAAATGCGAGCTTGGGGTAGCATCTAAGATAATCCAGCCATAAGGTTCGACAAAAATCTCCGTCCACGCATGAGCGCTAGCGTGGGACAAACGGCGCAAAGATATATTCGTATTTTGATCAAGGCTAAAGGAAGTACTAGGGACTACATAGCCTTCGACATAGCGCGCTTTTACGCCCATATCTTGTAACAACAAGGTTAATAAGGAACCATAATAGACGCAATAGCCTTTTTGTTCGGCTAAAAAGGTTTCAATGAAGTCTTTCCCTCTAGGAATGGACTGGACCGTTAAAGAATACTCATAGTTGGATTTAAAATGATCGATGATGTTCATGATTCGCATTGCTAAATCATCTTGGCTTTGATAGACCCAGAAGGAAAGTTGAGGGTCGTATTTATCTAATAATGGTTTGTAGGTCGTTTGATTCGGTCTTGGAAAATAGCTGATTTGGTTGCTATTAATCGTTTCTAAGATTTCACGGGTTTTTGAGAATTGTCCATTGATGGTAATCGATTCGGTAATGGATTCTTTACTAAAAACTTCACCAGCGGCGTTGAAATAGAATTTTTTCTCATCGTTTATATTACTACTGATATTAAAGGGGATTCCTGGATGAAAGAGCATCTTCATGCTATAGATATGGGGAATCATCAATATCTCTTCACTCTTCATAGAATCCAGTACGTTATAATTAAACGCTTGGGCTTGGGCACCCGATAAAAACGGATCTAAATTGGAAGCATCTCGCCGTAAATTATAAAACGGAAGCAGCTCCGCTTGACTGCTATATTCCCAGCGATTATTTCTAAATTGACCATAAACTGGTCCCCGCAAATAAAACGAACCTTTATTGTTGTCGACGCCGATAGTCATCACTGAAGTTTCAGAAATCGAGACACTACCACCGATGATGCGATCGGCCCCATAGTAGCCAGCATGATGCAAGCTAAAGGGATCAATAAAGGAACGGTTTATAATACTTTCATCACTAAAATACTCATATAAGCTCTGGTTAAAGAAAAAGTTTTCATCCAAAATTTGACTAAGTCCTAGGGTCATAGAGGTTATACTTAAAGCGAAAACCAGCAACATAAGGAAATTAGTTTTAGCTTTGCGCAGCGATCCACTATAGGCTTTAAAATGAATTAATAAACTAAGTCCCAAGCCTAAAAATAAATACCAACGCCAATCACTCAATTCAACAATATTAGGAATAAAGAAAAGAGGGGCCACCAAGATCAACAATGAAAGAAAACCATTAGCAAAAACAAAGACCAAGAGCCAACTTAGAACTAAGCTAAATAGTCCAATAAAATATGGCGTCAAAGACGGCATGTTTTGAATCAATCCGGTTTCGTAAAGGATCCAGTAACTACTATATCGAAATTCTAAGATAAACGATTGAATTAACTGAAACCAATCGATCAAGGTATTTAAGGAAACCATCCAAAACAAAAGAGAAATCACAATACCTAGAGCCAAAAGTAAAGCACTAAGTCGATAATCATAAAAGATTAAAATCAAAATCACCGTTAAAATTATTTTTAAATCTATGCTGATGTTTAAAAATGGTTGAGAAATATTAAGAAAGGTAAACAGCCACTGATCTAAAATCAGTGAAAACACAATCGCAATTAATCCATAAAAAAGACTATTAATGAGATAGTTTGTTTTAATTTGCTTCATCTTCATACTCCAAAGAAATAATTGCTATTTGTGCTAAGACGGAAGGGATTTCTAAAGTCGATGTTGGCTTAAGAAATTGAATGATTTGTGTTTGTTCGAAGTATTTTTCATAGTCTAAAAGGGTTTGATAATTGCTCATATTAGCATGACTTAAAACAATTAAATTGAGTTGACGATGATTAATATGTTCTTTTAACATCCTGTCCAGTGAATGGTTACTTTCTTGTTCTAATTTGGCTAAAAACAACAAACTGTCTTCTAAATTGTCGATCAATATCTTTTTATTTTGAGCGATTAGATAGGTTGTTATTTCTTGTTTGATAGTGGTCGTTAACAGATTAGCGATAAAGTCTAAGTACTGATCGCGATAATCGAGCCGTTCAAAATAATCAAGTTCTAAGAAGATGGTTAGTATCGTATTGGTGGTTTGATAATATCGTTTTACCATCCATTCTTGAAGTCGAGCCGAGAGTTTCCAATGTATACGACGCAAAGGAAAACTAGGATCCAAAGGAAAGATGCTATCTAACTCTTCTTCCTCTAAGCTAAAGGGACGACTTATTTGTTGTTTTTTATATTCCTCTAAATTACCATCAAAAGAAGTGTTATGTTTGGAATGGGTAAACGGTAAGACATAAGCTACGCTTGCTTTTGGTAAAGCGATTCGCTTGCTAAATAAACCAAACAAATCAACAATCTTCAACTTTGTATCAATATTAGGATATAGATAACCGACATGTTGAGCGGGTGTTGGGTAGTTTAGTTCAAAGCTAGTATTAGGACTTAGGATATAACTTTCTCGCAAATGTATCAATCGTATAGTATTTATACTAGACGAATTGGTAACAATTAGTTGCCAATTACCGATTTCATTACGCAAAAGTGTTTTCTGCTGACTAAGTAATTGTACTTTTAAGTGCTTGAGACTATAAAAAAGATGACCTAGAGCAAAAAAGGGCATCAACAAAAGTAAGTTAATAACATAATGTACAAAACTACGCGGTTGCGTAGAAGCGCTAAGAATGGCGGCTATCGTAACGATAACCCAGATAACAAACTTAAAACGAATCATTGTCTTGGACTTTTAATTTGGTTGATAATTTCGTCTAACAGCAACTCAATATTTTGATCTTCCAATTTGGCGCTGGCGCTAATTTGGACGCGATGATTTAATACTGGCTTAACCAGTGCTTGGATATCTTCGGGCAATACATAGTCACGATTGTAAATTAAAGCGCGTGCCTTAGCCGCTTTTAATAACATCAGTGAAGCTCGAGGACTAGCACCAAGCTTTAATTGAGGATGATTACGGGTCGCCTGAATGATTTCAATCAAATACGCTTTCAAACTATCGCTAATATAGATGGTTTGGGCTTTCTCTTGTAAGGCTAAGATTTGATCACGAGTGGCAATCGCCGATAAATAATCCAAAGGCTGGGCGTCCCCATAGGTTTCTAGAATTTGAAGTTCTTCTTGATGATTGGGATAACCCAACGTAATTTTCAGCATAAAACGATCCAATTGAGCTTCTGGTAACGGATAAGTTCCTACGTACTCGATGGGATTTTGAGTGGCTAATACCATAAAAGGCTGGGGAATATCGTAAGTCACTTGATCGACGGTGACTTGATATTCTTGCATGGCTTCTAGAAGTGCGGATTGTGTTTTCGGTGAGGAACGATTGATTTCATCGGCTAAGACTAATTGAGCCATGATTGCTCCTGGCTGAAAGACAAAGTCACTCAGTTTGGGATTATATAAATTAAAACCAGTGATATCAGAAGGCATCAAATCGGGGGTGAATTGGATGCGATTAAAACTCAAATCTAAGGATTTCGCTAAAGCATTGACCATAGTTGTCTTGCCAATGCCCGGCACATCTTCAATGAGAACATGGCCTTTAGCTAACAAAGCTATTAATAAAAGTTCAATAGCCGTTTCTTTACCAATAATATACTGATTAAGCGTTGATTTAAGCTGATCGATGATGGTCATATTCATAATTAGATAACTCCTTGGCTTTATTCTAGCGAATAAGCCCCCTTATTACAATAAAAAAACCACACCCGAAGGTGTGGTTGCTGCAAGCTTTTGAATCGATTATCTCGAATAGAACTCGATAACTAAGGCTTCGTTTAGCTCTTGGTTAAGTTCGCTACGTTCTGGTAAACGGAGGTATTTTCCTTTTTTCGTTTCTTTATCGAAAGAGACAAAATCAAGGGTGGAAACGCTAGCTTCTAATGCTTCCGTAATACTAGCCATTTTACGACTTGATTCTTTTACTTCAACTGTTTGTCCTGGTTTTAAAGTATAAGAAGGAATATCCACTTTCTTACCATCGACTAGGATGTGACCGTGAGAGACCAATTGACGGGCGCCACGACGGGTTCTAGCCAAGTTCATGCGATAGACGATATTGTCTAAGCGAGACTCTAATAAGTTTAGTAAGTTATGACCTGCAACGCCATCCATTTTGATGGCTCTGTTATAGGTGTTGAAGAATTGACGTTCATTTAATTGATATAAATGACGGACGCGTTGTTTTTCGCGTAATTGTGTACCATAGTCAGAAAGTTTTCTTCTACGACTTTGACCGTGTTGGCCAGGGGCATAGGGACGACGTTTTAATTCTTCTCCAGTTTCTAAAATTGAGAAGGATAGACGACGAGCAACTTTCCAGGTAGGTCCTTTTAGACGTGCCATAATAATTTCTCCTTTGTTGTTAACGGCTATCAACAAATGGACACAAGTTACCGATAGTGGAGTTTGCCTTCGTCGTTTGTCTTCGCAGCTAGACTATTGGACTCCTTTGGGGCAAACTCGCTGGTTATCAGCTTTGTGTGCTGCTTGTTGTTTAGCTAGGTAATACTATCATATTGAAAATACGATGTCAAAAATATTTGACCATTATAAGCTAAGATTACTAAAAATAGAGAATCTTAAACGCGCATGAAACTTTAATTGAGCCATGGGATTTTCGATAAGTTTTATTAATACTTATGGTATACTATCAAGGAGGTGTTATCTATGGCATTTATTAAAGAATTCTTTGCCCAAAATCCTTGGGTTTTAATTGGTTTAATTGCTATCGCAATTTTATTGCTTATATATATTATTTTTCGAGTTTACCGTAAATATTTAATTAACAAAATTCACAGTATTGAAATTGAAATCAATACCTTACGCTCGACGCCGTTAACCTACAAACTAAACAAAGCGGTCGGTTTAACCAAGGTTAATACCGAGGTTTTAGAGGAAGTAAACCAAGCCCAAGCGATGTTTGCTGAAGTGACAACCAATTTTGATACTTTAGTCCATCTTTTAGGGGATGCGGAAGATCAATTACTAACCGGAAAATTATCGACTTCGCGCCAAACCATCGTCGAGATTAACGATTTACATCAAGCTACTAGCGAAAAAGTAGAATTATTAGATAACACACTCGATCGTCTCTTAGAAGAAGAAACGCGACTACGCGATAATATTCATGAATTAAAAAATAAGTTTCGTGACGTAAGAAAAGAATACACCAAGAAAATGAATACCTTGACCCTTGCTCAAAATAGCATCGAACAAGCGATTCATGAACTAGAATTACAATTTAATACCTTTGAAGAATGGATGTTTGGTTCTCAATTCGATAAAGCTCAAGACGTCAAAGTAGCTATTGAAAATGATCTTGAGCAACTAGCCAGCCAGCTCGACCAATTACCGAAATTAATCGAATTAGCTCAAGGCTTAGTACCACATCTCGTGGCTGAAGTTGAGAATGCTCAACAAGCAGCGCATCTAAAAGGTGTTTATCTACAACATTTAGATATCGATAAAAATATTTCGCTGATAGAAGATGGTTTGAGCGAAGATTTAGAAAAGGTGAAACATCTTCATTTAGAAGGGGTACTCGATCGTTTAAATCAATCGGTGAAACGGCTTGAACAACTTCAACTGAGCATCAGTCGAGAAGATTCGGCCTTTGACCAGGTGGAAGGTTTATCGGTTACTTTGTTTACCCAGCAAGATGGCTTAAATACTCAAATTAAAGATCTATTGGAAGCTATTCCACAACTGAAAACCCGCTTTGGCTTTGACCAACTCGGTGAACAGATGCTAGCCATGGATCAACAAGCCCAGCTTTTAAATCAAGAACGCGATACCTTAAAAGCCAAGCTAGAAAACGAAAAACTACCATTTACAGCCCTTTTAGTCGAATTCAACGACTATTTAGCTAATGTTTCTCAGCTGCAATCGGAAGTTCAAATCGCCAACAGGCTCGTTAGCAACGCCCGCCACGATGAACAACGGGCGATCAAGCAATTATTAAAACTCAATTTAATTATGAATGAAATCCAAGTCAAAATTGACTCGCGTCATCTTCCACATATCGCAAACAATTATTCCGGCGATATGTACCGAGCGAACCAAATGCTGGTTCAGATTAAAAACATTCTCGGCTTAGATCCGTTAAATATTAAATTACTAAACAGCTCCGTTTCGGATACCATCGACTTTATTTATCGACTCTATAACAACGTGAATAACTTAGTAGGAACGGTTGATATGGTAGAGAATGCGCTGGTTTATGCCAACCGCTTTAGATCGTCCTATAGCGATTTGGATTCTGAGCTGACGCGTGCGGAAGTTTTATTTAGAAACGGGGAATATACGCTAGCTTTAAAATCAACGATTTTTGCGATTGAAAAATTACAACCAAACGCCCCATACGAACAAATGATTATGGATAATTCTAGGAGTGCTTAAGTGATTTACTTAGATTATGCTTCAACAACACCCTTAGATCCATTTATTTTAGATACCTATTATTCCCATCAGCGAGACCATTTTATCAACAGCGCATCGACTTATCCCCAAGGGGTTAAACTCAAATTTGAGTTGGAACATGCGCGAAAATCAATCGCTGAGCTTTTTTCTGTGGATGCGAAAGATTTGATTTTTACCGCTTCCGGATCGGAAGCCAACAGTCTAGCCATCAAAGGTATTGCCTTGGCTCATCAGCACAAAGGCAAGCATCTAATTACCTCGAAAATAGAACATCCTTCCGTCTTAGAAAGTTTTCAACAACTGGAAACCAGTTTTGGCTTTGAGGTCGATTATCTAGACGTCGATAAAAATGGTATTTTGGATTTAAATCAATTATCCCAATGTTTACGAAAAGACACCATTCTCGTCTCGCTAATGCAAGTAAATAATGAAGTGGGTAGTCAACAACCAATTCAAGAAGCTAGCCAGCTGATTCGATCGAAAAGTAAAGCTATCTTTCACTGTGATATGGTACAGGCGCTGGGTAAACATCCCTTAGCCTTAGCCGAAGTCGATTTAGCCAGCTTTTCCGCGCATAAGATTTTTGGATTTAAAGGCGTTGGCTTATTATATAAGCGCCATCACCTTGAGTTACTTCCACTGATCAGCGGTGGGGCTCAGGAATTTGGTTTGCGTGGGGGAACGACGCCGACCTCACTGTTTATCAGTTTATATCCGACGATTAAACAAGCCTTAGTTAATTTGGATAAGCATCATCAGATGGTGAGTTATCTTAATCAATATTTACGTCAACATTTAGCCGAAATCAAGCATCTTCAGATCAATAGTGATGAAACGGCTAGTCCTTATATCTTGTCGATTTCACATCTAAAATTAGGATCAGAGATTGTTAAAAATCATTTACTTTCTCATAATATCTTGGTGGCATCTCGGTCGACCTGTTCGTCTAAATCCGATCAGCCCTCCCATGTCTTAAAAGCCATGGGACTTAGTATGGCTGCCCAACAGGGAGTGATACGACTCTCTTTATCCCATCAAACTCAAATCTCAGAATTAGAGGTTTTAATTAAAGCATTGAAGGAAGTTAATCAATATGTTAGATAAAACAGCCACGATTATTGTCGCTTATGGAGAATTAAGTACCAAAGGTCAAAACCGAAATGAATTCATCAAACGCTTGCGTGAAAACATTCGTTTACACCTGCGCGGCCTTGAATCAATTAAGGTACGCTCAACCTATAACCGCATCTACGTTGAAGTACCGGTATCGTTAGTGGATACGGTCGCCAAACGTTTAGAAACGGTATTTGGTATCTCTAGTTTTTCCATTGGCTATCCGGTCGCTCTGGATATGGAAGCGATTAAAGAATTGGCTTTAAAAATAGCGAAGGATCAAGCCCATCAAACCTTTAAAATGGAAACGAAACGCCGCAATAAGCGTTTTGGAACTTCCAGCGATGCCATTAATCGTGAAGTGGCGGGTCATATTTTGAGAAATAGTGATTATAAAGTCGATGTCAAAAAGCCTGAATTAAGAATCAAAATCGAAATCGATGAAGAAATCGCTTACGTAATGGGCAATCCCATCGAAGGCGCTAAAGGGCTTCCGGTCGGTATAGCTGGTAAAGGCATTCTCTTGTTATCGGGAGGGATTGATTCCCCAGTAGCGGCGATGATGATGATGAAACGAGGGGTTTTAATCGAAGGTCTTCATTTTCAAGCCTCACCCTATACCTCGGAAAACGCCTTGCATAAGGTGAAGGATATCTGTAGTATTTTAACCAAATATCAGCCAACCTTCCGTTTAAATATCGTCAATTTTACCCCGATTCAACTCGCCATCTATGATGGCGTCGATGAATCCTATGCGATTACGATGATGCGTCGTTATATGGTTCGTATTGCAGAGAAACTGGCTCTCAAAGAAGGGGCGAAAGTACTTATCTCGGGTGAGTCCTTAGGTCAAGTCGCCTCACAGACACTAGAGAGTATCGATGTTATTAATCGAGCGGTAGAAATTCCGATTCTAAGACCGGTTATCGGTTTGGATAAAAATGAAATTATCGATTTAAGTAAACAAATGGGGACCTATGAAACCTCGATTCTTCCTTTTGAAGATTGTTGTACGATTTTTACACCAAAAGCCCCAACCACTCGACCAAAGCTTAATTTGGTATTAAACAATGAAGCTCGACTCGATTTGAGTTTGGCGGAAGATCAAGCCATTGAAACCCTTGTGGTAGAATATATTGACAGTAATAGTCCGAGATTTTATTAAGATTGAATAGGAGAGATAAATATGGCCTTTGAAAATTTAAGCGATCGCTTATCAAAAACATTAAAAACCATTGCCGGACAATCAAAACTAACCGAAAGCAATATGCGCGAAATGATTCGCGAAGTCCGTTTTGCGCTGATTGAAGCGGACGTCCATCCCGATGTCGTTTCGAAATTTATCGATACCATTGAAAGTAAAGCGTTAGGACAAGAAGTCCTAACGGCTTTAAATCCATCGGAAATGGTGGTTAAGATTGTTAACGAAGAATTGATTCGCATTCTTGGTGAAACTCAAGAAGACTTGAATTTAGTTTCGAAACCAGCCGTAGTAATGATGGTTGGGTTACAAGGTTCGGGTAAAACGACCTCGGCTGCCAAGATAGCTAAATACTTAGAAGCACAAAAAGAACGCAAAGTATTAATGATTGCGGCCGACATGCAACGTCTTGCGGCGGTCGATCAATTAAAGATACTCGGTCAACAAGTAAATGTAGAGGTCTTTTCACTAGCCAGTGGCAGTCCTCAAGAAGTGGTAACGGCAGGATTAAGCTTTGGTCGTGAACATCAGTTTGATACCATTTTAATTGATACCGCCGGTCGACTACATATCGATGAAGAGCTGATGCAACAACTCGAAGATTTAGAAAAAATCAGTCGTCCCGATGAAATTCTATTAACCGTCGATGCCATGGTTGGACAAGATATCGTTAACGTGGCGATGGGCTTTAAAGAACGATTAAATCTCACCGGCTTGGTGGTTACCAAATACGATGGTGATGCGCGTGGTGGGGGAATCTTATCGGTTAGAACCGTTGCCAATGTGCCGGTTAAATTTGTTGGTACCGGTGAGAAAATGGATGAATTAGACTTATTCCATCCTGACCGAGTCGCTTCCAGAATTTTGGGTATGGGGGATATTCTAACCTTAATAGAACAAGCCCAACAAAAGATGGATGTCGAAGCCGCAGAACGTTCCGCCGAACGCATGCTTTCGGGTAAGTTCACCTTGGATGATATGTTATTACAATTAGAACAAGTCGGAAAAATGGGACCTTTATCCGGTTTATTAAAGCTTTTGCCGGGTGGAAAAGACATCTTATCTCAAGCCAATGTTTCCGATGAACAAAGCCAGAAACAAATGAATAAAACCAAAGCCATCATCCGTTCGATGACGCTGGAAGAACGCGCCAACCCAAATCTGTTAAGAGCTTCGCGTAAATCCAGAATCGCCAAAGGCGCCGGAGTTACTACTACCGATGTCAATCGCTTGATCAATCAATACGAGAAGATGAAAGATCAAATGCGGATGCTATCCCGCTTTATGCGTTAGTTTTCTTAGAGTAAATGTTAACTATTTAAACGCACTTAAGGTGCGTTTTTATTTTACCTAGTTTTAAAGAATTTCATCCGTCAAGTAAAAACACTTGACAGGGGATTTGACTGTGTTATAATCATTCCGGAAAGTTGAGGAAAAAACTATGGCAGTTAAATTACGTTTAAAACGTATGGGAGCTAAAAAACGCCCGTTCTATCGTATTGTAGCCGCGGATTCTCGTTCACCAAGAGATGGTCGTTTTATTGAAATTATTGGATATTATAATCCATTAACCAATCCCGTCGAACTTAAAATTGACGAAGAAAAAGCCCTTAAATGGTTAGAAAACGGAGCACAACCGTCAGCAACCGTACGCACGCTTTTAAGCAGTCAAGGACTCATGCAAAAGCATACTGAAAATAAGAGAGCTAAATAAATTATGGATCTACAAAAAACATTGTACGACCTAATTGAACCCTTGGTTGAAGATAAAGAATCGCTATCGATTCAAGAACGTGAATCGATTAATGAAAACGAAGTCATTCTTGTAGTTTATGCTAATTCCAACGATATTGGTCGTCTCATCGGTCGTCGTGGCGTTATGGCTCAAGCTTTGAGAAATGTAATGGGTATTGCGGGTCGCTTAAATGATCAACGCATCAACATCCAATTTGAATCCTATTAAACCTTGGGTTTCGATCGGTACGATTCTTAAACCCGTTGGTTTAAGAGGGGAAGTTCGCGTCTTTGTTAAGACCGACTTTATTAAGGAACGTTTCTCAAAAGGTCAAATCGTCTATATCAATCGAAACCAAGACTATCAACCTTTAGAAATTGAAAGCTATCGAACTCAAAAGAATTTTGTGATCATCTCGTTTAAAGATCATTCGGATATTGAGTCGATTAAACCTTTACTAAAAGAAGAACTTTGGATTTTACGTGAGCAGCGGCCAAGTTTGGCTTTGGACGAATATTATTTCGATCAGTTGCTGCATCTAGAGGTTTATCAACACCAGCAGCATATTGGCGAAGTGATTGAAGTCTTTGAACAACCAAGCTCCACTGTATTACGTATTAAAACAGAGAAAAGTAGCTTCTTGTTACCTTTTGTAAAAGCCTTTGTTAAAGAAGTAAATCTAGAACAAAAGCGACTTGAGGTAGAGTTAATTGAGGGATTTTATGAAGATTAGTATTTTAACTTTATTTCCCGAACAGTTTGAAGGTTTTATCAATACCTCAATCATTAAGAAAGCGATTTTACAAAAATATTGTCAAGTCGAACTAATTAATATTCGCGATTTCACCTTAGATAAACACAATCGCGTCGATGATAAACCTTACGGTGGTGGGGCCGGTTTAGTAATGAGCGCTCAACCGATTATCGATGCCTTACGATCGGTAAAAGGGGAAAATAGCTATACCATCTATTTAAGCCCAGCCGGAAAACCGTTTACGCAAAGCTATGCCCATCAATTGAAAACCTATGACCATTTGATTTTACTCTGTGGACATTATGAGGGTATCGATGAGCGGGTTCTGGATGAAGTCGATTTGGAACTATCCATCGGAGACTATGTCCTAACTGGTGGCGAGCTGGCGGCGATGGTGGTGAGCGATGCGGTAATTCGCTTGCTGGATGGGGTGATTTCTCCGGATTCTATCCTTGAGGAAAGCTTTGAATCGGGCTTATTAGAATATCCCCAGTACACCTTACCTCAAGAGTTTGAAGGTAAGAAAGTACCGGAAGTCTTGATGAGTGGTCATCATGAAAATATTCGTAAATATCGCTTAAAAGAAAGCCTACGAAAAACCTTAAAAAATCGACCAGATTTATTAGAAAATCGCAATTTTAGCCAGGAAGAATTAGCCTTCCTAGAAGAAATAAAAGAAGAAAATTGAAACCAAGCTAAAACTATGCTATATTATTTGAGCCTTTAGTTGCGCTGTAAGAAAGTACATCAACTAGTCAAAAGGAAGAAAGGAACTTGTTATGAACTTAAATTTGTTAAATGAAGTGACCGAGTCACAATTACGTACGGATTTACCGGACTTACGTCCAGGACAAACCGTTCGCGTCGATGTCCGTATTCGTGAAGGCGAGAAAACTCGTATCCAAGCTTATGAAGGGGTTATTATTGCTATTAATGGTAGTGGTATTGCTAAGAACATCGTTGTTCGTAAAATAAGCTATGGCGTTGGCGTGGAAAGAACCTTCCCAATTCACTCACCAATCGTTGAGAATATCACCGTGGTGCGGGTTGGTAAAGTACGTCGTGCAAAATTATTCTACCTACGTAATCGTTCTGGTAGACGCGCAAGACTTAAAGAAGATCGTCGCTAAAAAACATTTAACCGTCTATTCGACGGTTTTTTGATACAATAATAAAAGAAGGAGCTAGCCAATGAAAAAACGTTCCATCCTTTGGGATTTACTTAAATCAGTTATTTTTGCGTTTGTTTTGGTTTTCATTATCCAGAAGTGGATCGTCAAACCCGTAAAAATTGTAGGTCAATCGATGTATCCAACCTTAGTCGATGCCGAGGTTGGGTTTTCGAATGTTTTTTCCAGAAATTATCAAGCGCTCCAACGTTTTGATATCGTTATTGTCAAACAACCGGATTCTCCGGATTTATTAGTAAAACGAGTTATCGGACTACCGAATGAAAGTATTGAGTTTAAAAACGATACGCTCTTGATTAATCAAAAACCGGTAGCTGAACCGCATTTAAATAGTACCCATAAAGATTTATTTATAGAGTCTCGTAACACTTTCTTTACCAATGATTTTGGTCCCGTCCAACTTGCGGATCAACAGTATTTTTTGATGGGGGATAATCGTCCGTTTTCACGAGATTCTCGTTTTTATGGTCCTTTTTTAGAATCGGCGATTGTCTCTAAGTCTGTTTATATCATTTTACCGCTTGAGTCGTTTCGGGTGGTGGGTCGATGAGTGTTCAATGGTTTCCTGGTCATATGACCAAAGCGATTCGCTTAATTGAAGAAAGTTTACCTAGTATCGATATGATTATCGAATGCCGGGATGCGCGGGTGGTTAGATCCTCCTTGAATCCAATAATTCGTGATTTCATTCCTCATAAACCACGACTACTGGTTTTAACCAAGAAAGATTTAGCCCAACCTCATATCACCCAGGCTTGGATTAAAGCTTTGGAAGCTAATAATGAAATCGTTGTAGCAGTTGATAATCACAAGGACAATGTTCGAAAACTGATTGAAGATAAAGTATTAGAAGCGATGGAGCCGGTATTTTTACGACAGCGCAAACGCGGGATTCGCCCCCGCAAAGTGCGGGCCATGATTATGGGTGTTCCTAATGTAGGAAAGAGCACCATCGTCAATCGCTTAGTTCGACGCAAGGTCGTCGATGTACAAAATCGTCCCGGTGTGACCATGTCCTTAACCAAGATCGCCATTAATAAAGATTTGGAACTAGTCGATAGTCCTGGTTTATTGTGGCCAAAGTTTGAAAGCCTACAACAAGGCATTCACTTAGCGCTTTGTGCTTCCATCAAAACCACCGGTTTTGATATGGAAACGGTATTAAGCTACGGAATCGAAAAACTACTCAAACTTTATCCAGAAGCTTTATTTGAGCGTTATCAAGGCGAGTTTGAGGATTTTAATGGTTTAGTCGAACTATTAAAAACTGTGAGCCAACAAAACGAGGATGAGATTATGAATCGGATTTATCACGATATTATTCACCATCAATTTGGCCCAGTTAGTTGGGAATCTGTGGATGAGTAAGCTTTATGAATATGAGAAAAAAGCCTGGCAAGATAAGCTCACCGTACTTGGCATCGATGAAGCCGGTCGAGGTCCGCTCGCTGGTCCCTTAGTTGTAGCTGGGGTTATTCTCAAAGCAAACGTTACCTCTGATTTAATCGATGATTCAAAAAAACTAACCGAAAAACAACGCCATCGTGCGTTTTTTGAAATATTAAACCTAGCCCAAAGCATTACCATAAAAATCGTTTCTGCGGCCGCCATCGACGCTTCCAATATCTATGCGATTACCAAGGAAACGATGCAGGCGATTGCGGATGAAGCTAAGGCAGAGCTGATTTTAGTTGATGCGATGACGCTCAAACAAACGCACGCACATAACCTAATCAAGGGCGATCAACGTTCGATCAGCATCGCCGCCGCCAGTATTATCGCTAAAGTGATCCGCGATCATATCATGCAAGGCTATGATGTCTTATATCCCGATTATGTGTTTAAACAACATAAAGGTTATCCAACAGCGTTTCATTATCAGCAGTTAGAAATATATGGGCCGTGTCCGATTCATCGGCGTTCTTTCAAATTAAGTCGTCAGCTATCCTTATTTTAGGAGTTCTGGTTTATCTTCTCATATCATAGGCTATGAGAAATTATTTAAAAAATCTTTCCTGTCATTTTAAAGGCGATTATAAAAAGATAGCGCAGGGCTTAAAGCAACGTATTCAGGTTGTGGAGTATCCAATTGAGATGGATTTTCTTTGTTTTGGGGAGAAACAATATCCTCAAGCCTTTTATGATATGATTAATCCCCCGTGGGTTATATATTACCGAGGTGATCTAAGTTTATTAGAAAAACCGTGTTTAGCCATGGTTGGATCGCGAACCCCTAGCGATTACGGAAAAGCGATGGCCTTAAGTCTAAGTCAGAACTTAAGTCAGCGTTTTGTGATTGTTTCTGGGTTAGCCAAAGGGATTGATGGTTTATGTCATTTTGGCGCAATCCGTCAAGGACGAACTATCGGTATCCTTGGCTGTGGCTTGGATGTATACTATCCAAAGGAAAATCGCGAATTAATTGACAAATTAGCCAAAGAGCATTTAATATGTAGTGAATATCCACCACAAACGCCACCTCTAGCCCATCATTTTCCCATTCGTAACCGCTTAATTGTCGGGTTAGCTAAGAGCTTGGTGGTAGTGGAAGCCAATCATCGCTCGGGTAGTACCAGTTCGGTCACCCAAGCGTTAACTTTGGGTAAGGATGTTTACTGTGTGCCGTTTCGTTACGATGAACCAACCGGTCAAGCGAACAATCATTTGATATCGCTCGGTGCGCAGATATTGACAAAAGAAAACATACAAGACATAGTATAAAAAGATTAAGAAGGAGCAAGCATGAGTAAGAAATTAGTTATCGTAGAGTCCCCCTCAAAAACTAAATCGATTGAAAAGTTTTTAGGGAGTGATTATAAAGTGGTCTCTTCAAAAGGACATATCCGCGATTTAGCCACGACCGGTAAGGAAGGCTTAGGGGTGGATGTTGATAATAATTTTGAAGCCAACTATATTGTCAATCGCGACAAAAGAGATGTCGTAAAAAGTCTAAAAAAGGATGCAGAAAAAGCCAGTGAAATATTTCTAGCGACCGACCCCGATCGCGAAGGAGAAGCTATCTCCTGGCATTTGGCCAATGAATTGGAAATTGACGTAACCAAGGATAATCGAGTTATTTTTAACGAAATTACCAAGGACGCGGTGTTAAAAGCTTTTGAAAATCCTCGTAAGATTGATATGGATTTAGTCCATTCACAGGAAACCCGCCGGATCGTCGATCGCATCATCGGTTTTAAGCTTTCTAAACTTTTAAAAACTAAAATTCGATCCAAATCGGCCGGTCGCGTACAATCGGTAGCGCTAAAGATGATTGTCGAACGCGAGAAAGAAATCAAGGCCTTTATTCCAGTAGAGTATTGGTCGGTCAAAGCTCATTTTAATGAAAATGAGGAAGCCTTTATCGCGGAATTAACCAAGATTAATAAGCGAAAAGCTAAAATTAAAAATAAAGAACAAGCCGATACCATTGTTGCGGCATTACAAAAAGATTTACTTTTAGATGCTGTAAAAACCAGCCAACGGCGCCGGGAACCTAAATTAGTCTTTATTACCTCGACTTTACAACAAGAAGCCGCCAATAAAATTAATTTTAACGCCCGTAAAACCATGCGTGTCGCACAGAAACTATACGAAGGAATTGACTTGGGCAATGGTCCAGAAGGTCTTATCACCTATATGAGAACCGATTCAACCCGGCTTTCAGAAGGTTTTGTTAACGATGCTTTTGCGTATATTGAAGCCAATTACGGTAAGAACTATGTCGGTAAATACCGCACTTCCAAAAAGACAGAAACTACCCAAGATGCCCATGAAGGGATCCGAGTAACTTCCCTTAAACATACGCCTAATAGCGTGAAGACCTTTTTGACACCGGATGAACTAAGACTTTATAAACTAATTTATGCACGTACTTTGGCCTCTTTAATGGCACCAGCGCGCGTTCAAACGACCACTTATACGTTTGTTAAAGACGAATACGAACTCAGTGCCAGTGGTACCCAAATTGTTTTCGATGGCTATTTGAATGTTTATAAGGCTTACGAACAAGCGAGTGATACCTTTTTACCAAGTCTTGAAGAGAAAAAAATCTATCAACCTGAGAAAGTGGAAGGAAACCAACATTTTACCGAACCACCGCTACGTTATAACGAAGCGCGCTTAATTAAAGCGATGGAAGAATTAGGTATTGGCCGTCCTTCAACATATTCCTTTATTATGGATACCATCGTTTCCCGTGGCTATGTACAATACAAAGCCCCGACCGAAACAACTCGGGCTAAAGTCTTTATTCCTACCGATCAAGGTCTTTTAACTGACGAAAAACTAGCAGAAAACTTCTCTTCCATCATTAACGTTGAATACACGGCGGAGATGGAAGCAGAATTAGATAAAATTGCTCAGGGCGAAGTTGACTATGTGGAAGAACTGCGAGACTTCTATAATGAGTTTCAACCGCTAGTCGATAAAGCTTATGAGACCATGGAAAAAGAACCACTTAAAATGGTAGGGGAGAAATGTCCGGAAGATGGTGGCGATCTCGTTTATCGTCATGGCCGCTATGGTGAATTTATTGCTTGTGCCAATTTCCCTAAATGTAAATACAATCGACCATTACCTGGGAAAGAAAAGAAACCGGTTGTACCAACCGGTGAAATGTGCCCGGAATGCGGTCATGAATTAGTTGAGCGGATTTCGCGTTATGGCACCAAATTTGTAGGCTGTTCCAATTTCCCTAAATGCCGTTATATCAAGCCAGATCCAAATAAAGCGGCTAAAAAGAAAAAGAATGAAAGCAAAAAAGATTAGAGTAATCGGGGCTGGCTTAGCGGGTTGTGAAGCTAGCTATCAGCTCTTAAAAGCAGGCTTTGAGGTGGACCTCTATGAGATGCGTCCGTTAAAAATGACCCCGGCTCATAGTTCGGGGGATTTTGCCGAGCTGGTCTGTTCCAATTCCTTGCGTTCTAACCAATGGAGCAATGCCGTGGGGTTACTCAAAGAAGAAATGCGTCGCCTAGATTCTCTAATCATGCAGGCAGCGGATGAACATGCTATTCCAGCTGGTTCGGCGTTGGCGGTTGATCGTCAGCAATTCTCAGCAGCAATTAAAGCTAAATTAGAAAGCTTTCCTGGATTTACTTTAGTCAATGAAGAGGTTATCTCACTAGAAGATGTGCCAACGATTCTAGCTACCGGTCCATTGACTTCCGATACCTTGAGTGCCTATTTAGCAGATATGGTAGGGACCTCATTTTTATCGTTTTATGATGCGATTGCGCCGGTAATCAGTATCGAAGGAATTGATCAAAGCGTTGTCTATCGTAAATCACGCTACGACAAGGGTAGTGCTGATTATCTAAATGCAGCGATGAACCAGGAACAATTTGATGCCTTCTATGATTTCTTAGTAAATGCCCCATTAGTAGAACAACGTAGTTTTGAGGATATTAAAGTTTTTGAAGGCTGTATGCCGATTGAAACCATGGCTAAACGCGGTAAAAAGACCTTACTTTTTGGTCCTTTAAAACCGGTCGGTTTACAACAAGGAGAAACACGGCTAACCGCGGTGGTACAACTACGACAAGATAATGCGGCTGGGGATTTATACAATTTAGTCGGCTTTCAAACTAGACTAACCTGGGGCGCTCAAAAAGAAATGTTGAAGTATATTCCTGGGTTAGAAAAAGCAGAGATTGTTCGCTATGGGGTGATGCATCGCAACACCTATTTAACCTCGCCAAAAATATTAAATGAAAATTATCAAATGTTAGAAAAACCGAATATTTTTATTGCTGGACAATTAACCGGGGTTGAAGGCTATGTGGAATCGGCGTCCTCCGGCTTATTAGCCGCTTTGGCAATGATAGCCTATCTAAACAATGAAGCCTTTAATTTTCCTAAAGCGACTATGATTGCCAGCTTGGGTCATTACATTAGTCAGGCGAATCCGCATCATTTTCAACCGATGAACGCGATTTTCGGAATTCTAAATAGTTTGATTAAAGATAGAACCAAAAAAGCCGAAGCAGCCTTGGAGGCCATCGATGCGTTTGTATCAAAGTGAACTTAAAGGTTTCTTGCAAGATTTTAGTTTGCGAACCTCCCGATCAGAGCATTCGTTGGAGGCTTATCGTCGCGATATTCGCCAGTTTTTAGCGTATTGTGAAAGCTTAGAAATCAAGCATCTCGATGAAGTGACGCTTAATATGGTGTATGACTATATTTCGATTTTACAAAAGGAGTTTAATCTTTCCAGTCGTACGATTAATCGTAAAAACTCGGCTTGTCGCTCTTTTTATAAATATTTAAACTTACACCATCAACATCAGCAAAATCCTTTTGCCTTAATTAAACAATTTAAAGAAGCCACCAGCTTACCTAATTTTTTGGTCATTGAAGAAGTAATCGCTTTATTGGATAGTTTTGACTCGACGCCAAAAGCGATACGCGATCGCTTAATAGTGGAACTGTTATATGGCTGTGGGCTTCGCGTCAGTGAGTGTACCCAACTTAAAATAAGCGATATTGACTTTAAAGAGCGCTTACTCAGTATCTGGGGTAAGGGCCAGAAGCATCGCTATGTTCCGATTTATCAAAGCTTGTTGGATGCTATCCAAAACTATCTAAATAGCACGCGGCTTGAGTTTCTAAAAGAAAACGATTCAGAATATCTTTTTCTAAATCGTTTTGGTAAAGCTTTGAGTGTTCGTTCTTTACAAACGATTTGTAAAGAAGCGGGGATCCGGGCGAATTTGAAACAGGACTTGCATCCTCATATGTTACGTCATAGTTTCGCTACCCATATGTTAGATAATGGGGCAGATTTAGTTTTAGTACAAGAACTCTTGGGTCATGAGCATCTCTCGACCACTCAAATTTATACCCATGTTTCGATTGAATCGCTACAACGCATCTATTTAGAAACCCATCCTAGCGCTCAATTGCGCTTAAAATAGTTTTTTACTACAAGCAATGGCTAAACTATTAGGCCCGGTATGACACATAATTGTCGAACCTAGTTTTCTAAAATGAATCTCGATATCATCACCTAATTGCTGACGCATTAGTTGATGGGTCGAGTTTTTTATTTCATCGCTGATATCGCCATAAACTAAAGCCCAATGATAATCGCTACTTGGTTGATTGCGTTCAATGATGCTGGTTACGGCTTGTTGAATGGCTTTTTTCATGGTTCGTTTGGTATCTTCTTTTTCGATACCGTTTTGATTCACCTGTAGAAGGGGTACCAGTTTAACCATATTGCCAAGGGTCGCTACCGCTGGCGAGATTCTTCCACCTTTAGCCAAATAGGATAAGGTCGCAGGCAGTAAGATCGCATCGATGGTAGCCTCAGTCTCTACGAGTGCTTTAATGGCTTCCGGTGTGTGACCTTTGTCAATTAAAGCGACGATATCTTCTAAAATAAAAGCAAGCGGTGCCGAGACGGATTTAGCGTTGATAACCGTAACTTTTCCAACATATTCATCCAAACTGGCGATGTTTATGGCGTTGTTATAGCTGCCCGATAAGGCTTCCATGATTGGAACAAAAATAATGTGCTGATAACCCTCATCAAATAATCGATTAAAGGTCGTGATAATATCACCGGTCCTTGGCATTGATGTTTTCACATCAGCCCCAGCATGAAGTCGTTGAATAAATTGGATTAAATCAATGGTTTCTTCTTCAATATAATCCTCATCATCGATATGAAGCGGATTACGTACGACGGTAAGTTTATATAAGGATTCTTCATCTTTTAAGATATCGGCTGAAGAATCGGTTACTAAGGCAATTTTCATAAAATCTTCCCCCTTATAATCTAGATAGACTAGTTTAAGTTTACGGAATAAAGGTATAATTGTAAAGATAAACCAAAAATTATCGTTTAATTATCGTTTTAAGTTGATGATACCCCTTAATTGTGAAAAACAGCGATTTAAAATCAATCTTGACTTGATAGCTGTTACTGAGTAAGCTTTATTTCGAGAGTGAGAGGTATTTTCATGAAAACTGATTTAAATAAAACTATTTTTTTATTTTTCTTTATATTTGTAATTCCATTGATTATTTCAGGGACAATCAATTATTTTCTTGATATCAATCAATCTATGGCTTATCTTAGTTCTACCATCGCGGCTATAGCTTTTATTTATTTTTTAGAGAAAAAATAATTTGCTAATAGCTAAAGAACCGAATATAAAAAAGTAATCTACTAAGGAAGTTTAGAAAATTTGCAAAAAAGAGTGAAAACAACAATGGTCACTCTTTTTTTGTATGGAATTCCGTTCGAATTTGTGGTTTAAACCCTTTCTATCGGGTCTTATCACGTATTACTTGTTGAAAAGTCTTACAGCAATGATAAATCTAAGCCATTAGAGCCGATTTAATTGCAACTTCTCGCTATTTAAGGTATACTTTTAAAGGCGCAAACTAGCGCAAGTACACACATCATGGATTCGATAAGCCCGTGCCCAATAGGGTTGCTTAGTGAGAAGTGATGGAGGACTAACGGAAAGGAAATTTTTTTATGTCAGTAGTTAGTATGAAGCAGTTATTAGAAGCCGGGGTGTATTTTGGTCACCAAACACGCCGCTGGAACCCAAAGATGAAACCTTATATTTACACCGCTAAAAATGGGTCTCATATCATCAACCTCGATATTACTAAAGAATATATCGAAGTCGCTTACAACAAGCTTAAGGAAATTGTTGAAAACGGCGGTAAAGTTCTCTTTGTAGGAACTAAGAAAAACGCTCAACAAACCATCCTTGAAGAAGCTTTACGTTCTGGTTCGTTCTTTGTTAACCAACGTTGGTTAGGAGGAACGTTAACTAATTTCAAAACCATTCAAAAAAGTATTCGTCGTCTCTTAGAAATTGAGAAAATGGAAGAAGATGGTTCCATCAACGTCTATCCTAAGAAAGAAATCGTCTTGCTTCAAAAAGAAGCCGCTCGTTTAGAAAACTTCTTAGGTGGTATTAAGGAAATGAAGAAAGTACCGGATGCTATGTTCGTAGTTGATCCTATGGAAGAACATAATGCGGTCGCTGAAGCTCGTAAACTTAATATCCCAGTATTTGGACTAATGGATACCAACTGTGATCCAGACATGTTGGATTATGGTATTCCGGCCAACGACGATGCCAATAAAGCTATTAAATTACTTATTTCAGTTATGGCCGATGCTGTGGTTGAAGCACAAGGAGGCATTCCAATTGTCGCCTATGTCGATGTTGAGGAAGAAGAAATCACCATGGCTGATGTAATTCGTAATGTCGATGAACAAAACGAAGCACGTCGTCGTCAACGTCAAGAAGAACGTCGTCAACGTGAAGAACGTCGTCGTTCCGCAACCTTTAACCAAAACCGTCGTACTTACCGTAAATACGACGCCAAAGCTACGGCGGCCGAAGAAGCTAAAGAAGCCGCCGCTCAAGAAGCTCCAGCTAATACGGTCGAAGAAACGGTAGAAGAAGTTCAGGAGGAAACACAAGCATGATTACAGCAGCATTAGTAAAAGAACTAAGACAATTAACCGGCGCCGGTATGATGGACTGCAAAAAAGCCTTACAAGCCACCGATGGCGATATTCAAGCCGCTGTCAAATGGTTACAAGAAAAAGGTATGGCCTCAGCCGCTAAAAAAGCAGGAAGAATTGCCGCGGAAGGTTTAGCCAAAGTAGTAGCTAAAGATAATCTGGCCGCTATTTATGAAGTAAATGCGGAAACGGATTTCGTAGCTAAAAACGAACAATTCCTTGATTTGGTCGATATGATTGGTGCTGGATTGATTACCTTTCAACCAGCAAGCTTAGAAGAAGCCAATAATCTAGTACTCGATGGTAAAACTTTAGCTGAACACGTCATGGATGCGACAGCAACCATTGGCGAGAAGATTTCTTTCCGTCGTTTCGAACTTGTTGAAAAGAACGACGATGAAGTCTTCGGTCTATATATGCATATGGGTGGTAAAATCGCTGGCGTAGCCGTAGTTGAAACTAGCGACGAAGAAGTAGCGCGTGATATGGCGATGCAAGTCGTTTCCATGAGCCCACAATACGTTTCTTCCGATCATATGCCACAAGCGGTTATTGACGAACAAACTCATTTACAAGAAGAAATTCTTAAGAACGACCCAGTTCTTTCGGAAAAGAACGAAAAACAAAAAGCGGGTATTATCCGCGGCCGAGTTTCTAAAGCCCTACAAGAGATTTCCCTTGTTGATCAACCTTATTTCAAGGACCAAAATATGAAAGTAAGCCAATTCTTACAACAAGAAAAAGCTTCCGTATCTAAGTTTGTCCGCTACGCGGTCGGTGAAGGTATCGAAAAACGAGAAGATGACTTCGCAGCCGAAGTGGCGGCTATGGCCAAATAATTCGTGCCAAACTTGAGTTCTGTAAAGAATATCATTAACTAGGAAGAGCACGAGTAGCTCTTCCTTTTTTGAAAGGACGACAATATGTATAAGAGAATTGTTCTAAAATTAAGTGGAGAAGCGCTAAGCGATAATAGTAATGCTCAATTTAGTTCTGAAGTATTATTACAATTAGCGGATGAAATCAAAACTTTAACTCAATTAGGTATTGAAGTTGCGGTTGTTTGTGGCGGGGGTAATATTATCCGCGGTAAACAATCCTCACAACTTCCGATCGATCGGGTTCAAGCCGACTACATGGGTATGTTGGGTACGGTTATCAACGCGATAGCAATTCAAGGCGCCTTGGAAAGCATTGGTGTTGAAACGCGCGTTCAAACCGCAATCGATATGCCTAAAGTGGCGGAACCTTTCATCATTCGCCGGGCGATTCGCCATCTTGAGAAGGGTAGAGTAGTTATTTTTGGTGGGGGTACAGGAAGTCCTTATTTCTCAACCGATACGACCGCCGCGCTAAGAGCTTCGGAAATCAAAGCTGATGTCATCTTAATGGCTAAAAATGGTGTTGATGGCGTTTACTCTGCCGATCCAAAAATTGATAAAGATGCTCAAAGATATGATAAACTAACTTATATGGATATGATTAAACAATCGTTGACGGTTATGGATACTACCGCCACTTCCATGTGTATGGAAAATGACATTGATTTAGTCGTGTTTAATATGAATCAACCTGGCAACATTGTTAAAGCCGCTCGCGGCACGGTTGTCGGAACTTTAATTACGAAAGGAGAGTAATTATGTATAATGAACTAGCTAGAGAAGGAATGACATCGGCTATTCGCTCCTTCGAAGAGAATCTAGCCACCTTAAGAACAGGGCGCGCTAACCCATCGATGCTTTCTAAAGTAATGATCGATTACTATGGAGAAATGACGCCGATTCATCAAATGTCTCAAATCTCAGTGGTCGAAGGAACCCAATTAGTCGTTAAACTATTTGACCCATCACAATTAAAAGCTACCGAGAAAGCGATTAACGCCGCTAATCTTGGTTTTAATGCTCAAAACGATGGCACGGTAGTGCGGATGAATGTTCCTGCGTTGACCCAAGAAACCCGTCAAAACATTGTCAAAGATGTTGGTAAGTATGCGGAAGAGGCAAAAATCATGATTCGCAACGTCCGTCGTGATATTAACGATCAGATTAAAAAAGATGATGATTTAAGCGAAGATATGGAAAAACGCGAATTGGATTTAATCCAAAAAACAACCGATGAGTTTATTAAAAAGGTAGAAGAAATCGCCAAAGAAAAAAGCGATGAGATTTTACAAGTATAATGAGCTCGCTTGCTAAACATGTAGCAATTATCATGGATGGCAATGGCCGTTGGGCTCAAAGTAAAAATCAACAGCGTACCCAAGGTCATCAGATCGGGGTACAAGTCGTTCGTGATATCGCGATTTCAGCAAGTCAATTAGGTATAGAAGTTTTAACACTCTATGCCTTTTCTACCGAGAACTGGTTACGTCCCAAGAAAGAAGTGGAATTCTTAATGAAATTACCCGCTTTCTTTTTTGATAGTTATATGAGTGATATTATGAAATATAATATCAAAGTAGAAATCTTAGGTTTGCCGGGAAGGATCCCTAGCAGTACTCAAAAAGTGCTCGATCGGGCGGTTATAAAATCCAGTAACAATAGCGGCATGAAGCTGGTGATTGCGATGGATTACGGTGGCCGTCAGGAAATCGTTGAAGCCGCTAAGGCCTATGCCTTAGATGTTGTTAACCAAAAACGAGAAAATGATTTAGATGAAGCGGGTTTTCTCAATTATCTTCAATCCGGTCGTTATCCACAGGTAGATTTAATGATTCGTACCTCCGGGGAAGAAAGAATATCTAATTTCCTTTTATATCAATTAGCGTATAGCGAATTGATGTTTATCGATAAAGCCTGGCCAGAATTTACCGGCGAAGACTTAGAGCTTTGTTTACAAGAATTTCAAAAGCGACAACGTAGATTTGGAGGATTATAAAAGATGAAACAACGCTGGATTACCGGTATCGTTATTGCCGCCATTGTCTTGATGGTGATTTTTCTTGGTGCTAAAACGTTCACGGGGTTAATGTTGTTTCTCGCTCTTTTTGCGGGCTATGAAATCTATGATTTGTTCAAAGATAAATCCCATCCACTAATTTTGGTTGAGATTTATTTAATTCTTGGTCTAAGCATTTTTGCTGGTTTGGAGAAAATGGTGGCTTTATTGGTGCTCCATTTAGTGATTCTTATTTTGTTTGCGATTGTCTTTAATTGGTTGTCGATTTCGGAAGTTTCGTTTTTGTTTATGATGGTTTCCGTGGTCGCCCTGGGCCTGTTTATGATGGTCAATACTTTCGCTTATTTTGGTAATACCGCGTTTCTTTGGATCGCGATTGCTAATTATGGCGCCGATACCGGAGCCTACCAATTTGGGTCAGCTTTTGGTAAACGTAAACTTATTCCAAGAATTTCACCCAATAAGACGGTTGAAGGCGCTATTGGCGGTTACTTAACCGGACTGATTGCGTCGTTAGCCTTTGGTCTTTACTTCTTACAAGGGACCTTAGATATTAGATTGATTGTTTTGATTTCAGCCATTGTACCAGCTAGCGCTCAAATCGGTGATTTATTTTTCTCGATGATTAAGCGTAATTTTGAAATCAAAGATTTCGGTTCTTTACTTCCTGGTCATGGCGGTATCTTAGATCGCTTGGACTCCTTGATTTTTTCGATGTGTATGGTTGCGATTATTTTTATGTTATTTTCGACAGTTAGGACAATACTATGAAAGTTTTATGTTTATTAGGGGCTTCTGGCTCGATTGGTTTACAAACCTTAGAAGTGATTGATCAACATCCTGATCAATTTGTACTAGAATCGTTTGCGGTAGGGTATCGCATGGAAACAGCGATTCATATTTTGGATAAATATGAGTCGATTCGATTTTGTTATACGATTGAAAAACCAGAAGACGAAATTTTAAAAACCTATGAAAAGGTTAAGTTTTTTTATGGGGACCAAGGTTTGATGGCGCTGATTGAAGCTAGCCAGGCGAACTGGGTTATCAATGCCTTATCAGGATTTGCTGGCTTTGAACCAACTTTAAGAGCGATTGAGTTAAAGAAAAACATCGCTCTAGCCAATAAAGAAACGCTGGTGGCTGGTGGTTCTATTATTATGGAAGCGATCAAGCAACATCAAGTTTTATTAACGCCAATCGATTCCGAGCATTCAGCCCTCTATCAAGTCTTACAACAACATCCTATGGACGAAGTAAAACGGGTAATCATCACTGCGTCGGGTGGGGCTTTCAGAGATTTAAGCCACGATCAGTTGGCGGATAAGACAAAAAACGAAGCCCTTCAACATCCAAATTGGGATATGGGTGCTAAGATAACCATTGATTCCGCAACGATGATGAATAAGGGTTTTGAAGTGATCGAAGCCCATTGGTTATTTGGTTTAGATTATCAAAATATTGAAGTCTTGATTCAACTGGAATCATTGATTCATGGTATGGTTGAATTTGTTGATGGTTCGCTAATTACACAAATGGCAACCAGCGATATGCGTTTACCGATCGCTTACGCACTTGCCGATCATCAACATCTACAGCTAGATACTAAAACGATTGATTTTAGTAAAGGTCTAAACTTGCGGCTTTTACCGGTAGAAAAGAATCGCTATCCGTTGTTTGAACTGGCGTTATCGGTCGGTCAGCAAGGGGGGATTTTACCGATTGTTATGAATGCCGCTAATGAGGTAGCAGTAAATCAGTTTTTAAAAGATGAAATTAATTATTATCAGCTGGAAGCGATCGTTTTACAAACGGTAGCTTCGGTGGATAATCGTGAAATAAGCGATGCTCAAGATGTGATGGCTGTGGATAAGAAATCTAGAGCTTTGGCCCTTGAAATCTCAGAAAGGATTCGCCATGGAATTTATTAAAAATATATCTATATTTGTGGTCTTAATGGGCCTCTTAGTTTTAGTACATGAACTGGGTCATTTGATTGCGGCTAAGATTTTTAAAGTGTATTGTGCCGAGTTTGCGATTGGTATGGGGCCTAAGGTCTATTCTTATCAAGGCAAAGAAACGAAATACTCTATACGCTTACTGCCATTGGGAGGTTATGTGTCGATGGCTGGGGAACACGATGGTGAGTTAACTATTTTTCCAGAAGACTTACCTAAATCACGGTATTTAAATGGGATTGCCCCAATTAAACGAATTATTGTTTTAATTTCGGGCGTCATCATGAATATTTTCTTGGGAATCTTATTGTTTTCCTTGGTATTTAGCCTCTATGCCACTCCAGGTCATACTTCCAATGTTATCGCTTCCGTCACACCAGATTCCCCAGCCGCCAAGGCCGGGTTACGGGAAGATGATGAAATTATTCAAGTCGTGGTCAATGGCGAAACCTATCCGGTAAACAAATACGAAGATCTAAGACTGGCGACGACCAATAACCAAAATATGATTGAATATACCATTAAACGTAATGGCGAAACTTTAACCTACCAAATCACACCAATTTATATGGAACAAGCCAACGCCTATCAGGTGGGGATTGGTTTTGAAGGGGTGCCTGGCGAAAGAATTAATTTCTTCAGTGCGATAGGTTTAGCGTTTTCCTATAGTTTTCAGATGATAAAGCTTATTTTTGTGGCATTGGTTCAGTTGTTTAGGGGAATTGGTCTGAACAATATGTCCGGTCCGATTGGTATTTTCAAAGAGACTTCGGCGGTCGCAAACTACGGGCCTTGGGCCTTGGTTCAGCTGACGGCTTTATTATCAATCAATCTTGGAGTATTTAACATATTACCGATACCAGCCTTGGATGGCGGTAGAATTCTCTTTGTTCTCTATGAGATGATTACCGGGAAACCAGCCAACAAACGCATTGAATCGGCACTAATTATTGGTTCTTTTGTTTTATTATTGGCTTTGATCATCTTTGTTTCCATTCAAGATATCGTCAAATTAGTCTAGTTTAGGCTTTAGAGTTTTGTTAACGGTGGGCTTTTATATGGTATTATTATATGTAGCCACAAAGGAGAAGATTTGATGTTACAAAAAACGATTCGTTCTTTAGTTACTATCGGATTAACCATCTTAATTTTTATTGGACTATTAACTGGACTTAATTTTGTGGTTGAAAAAGTTAATAGTACCGACGCCTTATCGATGGCACAACGTTCGACTCTAAGTATGAAAGTGAACCAATATAAGGTGTATAATCTTGAGGATCTTGAGTTTCGTTATGTTTTGGCTGATGTTACCTTTAGCGATGATGATCCAGTCAATGTAAAATTGGAAAACTTTTACACGGAGGATGGAGTAGTCTTATCGGAGATTTCACCATGGCTCGATATTATGATTTCTAAAGGATATGATTTTACTCGATTTAAAGATCGCGTAGAACTTACAAGCAAGGAAAAGAAATTAAATACTGAATTGTTGATACCCATCAATAGATTACATGATTCAGATATTTTATTAGCGAGTGAATATCCTTTGATAAATAATATAAAATTTAATTTAGCCAATGAGGAAACCGAATTAGTGAAAACTATCGATCATGATCAACATTATCAACAAATGTCTCTCGGTTATGTATTTAAACGTACCTCGGCTAAAGAGGTTATTTATCGTGTTCAAAGAGCCGATAAAGCCGGTCTTCAACGCCGCAATCAAGAGGGACAATGGAGTCCGATTAAATTACAACCCAACGAGCGAGTCGTTGTTTTAGGAATCAAAGCGCCTGAAGGTAAACTTATTAATTATAAAAAGGCGACGTTAAAACTTAAACTTTTTGAAGAGGAAAGTTATGTGGCCTTAGATGGTAGTTATCGTTTAATCAACGCTCAAAATATCTTTAGTCCTGATAGTGAGAAGAAGGAAGGATTTATGATATTTGTCATACCTTTTGAGAATGCTTACGAACGCGTTAACCAAGGTTATCAAGTAATCTTCGAGTAGTTAGTGAGGTTTATTTATGAACAAATTTAAGTATCTTAGCAAATTACTATTATCAATGCTCTTGCTGATGTCGCTGGTTTATCCAGTAACAAAGGTACAAGCTCAACCTGATGAAGGTTTAGAACGAGATTTAACTAAATATTCTTTAGAAGATATTACGGGACCAACTGAAGCTGATTTTGTGGTGGTAGGTTCCTACAATACTTTTAATGAAGCTTTAAAGGCGATGAAGGATCAGTATTCGACGACCTCGAATTTGGTCATTCGCCATCAATCGTCGAAAAGTCCATTAAAAATTATTGCTGCGAATCGAGCGAAAGCGATGTCTTATCCGTATCGTTCCGGGATTGAAAGTGCGGATGTTATCATGAATATTCGTTCCAATCCCAATTTACAATACTCGTCCAGTTACTATCAGGATACCTATATTAATGGTTATCGAATTTTAGACTATTTTGAGACACATTTTTCAACGACTCGAAATAATTTTGTCGCTAAAATTAATGTAGCCGGTAATACGGGTTATGTCGATCAACAGAAGATTGATATTATCCCGATGATTTTTATTGAAAAAGCTTGGCGTATTCCACTCGGTGGTAGAACGACTAGTACCTATAATTACGGGGTCTTCTATCGGGTAATTAACGATCAGTACTATCAAGCCGTTACGAATAGTTCAAGCGGTCGTAAAGAAATTCAATTTGTATATCCAAATCCAAAATCGACTACGACCAGTGCGACGATGCGGACGACCTATGGGCTTGCTCCAGCATGGATGAAGACTGGGGTTCGCTATTATTCTTTGAACGGAATTGACTTTTATAGCGATCGGATGATGACCCAAAAAGCGAGCGCTGAAAAATACTATAATTACTATCAGTATTTACCGATTCACTCGAAATCGTTTATTACTAGAGAAGTTATTGATCGCTACATTTCTTCGGTGCTTAAGAAAACGTCTTCTAATTCGGTGATGTATAATCTTGGCTTTGCGTTTATGAACGGCCAAGTTAAATATGATATGAACGCGTTAATGTTTGTATCCTTAGCTGCGATTGAATCAGCTTGGGGTAGTTCAAATATTGCTTTAAGAAAAAATAATTTATTTGGTTGGAATGCGGTCGATAGTTCGCCAGGATCTTCGGCGAGCAGTTATCCTCATCCGGCCAATTCGGTGGATGACCATATGCGAGTTAATATCGAAGGGTATGGTCATGTCTCCTACAACCATATTGGAAATCATTTTAGAGGAGCCTACTTTGGTAACAAAGCTAATGGTTTCAATCTTAAATATGCCTCGGATCCATATTGGGGGGTATCGGTAGCTAGTGTGGCTTTCACTTTGGATAAATATAACGGCCTAAAAGATTGGGGCAATTTTACTCTAGGTATCTTAAAGGATAAAGTTGATATTCCAGTGTTCAAGAATTTAAACTCTACGGATACTTACTATACCTATCCGTCAGGAGAACGTAATTTAACTCATCAAACCGTAATTGTGGTACCGGATGCTAATGTTGAAAAATTAGGCATGTACAAAGTTCGTTTAACCACGCCGATGGTTAGAGATAGTAAAACTCGTTATCGTCAAGCCTATGATTGGGAAATGACCTTTGGTTATATTGCGAAAGAGAATATTGTTCAAATTGCTTATGCCAATGGCAAGGGCACTTTACCTAAAGATCCAGCACTGGTACCTACACCAGAGCTTCCAAGCGAACCAACACCTCCAGTAGAAGCCGATATGTTTGGTGCGCACGGGGTTTATGAAATTACGGCTACCGCAGGTCTAAGACTGCGCAGTGAACCAAATACCAGTTCCACCACGTTAACGACACTTGCTTATAAAACGAGAGTTCAAGGGCTTCCATACAATGGAGAGTGGTTAAAAGTTACCTATGGTACTCGTAGTGGCTTTGTTTCCTCGCAATACGCAAAACAAATCACGCCGCCTAATACCGAAAGTTTAGAGAGTACCGGTAATGGTCTGAATGTTCGTTTAGAACCATCGACCAGTGCTACTTCATTAGCTACCCTCAACGTTGGGGATAAGATTGCTGGAGTTTCTCTGGATAAGGATTGGGTCTGGACCCTTTATAACGGTAAACCAGCCTTTGTCAGTGCCAGATATCTCAAACCAGCAACATCAACGCCACAACAACCGGTAATTAATAAAACGGTATTAAAGACTACCATTGATAAAGCCAATGCTTATAAAGCCGCAGATTATACCAGTGCCTCGTTCCAGGCCTTACAAACGACTATTAAGAACGCGCAGGCAGTCTATGATAAGGCTGCAGCGACTCAAGCCGAAGTCAACGCTCAAGTTTCAGCGCTCAATAGTGCTATCGATAAGCTAGTTAACAAATCGGAACTAAAAGCAACGCTTGATAAAGCCGTTGCTTACAAAGCGACTGATTATACCGATGCTTCTTATCAGAAACTACAAACAGCTATTAAGAATGCACAAGCGATTTATGATAAGGCCTCAGCTACTCAAGCTGAAATCAATGGTCAAGTTACAGCGCTCAATAGCTCCATCAGTAACCTGGTTAAGAAACCAGTTGAGACTACCACCAATAAATATCGGATAACTTCTACTTCTGGTTTAATTGTACGTAGTTCTACTTCAACCAGTTCCTCTCGTCTTGGGTTGTTACCACACAACACTATTGTTGAGGGTAAACCAGTAGGGGATGGCACTTGGATTCAGATTTCCTATCAAGGAAAGACTGGTTATATCTTTGCTCAGTATACGGAGAAACAAGTTGAAGCTACGGTTAAACTTGGGGATATTAATGGCGATGGAAGAATAAACTCACAGGATTATGTAGCTATTGCAAATCATATTCTTGGTAAAAAAGTACTTACTGGCAACGATTTAATCGCTGCTGATGTCAACAAAGATGGCAAAGTTAATTCTCAGGATTATGTTGCTATTGCAAACCATATATTAGGAAAAGAACTTATTCCATAGATAAATCGGGGGAATTATGAAAAAAATATTCACAAAAGTTTTATTAATACTTTCTATATTATTCGCTTCTGTTTACTTAAAAAGTAATGCCGTTTTAGCTAATACGGTTGGTAAAGAAATTACCGTTTCTCTGAAGACGTCATGGAAAACGCCGGCTGCGGGATTTTATCAATTATATCTGACCGATGATGCTGGAAGTGTAAACACTCGAATTGGTAACGGAGCAATTGGAAATCCAATTGCTGAGGATTACGTTACTTCGATATCTACAACTGCTAAATTCAAGCCGACTAAACCAGGCACTTACAAAGTCACTATGGTACTTGATGTATCGGATTCTGAAAGAAATTTAGTCAATGTTCCAGATGTTAACTCAAGCCCGATTGTCGTAACAGCACCACAAACGGTAGATAAAAAAGTTTTATTATCTACTTTGGAAAAAGCAAAAGCATACAAGGCAGATGACTATACAACCGCTACATTCAACGCTTTAAAAACAGCTATAAAAAATGCCGAGGCCGTATCTAACAACGCCTCAGCAACTCAAGCCCAAGTGGATCAACAGGTAAATGCTCTAAATTCAGCGATACAGAAATTAGTGAAAAAACCACCAGTAGAACCGACTCCTCCAGTTGAGACTAAACCTGAAGAACCGGTCTACAAAACCCGTACCGAAACCAGAACCGAAGTTATCGAGTTTGAAACCGAATATCGTGACGATAACACACTCAATGTCGGACAAAGAAAAGTAATCCGAAAAGGGGTAAATGGTACAAAACGAATTACCTATAACGTTAAATACGTTGAAGGCGACAAGAGTATTCCGGAAGATTGGGTCAAAGAATCGGAAGAAGTTACCAAAGAACCCATCGATGCGATCATAGCTCGAGGTACTAAAACGACTACCACCAACTTAAAATCACTCTATGTCGATGGTGCCAGTATAAGTCCCGCCTTTAAAACCAACGTGACCACCTATACCTTCCAACTCAAGGAAGCGGCGGACAGCGTTAACGTTCGGGCAGAGGCCCAAAGCAGTGATGCCAAGGTAACCGGTACAGGTTTGGTTACTTTAACAAAACCAAGCCATGAAATGACGGTAACCGTCAGTTTAGAGGGCAAGAGTACTAGCTATAAATTAACCATCGTCCAACCGGAAACGGAAGTGGTAGATGCTAAAATTACTTACAACAACCAAGAATACAAGGTTATCAAGAGCAGTTCCGAGATCGCTGGATTTAGTGAAACGATGCTCAAAGTTGGCGAACAAGAACTACCAGTCTTGAGTAATAATAAAGGCATAAATGTCCTAGAACTTGAAGGCCTCGGAAAAGTCTTAATCAACGATCAAGGCGAAATCTATTCTCGTTATAATCCAGTAGTGATTAACGGAGAAACCTATTTTGCGATTGATATTCCAGAAGAAGGCAGAGATTTAGACCAATTAGTATATTCTGAATTCAAGCTCGGATCTTATACGATTTATGGATTTAAATACGAAGATCCAACGCGAGAAAAATACAATATTTTCTATCTTCAAAATCAAGAAGGAGAAATCAGCGAGTATCTATACAACACGGACGATCAAACTCTGGTACTACTCAGTCAACAACCGATTGAAACGCCCGCCGAAGAAACGCCGGTAGAGACCGAAACGGAGACTGAAAGCGAAGTTGAGACAAGTCCAGCCTCGCAAAGCGATATCCAACAACTTGTCATCTATGGTGGCTTGGTGGTTGTCGGTATTCTCTTGATTGTCTTACTACTATTAATTATTAAACGAATGAAAGAAGCGCGTCGTTAATCGCGCTTCTTTTTAGTTTATTGGACTAATCGACCAGCGTTCCCCGTCGAAATACAAATGCCGCAACTGCGATTGAATCACGCAGGTATAACGCAGGCCCTGTAATCCGTATTTCATGCTGGCCCCAGTTTGAATCTGGGTAATTTTATCGATTTTATATTTTATATCGTTGTCCCAAACAATATAAAGGGGCAACATTTTTCCGTCTTTATAGTATTTGACGACCACATCGATATTAAAACTTTGAACGCTCATTCAATCGCTCCTTTCAAATAGGCGATCGGCGAAATAACATGCTCGCTCTTGGGATAAAAACCAGAGAGGCGGGTATCTAAAGCCATCAGACCACGAGAGATGCTGTAGGGGCCGAAACGACGGCGAATATCCATCATAGCTTGATCTAGGTTATATTCTTCTATCTGGTTGCTTTCGCCCCATAAATCAGGCTGTAAGGCCTCAGGCTGCAACACTAAATCAAAGGCTTTAATGCCTAAGCCGCGCAAGGGCTCTTGGTAGTCATAAAATTGATTGATCAGTTCTAAAGCGGCCCTGGCGATATCCCTTGAAGATTGTAAAGCGATTGGTTGTTTGGCCTGCTTTCCGCTACTTCTCAACTCATGATCGCGCAAGGTTACCGCAACGCCATAGGCGACCATCTTTTGTTCCTGTAAGCGATAAGCGACGCTTTCCGCCAAGCGATAGAGACAAATTTTAACATCCTGTTCATTTACTAAATCGCGAACCGCTGTGATGGAATTACCGACCGATTTAATCCGCTGGATAGCATTGGATTCACTGACCGGATCGGCATCAATACCATTAGCAATCTGCCACATTAGAGTGCCCCATTTACCAAAGCGCGTTTTCAGATAGTCGGGTTTGGTTTGAGCTAAGTCGCCAATCGTATAAATCCCCAACTTAGCCAATTTATGCTTAGTTTTAGAGCCAATCATAATCAATTTAGAAACCTCTAAAGGATAGATGCTAAATTCTAAATTCTGGCGATCAACCATCGCTAAACTTTGAATGCCAGCTAAATCAGAGCCTAGTTTAGAATAAATTTTATTATCACTCATTCCAATCGAAAGGGTTAATCCCAATTCATTGTAAACGCGCCGTAAGATTTCTTGAGCAATATGATAGCTGCTCTTATGCAATTTACGGGAACGGCTAATATCCAACCAGCACTCGTCAATGCCAAAAGATTCCACCTGATCGGTATAATCTAAATAGATTTTTCGGACCAATTGTGAATACTTTAAATACAAATTATAGCGGGGTGGTTTAATTATTAAATTCGGACATTTCTGATAAGCCTGCCACAAAGGTTCTCCCGTCGCTACACCCGCTTCTTTGGCTAAGGGATTTTTAGTTAAGATAATTCCGTGTCGATCTTCGATATCACCTCCTACCGCAAAGGGTACTTTCCTTAAACTCGGATCAAATAGCATTTCCACCGAGGCATAAAAACAGTTTAAATCACAGTGTAAAATTACTTTTGTCATATCCAACTCCTTCCTCCATAGTCTACTTGAAAAATATTCAAGTTTCAATGATTAATTGAAAAATATTCAAGTCCTGCTATAATAAACTCAAAGGATGAACAAAAAACATGACACTTCATAAACATTTAAAAGAATTACGAAAAAATCGCAACCTCAGCCAACAAGAAGTGGCGGATGTTTTAGGCTATAAATCATTCACCACCATTCAAAAATGGGAAGATGGTAGTTCCTTACCACCGCTAAAACGCTTAGAAGAATTAGCCGATCTCTATCAAGTCGGTATTGAAGCGCTGATGGCTCAAAGAGGCATCAACAGCATTCCGGTTTTGGGAACGGTACGCGGGGGAGAACCGATTTATGCGAGTGAAAATTTTGAGTCGCTGGAAATTGTTCCCGATAATCCTGAAGATTATTTCTATCTACGAGTAGTTGGCGATTCCATGAAAGAGGCGCGCATCTGCGATGGCGATATCATTTTAGTGCATCGTCAAAACCATCTTCAAAATGGTGAAATTGGGGTGGTTATCATCGAAGAAGAAGCGACCGTAAAATACGTCTATCAAAAGGGGCAAAAGCTGCGTCTGGTACCAGCGAATTCAGAATACAAAAGCAAGGAATACAGCCCTCAGCAAGTCGAAAGCTTAAATATAAAAGTGCTAGGCAAAGTTGTCGCAAATCATATCCAATTTTAAGGGCTTAATATGATAGAATAATCATGTCAGTTAAGCATTATTAATATAGAAGAGGAAGTTTATGTTTTTAAAACGCATCGAGATGCAAGGTTTCAAAAGCTTTGCGGATCACATCGAAATCAATTTTGAACACGACATCACCGGTATCGTCGGACCCAATGGCTGTGGTAAATCCAATATTACCGATGCCATAAAATGGGTGCTTGGAGAACAATCCGCCAAATCCTTACGGGGCAGTTCGATGAGTGATGTTATTTTTAATGGTAGTGTGGATCGCCGCAAAGTAAACTTAGCCTGGGTCACCTTAGTCTTTGACAACAGCCAAGGCTTTTTAAACCATAGCAGCGATGAAGTAGAAGTAACCCGACGCATCCATCGCGATAGCGGTGAAGGGGAATACTTCATCAATAAACAAGCCGTGCGCTTGCGCGATGTTCAAGACTTAACCATCGATAGTGGTTTAGGTCGCGATTCTTTAAGCATCATCTCTCAAGGCACTATCAGTAATTTTGCGGATGCCCGTCCGCTTGATCGGCGCGCCCTTTTTGAGGAACAAGCCGGTGTCGCAAAATTTAGAAAACGCAAACAAGAAGCCTTAAATAAATTATCCAGAACCCAAGAAAATGTCGAACGCATGCTCGATATCGTGGAAGAACTGGAACGACAAGTCAAACCCTTAAAAACACAGGCTAAGAAAGCCTTAATTTATCAGGAAAAGAAACAACGCTTACAAGAAATCGAAGTCAGCGTTTTAGTTCATGAAATCGAAAAAAATCTAGAAACTAAAAAAACTCTAGAAACCACCCTCTTAGAATATGAAGTACAAATTACCTCGGCCAATGCCAGTATCAATCAGTACGATAACGAAAGTTCAGCGATTCGTCAGCAAATCGAAGAACTCGATCAAATTATTCAAAGCGATCAAGAAGAACTGATGCAATTACTCAACCGCATCAGCCACCTAGAAGCTCAAAAAGTAGAGCTTGATCAAAAAAGTAAGTACACCATTGAAGTAGGCGATAGCCTCTCCAAACAACGTGAACTAACCGGCTTATATCAACAAGCCAAAGAAGAATACGAAGATCGAAAACAACGGCTCTTTCAATCGAAGGCTGAACTTGATCTACTCAATCAAAAAGCACTGGACCGTTCGCGAACCATCGTTGAACGAAACCAACAACAAGAACAACGTCGAGCTACCCGCTATCAATTGGATGTTCGCCGACAAAATCAACAACAACTGATCGATCGACCTTTCGTCCAAAATCAAGGAATCTCAACCTTATTGGACAACCGTCATCATTTACGAGGTATCCACGATGTCGTTTCCAAGATTCTTGAACCTGTCGATGGTTATGAAGTCGCCATCGCTAGTAGTTTAGGGGGCGTTCAAAATTATATCGTTGTCGATAATCAAGAGGTTGGTAAGCAAGCGATTAACTTTTTAAAACGCAACGCTTCCGGAAGAGCGACCTTAATTCCTTTAAATACGCTAAAAGTCTATGATCTCCATCAAAATATCATGACCATCGCCAGCCAGCATCCCGGTTATTTGGGAACGGCGGATGAATTTGTCATGCGCGAACCCGAATACGATAAATTGGCGATTAATCTCTTGGGACAAACATTAGTCTGTGATAGCATCGATGCGGCTCATGAACTGGCCAAATTACTCAATCAACAAGCGCGTATTGTTACCTTAGAAGGGGATTTATTCCATCGTGGTGGAAATATGAGTGGCGGAAGAACCAAAGAAAACACTTCCTTACTCAACGCTAGAAAAGAAATCAATCGACTCAATCAACAAATTGAAACGATCGAACTAGAAATGAAAACCGCCGAAAAAGAAGGCCAAAACCTGCTTTTAGAAAAATCCCGTGACGACCAAGAAATTCTACAATTACGTTTATCTATTGCCCAACTAGAACCAATCGTTGACGTCAAACATTCGAAAATGGATAAACTCAAAACCGAACTGGAACTCTTAGATCCCGAATTCGATCATGAAGACGTTCAGGATAGCCAGTACAGCCAGTCATTAGTGCGCGACCTAAACAACGCCTACGCGCAAAAAGACGCTCTGGTAAACCGGCTAGCCATCAATCGTGAAAATCGAACGTCGCTGGTCCATCAACAACAAAGACTCCATCAACAGATGACGGAAATTCGCAAGGAATCTTCAAGCTATCGCGATCAACGCCATCAGTTGGAGCTAGAAAAAACCCGAGTCGAATCACGAATTGAAACCGCCTTGGAACGTCTATCCAGTGTCTATCAAATGACTTACGAGTACGCCAAACAAAACAGTACCGTAGAAATCGATGAAAACGCCAATTTGGAAGTCTTAACTCTACGTCAAGAAATCGCCAAATTAGGCAGCATCAATATGGAAGCGCCACAGCAATATGAAGAAGTCAACCAACGCTATCAATTCTTACAAAAACAACTACAGGATTTAACTGAAAGTCGAACCAAACTTCTAGACTTTATCGATGAGATGGACGATATCATGAGTTCACAATTCAAAGAAATGTTTGATCGAATCAATAAAGAGTTTGATGCGGTTTTCAAAGAATTATTTAATGGAGGAAGCGGTCGTCTAGTCTTAGAAGACCCCTCGGATATTTTAAATACGGGAATCGATATTGATGTCCAACCTCCAGGTAAAAGCGTTCAAAACATTCGCTTATTCTCTGGTGGAGAAAAGAGTTTAATTGCGATATCTGTACTCTTCTCAATGATGAAAGCACGCAAGATGCCACTGGCTATTTTTGATGAAGTGGAAGCCGCCCTCGATCAGGCTAATGTCGAACGTTTCGCCAAATACCTGGCTAATTTCCGCGATGAGACACAGTTTATTGTGGTTACCCATCGTCCCGGAACCATGGCTCAAGCCGATATTCTCTACGGGGTTACAATGGCTCAAAAAGGGGTATCCAGTCTACTTAAAGTTAAGCTCTCTCAAGCCTTAACTTACAGCGATGAAGAAGGAGCATAATTATGTCATTTATTAGAAATCTAATTGAAAAATTTGGTAAACGAAGCGATCAACAAGCCTATTCGGAAGGGTTAAATCGAGAAAATTCGACCTTCATTAACAAACTCTTAATGATGTTTGAAGAAGAAACGGAAATCGATGAAGATTGGATCGAAAGGATGATGATCTTGCTGATTCAATCCGATGTCTCGGTTAAAACCGCGCGTAAGCTAATGAAGAATTTTGATAAACTATTAATTGAAAACCAAATCTTAGAAAAAAAATATGCAAAGGATGTCTTTCTACAGGTACTGAATGATTTCTATGGGGCGGATATTCCAGCCTTGGAAATTGTTGAAGGTCGCCCAAATGTAATCTTAATGGTAGGGGTTAACGGATCGGGAAAAACGACTTCCTGTGCTAAATTGGCGTATCACTATGGGCTAATGGGGTATAAAGTAGCTTTAGTTGCGGCGGATACTTTCCGCGCAGCGGCCACTCAACAATTAGCTTTGTGGGCTGAAAAACTAGACATCCCTTGCTATCAAGGAAAGCTCAATGCCGATCCAAGTGCGGTCATCGTCGATGCCATTTATTCTGCGAAAGACGATGCCATCGATGTCTTAATTGTTGATACCGCCGGCCGCTTACAAACCAAAGTAAATCTAATGAATGAACTGGCTAAAATGCAACGCGTCATTGAAAAACATTTACCAGGGGCTCCGGATGCGACGTATTTAGTTTTAGATGCCACCCTTGGACAAAATTCACTCAAACAAGCCGAGCATTTCCAAGAAGCTACCGACTTAAGTGGGATTATCTTAACCAAGATGGATGGTACGGCTAAAGGTGGTATAGTCTTTTCTGTGATTGATGAGATGAAGTTAAAAGTAGCCTTTATTGGCTTGGGTGAGAAAATGGACGATCTGCGAGTCTTTCATCGAGACATCTACTTTAACACCTTGCTAAGTGAGACCAAAGATGTTAGCTAAACTAGAAAAATTCAATGAATTATTGGACCTCTATGGAAACTTACTGACGCCACGCCAGATGGAAGTAATGAGTCTTTACTATCATGAAGATTGGTCCTATCAGGAAATTGCGGATGAGTTAGAAATCAGTAAATCTGCGGTATATGATATCATTAAAAGGGTTTCCAATAACTTAGTTGAAACTGAAGAAAAAATAGGCTTTTTAAACTATCGAAATCGGATCAAGCAAGCGCTTGAAGATTTACCAGATAAAAGCCTTAACGATATATCGGATGCATTAGAACAATTAAAGAAGGAGATTTAGCATGTCAAAAGTATTAGCCGTAAACGCCGGAAGTTCTTCCCTTAAATTCACTCTTTATGAAATGCCTGAAGAACAAGTCTTAACTTCAGGGATTGTCGAACGAATCGGCTTTCAAGATGCCATTTTTACGATTCGCGTCAATGGGGAAAAAGTTACCAAAGTTTTACCAATTGCCGACCATGGGGTTGGTGTAAATTTATTAATTGAAGGTATTTTGGAACATAAAATCATCGATGATTTAAGTGAAATTGTCGCTTTAGGTCATCGCGTATTACATGGTGGTGAGATTTTTAAAGAGTCGACCGTCTTTACGCCGGAAGTTTATCAGATATTGGAACGCGAATTGGAACCGTTAGGTCCTTTACATATGCCAGCAAACTTACTCGGTTATCGCTCGTTTAAAGAAGCCTTACCGGAAGCCATTCATACGGCTATATTTGATACGGCTTTCCATCAAACCATGAAAGAAGATCGTTTCTTATATCCGTTCCCTTACGAGTTTTATACCGAACATAAAGTTCGTCGCTATGGCTTTCATGGCACTTCCCATTTATACGTTACCCATCGGGTCGCTGAATTAATGAATCGAGCGCCTGAAGAACTTAATATCATTACCTTGCATTTAGGTTCTGGGGCCAGTATCGCAGCCGTTGAAAAAGGTAAAGTCGTCAATACCTCAATGGGCTTTACACCACTAGCTGGTATTATGATGGGAACCCGAACTGGGGATTTTGATCCATCGGTAATTCCATATTTATTGGAACGTTTAGATGTATCAGCGGAAGAATTCTTAAATATTTGTAATAAAAAATCGGGGTTATTAGGCGTTTCCGGTATTTCCAGCGATGCCCGTGACGTACAAGATGGCGTCGATCGTGGCGATCATCGTTCGATTTTAGCTCAAAAAATGTTTGCGAACCGAGTCGCTGATTATGTCGGCCAGTATTTTGTTCAACTCGGGCGTTTAGATGCTATTGTCTTTACCGGTGGTATTGGTGAAAATGATAAAGTCATGCGTCAACTCGTATTAGAACGCATCGCCCAAGCCTTAGAAATCACTTATGACCAAGCTTTAAATAATTCGGTTCGCTCTAAAGAGATAAAGCTTTCTTTAGAGGATTCCAAAGTTGAAGTCTGGTTGGTACCGACGGACGAAGAAATTGTTCTAGCAAGAGATGCTTATGCAAATTATCGTTAGACCTTGGTTTGAAACATTAAATAAACATATCGAAGCCAACGATCGGATTACCATCTTTAGACACCATAATCCAGATGGCGATGCTTACGGCAGTCAATGGGCTTTAGTCGGTTATTTACGCAATAAATATCCCGAAAAAGAAATATATGCGATGGGCTTACAAAATGGCTCCTTGCGTCATTTATTTCCAGCTTTACAACCGGTTTCCAACGAAGAAGTTGAAAATAGTCTAGGCATTATTTTAGATACCGCTAATTCCGCCCGCATCGACGATCGTCGTTATTTGGAATGCAGTTATACGATTAAAATTGACCATCATCCCAATGGCGAAGATTATGCCGATGAAAGCTATGTTGAAGAAGATTGTAGCTCAACCAGTGAAATCATCGCTCATTGGATTTATTACAACGATCAAACGCCATTACCGGATTTTATCGCTCAATTTTTATACATTGGTATGGTAATGGATACTTTGCATTTTACCGTTGCTTCAGTCAATGCCAATACCTTACGGATGGCTAGTTATTTACTGGAATCGGGCTTTGATGTAGCTAGTCTTGACGATAGGATGATGTTAATGGATCAGAATATCTTTGACTATATTACCTATTTACGGGCTCATTGTAGCATCGATCGAATTGGCCTGGTTTATTGCTATGTGCCATTAGATGTTCAAGAACAATTCAACATCGACACCCAACAAGCCAAGGAAGAAGTCAATACCTTTAAGCGGATGCGCTTAGCCAAGGTCTGGGCTTTATTGGTAGAAGAAAACGGACTCTATAATGTCTCAATTCGTTCACGTAATGTCGTCGTCAACGATGTCGCTGAAAAATACGGTGGGGGCGGGCATAAATTCGCCTGTGCAGCCCATCGCTTATCCTTTGAACAAACGACGCGACTCTTAGATGATTTAAGAAATAAATTAATGTAAAGACTGCTTTTGGCAGTCTTTCTTGAAAGGAGCGCCAGTGGCCACACATTTAGCCGTCTATACTAGTTATTCTCTGTTAAGCTCAAGTCTGCAACCAGAGGTTTTAGTCAAACAAGCCGCTATCCGAGGCTATAAAAGCCTTGCGATTACCGATAGCGACGGCCTTTATGCTGCCAAAGCCTTTCAAAAAGCCTGCTTAGAAGAGGGGATTCATCCGATTTATGGACTGACCGTAAACGTTGAGGTCGAAGACGGACTCGATCGCTTCATCCTTTTAGCTAAATCCATTACTGGATACCAACAATTAATCACCATCAGCAGTACCATCAATAGTCAAGAAACGCCTTTGGATTTATTAACCATGGCTTCCTTAACCAGCGAATGTGTGGTCATTATGCTGACCGAAAAAGGCTTGGCTGAAAGCGATTTATTAAACGATAATTATCAAGGCGTAATTTTGCGCTTAAATACGTACAAAAACTATTTTAGAGAATTATATCTCAGCATCTCGATGATGGGATCACCCTTGTTTTATGAGAAAAATATGCGTTTGTATGAGTATGCTAGAGACCAGGGGCTGCGTTTATTAGCTTTACCTAAAGTTAATTATTTAAACAAAGAAGACCAACAAGTGGTCCATGTTTTACAAGCCATCGCTACCCAAACCAATATCAACGATCCAACCTTAGTTTTTTTACCGTATCGCGATTTGATTGATCTAGCTACTTTTGAGCAATTATATCCGGCCGATAGCGTGGCCTTAAGCGATGAGATTGCCGCCAAATGTCAGGTCGATTTAGATCAATTAAAAGCCGAGTTTCCAAGTTTTTATAAGCTAAATGGGATCGATAGTAGCAGCTATTTACGACGCTTAAGTCAACTTGGTTTAGAAAAGCGTTTCTTAAATAAAACGATTCCTGACGTTTATCAACAGCGACTTGATTATGAATTAAAGATTATTGAATCTTTAAATTTTGAGAATTATTTTTTAATTGTCTATGACTTTATCCTTTATGCCCATCGCCAAAACATAATTGTCGGTCCCGGTAGGGGCTCGGCAGCGGCTAGCTTGGTGGCTTATTGTTTAGGTATTACTCAAATTGATCCGATTGAATATGATTTAATCTTTGAGCGTTTCTTAAATCCAGATCGCGCAACGATGCCCGATATTGATACCGATTTTCCAGACGATCGACGCGATCAAGTCATTCAGTATCTAGCCAATACCTATGGAAAAGATCATGTAGCCCATATTGTTACCTTTTCTAGCTTATCGGCTCGACAAGTGCTTAGAGATGTAGCGAAGGTTTATAATCTCAATACGGTAGCTTTAGAACGGCTTTTAAAAGCCTTCAACCAAAGTCGCCAAGCGACTTTAGAAGAAGCTTTAGAACAATCGCGTTCACTACCGATTTTATTAAGCGAAGATAAACAGGTTGAAGACGTTTATCAAATGGCGATGAAACTGGAAGGCTTACCGCGACAAAAAAGCATTCACGCAGCTGGTATTGTCCTATCAGCCCAACCCTTAAACGAGGTGGTGCCAACGGTAGCGATGGGTCATGATTTGGATACGATTCAGTATTCCATGGAATACTTAGAGAAAATGGGCTTAGTAAAAATAGATATTTTAGGCTTAAAAAATCTATCGATCATTGCTCGGATTGTCGATGAAATCGTCAAGCATGAACCAAATTTTAATCTAGCGAATATTAATTTAAACGACCAGAAAACCTATCGTTTACTGAGTCGTGGTGAAACTCAGGGCATTTTTCAATTAGAATCTGAAGGGATGACCCAATTATTAAAACAGGTCGCGCCAAAGACCTTTATGGATATCTCCGATACGATAGCACTCTATCGTCCAGGACCAATGCAATTTAGAGAGACCTATTTAAATAACCGAAGAAATCCTAAAGAAAAAACTAGCATTCATCCCGTCTTAGATACAATTACGAAAAGCACCCATGGCATCTTAATCTACCAAGAACAAATCATGCAGGCGGCGATGTTGTTAGCCGACTTCAATCGCTCACAAGCGGACACTTTGAGAAAAGCCATGTCTAAGAAAGAAAGCTCAGAGATGAAAGCCTTACAAGCTAATTTCATCGCAGCGATGATGCGTAAAGGTCATCGTCAAGAAGAAGCGACGGCGGTCTTTCAGGTGATTGAGCGCTTTGCGGCTTATGGGTTTAATAAAGCTCATTCGGTGGCTTATAGTTTAATTGCTTATCAGATGGCGTATTTGAAAGCCAACTATCCGCTTTGGTTTTATCAATCGTTACTTTCTTCAGCCATTTTTTCTCAGAGTAAATTAAAGAGTTATCTCGACGAAATCAATCGCCAGGGGATAACCGTATTAGCGCCGAGTATCAATCATTCCACCCAACTCTTTGAAGTGGAGGATAATCAAATCCGGATGCCGTTAAATTTGATTAAGTCGATCGGTGAAGCTAAGACGAAGGCTATCTTAGAGAATCGCCAACAACATGGTCCTTATCGTGATTTTATCGATTTTGTCAGTCAAGCTAGCTTAATTAAATTATCCACGAGTCAGATTGAAAATTTAATTTATGCGGGGGCTTTGGATGAATTTAAATTGAATCGGATGTCGATGGTTGCTTCGCTTAAGGATGTAATTGATTTTGCGGACTTAATCAAGGTAGAAACGCCTAATCAAGTGGTCTTAGATTTTTCATTATTAACGCCACCCAAACTCACCATCGTTCGGGAAAATAAACCCTTGTTATCTCAAAAAGAAAAGGAAGTCTTAGGATTTTATTTTTCCTATCATCCTTTAAAAGATGTAAGAGCCAAGCTACAAACTAACTATCCAATGATTCGTCAACTAAAAGTGGATCAAAATGTTACACTATTGGTGTACCTAGTTTCCGTACGCAAAGTAAGAACCAAGAAAGGGGATATGATGGCCTTTATTACCGTTGAAGATGAATACGACAGCCTAAGTGCGGTGGTCTTCCCACGCACCTTCAACCAAATTGAAGCGCTTTTAGTTCCCTTTAAAGTCGTCTCGATTACAGGTCGCCAACAAGCGAAAGGTGATTTTATAATTAATCAAATGAGATTGGAGGATAAATCATGAAACTCTTAATCGTCGATGATGAAGTGATGATTCATGAATTAATTAGTGAATACACTAAGTCCTTTGGTTATGAAACCATCAGTGCTACCGATGGCTTAAAAGGCTTAGAATTGTTTAAAAAACATCCGGTAGATTTAGTGATTATGGATGTGATGATGCCAGAATTGGATGGCTTTAACACGACCCGGCAGATGAAGAAAATCAAAGATGTACCGATTATTATGTTATCGGCGCGTACCTCGGAAGCGGACAAAGTCTATGGCTTTGAAATGGGGGTTGATGACTATGTCACCAAGCCTTTTTCCCTAAAAGAGCTAATGGCGAGAATTCAACGCTTAACCCAGCGCAGCGCCCTTATAGAACCGACCCGCTATGTTTTTGATGGGGTGATTCTTGATGTGCTTGGTCGCTATTTAAAGGTCGATGATGAAGTGATAAATTTATCGGCCAAAGAATTTGACCTCTTATTATTTTTAATGAAACATGAGAACCGCATCTACAGCCGTCAAGCCCTGATTGATCAAGTTTGGCCAAATGATTTTATTGGGGATGAACGTACCGTAGATACACATATCAAAAACTTACGGTCTCATTTGAAACAATACCGCTATTTTATTAAGACGGTTCGATCGGTTGGGTATAAATTTGAAACCTAAAATGTCGTTAACGTTACGCATCTTTTTATTGATGAGTGGCTTTGTTTTTATGTTGCTGATTTTGGTATATATGCTTCAGATTAATTTATTACCAGCCTATTTCCAACAGAAAGTCCTCGATCATATCCAAGAAACGCGGCCGCGCATTAATGCTATTATTGAAGATATGCAGGCTAATCTCGATTACCAAGATCAGCTATTAACGCTGCGTCAATCGAGTGCGGATTATAATGTCTGTGCTTATATTTATAATGCGGATGCTATCTTACAACTTGAAATTAATGCGATGGGTTCGCTTTGTTATTTAAATTCGGCGATTAATCCGACCTTGGAGTCCTATTCTCAATCCAGTTCTTTGATGGCCTATTATATCGATATGGTTAATCATCAAGAAGAAAAGGAACTCATCTTTCAAGTTCAACCGAGTGCGGATACCGCCAAACAATTATTTTTAGGCTATGCCTTTGAGGTCAATGGCAGTCCCTTTTACGGGTTTATGAACACGCCGTTTGAGCTGGTCGATTCAACCGTGCAAATCTTGAAGGATCAATTTTTATATATTTCCTTAGCTTTGTTTGTAGTATCGATGCTGGCGGCGTATTTATTATCGCGCGGTTTATCAGCGCCACTGATTCGTATGTCCCAACAAGCGCTGCGTTTAGGAAAAGGAGATAAAGAAGTGCTCTTTGAAGGGGGTAGTATTTTAGAAATTGACAATTTAGCCCAGACCCTAAACTATGCGACCGCTGAAATTGAGAAAAACGATACCTTACGAATTGACTTGTTAGCCAATATGTCCCACGACATTCGCACCCCGTTAACGATGATTAGTGCCTACGCTCAATTAATCGATGAAATTGCGATGGATGATCCGATTAAACGTAAACAATACTTGGATATCATCATCGCTGAAGTCGATCAACTGAGCCGTCTATTACAGGATATGATGACCTTATCACAACTACAAAAATCGACGGTACGTCAAGAAATTTCAAGCTTTGATGTGGTGGAAGTGGTTGAACGCATTATCGAAGGCTTTGAAGGGATGGCTCAACAATCTGGAGTTTCCTTTATCTTAGAGGCAAAAGGACCAATTATGGTAGAAAGTGATATTGTCAAGTTTCGACAAGTCATCACTAATTATCTATCCAACGCTTTCAAACATGTTGGAACAGATAATCAAGTCATCACCAGAGTCTTTGTCATCGATGAATTAAATACCATCCGCATTGAGGTTGAAGACCATGGTAGTGGTATTGCCCCAGCGGATATTGATCGTATTTGGAATCGTTATTATAAATCCGATAAACATTTTACCCGTAATAAAGAAGGTACTGGTTTAGGGTTAGCGATATCCAAAGCGATTTGTGAACAGCTGGGCTGGCCATTTGGTGTTATTAGTGAAGAAAGCGAAGGTTCTATTTTCTATGTAGAACTTCCAATGGAGAAATAATCATGAAATTTGTACTTTTAATCGGTGATGGGGCGGTCGGCAAGATGACCGTTGGTCAAGAACTTAGCAAAATAACAGAACTGAAACTATTCCATGACCATATGATGTTAGAAACGGTTTTACAAGTCTTTGATCGCTACGATAGTCAGGTGATTCACGATTTAAGAATGGTTGTTTTTAATCATTTTGCTCGCAGCGAACAAGCGGGATTAATTTATACCTTTCAATGGGCTTTTGATCAAGAAGAAGATTGGAATTATATCGAGAAAATCTTTAGAATTTTTCATCCTTATTGTCAATCGTTTTATATTGTTGAATTAGTGGCACCCCTTGAAATTCGTCTAGAGCGCAATAAAACCGAGAATCGCTTACTACATAAACCAAGTAAACGCAATTTAAGTTTTTCAGAACGCCTATTGATTTGGGACGATAAATTATATCGAACGGTTTCTTTTGAAAATGAGCTGCCTTTTGAGAACTACATAAAAATCGATAATAGCCATCGTTCGGCTAAAGAGGTAGCCCAATTCCTTAAGGAACATTTTGATTTGTAAGCCCTAACCAGCCGTTAATACGGCTTTTTTTATACGTTTTTTTAATCGGTTTTTTAAAATAGTGGTATAATACGTCAGCAAAGAAAAGAGGAGCGCTCTATGAATTATCCGAAAATTATCAATCTGGCTGTGATTGCCCATGTTGATGCTGGTAAATCGACTTTAGTCGATGCCTTTCTTAACCAATCAGGCATCTTTAGCGCACATGATAACCCTGTTGAACAAATCATGGATTCGGATGATTTAGAACGCGAACGCGGTATCACTATCTATTCGAAAAATTGTTCGATTCAATATAAGGACATCAAGATAAATATCATCGATACGCCGGGACATGCTGATTTTTCTAGCGAAGTGGAGCGGATTATCAAAACGGTAGATACGGTCATCTTGTTAGTGGATTCTTCCGAAGGACCGATGCCACAAACCCGTTTTGTGCTCAGAAAAGCTTTAGAAGAAGGCTTAAATCCAATTTTATTTATTAATAAAATCGATAAAAAAGATGCCCGCATCGAAGCGGTAGTCGATTTAGTCTTTGAGTTATTTGTCGAGCTTAAGGCTAATAACCAGCAATTAGATTTCCCCATTCTATATGGTGTAGCTAAAGAGGGTATCGCAAAATACGAAATTGACGATGAATCTAAAAATCTTCAACCCTTATTTGAAACCATCATCAACCATGTAAAGCCGTATCCGGATTACAACACACTTCCAGCTCAATTACAGATTTCTAGTTTAGCCTATGATGACTATATTGGTCGCTTAGGGATTGGTCGGATTTATCAAGGTACGATTCATAAAGGTCAAAATCTCATTGTCTTGGATCGTGATGGGCATCAATTTCACGGTACTATTAGTAATTTATACAATTATCAGGGCTTAAAGCGCGTCGCTATCCAACAAGCTTGTAGTGGGGATATTGTCATTATTTCCGGTTTTCCGCATATTTCGATTGGCGATACTTTATGTACCTCAGAAAAAATCGAAGCCTTACCTCCGATCGATATTGAAGAGCCAACGATATCGATGAATTTTTTAGTGAATACATCGCCGTTTGCGGGTCAAAGTGGTAAATACGTCACCTCCCGTAATCTTAAAGAACGCTTAGAAAAAGAATTAGAAGTTAACGTAGGTTTAAAGGTGGAACCGACCCTGAGTACCGATACTTTTAAGGTCAGCGGTCGTGGTGAATTGCATTTAACTATTTTGATTGAAAATATGCGTCGTGAAGGTTATGAACTGGCCATATCAAAACCTCAGGTCATCTTTAAGCGCGATGAGCATAATCAATTACTAGAACCGATGGAACAAGTTATCATTGAAGTACCAAACACGTATAGTGGTGCGGTAATCTCAAAATTATCAATTCGCAAAGGTGAACTGCTCGATATGTATGAAGAGGGGACCATCAGTCACCAGCACTGGAAAGTACCGACCCGAGGTTTGTTGGGGTATCGTGGTATTTTTATTAACGATACCCATGGCGAGGGCATTATGGTGCGTCGTTTTGAAGACTTTGAAGCGTATAAGGGCGATATTGACGTGAAGTCCCATGGCTCTATGGTATCGATAGCTAATGGTGAAGCGATGACTTATTCTATATTTAATCTTCAGGAACGTGGTACGTTTTTCATTGGACCACAGACGGCGGTCTATGAGGGCATGATCGTCGGTCAATCGGCTCGTGATTTTGATTTGGAAGTCAATCCGACAAAAAATAAAAAAGCCACTTCGATTCGATCGGCTGGTAACGATGAAGCGATGCGCTTAGTGCCGCCACAAATCCTTTCTTTAGAAGCGGCGATTGAGTATATTAAAGATGATGAATTAGTGGAAGTAACCCCGACTGCCATCCGCTTACGAAAGCTTCATTTAACCGCCAATCAGCGTAAACGAGCTAACAAACAAACGGAAGTCACTTTATAAGTATTTAAGTAAGTCAGGAGCGATCAAACTCGCTCTTTCTTTAACTTCGGCAAAGCTTGGAATTGAGGTTTGGCCACCGAATCTTTCCGTTGAAATTGATGCGGTTAGATTAGCGAGTTTAAGCGTATCGATTAAGCTTAGTTTGCGATGTAAGCCATAGACAAACGCCCCATGAAAAAGATCGCCAGCACCCGTGGTATCGACCACCTCGGCTGGATAGGCGTTAAGATGCATTATCTCATTATCGATTAACGCGATGACGCCATTTTCTCCTAGGGTTACGATTAGATTATTTTGATTTAATTGCTTTAAGGCTTCAAAAGTTTTCGCTAAGGTCTCTGTTTGATTGATATCGATATCAATCCGAGTAAATTGTTTGGCGAAGTCTTTTGAGCAGACCAGATAATCTACTTTTTCTAATAAGGGTTTTAAAGTTTCTTTATAGGTACCAGCATCTATCACTGAAACAGCCTGAGGATAAAGCTCGATCGCTTTTAAGGAAGTTTCTAGCTCACGGCCATCCACCAGGATTAAATCCGGTTTACTTTCTGGTAGCTTTAATGGTTTTTCAAGTTTTGGTAAAGGCTGATTTAAGATGGTGCGACTACCATTTATGGTATTTACAATTACGATACTTAAACTTGTTTTTAAACTGGTATCCATCGAGAGAAATTGGGTGTTGATATCAACGGTCTCTAAAGTTTCTTTAATTAGTTTTCCAAAATGATCGCTGCCGACACGGGCGACCAAGGTGGTGTCAAGACCCCACAAGCCACATAAATAAGCCGCGTTAGTCGCTGGTCCACCGATACATTCTGATTTTTGATGAATTCGATATTTTTGGTTTTCAACTAAACCTTCTTCAATCGGCAGGGTAATATCATAAACGCATTGGCCAATAGCTAGTAAACTCATCTTCATCAACTCCTTGTCTTGATTTTATCATTTTATCTTTGCTTAGGTAATATTGAAATGGATTGATCACATAATAATGTCGTTTACTAGTTATTTTTTTGATATACTGTAATTAAGTTATCAAAGCTAAGCAACGAATTAGTTTCGTTGCAAGTCTTTTCCAAAATCTAATTAGTAGAATTTCTAGGAGAAAATCGATGAAAACAAATTTAATTGCAAAACTCTTTCGTTTATCTATCGCTATTTTAGTGTTGGTCGTATTGATTGGTTGTGGGACTAAGAAGGTTGAAACCGGTAATCATGATGCTGCTTTTGATGATCCGTATTTTGAAGAAATCAGTACCGTAAAAATCGATGAAAATGATCTAGTAAAGCTAAAAAATCCAGAATTAAAATCAAGTTTGGATCCAGCTTCGAAAGACGTTTATTTACATTACACCATCGAAAATCTTACGGATAACGACCTCGAAATAGCTCATTATTCCTATCTTGAGAAATTATTCGATGGGACTTGGCGAAAACAAAAGACCACGGATATCGAGTTTCCTGCGGAAATGGTAACCATAGCCAAAGGTTCTGAATATACAGATAATTTTCCAATTAGTTTCGTGCTAACGGAACTGTTAAATGAAGAAGCTAAATCGATAGTTGGTCAGTATCGTTTAATCAAAGAAATTCCAGATTTGGGTACTTACGCACTTCAATTTGAGATTAATAAAGCGATCTTAGAAAAGCTAAAATAGATGTTACTAGAAAGGTCTAGTTTAGTTCCTTAATTTTCTGTTTTAAAAAAGAGCATTTATTTGATGCGTTTTAGAAACTTTTATGCTATACTGTTATAGCTTGATTTAATAAGCAGACTTCGTTGTACCTAGGTACAACCGCTTAGAACGGGTTATTAAAGTCTCTTGAGCACCCTAATAGCGAGTCTAACCATGAATAGGAGGTGCAAGTATGTACGCAATTATTGAAACCGGTGGAAAACAAATTAAAGTCGAAGAAGGACAATCTTATTTCATCGAAAAGCTTGAAGTTGAAGCTGGCGATGAAGTGGTCTTTGACAAAGTTGTTGCTGTGAATACGGATAGCTTAACCGTAGGAACACCATATGTCACTGGGGCTAAAGTTACTGCGACGGTTGACAAAAACGGAAAAGGAAAGAAACTTATGATTTATAAGTATCGTCCACGTAGTGGATCTTCCCACCGTAAAGCCGGTCATCGTCAACCATATACTAAAGTAACAGTTAACAGTATTTCGCTCTAATGATTCAAATACGAATCGTTTATCAAAAAGATTGGATACAATCGGTTCGAATTAGTGGTCACGCGCAAGCAAATGAACCAGGCAAAGACTTAGTCTGTGCTGGGGTATCCAGTATTGCGACGGGGATGTTAAACGCTTTGGATCAATATTTTCCAAAAGCAGTGAAATTAACCTTAGTCGATGATATCGACCCACTAATAGAGATTGTAATCAACCAACAAAATCCAGAATTAAATGTCGTTATGCAGGTATTTATTACCCAATTAGAAACGATGGAAGCATCCTATTCTGATTTTGTCCAAATTATTAGGAGGAATAACCAATGAAATTCACATTAAATATTCAATTATTCGCGTCGAAGAAGGGAGTTGGATCGACTAAGAACGGTCGTGACTCACATTCGAAACGTTTAGGTGCAAAACGCGCCGACGGTCAAGTCGTCAGCGCTGGGTCTATTCTCTATCGTCAACGTGGTACTAAAATTCATCCAGGGAACAACGTTGGAAAAGGTGGAGACGACACGTTGTTTGCAACCATCGACGGCGTTGTAAAATTTGAACGTCTTGGACGCAGCCGTAAACAAGTTTCTGTTTATCCTGTAGCCTAACAAAATCTCCAAATTGGAGATTTTTTTTAAAGGGAGAATGCCTATGTTTGTTGATAAAGTAAAACTATTTACGAAAGCTGGCGATGGCGGTAATGGCATCGTTGCTTTTCGTCGTGAAAAATATGTGCCGTTAGGTGGACCAGCCGGAGGCGATGGTGGTAAGGGGGGCGATGTAATCTTTGAAGTCGATACCAATAAACAAACCTTACTGGATTTACGCTATCAACATCATCTCAAAGCCAAGTCTGGCGAAAACGGAAAACCGAAAAAGATGCATGGTGCTAATGGCGATGATTTAGTTATTAAAGTACCCTTAGGCACTTTGGTAAAAGACGCTAAAAACGATCGTGTCCTCGCTGATTTAGTGCATGTTGGTCAAAGAGCGATAATTGCTAAAGGGGGAAAGGGTGGTTTAGGTAACTTTCATTTCGCAAGTTCCCGTAATCCGGCTCCTGAATACGCTCAAAAAGGGGATTTAGGCGAAGCCTTAGATATTGTCGTCGAACTAAAACTTTTAGCCGATGTTGGCTTAGTCGGCTTGCCATCAGTGGGTAAATCAACTTTATTATCGGTGGTTTCAAAGGCTAAACCAGAAATTGCCGAATATGAATTCACCACTTTAATCCCACAACTTGGGGTTGTTGATGTAGGTGATGGCCGTTCGTTTGTCATGGCCGATTTACCAGGACTTATAGAGAATGCTTCCTTGGGTAAAGGTTTAGGCTTTCAATTTTTACGTCATATCGAACGTTGCCGAGTCTTGGTTCATGTCTTAGATATGGGTCATGATGATCCTTGTGAAGATTTTAGAATCATTCAAAACGAACTAAGTGAATACCAGTTACGTTTAATGGAACGTCCGATGCTGGTAGTGGCTAATAAAATGGATATGGATGGGGCCGAAGCGAAAGTAGCTCAATTCAAAGAAGAGTTTCCAGACTATCCGGTTTTTGAGGCGATTACACTGATTAATGAAGGGCTTCAACCCTTACTTTACGCCATCGCAGATATTCTTGAAACCATTGATAAAGAGACCTTTGTCGTGGAATCGACGCCAGAGGAAGAAGTGGTTCTCTTTAAATACGAACCAGAAAGTTCGGATTTTGAGCTTGAAAATCTAGAACCTGGCGTATGGCAATTTAGCTCATTGAAAGTATCACAACAAATGGCTCGCTATTCGGTTGAGACCGATTATGATGTGATGCGTCTTTCCCAATTATTTAGACGCATGGGGGTCGATGAGTTTTTACGTGAACAAGGCGTTGAAGATGGCGATACGGTAATTTTTGATAATATCCAATTTGAATTTATCGATTAATCTAGGACCTTTTGGCCTACTGGTCTATGTTATAATTAGAACGGTGATTTAATGATAGCGTTTCTAAAAGGTATTTGCGTTGAACGCAATGCCGAATATATTGTTATAGAAGTAAATGGTATTGGTTACCAAATGGGATTTAGCCAGCAAGACAAGCTGACCTTAAACCAAGAAGTAACCATCTTTACTTATCTTCATGTACGCGAAGATGAAATAAGTCTATATGGTTTTTTGACGCCGAAAGATAAAGATGTCTTTTTAAAACTAATATCAGTTAAAGGAATTGGCCCTAAAATTGCTTTAAATATTTTTAGACAATCCAACGCGGAGCGTTTAATCAAAGCGATAGCGGAAGGAAATGTAAGCTATCTAAAAAGCTTACCTGGCATCGGTCCTAAAACGGCTTCTCAAATCGTCTTAGATCTAAAGGGCAGACTGATTGAACAAGTCGAGTCAACCCCTATATCTGTCGCGAACCAAAATATTATGGATGCTTTAGAAGGCTTAAAAAATCTCGGCTATCGTCCAGCGGAAATCAATGCGATTAAGGCTCAACTAAGCGAACATGAAGAAGAAACCGTCGATGAATTAATGCGCATAGGTCTGCAGCTATTATTAAATCAAAGGAGAAAAAATTGAGTAGGTTAATGAGTGGTGATCCACAACACGCGGATCAATTTGAAATATCATTAAGACCACAATACATGGTTGACTATATCGGACAAGATGATTTAAAATCGAATCTGCTTATTTTTATGCAAGCGGCCATCGGTCGTCATGAAGCTTTAGATCATGTGCTTTTATATGGTCCACCGGGACTGGGAAAGACCACGCTAGCTTATATACTGGCTAATGAGATGAAAACGAATATCAAAACCGCTTCCGGTCCCAGCATTGAGCGCACAGGCGATTTAGCTTCTCTACTTTCTTCGTTAGAAGCGGGCGATATCTTGTTCATCGATGAAATTCATCGAATCCCAAAAGTTGTCGAAGAAGTTTTATATTCGGCCATGGAAGACTATGCGATGGATGTGATTGTTGGTAAAGATCAAACCAGTCGTTCGATTCGTTTAGATTTACCACCATTTACCTTGGTTGGAGCAACGACGCGAGCTGGCGATTTAAGCGCGCCATTACGCGATCGCTTTGGTATTGTCAGCAAGCTGGACTACTATAGCAACCAACAACTTGAGCAAATCGTTCGTCGTTCTTCTAAGGTTTTAGAAGTTGAAATTGATGAAGCGGCGGTCGTCGAATTAGCGAAGCGCTCTCGTGGTACACCTCGAATTGCTAATCGATTATTGCGTCGGGTACGCGATTTTGCGCAAGTTCAAAACGATAATTACATCAATGTCGATATTACCCATCACGCCCTCAATCAGTTAAAGGTCGATCATCTTGGCTTGGACGAAGTCGATTTACGATATCTTCTAGGTATTGTTGAACGCTTTAAAGGCGGTCCAGTTGGGCTAGATGCTTTAGCGGCTTCAATTTCTGAAGAACCGATGACCTTAGAAGATGTTTACGAACCTTATCTATTACAAATTGGATTCATCAATCGAACACCACGAGGTAGGGTAGTGACCGAAAAAGCTTACCAGCATTTAAAGGTAAATTATCGACAAAAATTATTTGATATTGATTAATCGAAAAATAGAGTCGGTAAATCTAACGTTGAAACCGGGATAATCATTGATTTTCCGGTTTTTTTTGGTCTTTAAATGATTTTTAATATGAAATACTCTCAGTTTTAGTACTCAAAATCACGATATCCACTCACATTACTTAGAGATCGTTTTGTCAAGTACCTTTTTTGAATTATTACGGAGTAAAAAAAACAGTAAACCTTTTGATTTACTGTTTCTCAAATTGTTATATTTTATTTAGACAAACTGGAATTTGTAGATTGAAAACTACTTTAGATACGTTTTATCATTTTTACATTGTTGTATCGTGTTCCGTCCTTCAAAATGAAGGCATTAGGAGTTTCTCCCACTTGAATGTATCCAATTTTATCATAAAGAGCTCTGCCTCTTTTATTACCTGAGAAATAATCCAGTTCAAGTTGGGAAAGACCCCATTTCTTTCCATAGTCTTCGAGACATAAAAGCAACTTCTTTCCTATTCCTAAGTTCCAGAATTCTTTTAACACAGAAACAGCAACATTTCCTCGATGGCGCATTTTCTTTTTTGTCAGTCTTGTAATCGTACCATTTGCAATTAATCTTCCATCCAATTCGACAACCAGCATTAGGGTATTATCAGATTCATTAAAGCCTTTTATTATTTTTGCTTCCTCTTCTGCAGTCAGGGTTATTTCTTCTGGATAAGAGTACATAAAATCAGTTTCTCCCATAATGGTTTTCAAATATTCAACAGCTTCTGCAGCATCCTTTACTTGAATCTCTCGAATTTTGCAGATTCTGCCATCTTTTAGTTCAAAATTTTCCGGAATGTATTTCATATTTATCCCTCACATAAATTCTAATTTATTTTCCTAATCTTTGTCCAATTCTCGGCGTCTACTAGTACCTCAAGGCACAAGGCAGTATTGCGTCACTAGGAAAATCAAACGGGCTCATCAGCGTTATTATTCATCCAAATACTTTGATAACTCTTCGTTCTTTAAATAATTACCACTTTTATCTTTTAGAAAAGGGAGTACATGAATAACAAAACTATTATTTATTAGTCCATATACATGAGGATAATATCGCCCACAATTATCTTCATCTTCAAATCTCACTTCTGATTCCAATTTCTTTTCGTCAATACAAACCAGAATAAGTTCTTCATCAATCTCTTTAAAGTTAGGTGCAACTCTCCAAAACAACTCGGGTGTAGAACAATGAATAAACCCATCAGCTTCTAAATTTCTAGCGCCCCAGTATTCTTTTTCTTTTCTATCCTCCCAAGTAGATTTCTTCATACAATGTATAATCAATTTATCACCTCATTAAATTCTAATTTGTTTCACTCGATATCTGTAACATTTATACCATATTTTCAATTAGTTTTATAGGCATTTCTCCGGATTTCAAGATAGAGTGGAAGCATCACTTTAATACTTTCGGATAGCGTTCTAAGAGTGAAATGATGATTAGGTTGAATTTCATATTGAGTTATAACGTAATCTCGAATCGACATATGTTTGACATATGACTTCTTTCTAACTGACGATAACCTAACTACAGTTTACTTGAAGTTTAAAACAATTAAAAACAACGTTTTCAGGTTAAATTCAATAACCCATTGCATTTAGAAAATAAAAAAATAACAATTTGTATTGACAATATTCGATTTTTGTTGTAAATTAAGCTTAATTATATATTTTTTTTTATATGTTATATGCTATTTGACTTATTTGGTAGCGTCAGCGAAAAAAATGTGATACACAGCATCATGTATTACCAGAGTAAATGAAGACGGAAAGGAGAAAATATCAATTTATTCTTAATTGATAGTAAAAAGCACATGAAAAATACAAGTAGAAAACAAGGTAGAAGGATAGAAAGATATTTGATTATTATTTTAACGATCTTATTCTTAGTTGGTTGTCAAAATGATAAAACAATGAAACCTATCAAAGAAACTGAAACAACCGATAAAGAAACTGAAACAACCGATAATGTTGCTGACAATTTCTTTCCTGAAGAATTCCCGGAAGCTACAGTATCAGATAATATTTTTATTGATACATATGTGACGCAAACTTTCGAAAATGGAGACTATTATTTGGCCGTTGAAAAATTAGAGGTTTTTAAACAGAATCCAGTTGAGGGAGTTTTAGTTATTCTCCTAAAGACTTGAAAATGACATTTAATATTGTAATAAGTGAAGGTGAGTCTTGTTACGGAGCTATAGATGGTCACAGAGTTAATTACACAGTAAATCTGAAAACAAAAACAATTACCGATAAGAAGGTCGAAGTTTGGACAGGCTGTGACGAGAAAACAGATTATGAATTTAACTATACTGACAATCAACTAGTTGATTTTGCTCTTGACGTTTACTCAACGCTTAAAGCTAAATATGAGTAAAAAATGCCTATAAATCACATGTGTCGTGACTAACAAAGTATCGTTGAATAGTAACGACGCTACATTTTATATCGCAGAAAATATAGTCTAAAACGTTGAATCAAAGGATGATTCAACGTTTTTTGATGCATCTTGATAAAAATAATTATACTTTTACTAAGATATGTTTCTTTAATTCGCTGGGTTTTTCTAAAATGATTTGAGCGTGTTGCTTAAAATACTTATGATTGTTTTCATTAATCTGACTATACTGAGCGTAAGCAAAATCAACCCCAGCCGCTTTCGCCATATCCAAGCCATAATGTAAATCATCGACCATCAACAAATCCTTGGCTTGCAGGCGATACTTTTTCATGATGTAAAGAAGCTGCTCTGGATTCGGTTTAACCAAATCCGAATGTTGATCAGCACAGAAAACATCACTGAGAATAACCGAAGGAAATAACCTTTGATAATCACGATAAATCACATTGGCATGATTGAGTGAACTGACAAAAATTAGGCCACCAGCGGCTTGAAATTGTAAAAGAATGGAATGAATATCTTCATAGGCCTCCGGTAATATCTGATCCGCAAAGCTGCGCCAAAGCTTATATTCTTGTGCCTTTTCCTGTTCGCTCATCTTTAATACCTCTCGATAATAATCATCGAGGCCTGGATCGAGATTCATGCTTTGAAACTCGGAAAGACTTAAAGGAGTTACTTGTGGTCTAAATACTTCCATCGCTTTGACAAAGGCCGGATAATGTACAGAGAGGGTAGAAGCCACGACGGTATCATCGTGATCCAGTACCAAAGCTTTTCGTTTTAATCGATATTTCATATCTTTATTATAGCAAGCTTCGTAAAGAAATATGATATGATAATTCTGCTATAAGAGAGTAGGTGTTTTTTTGAAAGTTTGCATCAATGCGGGCGGTACTGGTGGTCATATTTATCCGGCCATAAGTTTAGCTAAGTTTTTAAAGACGCAAGGCGACGATTTTTTCTTTATTGGCAATCAAGATAGTATGGAAGAAAACGTAGCGAAGCAAAATAATATTAAATTTTATCCCGTAAAAAACTATGGGGTTTTCAAAAATACCTGGAAGATGAAGAAAAGGGCGGTTTCAAGTAGTATGAAATCCTTTAGAATCGCTCTTAAATATCTCAAAGCTGAAAAACCAGATATTCTGGTAGCCTTTGGTGGTTATGTGGCTGTCCCGGTGGTATTAGCCGCTTACTGGTTAAAAATACCGGTGCTTTTGCATGAACAAAATGCCTTGGCTGGAAAAGCCAATCGTTTTCTAGCTCGTTTTGCGAAAGGCATCGCTTTATCCTATGCCAACAGTGCTGCCAGTTTCAAAGGTAAAGAAACCCGTTTAACCGGTAATCCACGAGCGAGCGATATTGCTAAATTAACAAAAGATGCCACCATTCTAGAGGAATACGGGTTAAGTCAAAATCAACCAATTCTCTATTTTGTTATGGGTTCCCTCGGCTCGTTAAGTATTAATAAAGTACTCATTGAAATGTTACATAATTACCCTTTAGAAAATACCCAAATTATTATTTCCGGTGGCATAAAAAACACGAAATTACTAGAACGCGAATTAGCGGATATGCCTTATATAAAAGTCTTTCCTCAAGTCGATCAAGTTAAACTTTTACCTTTTGTTGATTTAGTAGTTTCTCGTTCCGGAGCAACCGGTTTGGCTGAGATTATGGCCAGTGGCACACCGGCGATTTTAATACCATCGCCCTATGTGGCGGATAACCACCAATATTATAATGCGAAAGCCTTTGTTGATGAAAAGGCGGCCTTAATGCTTGAAGAAAAAGATTTAAGTGCAGAACGCTTATATAAAAAGATAAAACAAGTCCTAGACGATGAAGCGTTGAGAGAAAAGCTTCATATTCAAGCTAAAGCTTTATCTTATCCCGATGCTACCGAAAAAATTTATCAATGGATGAAGGAAATGATTCATGAATAACTATCAAATCGAACGCATCTCGGAATATGGCGATCTTATTTTAAAACCTTCGTTAAAACGCTTAACCACCATCGCCATCGGTGGTCGGGCCAAAGCTTTATTTTTCCCACATAGTATTTTAACCTTACAGGCGATGATTTCTTTCTGTCGCGCTGAAGGCATCGCTTGGGTGATTTTTGGTAATGGTTCTAATATTCTAGCTAACGATGAGTATTACGATGGCATCATTATTAAACTTACCCGTCATCTAAATGCGGTTTATCGAATCGGTGAATATGCTTTTGAAATCGAAGCTGGAGCTTCCTTAATTGCCATGGCCCATAAAGCCCGTCAACTTGGATTATCTGGTTTAGAATGGGCGGCGGGAATTCCTGCAACCATCGGAGGCGCTACCTATATGAACGCTGGCGCCTATAAGCGAAGCATGTCCGATGTGATTACCGAAGTCTGCGTTCTAAAAGATGAAGCGATTCAATGGATAACCAACGAAGCCTGCGCTTTTGCTTATCGTACCAGCATCTTTAAAGAACAGCCTAATTGGCCAATTTTAGCTATTCGCGTTCAATTAGAACCGGGTAATAGTGATGAGATTTCTCTGTTAATGCAAGATCGTCAACAACGACGGATCAATTCTCAACCTTTAGAATCGCCTAGTTTTGGCTCAACCTTTCGCAATCCGAACGGCAACTTTGCCTGGCAGTTGATTGAAGATTGTCAACTGCGTGGCTATCAGATTGGTGAAGCCAAAGTCAGCGACAAGCATACTAATTTCTTAATCAATATCGGTAATGCTCGATTTCAAGATATGATAGAATTAATTCATACCATCCAAGAAGAGGTATTAAGAAAACACCAACAAACCCTAACCTTAGAAGTGGAGATATTCAATTGGCCCAACGTAAACCAGACTCAATGAGTACCTTACAAAGATCGATAGCCGCTAAACGTCGCCAGCAACGCCGGTTGATGTTTAAGCGTCTTTTAATTGTCTTTCTCTCTTTAACCATGTTGGTATCGATTGTTGCTTTTTTTATATGGTATGAAAAATCAGACTATTCAAAAATACAAAAAATTGAAGTAGTCGGTCATAAGTTTTTAACTAAAGAAGAAATTATCGAAGATTTAGACCTAGAGCTAGGGCAACGCATTTATACGCAATGGCCATCGTCGATTGAAAAACGAGTTGATACTAATAGTTTATTAGCTTCGGTAAAAGTTAATCGAAAACTATTTGAACAAACCATTCAAATCATCGCCAAGGAAAAAGAAGTCCTAGCTTATAGTCAGCTCAATGACCAACAGTTTAAGGTCTTTGCTGGCGATACCAGCTCAAAAATCTTCAATAATGACGCTAAAGACTTGAAATCTGATTTGATTTATCTTAATGTAAACGACAGTGAGTTGTCGAACTCGGTTGTTTTGGCCTTATCGGAGATCGATCCGGTCATCTTAAAATCGGTAGCTGAGGTCAGTATTAAGCCGATTTCTTATGACCCAACCCAAATTCAACTCACCATGAGCGGGGGCTATTTTATCTATAGTTCGCTCAATGGATTGGATACTTTTAAAGCCAGTTATTATCAAGATATTATCAATCAACTACAAAACGATCCAGAAATGAGATGTCTAGAAGTTGATAAATTCATCAACCAAGTACGGGCCTTTCGCTGCCCTAAAGATGAGCTAGAAAGTCCAACAACGGAGACCGATAGCCAATAAGTTTCGGCTCAACCATGATATAATTCATCTATATAAGGAGGATGCGCATGTCAATTGAACAATCGAATCGTCTGGGTACGATTAATATTTCCCAAGATGCCATCGCAATGCTAGCAGGGGGTACAGTTACCGAATGTTATGGCGTTGTCGGAATGGCCTCACAAAAACTATTAAAAGACGGCTTTGCTGAATTATTAAACATTCAAAATTTCAGCAAAGGTGTTGTTGTTCGTAAAAACGACCACGGCTTAGAAATCGATCTATATATTATTGTAATGTATGGAACGCGAATTAGCGAAGTGGTAACCGGTGTCCAAGAGAAAGTTAAATACATTCTAGAAAAATCTTTAGGATATGACATTACTGCCGTTAATGTAACGGTTCAAGGGGTAAAGGTCGTAAAATAATATGAAGATCATGAATGCTGATAATTTTCGAAAAATGTTAGAGTCGGGGGCTAATCACCTCGCAAATAACTATCGTGAAATTGACCAAATGAACGTTTTCCCAGTACCGGATGGGGATACTGGAACCAATATGACCTTAACCTTTAGTGCTGGAGTCAAAGACGCACTAAACAATAGCTCTGAACATCTGGGTACGGTTTCTAAAACCTTTTCTAGAGGTTTATTAATGGGAGCTCGTGGGAACTCCGGGGTTATTTTGTCACAAATTTTTAGAGGTTTTACCAATTCGGTCGTAGATAAAAAAGAACTTAACGGTTTAGATATTGCGCTAGCTTTCGACGAAGGTAAGCGGGTCGCCTACAAGGCGGTCATGCGTCCGGTTGAAGGTACCATTCTAACGGTTTTAAGAATGGCTGCGGAAGCGACCTTAACTCATGCTAACGCCCATGATTTATCGGTGGTAGAGGCGATGGAGTATTTTCTCGAACAAGCTCATTTAGCGCTCGATCAAACACCAGAACTTTTATCAGTTTTAAAAGAAGTCGGAGTCGTTGATAGTGGTGGTTTTGGTTTTACAACTATTTTAGAAGGCTTTTTACGTTATCTAAAAGGCGAACCTGTCGCGGCCCTCGATTTAAAGCACGAGGAACAACATGCCGTCCAAGCCCAATTTGACCATCAAGAATTTGGTTATTGTACCGAATTCATCGTTCGTTTGGATGAATCCGGTCAACGTCGATTTAATGAAGCTAAATTTAGAGCCAGCCTTGAGGAATTAGGGGATTCTTTAGTCGTAGTTCAGGATGAAGATATCGTTAAAGTACATGTTCATACCTTGACGCCAGGGGATGCTTTAAACCTAGGTCAACGCTATGGTGAATTTGTTAAATTAAAAATTGATAATATGGCCGAGCAACATGCTGCCATCCTTGTTGAAGAAGCTAAAATCTATGATAAAGTTGAAGAACCAGAAAAGAAGGTTAGCATTATCTCCGTTTGTGCGGGGGATGGTTTAAGAGATTATTTCCTTTCCCTCAATGTCGATAAAGTTATCTCCGGTGGCCAGACGATGAATCCATCGACGACCGATTTTGTCGAGACGATTCAAGAACTCAATGGAGAAACGGTCATTATTTTACCTAATAACTCCAATATTATAATGGCCGCCAAACAAGCCCAAGATTTAATCGAAGATCGTAATGTCGTGGTGCTAAATACGACCTCGATTGCCCAAGGCGTAGCGGCTTGTGTAGCCTTTAATCCGATGGCTGAGTTAGAAGAAAATCTTGAAACCATGAACGAAGCAATCGAACATGTGGTTTCCGGACAAATCACTTACGCGATTAAAGACACCAGCATTGATGGTATCGAAATTAAAAAAGACGATTATATGGCCATGCAAGACAAGACCATCATCTGTTCTGTTAGCGATCGTGAACAAGCCTTAGAAACACTGGTCTTATCGATGGTAGGGGATGAAGATGAATACGAAATAATCACCCTCATCTACGGCGAAGACGTCGCTGAAGATATCGCCCAGGAAATGGCGGATTTATTAGAAGAAAAAACCGATTTAGAAGTTGAGTTAGTCAACGGTCAACAACCGGTCTACTCGTACATCATCGGGGTTGAATAAAAAACGGCAAATGCCGTTTTTTTTAAATAATAGGCTATAATAGAACCGTGGTAAAATCAGTTCTAACCAAAAATCAAGAAAAAATACTATATAGTTATTTAAGTTCGGACGAATCAGAAAATCAGGGACTCTATATCTATCCTTTTCGTTATGACCATTTTCAGCTGAAAACCCCGGATCAATATCAATTAAATGAAGATATTTTAATCGAAGGCTATATTACCAGTTCGATACAAATATTGAGATTTGGTCGCCGTACCATCGTTAAGTTTCGGTTGAGTTTAGACGATCAAGAGTACCAAGTTACCGTTTATAATCAGCCGTATTTTAATCGGAAACTGGAAGGTGAAAAAGTTTCGATTTTAGGAAAACTGGTTAAACCCAATCAAATCGTCGCTTCAAAAGTCAATCAACAAGATATTAAAACCATGGAAGGTTTATTTCCGATCTATCCATTAAAGGGTAGTGTCAAACAATATCAAATGCGGGCGATTATGAAAAAGCTATTGGCCCATTATTTAAAAGACATCAAAAACGAAATCCCCCAAACCTTCATCGATCGTTATCGACTCTTAGACAAATCGAAAGCGATCGCTCAAATTCACTTCCCAACCTCCATAGAAGCGCTGAACCAAGCTCAAAGAACGCTGAAATATGAAGAACTACTCAAGTATCAAGTAGCTTTAGAATTACAGCGCCAAGCGGTACAAACAATAAACAAGCCCGAGCGAAACTTGCATAGCAAGCAACTCAAACCGTATTTAGCTAAACTACCGTTTGAGCTTAATTCCGTTCAAGATCAGGCTTTAAAAGAAATTATAGAAGATTTAAACGGACCCCATTTAATGCGTCGCTTACTTCAGGGTGATGTGGGTTCTGGTAAGACGGTAGTGGCTTTATTATCCGCTTTATTAATGATGGAAGCCGGTTATCAAATCTGTCTATTAGTGCCAACGGAAGTTTTATACCATCAACATCTGGATTGGTTTACTAAATATTTTGGCGATCAATATCGTATCGCTGGCTATACATCAAGTTTACCAACTGCACAAAAACGAGAGGTTTTAGCAACCTTAGAAAGTGGCGAAGTAAAAGCGATCGTTGCTACTCACGCTATCTTCGGACCGGATGTTAAATTTGCTAATTTGGGTTATGTGATTATGGATGAACAGCATCGCTTTGGCGTTAACCAACGTCAAGCGTTATTGGAAAAAGGAGCTTACGTAGATGTCTTGATGATGAGCGCGACCCCGATTCCAAGAACCTTAGCTTCCAGTTTATACGCCCATCTTGAAATCTCAACTTTGAGCGAAACCGTAGCGAGTCGTGAGCAGATTGAAACCATCTTAATCCAAGAAAATAGCATTCGTTCGTTTTTAAAACCGCTCTTAGAACGGATTAAAACAAAACAGGAACAAGTCTACATGGTACTACCCGCCATCAGTGAAGGTAGTTTACCAACGAAAAATGTAACTTCGGTAGCTGAAGGCTTACAACAAGCCGTCGGTCATCTGGTACGGATCGCTAGTATTCATGGTCAATTAAGTAGTGAAGTGATCCAATCTACCTTGAATGATTTTAAAAATGGTTTAATTGATATCTTGATATCCACGACCATCATTGAAGTCGGCATTGATGTGGCCAACGCCAACACTATGATCGTCTACGATGCCGATCGTTTTGGTTTAGCCCAACTGCATCAATTACGGGGTCGCATCGGTCGTAAAACCGGAAAAGGTTATTGCTATCTGTTAACTAACTCCACCAATGAAATGGCTTTAGATCGCTTACAATATTTAACTAGAGAAGACGATGGTTTTAAGATTGCTGAGTACGATTTGAAGACGCGTGGGGCCGGCGATCTCTTAGGCGTTCGCCAATCGGGATTTCCAGTCTTTGCTTTGGCCAGTATTGTCGATGATGAGAAAATATTACGCCAAGCTCAAAAAGATGCCAGAGAGATATGCTATAATGACAACTACCAAGTTTTTGTAGAATTAATTAAAAAGATGTCCGATAAAATTTTAGCATCGGCTGCGATTTAGGAGGATTTATGCAATTAAATGACTGGTTAAAACAGCATCAATTAGAGATAAACAACATGGAATTAATTGAAAACGCCTTTGTCCATTCCTCATATGTACATGAACATAATCAAGGCATTCAAGATAACGAACGGCTGGAGTTCATGGGCGATGCGGTCTTGCAAAAATGGAGTTCGGAGTATCTATATCATTTACCTCAAAATTTATCGGAAGGGGATATGACCTTAATTCGTATCCATTTGGTTTCACAAAAAGCGCTTTATCAATTTGGTAAACAGCTAGGCTTAAATAAGTTTCTTAAGCTTGGAACGGGAGAAGAAAAATCGGGCGGTCGACAACGTCCTTCGATTATCGCCGATATGTTTGAAGCTTTTTTAGGCGCCCTCTATCTTGATGGGGGAGAAGCCAATGTAGATAAAGTCTTAAATCTAGTTGTTCCGGAGGCGTTTGCTAATTTGGATCTTGAAGATTTAATGGACTATAAAACCAAATTACAAGAATACGTCCAAGCCGATTTTAGAAAAACCGTCATCTACGAAATTGTCGATGTCGTAGGACCAGATAATAAACCTGAATTTGAGTCGATTGTCAAAATGGATGGCCTAATTCTCGGCCGTGGATTTGGTCAATCGAAGAAAAAAGCCCAACAAGCGGCCGCGCGCTCGGCCTTAGAAAAGATGGTGAAGTAATGAAAGTTCATGATTTTTTAGCAAGGTTATCGATACCAAAACTTCATTTTGGACTTTTTCCCGATATAGAACTATCTGAAGTCGTCTATCGCCGGCGTTTAAAAACCTTAGAGTTGGAAATAAAAACCTATCAGGTTTTACCTTTTGAGCTTTATCATCAAATCGTCACCGCCATGCAGGAACAATTTCACTGTCTGGTTGATTTAATCATTAATGCCGAAAACCAACAGGCAAGTCATGTCTTAGTCTCTAGCTATTTAAATGAGATTTATCAACGCTTGGAAGTGCCTAACCATTTACGTTCTTCATCGATCGTAATTGAAGAAGATTTATGTAGCATTGTTGTTTTATCCGAGAGCTTTGAAAATCAACTGAATGAGTATCTCAACGATTTACAAGATTGGTTTTATCAAGTCGGTTTTGATTTGGAGATAATTATTGTTTTACATGCTTCTTTGGCTCAACCGGAACCCACCAAAGTTATTGAAGTTAAAAGCGAACCAGTGCGAAAAGAAAAACCTAGAAATAATTATCAAAATTATCAAAGAGCAAAACCAGTTACCTTGGAACTTTCTCATTTGATTGAGGAAATGAAAAATGTCCGGGTCAAAGGAGAGGTCTTTCGCGTTGATGTTTTTCAAAATCGAAATTCTACCTATCGCGTCAATTATATGATTCATAGTGGCGATGATGCGGTTGAGTGTATTACTCATTTTAATCAAGTCGATGATTTGCCCATCAAAATAGGAAAAACCTATTATTTTACGGGTGATTATGAATACAATACCTACTCCAAAACCAATCAATTAAAAGTTTCGCCAAGAAATATTACGGAAACTAACGATTTATTTGTTTATGAAGATCATGATCCAATTAAACGGGTAGAACTACACGCTCATTCTAATTTCTCGGAAATGGATGGCGTCAGTACGGTAGAAGCTTTGATTCAACAAGCTTATGACTATGGTCATCCGGGTTTGGCGATTACCGATCATATGGTCGTTCACGCCTATCCGAAAGCTCAACGCTATGTTGAAAAACTATTAAAAAACAATCCTGATCGTCCGTTTAAAATGATTTACGGGGTTGAAATGAATGTCGTCGACGATCAACTAAACATTATCAATAAAGCCGATAAACAGCGCCTTCAAGAAGCTAGCTATTGCGTGTTTGACTTAGAAACTACCGGATTATCGGTAATTCGAGATCATATCATCGAAATAGGGGCGGTTAAGATCGTTAATGGACAAATTATTGATAAATTTCATAGCTATGTAAAACCACCAATTCCGATTCCTGAAGCGATTACGAAAATTACTAAAATTGACGATAATAAGGTAAAAGATGCGCCAACTATCGATCAAGTTTTACCTAAATTTTTAAAGTTTTTAAGGGATACAATTTTAGTTGCCCATAACGCGGCGTTTGATATGGGCTTTATTAACGAAGCATCCGAAAAACTAAATCATTTAAAACCTGAAAATGTAGTGATCAATACCTTAGATTTAGCTCGCAGCATCATTCGCGATCGCACCCGCTTTAACTTGGGGACGGTTGCTCGTTACTATAAAATTGCTTACGACCAAGAGGTCGCTCATAGTGCCGATTATGATGCGGAAGTCTTAGCTCAAGTCTTTTTAACCATGCTTTATAGCTTAGGGGAAAAAGAAGTTTTTACCACCGAGGATCTTTGGCAATTACAGTTAGAAACTCCTGCCTTTGATAAACTCTTTCGCCATCACGTCACCGTATTGGCTAAAAATAAAGCCGGTTTAAAACGCCTTTATGATTTAGTTTCTATTTCCCATAGCGATACTTTAATGTTTAACGAATCGAAAGCTAGAGATAATGCGGAAGTTCAAGCAGAACCTAGAATTTATCGGTCAGTCTTAAACGAGCAACGCGAGAACCTTTTAATTGGCTCTTGCTGTTTTAATTCTAAATTATTTGATATCGCCCATACTGGTTCCTACCAACAATTAGAAGCTGAGATTCACTTTTATGACTATATCGAATTACAACCATTATCCAATTATCAACCGCTACTTGACCAAGGCTCTATCTTTAGTCAAGAAGCTTTAATTGAGATCTTAAAAAGTATCGTCGAAGTCGCTCAAAAACATAATAAATTGATTGTTGCGACCGGGGATGTTCATTACCAATTACCGCACCATAAAATCTTTAGAGAAGTTTATATCAACGCTCAAGGCATCGGTGGTGCCCGCCATCCGTTGTATTTGTTTGATGAGTATAAACGAGCCACCATCGAAGCTCCGGATCAACATTTGTTTACTACCGAAGAAATGTTACAGGGTTATCCCTATCTATCCCCGGAAGTAACGCGTATGATTGTTTCCGATAACAGTTTTAAAATTATGGATATGGTTGATAGCTTATCGCCGATTCCAGATCAATTATTCACGCCAAAAATTGAAGGTTCGGATGATCAAGTCATCGACATTACTTATCAAAAGGCCTATCAACTCTATGGAAAACCGTTACCTGAAATAGTCAAGAAACGATTAGAACAAGAATTAAAAGCGATTTTATCTAACGGTTATGGGGTGATTTATTTGACGTCTCATATCCTAGTAAAACGCTCAATTGAGAATGGCTATATGGTCGGTTCACGAGGTTCGATTGGTTCCTCTTTAGTGGCTACGATGATGGAGATTACTGAAGTTAATCCTTTACCACCACATTATTACTGTGAACATTGCCGTATTTCCGACTTTGACATTGATCCAAAAGTGCGCTCCGGCTACGATTTGGAAGATCGCATCTGTGAAAAATGTCAGCAACCAATGATTGGGGAAGGCCAAAATATTCCTTTTGAAACGTTCTTAGGGTTTGAAGGGGATAAGGTTCCAGATATCGATTTGAACTTCTCATCTGATTATCAAGAACACGCCCACGCCCATACCAAAGAAATATTCGGTGAAGATAAAGTATTACGCGCCGGAACGATTGGGACGGTGGCTAAGAAAACCGCGTTTGGTTATGTCAGTGGTTATTTTGAAAACGTACCACGCAAAAAAGGGGAGCACAACGCCTTTAAAGAATACCTAGCCGATGGCGCCCAAGGGGTCAAACGCACTACCGGTCAACATCCAGGCGGTATCTTAGTTATTCCTCAAGATATGGAGATTAATGATTTCACTCCAGTTCAATATCCAGCCAATAATCCAAATTCGGCCTGGAAAACCTCGCATTATGAATTTCATGATATCCACGATAATATTTTGAAACTCGATATTTTAGGGCAGGTTGATCCGACAGCGATGCGCTTTTTACAAGATATTTCAGGCATTGATGTCCGCACGATTCCGATGAACGATGCTTTGACCTTATCGTTATTTTCTTCGATTAAAGCTTTAAAAATCGATGAACGTCGTGCCCTCGACCGCAACGGCGCGGTCGGTTTACCAGAATTTGGTACACCGTTTGTTCGTCGCATGCTCGATGTTTCCCAACCGAAGACGTTCTCCGATTTAGTTCAAGTCACCGGTCTCGCTCATGGGTCCGATGTTTGGGCGAATAATGCGGAAGATTTAATTACTAAAGACGGATTAAATTTACAGGATGTGATCGGTTGTCGAGATGATATTATGACCGAGATGATTGCCAAGGGCTTAGATCCAAAGCTATCGTTTCAGATTATGGAAGATGTCCGTAAAGGTCGGAAATTAACTAGTCAGATGATTGCTGAGATGAAAAAACATCAAGTACCGGATTGGTATATTGAATCCTGTGATTTGATTCAGTATCTATTCCCGAAAGCGCACGCCGTAGCTTATTGTATTATGGGCTTTCGCGTCGCTTGGTTTAAAGTGCATCATCCTTTAGCTTACTATGCTCAGTACTTTAGTTTACGGGCGGAAGCTTTTGAGCTCGATACCATGCTTAAGGGTACGGATGCGATTTTACATCGCATTGAAGATATTAGAAGTCGCCTCAATATTTATGGCGAACAGCGCGCGACCAATAAAGAACGCAATATTCTCGCTACCTTGGAGGTGGCCTTGGAAATGTATTTACGCGGCTATAAGTTTTCGCCGTTTGATGTTGCGACTTCACCAGCAATCCATTTTGCGATTGATAGTACGCGCGAAAAATCGCTAATCATTCCTTTTAATGCGATTGATGGTTTAGGTGCAGGGGTAGCACAAAGTATTGTCGATGCCCGTAACGAACATGAGTTTATTTCCGTCGAGGATATCTCTAACCGGACTCAAATTACCCAGACTTCTTTGGCCGCGATTCGTAAGCTTAAAGGGCTGGATGGGCTTCAAGAAAGTAATCAAATGAGCTTGTTTTAAGCGCTATTTGTGCTATAATAACTTTAATAACACAACAAGGAGTGGTTTTACCACTCCTTGTCTTATGATTTGAAAGGAGTCTATGTGGTCAATTTAGAACAAATCAGAACTGTTATCGAAACTGTTTTAGCTTCCTACCGAATGCAACTAACCGATCTGCGTTGGATCAGCCAGCCGCAACCCACTTTAGAAATAAGTGTCATGGATGAAAACTATCAATTTGATTTAGATACGGCAGAATTCATTACCGAGCACATCAGCCTAGCTTTGGATGAAGCCAATCTAATCGAAGGTAGCTACTACTTAGACATAGGTTCACCCGGTGCTGAACGCGAACTAAAAGGAATTAAGGATTTAGAGGCCCATCTTGAAGATTATGTCTATTGTAAACTAAAAGATCCAAAAGCCGGTTTACATGAAGTCGAAGGCTATTTAAAAGAAGTAACTTCAGAGCACATTAAAATCAAGTATCGAGAAATGACGCGTCAAAAAGAAGTTACCATTGATCACGAAAATATTGCCATGATCCGCTTGGCAGTAAAATTATAGGAGTAAGTATGAAATTTGAAAACTTTGTCACAGCCTTACAAGGTATAGAAGAAAATCGCAATATTTCACAAGAAATTATTCTTGAATCACTACAAGATGCTTTAGTTAAAGCGTTTCGTAAACATATCGAAATCCCCGATGCTTTAGCGCGGGTTGATATTGATCTTGAATCAGGGGAAATGCATCTCTATCAATTATTTGAAGTCAAAGATAAAGACGATGTTGAAGATGATGTTTTGGAAGTTGAGCTAGAACAAGCCCAAAAAACCAATCCTGAGCTACAAGTCGGTGATTTCTTAGAGATCGAGCACAATATTCAAGATTTAGGCCGCGCTGCTGCTTTGTTAGCCAAACAAGTCTTAAAGCAAAAAGTTCGTGAAGCGGAGAAAAAAGCCGTTTATGATGAATACATCGATAAGCTTGATGAAATGATTATTGGTGAAATTGAATCGGTCGAGAATAATTTTATCTTAGTTAATCTCGGTAAAGCGATTGCCTTAATGCCAAGAGGCCAACAAATTCCTAACGAAATCTATCAGGAAGGACAGCGCTTACGGGTGGTCATTGTTGAGGTAGTTAAGGATACAAAGGGCGCCCAAGTAATTGTCTCGCGCTCGGATGCTAAATTAGTCCGTCGTCTTTTCGAAAAAGAAGTTCCGGAAATATACGATGGCTTAGTTGAAATTAAAGCGATCGCCCGTGAAGCTGGAGAACGGACTAAAATGGCAGTTCTTTCGCATTCGGAACAAGTCGATGCGATTGGAGCTTGCATTGGTCCGCGCGGTTCTCGAGTACAAGTCGTCATCGAAGAGTTACGTGGGGAGAAAATTGATATTTTTGAATGGTCGCCAAATACCATTGAACTGATTAAAAATGCCTTATCACCGGCTCAGGTGATTGCTGTTTTCCCACAGGAAGATGACAAAGGCTTAAATGTTATCGTTGAAGATTCTCAACTATCTTTAGCTATTGGTCGAAAAGGGAAAAACGCGCGCTTAGCGGTGCGTTTAACTGGAAAGAAAATTGATATTAAATCGCAATCCGAAGCTATTGAAGAAGGCATTAATTACTTACAATTAATGAATGCTTATGAAATCGAAATTGAAGAAAAACTGGAAGCCATGAGAGCCGCCCAAGAAGCGAAACGTTTGGCTAAACTTCAAGAACAATACGAGCAGATGCAAGAGTCAGAAGAGACTTTAGAAGAAGATATTCTAGAGAAAGACGATCAAGATCTCGAATATGAAGACTATGAAGACGAGGTTGTGGTTGAAGAAGAATATCCACAAGAAACTGAAGAAGAAGTAACCGAAGTTGAAGAAGACGATGAAATCATCGACTCCAGCGAAGTTGAAGAAAGCGAAGTCTTAGAAGAAGTTACTGAAACTAAAAAAGCAACGCCAGTTGTCCCTAGCGAGCCAGAAGTTGTCAAAGAAGAAGAAAAAGAACCGAAAGTTGTCAAGCGACCAACCATTAGAGAACGTCAAGAGTATGTTTCTAAATATGAGAAATATGCGGAAGGTGGACCGGTTGCTCAAGAACAAACCGGCCGTCGTAAACGTCGCTATGGTGATGATGAAGGTAAACGCATCAATACCGCGGAACTTTTAAAAGAACTCGAATACGAGATTGTTCCAGAATATACCGAAGAAGAATTAGCTGAAATTGAAGCCGCCAGTCAAACCGATGAATGGTACGATGAAGATATTGATTTCGATCAATTCGATGAATACTACGACGAGGAATAATGACTAGAAAAGTTATTTTACGGCGCTGTGTAGCGACCGGGGAACAATTACCCAAAAAACAGCTAATTCGCATCGTCAGAACTCCGGAAAAAGAAGTTAAGATTGATCCTACCGGCAAAGCTAATGGTCGTGGGGCTTATTTGAAACATAGTTTAGAGGCGATTGAAATGGCCCGGAAAAAAGGTAGTTTAAAACGCGCTCTAAACATCGAGATTAGTGAGGAGATTTATGAGCAACTCATCCAACTGGTTTCAGAGAAATAAACGCCTATCTAATCTAGGCTTAGCCCATCGGGCTGGGCAGGTGGTTAGTGGGGATGAACTATTGGTGGCTTTAAAAGCCAATCAAGTCCATTTTCTTTTCATTGCTAACGATGCTTCTGAAAAGACCCAAGCGCGTTTTATCAAGAGTGCTCAACACAAACAGATTTTAGTAAACCAAGAATATTGTTCTAAAGAACTTTCTCAAGCCATTGGCAAAGTTAATCGCATGGTTCTTGGGATCACAGACAAAGGATTTTTGAAGATATTACAGTAAGAAGGAGGAGCAATATGTCACAAAAAAGAAAAACAAAAACAAAACGAAGAACAAATAAACGTCGAAGTAACAATAAATCGAATTTTAAACCGCGTGCTGAAGTCGTAAAAGAAATTACCTATCATGAGGGCATCACTTTAAATGAACTAGCTACTAAATTAAATCGTAACGCTTCTGACATTATTCGTTTGTTATTTATGATGGGAACTATGGTGACGATAAATGATCCCCTCAATGAAGAAATGGTTGAATTGATTGCGATGGAATACGATGTCGAAGCGACCAAGGAAGAAGTCGTCGATGAGGATGCCTTAGAAGATTTATTAGAGGATGATCCATCAACCTTAAAAGATCGTCCACCAGTAGTCACGATTATGGGTCATGTCGACCATGGTAAGACTACCTTATTGGATACGATTCGTAGTACCGAAGTAACTTCCGAAGAATTTGGCGGTATTACTCAACATATCGGGGCGTATCAACTTCGAGTTAAAGGTCAACCGATTACTTTTTTAGATACACCAGGTCACGAAGCCTTTACGGCCATGCGGGCACGTGGGGCTCAAATTACCGATATCGTAATTATCGTAGTTGCGGCTGACGATGGCGTAATGCCACAAACTAAAGAGGCCATCGACCACGCTAAAGCCGCGAATGTACCTATTATTGTAGCGGTGAATAAAATTGATAAACCGACCGCAAATCCGGAACGGGTTATGAATGAATTAGCGGAATTAAACGTCTTAGCCGAAGCTTATGGTGGGGATATTCCATTTATTGAAGTTTCTGCCTTAAAAAATATTGGCATTGATGAACTCTTAGAAACGGTTACCTTAATGTCAGAACTATTAGAACTGAAAGCTAATCCAGACCGCAATGCCTTTGGTACCGTTGTTGAAGCGCGCTTAGACCGCGGTATGGGACCAGTGGCTACCGTTTTAGTTCAGAAGGGTACCTTAAAACTTTCCGATTCGTTAGTTGTTGGTCATACCTTTGCTAAAGTTCGAAGAATGATGGACGATCGGGGTCGCGATTTAAAGAAAGCGGGACCATCGATGCCGGTTAAGATTATCGGGTTATCCGATGTACCGGAAGCTGGCGATCTCTTCAAAGAATTTAGTGATGAAAAGAAAGCTCGTGCCGTAGCGGAACGACGCTTACAAACTAAGATAGAATCGGAACGTAAACGTTCTTCGGCTTTATCTTTAGAGGATTTATCAACTCGAATTAAAGAAGAAGGTTTCCAAGAGATTCCAATTATTATTAAAGCCGACGTTCAAGGATCTGCCGAAGCGGTGAAAGACGCTTTAGAACGGATTGATGTCGAATCGATTCGAATCAATGTTATCCGGGCCACAGCCGGTGCAATTTCAGAATCTGACGTCATGCTAGCCAGCGCATCCGATGCTTTAATTTATGGCTTTAATGTACGCCCTAACGCTCAAGTCCGCAGTAAAGCAGAAGAAGAAGGGGTAAGCATTCGCTTGCACAATATCATCTACAAAGTCGTTGAAGAAATGGAAGCAGCGATGAAGGGGATGTTGGCTCCAGTCTATGAAGAAGTTATCTGGGGACAAGCTGAAGTTCGCGAGCTATTTAAAGTATCTCGTTTAGGTACGATTGCTGGTTCCTATGTAACCGATGGTAAAATCCTTCGTGATTCTCAAGTTCGCTTAATCCGTGATGGTATCGTTGTTTACGATGGCAAGATTGGCTCTCTGCGCCGTTTTGAAAACGATGTTCGTGAAGTAAACCAAGGTTATGAATGTGGTATTACCATTGAACACTTCAACGATATCAAGGTCGGCGACTTAATTGAGTCCTATGGTGAACAAGAGGTGAGTATTACATGAGTATCAAAAGAGAACGCTTGGAAGGACTAATTCGTAAGGAATTATCCAATATCCTGCAATTTGAAATTAAAAACTCAGCGATTGGTTTTGCTACGATAACCGATGTTGAATTAACCCGAGACTATAGTTACGCGACCATTTATATGAGTTTTCTAGAAACCAGCGATGTTAGTTTTAAAGATCGACTCGCTGAAATGGATAAAGTAAAAGGTGTACTACGTTCGAAACTAGCTAGTAAAATCAAAACTAGAAAAGTCCCTGAATTAATCTTTAAATTAGATCGTAGCTTTGATGAAAGGGCGAGAATTGATCAAGTCTTAAAGCAAATTAGCAGTGAGACTAAAGAAGACGAATAAGGAAAAGGATTGAGTTGTATCAAACTCAATCCTTTTTTTATAAGTATTTAGTAATGAATTTTTGTCCTTCAAGGGTACGAGGTTGGCTAAAAAAGGTCTTGGAATCGCTATCTTCGATGATTTTACCATCCATCATAAAGATAACACGATCACTGATTTCTTTAGCAAAACGCATCTCATGGGTGACAATGATCATCGTAATTTTTTGGGTTGTTGAGAGTTCTTTGATAACTTCTAAAACTTCGTCAACCATCTGTGGATCAAGCGCTGAGGTAGGTTCATCCAACAACAATACTTGAGGATTCATACAAAGCGCCCGGGCGATCGCCACTCTTTGTTTTTGACCGCCTGAAAGTAAAGTTACGGATTGTTCGGCGTAGTTTTTTAATCCGACCTTATCCAACATCGACAGTGAGATGGCAGTCGCTTCTTTTTTACTTCGTTTTAATACTTTCTGTTGAGCTAGATTACAATTTTCAAGGACGGTGAGATGATTAAAGAGATTAAACTGTTGAAAAATCATCCCCACTTCAGCGCGATAAATGTTTTTATTAAAGGTATCCGCATGAATCTCCTGTCCTTGATATTCAATACTGCCAGCTTGAATATCTTCTAATAGATTTAAGGTTCTTAACAAAGTTGATTTGCCAGAACCAGAAGGACCGATGATGGCGGTCACTTGCTGTGGTAGAAGGGTAAGACTCAAATCTTGGATAACTTGATGTTTGTCATAGTTTTTCGATAAATTTTTGATTTCAAAAAGACTCATAAATGCACCTCAACGGATTGTGACATAATCGATTGTTTCTTTAAATTGAGACGTTTTTCAATCATTCTCAAAACTAAGGAAACCGCTGATGTTAGTAGAAAGTAAATAATTAAATTGATGAACATCATTTCTTGGTAAGCAAAATAGGTTCCGCCAATACTCATCGACTGATAAAATAAATCCGTAACCGCAATCACATTTAAGATACTAGTATCTTTTATATTAACGACAAATTCATTACCAATAGCCGGATATGCGTTACGGATGGCTTGAGGCAAGATAATACTGCGAAAGGTATCTTTAGCACTCATTCCCAAAGCTTGGGCAGCTTCCTCTTGACCCGGATCAATCGCTTGAATGCCAGCGCGAAGTACTTCCGCCATATAGGCTGAGGTATTGAAGGAAACGATGATAATTCCTGCCACAAAAGGGGACCACATTAAGACGGGCTTTAAGCCATAGTAAAGGAAAACGGCCTGAGCGATCATCGGTGTACCACGGACAAACTCTATATAAAAACTAACCAACCATTTAAGTAGCTGAAGCGGTAGACGCATCCATTTAGGATAGGCTTGAGTTTGTAATGAACGAATTTGACTCAGGAAAAAGCCAATAATTAAACCAAAAACGGTGGCGGTTAAAGAAATAATCAACGTCGTTTTTATCCCTTGATAAAGCATCGGTCCATGACGCATGACCAGGGTAATGGCTTTATTAATATCTAACAAAATTATTCACCAGCGGGTTGATTTTTGATGGCCTTTTCCATTAAAGCTTCTCTTTGTTCAACCGTTAATTGTTTAAGGATAGTGTCTATTTGTTCTAATAATTCGCTATTTTCCTTTTTGACAGCAATGGAAACTTCTGTGGTGATATCTTCATCCTGAACAAAGCCTTTGCCTTTATCAAATTCTACCATCGTCAATTCCGGATTCGTGGCAATAATAGCGTTAGCGACCGGTTTTTCAACCACCGTACCATCATAGGCTTTTTGTTTAATTGCGGCTACTATAAGTGGAACCGAAGCTAAAGCTGGTTCGTGGATGACTTCAGGAATTTGATCGATGATTAAATCATAATTAGTTGACATTTGACCGACAAAGCGTGCCTTAGCTAAGTCTTCTAGTGATCGTGCTGAGGCATAGGCGGAATCATTTAGAACTAAAACCACATAGTCTGAGTAGTAATAAGGTTCGGTGAAACTTACTTCTTGACGACGCAGCGCCGTGGCGGTCATACCAGCGATAATTAGGTCGATACTATCCGCTTGTAAGGCCGGTATTAGTCCTTCCCAGGCAATCGGTACAATTTCCAGCTTACGATCTAGCTTGGCAGCAATTTCTTTAGCTACCAACACATCATAGCCTCCACAATAGGACTTGCTGTTTTCGACATACACCGCATCATCGCTAGCTTCTGGCTGCATCCAATTGAAAGGGGCGTAATTACATTCCATGCCTACTTTTAACACGGAAGTGGTTGTTTGGCGGGGCGTACAGGCCGCCAAGAGTAAAACAATTAGTAATAGGGTAATTTTCTTCATTATATTTCCCACGCTTTCTAATCAAAAGAGATCATTTGGCTAAATGATCTCTTTAATTAGACTTCACTTAGCACCTCTTCATAAGAAGGAGTGTTGTAGGTATTTCCCACAACCCCATAAAACCATGTACCCATAGCTTTATTCGGCGATGATTGCCTTTCTCTTAGTTCTTAGCCCGTCGGCTCCCTAAGATACTTATCTGCATCGCTACCTCTAGATTCACTTTTGATAGTTTTGATTATATAGACAATATTTTCTTTGTCAAGTCGATTCAGTGGTATAATACTCAAGAGGTGAAATAATGGACTTAATTTTAGCCGTAAATAAACCTAAAAATATGACCTCCTTTGACGTTGTTTCCCAGATTCGAAAGAAGTACCGAGTCAAGGTTGGGCATATGGGAACCTTGGATCCTCAAGCTACCGGATTATTGGTAATTTTGGTCGGAAAGATGACCAAATACCTACAGTTTTTACAGGCGGAGCCCAAACAATATCACGCTCAAATCCAACTGGGTTTAAGAAGCGATAGCGGAGATATCTGGGGTAAAGTATTGGAAAAAAGCGACCTTATTATATTAGAGAAATCACAGATACAAGCGGTATTAGCCTCTTTTATCGGTAAACAAAAACAACGAGTACCAATGGTCTCGGCCAAGAAAGTAGCTGGTAAAAAACTCTATCAATATCATCGACAAGCAATTGAGGTTGAAACTCAATACCATGATATCGAAATCTATCAGCTTGAGTTTATTAATTACGATGCTGAAAGTGGTCAAATTGAATTTATGGCAATGGTTAGTACTGGCACCTATATTCGTACCTTATGTGAAGATATCGCCGAAAAACTTGGAACCATCGGAACTATGAGCTCACTAAAACGTACCCTTGTTGGACCTTATCGTATAGAACAAGCCGGAAGCTTAGAAGATGTGCTTGAAAATGATCAAGCCTATCGTTTAGATGCGAAAGAAGCCTTAAGTCATTTTGAAACCTATGAGATTGAAGATGCGCTTCCGGTGTATCAAGGCAAGCCACTACTGATTGATAGTTTAGAGGACCGCATCTTAGTAATGTATAACAATGAGCCACTGGCGGTATATAAACGCTTAGAAGCGAATAAATTTATAACAGAAAGAGGTTTATGGTAATGATAGTTAAATATTTTAAACAAGGAGAACCCTTAAATATTGAAGATGATCTTGCACTATGTGTCGGATTTTTTGATGGATTGCATTTAGGCCATCAAAAGTTAGTCACACAAACCATCAGCAAGGCAAAAGAACTGAATATAAGAAGCGCTTTATTAACGTTTGAACCCGATCCAATTAAGATTGTCAAACCGGATGCTGAATTAAAACATTTAACCAGTGTCATCGATCGTCAACAATTAGGCGAAGCGATGGGTTTAGATTATTGGTTTGTCCTAGATTTTACCAAGGAAACCTCGGAAACAGAACCCAAAGCTTTTATCGAAAAAACGATTGTTGCTTTACGGGCTAAACATGTCGTTGTCGGCTATGATTTCCGTTTCGGCTATAGAGGGCAGGGCGATAGCCAATTATTGGTAGAACAGGCTCAAAATCGCTTTACCGTAGAGATTATCGAACCGGTAACTTATATGAATGAAAAAATCTCATCGACGCGGATTAAATCAAAGCTTGAACTTGGCCAAGTCCAAGACTTACCTAATCTATTAGGTCGCTATTATTCGCTAAAAGGAATCATCGTCCATGGTAGGAAAAAGGGGAAAGAACTAGGATTTCCAACCGCAAATCTAGAGGTCGATGCCGATTACTTAATTCCTAAGGTTGGCGTCTATGCGGGTTTGGTACATCTAAATGATGCCCAATATCCAGCGATGATATCGATTGGTCATAATACAACGATTGACAAGGATTTGCCCCTCAGCCTTGAAGCACATCTAATCGATCAGTCGGTCGACCTTTATGGTAAATCGGTTCGTTTTGAATTTAGAGAGTTTCTAAGAGATCAAAAAACCTTTGATAATCTTGACCAATTAGCTCAACAATTACAGTTAGATTACGAACTGACTAAATCCTATTTTAATAAAAAATTATATAAATATTAAAGCTCACTTTAGAGCTTTTTCATTTACACAAATTATTTAATAAATAATATGAAATTGATATATTCTATTTTTAAGTCTAAAACTACTATATTTTGATAGTATTTGGGTAACTTTGAAATTGTGGGAAACAATATTTCAAGCTGTGGATAAGTGGATAAATGGCGCTTTTTCGTCTAAATTCTCATGATTATGCTATAATTTATGCAGGTAGGTGAAACTATGGCAAATGAATATGTTATTTCAAAAAAAGATGAAAAATTAGGTACTGTACAACTATCCAAAGCCGTCTTTGAATCGATCGTACGAATTACCTTAGAGGAGATGGAAGGCGTTACGCTGGCTGATACTTCTTGGAAGAGCGGTGTCGTCTTGTCCATCGACAAGGAGAATACCTTATCGATATTAGTTGATGTTCGCTTGAAATATGGACAAAGCGCTCAACGCGTCTCGATGAAGATTCAAGAAAAGATTGTCAATGTTATCAAGCAAACCACGGATGTAAATATCGGTAACATTGATGTCAAAGTAAGTGGGTTTGTATTTGAATAATTTATAAAAAGCCGTCTTGGCTTTTTTACTAGTTATTATGTTAAAATTAGATGCGAATAGGAGCTATGATGACACAAAAAATCTCTAGACATCAAGACCGAATTAAGGCGATGAGTTTCATTTATGAAAATTTATTGAAGTCCACCATTGATCAGGACTTCACTTTTAACTATGAGGATTTAAAAGAATCAAATTTTCTAAATAGCAGTCGCTATGCTTTAGAAAATCTAGAAGATTTATCGGCCTTGATTCAAGAATCTTTATACGATTGGAAATTTGAACGACTTGGTTTTGTCGAACAAGCTATTTTACTGTTAGCTTGTGGAGAAGCGGTCATTGAAGCTAGTCCAAAACAAGTAATAATAGATGAAGCTATTGAGTTAGCCAAAGAGTACTGCGACGAGGATAGCTTTAAACTGATTAATGCTACTTTAGATAAGGTATTAGATATATGAACCTGACTATTACCCAGTTAGTATCCTCAATTAAGATGATTTTAGATAGTCAGCCCAATTTGCAGAATATATCTGTTGTTGGTGAGATTTCTAATTTAGTCAAACATCGTTCTGGACATTGGTATTTTTCTTTAAAAGACGATAAATCAAGAATTAATTGTGTGATGTTTCAGTCCTATAATAAAATGGTCAAGTTCCAGGTTAAGGATGGCCAACAAGTGGTCGTTAGAGCGGTTACTACGGTTTATTTAGGATCTGGACAATTACAGCTGGTTTGTTCAACGATGGCTTTAGATGGCGAAGGTGCGCTTTATCAGGCGTATTTAGAATTGCGCGATAAACTACATAAGGAAGGTTTATTTGATCCAGTCTATAAAAAACCGATCAAACGATATCCTAGTTCGATTGGTGTTATAGCTGGGAGTCAATCCGCAGCGCTTGCTGATGTTCTAAAAACTCTAAAAGAACGCTGGCCAATGGCGAACGTTAGTGTCTATGAATCGCTAGTTCAAGGAGAACGAGCCAGTTTAGACCTTATTTCTAAATTAGAGATAGCCGATAAAGATAATCACGATACGATTTTATTGGTCCGCGGTGGTGGTTCCTTAGAAGATTTATGGGCTTTTAACAATGAACAATTAGCCCGTTTTATATTTGCTATGAAAACGCCAATTATAACTGGTGTCGGTCATGAGATTGATGTGACTTTAGTAGATTATGTCGCGGATTTGAGGGCTTTGACGCCAACCGCTGCCGCTCAAGCGGCGACTCCTAATCAGAATGAAGTCATTACTGATTTAGAATCACTGGATAAACAGTTAAAAGATCGGATTGGTTTGAAATTAAAGCTACAACAAAATCATTTGAATCAATTACTTTCACATCGCTATTTTCAAATGCCGAGTCTATTAATTCATTATCAAAGTCAAAAATTGAGAGATTTGGATTCATCCTTATCTCGTTATTCGAGCCAATTCTCAAAGATGGCCTTTAAGATTGAACAAGATGTAACCTCGATGAAGACTCGACTTGATAAAAAAGTTCAACAACAAGTCCATCTGCTTGAGCGTAAACGCAGCCAATTTATCAATCTACAAGCGCAGTTGGTTAAATCCAATCGACAGAGATTAAATATACTAATTACTCAACTCGACGAACGATCACCCTTAAAGCTAATGCAAAAGGGCTATGTGACGACAACCCATAACCAGAAACGCTTGATATCTATTAAGCAAATTAGTAAAAATAGTGAAGTTATTATACAATATGTTGATGGAAGACTCACAACTAAAGTTATCGAAATAGAAAGGCAGTAATACCATGAATGAACTAAATTTTGAAAAAGCGATGAATCGACTGCAGGAAATTGTAAAACTGATAGAAGATGATTCCCTGTCTTTAGATAAAAGTATTGCTTTATTTGAAGAAGGCGTAAAATTATCGGCTTATTGTAATCAACAATTAAAGGAATATGAACAAAAGATACAAGATATCTCTAACCAGTTTGAAAATAGGGAGAATAACGACGATGAAACATCAATTTGAAGAACAATTGGAAGAACTAGTTACCGATTATCAAGACTCTGAGGTGTTAAAAGCCGCAGCCTATTCATTGCTGGGCGATGGTAAACGGGTACGTCCGTTATTATTGTTTAATCTTTTGTCTGATTACGGAGAAGATCCTTACATTGGCGTTGATGCGGCCTTAGCTTTAGAAATGATTCAAACCTATAGTTTAGTTCATGATGATTTACCAGCCATGGATGACGATGATTTTCGTCGTGGTGCACCGTCCAATCATATTGTTTTTGGCGAAGCTAATGCGATTTTAGCTGGTGATGGTTTATTGACGGGGGCTTTTCAAGTTTTAGCAAATAGTCATCTAGATCCAGTAATAAAGACCGATTTAATTGCTTTGTTTGCCCATCATGCCGGGATGAATGGTATGATTTTAGGTCAATCACTAGATCTTCGCTACGAAAAAGAGTCACCGAATGATCTAGAAGAGTTGCTTTTAATGTACGATTTAAAAACCGGTTCGCTTTTAGCTACCGCCTTAGAGTCCGCAGCGATTTTAGTGAACCGTAAAAAAGATTGTCAGATTTTACGCGAAGTCGGTTATAAATGTGGCCGAGCCTTCCAAATACAAGATGATATTTTTGATGTAATTAAAACTCAAGAAGAGTTAGGTAAAACCGTTGGATCCGATGATGCTAATAAGAAGGTTACTGTTTTGAGCTTCATGAGTATTGAAGAAGCGACGGAATTAGTAGCTAAATTATATGGTGAAGTGCGAACCCATCTTTCTCAACTGCGTCTGGTAGACCGTAAGGTTTACGAGATGATCGAATATCTGATGAGCCGCAAGAGTTAAAATGAATCCTCATCTTTTAAATATCAAAAATCCTAAATTCGTCAAAGACTTAACGGTAGCTCAATGTCGAGATCTAGCGAAAGATATCCGCGAATTCTTGATAAAATCTGTTTCGTCGACGGGTGGTCATTTGTCCAGTAATTTAGGAACCATTGAGATGACCATCGCCTTACATAAAGTCTTTAATTCTCCTGAGGATAAGATTTTATTTGATGTTGGTCACCAAGCTTATACCCATAAGGTATTAACTGGACGAGCCAAGGATTTTCCAAGCTTAAGACAATTTAAAGGGTTATCCGGATTTCAAAAACGTAGTGAAAGTGAACACGATGTTTTTGAGGCTGGACATGCGGGAACTTCGCTATCCGCGGCCTATGGCATGGCGATAGCGCGTGATTTAAATCAAGAAAAGCATCATGTCATTGCTGTTATTGGCGATGGATCAATGACCAATGGCATGGCTTATGAAGCCTTAAATCATATTGGTGATTCCTTACATAAAGTTATCATCGTCTTAAATGATAATTCTATGTCAATTTCTAGAAACGTTGGTCACTTAGCCAGTCGCTTTAATAGCATGCGGGTGGGGAAACCATATAATGCTTTTAAAGTTGATTTAAACAAGGTCTTAGCCAAAGGTGGTAAATATTTAGAACCTTTACAAAAAGGTCTTGTATCGATTCGTAATCAAATCCGTAAGAATGTGGTTGATGAAACAATTTTTAGCCAGTTTGGCCTACAATATGTCGGTCCTTTCGATGGTCACAATATAAACGATATGATTAGAGCGTTTGAGTATGCGCGTGATTATGAAGGTGGGCCGATTGTCGTTCATTTAAAGACCCAAAAAGGTAAGGGCTATCGTCTTAGTGAAGTCGATGATGATGGTTCTTGGCATGGGGTATCAAAGTTTGACATTGAAAGCGGCGAAACTATCGAACGTTTAGAAGAGAATTATAAAAGTTATTCATCGATCGTTTCCGAAACCTTAATTCGCTTAGCCCAAGAAGATGAAGATATCGTCGTTATTACACCGGCGATGCGTAAGGGAAGCGCCTTAGATCGTTTCTTTGAACTCTATCCAGAACGCGCTATTGATACCGGGATTACTGAAGGTCACGCGGCGACGTTTGCTGCTGGGTTGGCATTGAGTGGGAAAAAACCATTTTTCTCAATTTATTCGACTTTTTTACAACGCAGCTATGATCAGATTAACCACGATATCACGCGGATGAATTTACCGGTAGTTCTTGGTGTAGATCGAGCTGGTTTAGTTGGTGAAGATGGTGATACCCATCAAGGCGTGTTTGATATTGGTCTTTTAAAACCACTACCAAATTTGGTCATTGCTCAAGGGAAGGATGGCAAAGAACTACAAAATTTAATTTATACCGCCTTTCAACATGAAGCCCCGTTTGCGATTCGTTATCCAAGAGGTAACGATTATTATCAACCGCTCGAACAGTTTGAAGCGATTGAAATCGGACGCTGGGAAATTTTAAAAGTTAGCGAACAGCCTAAATTAATCATTCTTACCTATGGGCGGGAAGTTAATGAAGTTTATACATATGTAAAAGAAGAAGACTTGCCGGTTTGGGTAATCAATATGCGATTTATCAAACCCTTAGATAATCAAGTACTCGATCAAATCTTGGGTATGGAAATTCCGATTTTAGTTTACGAAACCGATATTCAAGTCGGTGGTATCGGCGATAGTATCTGTTGTCATATGAACGATATCGATATTCATCATAAATTGCATCGTGTCGGGTTGCATGACAATTATGTAGAACACGGTTCAATGACGGATTTAAGAAAAGCGGAGAATATCGATTTAGATTCGGTAATTAAGATAATTCACGAATTATTAACCGAGTAGGGGGAATTAATATACTAAAACAATTATCAATTTCAAACTACATTTTGATCAATCAGTTTAATCTATCTTTAAAAGACCGTGAAATGACGGTTTTTATTGGTGAAACCGGTGCCGGTAAATCTATTTTTATTGAGGCTTTATCGCTGTTAGCGGGCGCTCGTTTTTCTTCCGATGTAATTGGTAATTATGACGATTCGGTTATTATTGAAGGAATTTTTACCTTTAAGAAAGACTCTAAGGCCTTCAAACTATTATCCGAACATGAATATTTAGGTGATGATGAATGGGTATTTTCTCGACTATTAACTAAAGCCGGTCGTTCTATTTATCGAATTAATGGCCAAGTGACCAATCTACAGTTAGTGAAAGAGGTTTTATCGGAAGAGATAGATATTCATTCTCAGTTTGAATCTCAACAATTATTAAATAGTAAATATCAATTACATCTTTTGGATAGTCTGATGGACAATCAAGAACGATTAAAGGCTGTTGAAACGGCGTATAACGACTTAATTAGTATCCGCAAGAAAAAGAAACAGTTTTTAGAAGAAGAGCTTAGTCAAAACGAGATGGAGTTTATCAAATTCCAGCTCAATGAATTAAAAACAGCTAATCTTAATGTTTTAGAAGAAGAACAATTGAATCAAGAAGTTAAGCGATTGACTAATCTATACAACGCTAAAAAAACCTTGGCTAATACGGTGAATCATCTTAATAAACTTGATTTATCGAGTTTACATGCCGCTTTTACAGAATTATCAAGAATAAACGATTTATCGAATAATTTTCCGATTTTAATTGATGAAATGAAAAACCACTATTACGGACTTGAAGAAATAAGCCTCCAGGTTAATCAAATGTTGACTACCGAGGAAAACGAGAGCAATCTAGATCAACTTCAAGAACGCTTATTTGAGTACAGTCGGATTAAACGTAAATATCAAATGGAAACGAAAGAACTCATCGCTTATCAAAACAAAATGGAAGAACAACTTTCGTTATTTGAAGATCGAAGCTATAGCTTAAAGCAGTTTGAGAAGCAAGAAGCAGCGGCCTACTCAAAGTATCAAGAATTGGCGAAAGTTTTAAGCCAATTGCGTAAACAAGGCGCAAAACGCTTAGAAGCGGATTTAAGAGTACATTTAGATGATTTAAAACTAGAAAACGCTCAGTTTCAAGTAATTTTCAAAGAAGGGGAGTTTAGTACCGGGGTGGATGAAGTGGACTTTTTAGTACAAATGAATCCTGGGGCTAACTTTAGTTCTCTAGCTAAAACTGCTTCGGGTGGTGAATTAAGTCGGTTTATGTTGGCGTTAAAAACGGTATTTAACAAAGTCAGTCCAGTAACGACCTTGGTTTTTGATGAAATTGATACTGGCGTTAGTGGAGAAGTAGCTTTACAGATGGGCTTAAAGATGAACCAACTGGCCAAAGATTCCCAGTTGATTGTTATTTCCCATCTACCAGCGGTTGCTGCATCTGCGGATCAACTTTTTTTGATTTCTAAAAAAAGCGAGAAGGATTCTACCGAGGTTAAGATTAAAGGTCTTGATGGTGATGAAACGATTAGTGAAATCGCTAAATTAGCGTTTGCTAAAAGCAATCAATCGGCGCTTACTGCCGCCAAGGATTTAATTAAATTAGTGGAGCAAATGAAAGATGAGTAAAGCGAGAGTTATTTTTCATATCGATTTGAATGCTTTCTTTGCGACTTGCGAGCAGTTAAAAAATCCTCAACTTATTGGTAAACCGGTGGCGGTTTGTACCGATTCTAGGGGTGCCGTAGTTACTACCGCGTCCTATGAAGCGCGAAGTTTTGGTGTAAATTCGGCGATGCCCTTAGCTATTGCAAAACAAAAATGTCCTCATTTAATTACGGTTGACGCTGATTTTCGTTGGTATCATCAAAAATCAGAACAATTTATTAACTTTTTAAAAAGATATAGTACACAAATAGAACAGGCTAGCATCGATGAAGCCTATTTAGATGTTACTGAAACTATTTTAAAGTACGATAAGCCCTTGCAATTTGCTTTGGATTTACAAACGGCTTTAAAAGGTGAACTTGGGCTTCCGTCTTCGATTGGTATTGCACCGAATAAATTCTTAGCAAAGATGGCATCCGATCGCAGAAAACCGATGGGCATTTTTGTTATCCGTAAACGCGAAATCGAAACGAAATTATGGCCATTAGCGATTGATAAAATGCATGGCGTTGGTAAAGTTAGTTCAGAAAAATTAAAAGCATTAGGAATCAATAAAATTGGCGATTTAGCTAAGGCTGATTTGGAAGATTTGGCCTTAGTTTTAAAGAATCAAGCGTTTTATTTTCAACAATTAGCTTTTGGTAACGATAATTCTGAAATTGAAACTGAACATCAAGTTAAGTCAATTTCGGCATCTAACTCCTTGTATGAACCTTTATTTGAGTATGAAGAAATAAGTAATCTAATTCGAACTCAAGCCTTAGATTTAGAAAAGAAACTTGTCTCTGAACAAGTAGGGGCTAGCGCTTTAACTTTAAATCTACGCAATGATTTATTTCAACAATATTCTAAAAGCACTTCTTTTTCTTCAGCGCTTAGCGACGCTAATGCGCTCTATCAACATGCGCTTTTGTTATACGATCAAGCGGAATTAGAGGGTGGTTTGAAATACTGTGCGTTGACCATCAATAAATTTCAGCCGATCGAAGATGAAATTTTTAACCTTTTTAATCAAGAATTTGAACTTAGTTCCAAGGATATTATTCATAAGATTAATACTTTTATCGACGCCGAAGTGTTAAAAAAAGGGCGCGATGCGAATTATGAAAAGAAGTGAAGTGTTAATAGCAGACTTTTTACAGTCGCTAAAGTTTGTTTTACAACTATCTAACCCCACAATTAAAGCTTATGGTTCGGATTTAGAGTTATTTTCAAACTATTGTGAACAACAACAGCTAGATCTCTTAACTATAGATTCTACTGCGATTTTAGAGTATTTGGCGCTTTTAAACGAAAGTTATGCTTCTTCAAGCGTGGCGCGGATGATGAGTAGTTTGCATCACTTTTATAAATGGTTAGTTTTACAACGCTATCTAAGCAATGATCCTACGTCGTTTATTTCCGTCAAAATTGAGAAACCGACCATTACCAACTTTTTAACCCATGAAGAGTTTTTACAGTTGGTTGATTTTAAGCTTGAGAAACCTAATGATTATCTCGATCGGACGCTTTTGGAGTTGCTTTATGGTTCGGGACTGCGTGTTAGTGAAGCGATTAGTTTACAATTTAAACAAATCATTGAATCGGAATCTTTAATTAATGTGATAGGGAAGGGGCAAAAACAACGGTTAGTTCCTTTCTCAAAAATTTTTTACGATGTTTACCAATTGTATTTAGTCAACTATCGTGATATTTACAAAAAATCAGGTTCACAGTATATTTTTATCAATCGCAAATCGATGCCAATCTCTCGTCAAATTGTTTATAATATAATTACCAAACGTGCTAAATCTAGTGGTTTAAATAAAAAAGCAACGCCGCATGTGCTGCGTCATAGCTTTGCTTCCGCACTCATTGGCGAAGGGGCTAATTTAAGAGCTATCCAAGAGCTATTGGGACATGCGGATATTGCTACCACCCAGATTTACACCCATTTAGAAATGGAGAAGAAACGAGAGATGTTTGATCGTTACCATCCCTTAAATCAAAGAAAGAAGGATAAAAATGAGATTTAAACGAATTATTGTAGTCGTCATGGACTCGGTAGGCATTGGAAATGCGCATGATGCGGCTTTATTTGGCGATGAAGGGGCCAATACCTTAGAATCTATCGCCAATACCATCGGTGGATTAAACGTGCCAAATTTGGCGCATTTAGGCCTAGGTATGCTCCATCCACTAAAAGGGGTAGAGCCGATGAGTAACCCTCATGCTATTTATACGACCATGCAGGAAGCTTCGGTCTCTAAAGATACGATGACCGGACACTGGGAAATGATGGGATTATACTTAGATTCAGCGTTTCAGACCTTTACTGAAACCGGCTTTCCTCAAGAATTGTTGGATGAATTGAGTGAGCGTAGTGGCCATGGCATCATTGGCAACTATTCTTCCAGTGGTACAGTAATTTTAGATGAGCTAGGGGAAGAACATATGCGCACGGGTGATATGATTGTTTATACTTCCGCTGATTCAGTCTTACAAATTGCAGCTCACGAAGAAACTTTTGGATTAGAGAATCTTTATAAAGCTTGTGAAATTGCTCGCGAGATAACGATGAAACCAGAATGGAAGGTAGGTCGTATTATTGCACGTCCTTTTGTTGGACCTCGAAAAGGGGAATTCAAACGCACCGCCAATCGTCATGATTATGCTTTAAAACCTTATGGTAAGACCGCTTTAGATTTCTTAAAAGAGGCGAATTATGATGTTATATCGGTAGGTAAGATTTATGATATCTTTGATTCCGAAGGCATTTCTGAATCAAATCGAACCGTTTCTAACGAAGATGGGATGATTAAAACTATCAACTTGATGGATAAACCGTTTAACGGTCTCTTATTTACAAATTTAGTTGACTTTGATGCACTATGGGGCCATCGTCGTGACCCAGAGGGTTATGGTAAAGGCCTTGAAGATTTTGATGTACAACTTGGTGAGCTACTTAAGAAAGTGACCGAAGATGATTTGTTAATACTGACCGCAGACCACGGCAATGATCCAACATATCGAGGCACCGATCATACCCGAGAAGAAGTTCCGCTATTGATTTATTCGCCAGCACTTAAGGGCAACTATCGACTCGATAAGAGAATGACCTTTGCTGACGTAGGGGCCACCATAACCGAAAACTTTAATACTAAACCAACCAGCTACGGCAAATCCTTCCTCAACGAACTCAAGTAATTATGTCATAATATACATTATGCGAATATAGTTGTAGATAATAAAAATGGACTTATTAGGTCCATTTTTTGATGATTAAACTAATCTCTACGACGCGATTCGCGTAATAAGAATAATCTTAAGATGGTTGCGATGGTTCCTAAGAATGCGGCAATGTAAGTTAACGCAGCGGCATTTAACATCCCTTTAGCTTGTGGTACTTCAGAGTACGTTAAGATATGTTCTTCTTGTAACTCGGCAATGGCTCGTTTGGAAGCATCGAATTCAATTGGTAAGGTTATTAATTGAAATACGCCGATGACTCCGATCGCAATAATTCCAGCTAAGAATAAGGCATCGATATTACTCATCAAACCAATCATTAGTACAATCCAACCAAGTTGAGATGCGGTGATGGCTAATGGTAATAAACGATTTCTCAATCCAATAAAACTGAACTTGGTATCGTATTGGATGACATGTCCAATTTCATGAGCCGCTACAGCGGCCGAAGCAATGGATGTGCCGTAATAAACATCTTTAGATAAGTTAACAACATTGGTTTGTGGATTGAAATGATCACTCAATACACCACCGGATGGATTCTCTTGTAATTGGATATAATCAATTCCATGTTTAGCAAGAATCCTTTGAGCGACTTGAGCTCCAGTCAGGTTTGAACTAATCGGTATCTTTTTATATTTTGCGTACCTTGCTCTTACCCAACCTTGAGCTGCAAGTGAAATAACAAATACAAATAGTATTAGTAATAATTGGATAAAATCCATATTTTCATATAAGTTTAAGGTTAATAACATAGCTTGTACCCCTTTCTATCTCCAATAAATAAAGGAAGCTAGAGCTTCCTTTTTTTACTTATTAATTTCGTCTTTAAGTGCTTTAGCAACTCTGAAGGTTAAAGCTTTTGAAGCAGGAATTCTAATTTTTTCCTTGGTTTGAGGATTGAATCCATCGCGTGCAGCACGTTCTTTAACTTCGAAACGCCCAAAGCCAGCTAAATCGACTTTGTTTCCTGCTACTAATTGATCTTTCAGTTCGTCTAATACTAAGTCGACGATATCTCCAGCAGCTTTCTTCGTATAATCTAATCTTTCGGCAAGAGTATCTACTAGTGCCTTTTTGTTGAATGTGTTATTCATAATTATTCCTCCATTTACAGTATTCATAATAACAAATATATCAATTTAGTGCAATAAAAGCACTATTCATGGCTTAATTGATATTTCGTTTTCTTAGAATAATGCGAATTGGTACCCCTTCAAATTCAAAGGCATCACGTAACCGATTTTCCAAATAGCGCTTGTAAGAAAAATGACAAAGATCAGGATCGTTTACAAATAAGACAAAGGTCGGTGGATTGACGGATACTTGCGAAGCAAAGTATATCCTTAAGCGCTGACCACTATGGCTTGGTGGTGGTGTAAATAATTGAGCATCCATAATGACCTCATTAACGACTGAGGTAGCGATGCGCAATTGACTGCTTTCATAAACCTGGTTAATCAGTGGTACTAAGGTGTGGATTCTTTGTTTCGTTTTGGCGGAGACAAAAACAATTGGCGCGTACGATAAATATAAGAATTCGTTGCGGATTTCTTCCGTCACTGATTGCACGCTATGTTTTTCTTTATCGACGGTGTCCCATTTATTGTAAACAATAATCATCGGTTTTCCTTCGTTATGCGCATAACCGGCAACGGTTTTATCTTGTTGGCGAATCCCAGCTTCACCATCGATTAAGAAAAGTACCACATCGGCTCGCTCTATCGCTGTTAAGGCTCTTAATACGGCGTATTTCTCTACGGACTCGTATACTTTACCACGCTTGCGTATTCCCGCTGTATCAATCGCTACGTACTGCTCACCCTCATATTTGAAAGGTGTATCAATCGCATCGCGAGTGGTTCCTGCAATATCGGAGACGATGACTCGTTCTTCATTTAAAATAGCATTGACTAAAGATGATTTACCAACATTGGGTTGACCGATGATCGCAAATTTTATATAACCATCATAGGTATCACGGCGTCGATTACCTTCTAATTTTTGAATCACTTCATCTAAGAGATCACCAATACCAATGCCATGGGCACAAGAAATAGCGATCGGCTCCCCTACCCCTAATTTATAAAATTCGTAAGTATCATAGGAAAGATGGAAATCATCAATTTTATTAACAGCCAGAACAATTGGTTTTCCCGAAAGTTGCAACATCCGTGCAATCATTTCATCATCGCTGGTTAACCCTTCCCTACCGTTAACGACAAAAATAATGACATCCGCTTCTTCGATGGCGATTTCTACTTGAACTCGTATTTCTTCAATAAACGGTAGTTCTTCCATCTGAATTCCACCGGTATCAATAAAACGTAAGTCTTTCATCAACCATTGAACATGGCCATAAATGCGATCTCTGGTAACTCCAGGCGTATCTTCAACAATGGAGACACGATCGCCTATGATTCTATTAAAAAGCGACGATTTACCGACATTTGGTCGACCTACTATCGCAACTACTCCATCAATCATGGCTCATCGCCTCCTTTTTCTTAATTACAATATCTAATATTTCTTCAAAAACCTGGTCAATAGATAAGCTTGATGTGTCAATTCTGATGGCATCTTCGGCTTGTACTAAGGGCGATTCTTTGCGATGGCTATCTTGATAATCACGCAAGATTAAATCGGCTAAAATCTCTTCATAATCAGACTCAACACCTCGAGCTTTTAGTTCTAAATAGCGACGCATCGCTCTTACTTGAGAGGAAGCGGTTAAAAATATTTTTACTTGAGCCTTAGGTAAAACTACCGTTCCAATATCACGACCATCCATGACACAATCCATAACTTCAGCCATAGCTTGTTGTTTAGCAACTAGCTTTTCTCGAACTTCTTTTATTTTTGAAATATCACTAGCTAGGAGTGAAATTGCTTCATCTCTTAGCAAAAGCGTAATGTCTTTTTTATCGAGATAAACTTCTTGATTTTTACCTAAAACTAGATCCATAGTATCTATTAGATTTAATAAAGTATCTAACTCTTCGGGTAATTTGATATTCTCTTGGATTGACAAATAGGCAACGGCCCTATACATAGAGCCGGTGTTAATATGAGTCATATTTAGGTGTTTAGCTATCCGTAACGCTAAAACCGATTTACCAGAGGCACTTGGCCCATCAATAGCAATTGAAAAACTCATAAAACACCTCTTAAACCAATTGTGTAGTGATATAAATCAAGGCAAAGAAAACGATGACAAACAGTAAGATAACCACGCCAAGTAGAACATTGATAAATGTATTAGAACTCTTTATCTTTTTATCTAATGTTTTTACGGCTTCATCTTGTTGTTCGATAAGTACTTTCATCTGTTCCGTCGCTTCTTTGAGTTCAAAGACTTCAGTCGGTTGATCAAGGGTTGCTAAGGGAGTCAATGAGACATCTAATTGAGCGAGTTCTTCAACTTGAAGCTTGATCGTTTCATCGAGATCTTGGGAGACTTCTTCGATATTGGAGGCTTGTCCTGGTATAGGACGACGAATTTGATGTTGATCGCGACGCAATTGATTCTCTATCTCAGAAACTTCTTCATATTCTGCCGTGGGCAAAACACTGGAAAGTACATTAGAACGTGTATCTTCTTTTTTTCGATATCCTTTTTCTACATTATAGGTCTTAACTTCACTTAAAACTTCATCGACGTAAGAGGCTACAAAACCATCCGCGATCTCTTCAGGTTCATAGGCTTCTAAAATATCGCTTACTGAAGGATCGTTGGGAAATTCTAAGACTTCTTTAGAACTTGGTTGGATTTCCTGTTTTTCGAAGGCTGGAACTTGGTTATCCAAAGTTTCTTCGGTTTTAGTTAAATGTCTTTGTGAACGAAGGTGTAAGGGTGCGTGTAGTTCAACTTCAGTATCTACATCCATTCGTTTAAAATGTTCGTCATCTAATTGATTTAATTGATTAGCAAATACCGATAGTTCTTTCGTTTCTATAGTATGTTGTTGCTGGTCAATCAAATCTTGACGTAATTTTGCATAACGTTCAATTCTCGATTTATTCTCACTCATAAGCCACCTCTTGTCTAAGATATTATAGCATAGAGCGCTTTTAAATAAACCAAATAGAACAAGCCTATTTTAGATAAGAAGAGATATATTTATACAAGATTGCGGTCAACAAAGCATTTAATCCACCTTTAATCAAATTAAATGGAACGACCGCGAAAATCATCATCGTCCAGTAGCTAGTAACCAGCGAATTGGTATTCATGGTAATAGCTAAAATTCGACTTATTGGAAATTTGGCGATGCGTTCAAATAATGGAAAAATTAAAAAAGCATTGGATAAAGTAGCTATCGTAGTCATTACTAAGACACCGCTAATTAAAGCAAGTCTAGCTCCTTTTAAAGTTCTATTAGATTTGTAAATGGTAGCACTTGTGACGACAAAGCTAGTTGTTACAATAATATTAGATAATTCTCCGATAAAACTGGTGCTGGTTCCTTGAGTGATCAGTTTAATAACGTTCTTTAACACCGCAATTAAGGCCCCTGCTAATGGACCATAAGCAAAACCACCAATAAGTACCGGTACATCCGCTAAATCAAGATCCATGAAGCTTGGTGAAAATGGAAGCGGGAAACGAAAGACCATTAAAATGGTTGCTAAAGATCCTAAAATTGCAATTAATACTAATTGTTTGGTGCTAAAAATCGACTTCGAAAGTTTGTTGGTTGACATGATACATTTCCTCCTTATGAAATTTTGGGTAAAAAAAACACCCATCATGTCTTGGGCTTTATCTAAAAAAATAGATGCTTCTTTCATCCAGACTTTAACTGTCGCCTCTTGAATCTCACAAGATCAGCCCTTAGGCTCGCAGGGTTTACTGCCGGTGAGGAATTTCGCCTCGCCCTGAAGACATTATTATCATACACTTTGATAAAATGATGTCAATAGATAGCAGATAGTTATCTATATAAAAACAAGGCAATACTTCTGTACTGCCTTGTTTATTTAATCAAGTTATTATGCCCGACCGGAATATTTTCCATCGGCGGTAGACACCAAGATAACTTCATCGGTATTAATAAAAAGTGGAACTTTTGTTTCATAACCGGTTTCTAAGGTTGCGTTTTTCATCGCCGAAGTGGCAGTATCTCCACGAACCGCTGGTTCGGTTTCAACGACTCTTAAAGCTACTTTATCAGGTAATAGGATTCCGATTATTTCGCTTTCAAACATAGTAATTGTACAATTATCGTTTTCCTTTAAGAAGTTAATTTCCCAAGTTAGGTTTTCCTTACGAATTTCTAATTGTTCAAAGGAATCAACATCCATGAATACCAAAGCTTCACCAGAATCATATAAATATTGCATCGTTTTCTTTTCAATAAGTGCCGGTTCTACTTTGTCCCCACCGGTGTAGGCTAATTCAGAAATATTGTTAGAACGTAAATTTCTTACTTTTACTTTGATGTTCATTTGTCCGCGAGCGGTTTTGTTTCTAGAAACATCAATTACTTGATAGATTTCACTTTCTTCTTGAATTGTATTCCCTGGACGTAAATCGTTAACTAAGATCATATGGACCTCCTTCAATCATTTGCAGTATAAGTATACGTAATTAGCCGTGATTTTTCAATATCGATACTACAATTACTAATTAAGGAATGCTTCCCAGTTACAACAATCTCAGCGTGATTATCATTTACGGATATTTTTATTAAAGAATCGTACTCATGATAAGTATAACCCTTTGGACAGTCCTGATTTAATATGCAATTGATCGCATATATCTCAATATCTGAGATTTCTCGAGCGTTTTGTAATTGAATTTTTTGTAATCGTTGATACGTTTTCATCTGTAAAATTGAACCAAGCATGCTAAAGACAACCATAATTACTACGATCGTAGAAAGCAATACAAAACCTTTAGCTTTTGATTTTAATAAAGCTACTAACCACCGCTTCATTTTCATAATCATATCTCATTTCAATTTTTGAAGGCATCAAAACTACTCGGTAGTTATTGACTTTGGTCAACAATATTTCATACCCGGGTGTTCTTACAATACGATCTTTTTCAAAAACAATACATCGTGACATACCTTCAAGATTTAGATAGCAGAGTTCTTGTTGATTTAATTGAAAATTATCCGATAACAATATTTCGTGTTGTAGTTGAATCTCGAAAGTATCTTTTTGACTGATCCCTTCCCTACTTGACGATAAATGTGGAAACAGCTTAACGATCTGCAAGATAAGCGTAAACAATAAACTTATCACTAACATAGCAACCATCATTTCCAACCAAGTAAAACCTTTAGATTTCATAAATACAACCGTAGCAAATGAAGAATAATTTCGATTAATATAGCCAGTAAGACGATTGATATCAAAACTTCAACTAAAACAAAGCCTTTACTTTCTAATGACATAACGTCCCATTCCAATTTGTACAACAAATTTTTGATTATCAAAAGCTATGGTTTGACCTTGATTAACATGACCCAAAGGATTAAAACTAAGGAGTTTAACGTTACTATGCTCAGTTTTTAGCGGAATGGTTTGTTTTTGGGCAATAGCTCTTATCTGCTGATATAGGTATTGTTGTTCAAAGATTTTAAGCTTTGGTTCTAAAGGTAATTTAAAACTTAGACTAAGGCTAGATAGAATACTGATTACTAAAATCACCAATACCATTTCTAATCCGGTAAAACCCTTAGCGAGCAATTTGTGCTTGTCCATTGATGATTACAATCTTTTGTCCGTTATGGCACTGAGCCTGACGTGGTGTAAGATAGTTAGCTTCGATTAAATTGGATATACTGGCGGATTGAACATCTTTATCCAACAAATATTGAACCAAAGCCGCATCAACCACTTTAAGCTGAACTTCACAGCCTTTATCGGAAACTACTTTGACCGTCTTTGAAACATTAGGAATCGTTAATAGAAACAAAACCGCAACCACGGTCATTACTATGATCATTTCAAGTAAGGTAAATCCTTTTTTCATAGACATCCTTTCTATAAAGTATTGAGTAATTGCATCGGAGCAAAAAGCATTTGATACAAGATAATAAGTAATAGTCCAATCAAAGCAAATACAAAGGTTTGAAGGACTTTAGCGAGTTTTGATATTCGATAATCAATTTGTTTTTGATTGACTTCTAAATAGGCCTCTAAAAAGTAGTCTAATTGATCCGATAAAGAAGCAATGCGAATAAATCTTATAAAAGAAGCATCAAATAATTCTTTATGAAACGCTCGATCCAAACGAAGCCCATCGTCTAATTGATAAATGGTTAAGGTCGCTAACCAACGGGTTATTCTTGAGAATGGAGCTTGGACTAATAAGGTTAAAATCTGCTGCGTTGATGCTCCATAACTTAAATACAATCGATACAAGTAAGCAAACATCTGGGTGTAAATCTTCTTAATTAAATTAAAAAACTTATATTTTTTTAAGATCAGTATCAGTAGTTTTTGATTTTGATAATTAAACAAAAGTACTATTAAAACTAAAGAAATCAAGGCTGAAATCGTGATAATTAGATAAATAAGGAAAATCAAAACAAAGAGTGCGTCTAAAATCCAATTATGAATATCAAAGTCTTTCAATAAGGAAGTTAGACTAGGAAAGAGACGGAAAATAAATAAAGTTAAAATCCCATAAAGAAACGCTAACAAAAGCAAAGGATACCAAATCTTTTTTACAATAGATTGTTTTAAGTCTTTAAAAAAGTTAGATAGTTTCAATTCGATTTCTAAAATCTGTTCCAAAGAAAATAATTGTCTTAAGACGTGATAGTGCTCTTCTTGATGGCTTAAAACGGCTATCGTGTAGACTTCAAAACTAGTTTGTTCTAAATTCAAATCTAATTGTATTTGTTCGTAAGGGATTTGTAATTTACGATACGCTAATACGATTTCTCTAAGCTGACGTAATGGTCTTGAGGTAGTCTTGGATTTGATGGTTTGAAAGAATCTCAAGCATAGCCCTCCTCTGCTGGTTTTCGACAATTAAGCGTTGAAAGACAATCGTCATTGAGATTAAACTTAGATCAAAGACACTTACTTGAAAATCCAAGAGTCGTGATAAAGTAGAAAATAAGCTCGAAGCATGAATCGTCGAAGTCACTAAATGACCAGAGAGACAACAGCGAAACAACGCTTTCGCTTCTTCTGGAGATCGTATCTCGCCTAAACAAATAATATCAGGGTCATGACGCAACAATTGTTTAATACCACGTTGATAATTTAAACCAGTTTTTAAGTTAATTTGAACTTGCATTAAATTATCGTAATACGTTTCTATCGGATCTTCTAAAGTATAAATGGAGCGATCTTTTAGCTCAGATAAAGCGGTAAACATAGTCGTAGTTTTACCACTACCAGTCACCCCAGCAAAAAGAATTAATCCAGTCTCATGAAGCAGTTGCTTTCGAATTTCTTTAATTACTTCCTTCGGACCACCGATTTCATCCAAACTATTTATTAAACTAAGATTTAGGATGCGGATGACCGCTGAACGCATTTGGATAGTTTCCAGTGCCGAATAGCGACAATTATATAGCGTATCATCGATCACATAAGTAAAGGTACCCGACTGCGGCACCATGGCAGCACTTAAATCTAAATTAGCTTTAAACTTTAAAAATTGATATAAAATTGCATCAATGGATACGCTTTTAACCATTTTAAAGCCATTGATTGTTCGCATCTGAATTTTTTGATCTTCTTTAGATAAATGTAGATGAATATCGGTGGCTTTGAGTTGGATAGCTAGTTTTAATAATTCTTCTAAGCGAGCTTCTACCATGCCTTAAAATATCGTTATTTAATCATTTATCCTAAAATAAAACTCATCTTAACGATGAGTTCTTAGATATGGGTTTGATTTTTTCTCGTCTTTCATGGTACTTGTAGGTCCATGTCCTGGATAAATTATCCAATCGTCTGGCCAATTGATAGCTTCACTTAATGACTTTCTCATCAATTCTTGGCTACCTTTAATTAGATCGGTACGACCAATTGAATTTTTGAATAAGAAATCACCAACAAAGGCATGATTATCAATTATCAAGGTCATTGATCCTGGGGTATGACCTGGAGTTTTGATGACTTCAAAGATAAAATCATCAATCTTTAATTGATGGCCGCTTACTATATTAGCCGGTTCATCGACGGTATAGTTTAATGAAAACAAGGGACTTAAATTAAGTTTAGGTTCCGTTAGATAATCCGCTTCATCTTCATGAATATAAATCGGCATTTGATAACGATTAAAAAGAAGATTCACCGCAGCGATATGATCGTAATGACCATGAGTCAAGATTACCGCTAATAATTGAGAATCTTCTAAAGCCTGAACAATACGATCAATATCCCCCTGCTGATCAACCATGGCATCAATTAAAATCGCTTTCTTCTCTTGTTTTAATAGATAGCAATTGGTTTCTAAAGGACCAAGTGTGAGACATTTAACTTCTAACATGACTTATCGTTTTTCACGATGAATCGTCATTTTACGTTCTCTTGGGCAATATTTTTTACGTTCAATACGACCAGGTTCATTCTTTTTATTTTTTGTCGTAATGTAATTTTCTTCACCGCATTCGGTACATTTCAATGTTACATTTTCACGCATAATTTCAACTCCTTACTTAGCTACGCTGTATATAATACCATAATTCATAATATTTTATCTATGGATTTACTAATTATGTTGGTTTTCAGAAAAATATAAATTTATTATATCTTCGGTGGCATACATGCAACCACTATAGGTTCCGCGACGTCTTGTTTCATTAGGGGTTATGCATGAAATAGCGATCTTTGGATTGTCATATGGCGCATAAGCGACCAAAGTACTGGTTGCTGTATTTACCAGTTTGCCATTATCAAAAACAAAGTCTTCGGCCGTTCCTGTTTTGGCAGCAGCGGGAACTATAGCATTTCTTAAAGGACTACAATAACCACTGGTAACACAAGCCCGCATCCCCATTTGTACCCTTCTTAGGGCATTACTATCCGCTAAAGAATTTAAAATCGTTGGCTGATATTGAAAGACCACATTTTCTGACTTAGGTTCTATGGCGTGTTTAGCAAAATGCAGCTGATAGCGATGACCGCCATTAGCTAAAGTTAAGGCGTATTGATTTAGCTGCATGACACTGTAAGTATCGTACTGCCCCGTAGCAAAGTCCAATAAGTTACCGGCGGCTGGTTTAATACCTTTATATCCATTACTTTCCAACGGCACATCCAATCCGGTGGCTGATCCTAAACCAAATTGGGAGAAATTTTTTCTCATTTCCGATAGTGTGTTTGGATCTAAATTTAAAGGCTGATCGTAACGATAGTTAGCTCTACCAAGTCTAAAAACGACATTATACATATAGACATTACTGGAAACCGCCATTGCTCGAATATCATCTACCATACCGAGTACGGCAGAACTTCTTTTTGCTACCGTTCCAGCAATTTTAACCGGTTGATCGAGAATTCGCTCCCCGGGTCTAAAGAGATTTTTTTCTAAACCCATATAAACCATCGCGCCTTTAATCGAAGATCCTGGGGAATAAGCTTCTAAATAGGTTCCTGAATTATAAACATTAAAATTACCCGATTCACTGCGATATACGCCAGCCAAAGCCAAGACTTCGCCATTGGTTACATCGGATACCACCAACAACATGCGGTCACCATATATTTTGGCGGTATTTCGATTTTGAATCGCTTCTTTTAAACGAATTTCGGTAATTTCTTCGACTCGTTTTTGAAACTCTTTATCAATAGTAAGCTGTAATGTAGCTCCATTTTCACCCGAATCAACCAGTTCCAGACGCGGAATGCCTTGATTGTTATAAAGTACTTGATACTTTAGCTTTTTACCCGATAAAACCGATTCATAGTAGGCTTCTAAACCGGAAGCACCGATTTGATCGGTTAAATTGTAATTAAGCGCTTGATTATAGTTTGCGGTTTCAGCCAATAAGCCCTGCTTATTTGTGGTCATACTACCGATTAAACTACCCAAATTATGATCATCAAAAATAATTCGCGAATAGGACGGATGAATCAAAAAGCCGGATAAAATATTAGTATTTTCGATAAGAATAGCAGTTTCTTCGATGCTAATATCTTGTTTAATATCCTTAATTAAGCCAGGAACAATATGCATCCGTTGGAAAATCATAAATTCCTGCAATTGTCGTTGACTCAGTCTTATCAAATGACCGTCATTTATTCGATCTAGTTTTAAATTGTAGATATCGCTATCGCGTAACTCACCGGTTCGTAATTGTTGTTTTTCTGTCGGGGTTATTAAATCGTTGGCCAGTTCATCAAAATAATGGATGAAGGCGTCTTTTCGATCGCGTAAGGTCATACTTTCCGTATCTACCTCAAATAAATCAACAAAAGCTTTAGCTTTATTCCACTTCATCGAGACCGTTTCGCCCAAAGGTGCAATATAGATAATATCAAGCATTTCTTGATTGGTACTCAAAACCGACCCGTTACGATCGATAATATCGCCTCGCATCGGCAGTTCATTAATTTCAGTGACGTTAAAACGACTCAGTTTGTCACGATATTCATTCTGTTGATAGATTTGAACTTGAAATAAACGCATGATGATAAAAATCATACTAATGGTTATGATAATCCCTAAAAACACTAAACGATAGCGCATAGCGCCCATTAGTTGTTTATTCCTTTCCGTTTCGTTATCCGGTAATTGCTTTTTCTTCTTGTCTTTACTCATACTATCTCCGATGTAATTATAACCGAATTTCCTAGATAATGATATAATGGCTAGGAGGTGATAAGATGTACACACGCACGACCACTAGACCGGTAAAAGTTGGTCCCTATACCATCGGTTCTTTAAATCAAGTCATCCTACAATCGATGACTAACACGAAAACCAAGGATGTAGAAAGTACCGTATTTCAAATTAAGCAACTGCTAAGCAATGGTTGTCAAATTGTTCGATTAGCCATTTTGGATATGGAAGATGCGCTGGCGATTAAGGAAATAAAAAAGGAGATCTTCGCGCCTTTAGTGGCGGATATTCATTTTAATTATCAATTAGCGCTCGCTGCCATCGAATCTGGGGTGGATAAAATTCGCATTAACCCTGGAAATCTTGGCAACAAAGAGCATGTCGCGCTGGTGGTTGAAGCTTGTAAGAAACGAAAGATCCCAATTCGCATCGGTGTTAACAGCGGCTCCTTAGAAGCCAATATCTTAAGTAAGTATGGAAAACCTACCCCGGAAGCGATGATTGAATCCGCCCACTTACATTTAAATATATTAAAAGAACTTGATTTTCATGATGTCATCTTATCGTTTAAAGCTTCCGATGTCCGCTTGACCATCGATACCTATCGATTAGCCGCCAAAACCTTTGAATATCCTTTACATTTGGGTGTGACCGAAGCCGGTCCCTTATTACCTTCCGCCATTAAATCTAGCGCGGCTCTAGGTACTTTACTCTATGAAGGCATTGGCGATACAATGCGTATTTCAGTTTCCGATGATCCTGTCGAAGAAATGAAAATAGCAAAACTCTTACTAAAAGCGTTTGATTTAATTGATGATGTCCCTGATTTAGTATCCTGTCCGACCTGTGGGCGATTACAATATAATATGCTCCCTTATGTCAAAGAAATAGAAACCTTTTTATCTGGACTAAAGACCGATATTCAAGTGGCGATTATGGGCTGTGCCGTCAATGGTCCTCAGGAAGCCTCCCGTGCCGATATTGGCATTGCTGGCGGTAAGGAAGAAGCTTTGCTGTTTAAAAAAGGTAAAGTGGTAAAAAAAGTGCCTCAAGCCCTATTGGTTGAGACACTTAAAGCTGAAATCTTAAAAATGATGGAAGAAGAGTAATTATCTATTTCTTTGTTTGGCTTTTGCCCGTTCAATTTTTTGTTTATTAATTTCTTCTCGTATCTTCTCACGACGTTTACGACGCATGATTTTATCAATCTGTTGACGTCGTTTTTTCTTATAATTCGGCTTAACTTTGGTATCCTTTCGATTGAGGATGGCTTTGACTTCAGGATCATATTCCTTTGGTTTGTTGATCCGTTGTAAAAACGGGATGTCATCGACCAATTGTTGATCTTTGATTCGCTTATAGGTGAACGGAATGCCTTGATTTTTTAAATTATTAATCGTTTTTAAATCTCCTTGATTAAACAAGGTGATGCAGATACCATGTTGCCCCATACGACCGGTTCTACCAGCCCGGTGAACAAAATATTCAATTTGTCTTGGAAAACCACAGGAGATGACATGGGAAACCATCGGTAAATCAATACCACGGGCGGCGATATCCGAACAGACTAAAATTGAGACGTCTTCATTTTGAATGCGCTGTAAGACTTGACGGCGCGCTCTTGGACTAAGATCGCCATGTAATTCCAACAATTGGATTTGATGTTGGCGCAAGTACTCCGCAATTTCAGCTACTTCCTTTCGCGAATTAGCAAAAATCAATAAACCAGCTGGTACAAAAGTATCCAATAGGTTTAAAACCATCGAAGGATAATCTCGATGTTTACGATTGACCAGATAATAGTCAATATTTGGTGCTAGATCTTGACTATCTTCTATTTCGATCGTGGTTGGCGTCAGCATCGCTCGTCGTAAAAAGGATTGTAACTCCGTCGGCAAAGTAGCACTAAAAACGACAAGTTGAGGTTTTTGGGTAACTAAGTTTAAAATAGAACTAACATCTTCAAAAAAGCCATATTCCCAAATCATATCGGCTTCGTCCAAAATAATCGTGCGTAAAGATTGGGGGCTAAAGGCCCCTTCTTTCATGACATCATTGACCCGCCCTACCGAGCCGATAATAATATGCGGCGGTTGATTGCTTAAGCTTTGAATCATCTTCTCCCGGTCGGAACCACCGATGACTAAGTTAAGCTTTAATTCTGGATAAATTTCTTGAGCGGTTCTGGCCATTTGCCAAAGTTGCATGGCCAATTCTCGAGTTGGCGTCAAAATGATGGCTTGAACCTGATTATTTTCAAAATTAATCTGATCTAATAGCGGAAATAAGAACGCATGGCTTTTACCGGTACCGGTCTGGGAGCGCGCAATTAAATCACGACGATGCATTAACACATCGTAGGTTTGTTCTTGGATGGGAGTTAGGCTTTCAAACCCTAAATGTTGTTGCCAATGTTGGGAGCGTTTTAAGTAGTTCATTAATATAACCTCCTGAGTGATTATATGATATATTGATAAAAAGGAGACGATTATGGAAATTATACCTCTACGACCACGAGGCTTTTGTAAGGGGGTCGTTCGCGCCTTACAATTAGCCAAGCAAGCTCGTATCGATCATCCCGATACACCGATTACCATTTTAGGCTCGATTGTTCACAATCGATTTGTCGTTGATGCACTTAATTATTATAACATTAAAACCTTAGAAGACCGATCCAGAGCACGGATTGATCTCTTAGATGATATCGAAGATGGCATCGTTATCTTCTCGGCGCACGGCGTCAGTAGCTTGATTAAACAGCGGGCTGCTGAGCTTAATTTAACCACATTGGATGCGACCTGTGAAGACGTTGCTAGCACCTTTGATTTGATTAAACAACAGCTCAATCTGGGTAAAGAGGTGATTTATGTGGGCCGCGCCAATCATCCAGAATCTCTGGCGATTACCGAGTCCTTTCCAGAGGTTCATTTTGTGACCAAGATAAGTGATGTCGAAGCTTTAGAATTAGAAAGTATTGACCCCTTCGTTTCCAATCAAACCACCCTTTCTACCTTACAAATTGAGGATATTTTTGATTCGATAATCAAGCGCTATCCGCTGGCGGATATTACTAATGAAATCTGTGCCGCCACCCGCTTTCGTCAACTGGCTATTATTGAGAGCGAAAACCTTGATGCGCTAGTGGTCGTTGGCGATCCCCATAGCAATAACACACAGATGTTAGCTTCAATTGGTCAAGAAAAAAATATTCCAAATATCTTTAAGATGGAGTCCATTGAAGATTTGGATATTTCTAAATTTAAAAAAGATTGGCGCGTTGGCATCACTTCTGGTGCCTCTACCCCAACCTATTTAACCAATCAAATTATTGATTATTTAATTCATGTCGATCTTGATAAGCCTACTCCGCTTCCTGCAGTAGAACTTGAGAAAATTCTCTAGTTATAGTTTCAATAATTGTTTTTGACTTCTCATTTAACGCTTGGTACGGTGAATGCTTTTTATATTGCTCTAAAACATATTGATGGACGAGCGGATTTTCTAAATTACCAAAATACTGCTCTTTTAAACTAAGCGTTTTTTTATGGCCATTATATTTATACTTTAAAATCCAATAATAATGACCATCCAGAACCAATGTTTCTTCCAGCAACTCAAAGCCTCTTTCAGCCATATACTGACGTAAGAGTTCCGGTTGGTGATGCGGGCAAACAATTAATTGTTCGACTTGCTTGGCTTTGTCCATGGAATCGCTGATGATTTTTTGAATTAACATCGCCCCCATTCCAGCTATAATCCAGGCGTTGGCGTTTTTAGCAACCTGCCGCATCCCATCGCTTTCATAGAACTGGGTTTTACTGGCGTAACCCGCCTTTAGAAGTGTTTCTTGGGCTCTTAACAAAGGTTTGGGGTTGATGTCGGTAACAATAGCACGCTGGCATTTACCGGCTTTAAAAGCCGCTGCTATCAATTTTCCATGGTCAGAACCAATATCAGCCAGTACTTCGACTGGCTGAATAATATTTAATATTTCTTGTAAGCGTAGCGAAAGACGCATAACTAGTTACGATCCATGAAATCACGTAAACGTTTGCTACGTGATGGGTGTTTTAGTTTACGTAGGGCTTTCGCTTCAATTTGACGAATCCGTTCCCGGGTAACGTTGAATTCTTTTCCAACTTCCTCTAAAGTACGGGTCCGGCCATCGTAAAGCCCAAAACGCATTCTTAATACTTTTTCTTCGCGCTCGGTTAGACCTTCTAAAACCATATTAATTTCTTGTTTCAAAAGCTCATTATTCGCATATTCATCTGGAGACATGATTTCTTTATCTTCGATAAAATCACCCAGGTGGGAATCATCTTCTTCACCGATTGGGGTTTCTAAAGAAACTGGTTCAAGGGAAATCTTTTGAATTTCACGAACTTTCTCCGCGGTTACATTCGCCATCGCTTCCGCTATTTCTTCAGCGCTTGGATCACGGCCATAAACTTGGACTAACTGACGTTGAATCCGCGTCAATTTGTTAATGGTTTCAACCATATGGACGGGAATACGAATCGTGCGTGCTTGGTCGGCGATAGCACGGGTAATCGCTTGACGAATCCACCAAGTCGCATAGGTAGAAAACTTAAATCCTTTAGTATAATCAAATTTTTCGACGGCTTTAACTAAACCCATATTCCCTTCTTGAATTAAATCTAAGAAGGACATGCCTCGACCAACATATTTTTTAGCAATCGAAACAACTAAACGTAAATTCGCCGAGATAAGAATGCGCTTCGCTTGTTGTCCATCCAAACGGGTGGCGGAACAGTTATTAAAATAAGCTAAATTCCCTTCATCATCTTTCGATAATTCATAAAGCTCTCGCTCAATCGTTTCAGTATATTCGATTCTTTGTTCGTTTGGTTTATAGATGGCATTACCGGATAATTCTTCATATTTTTCTAGTAATAAAGTTTCCGCATAGAGCCCATCTTCGATTCTACGAGCAATTTCCGGCTCATCTTCAGGTTCTAGCAAGTTAACATAACCAATTTCCTTTAAATACAATTTAACTGGGTCGTTAACCCGCATATTAGCCACGGTTAAATTTTTATTAATATAACTATCTAAATCAACGACGTTAACAGAATCGTCAAAAGGTTCGTCGCTTTCTTCATCTATATAATCACGTAAATCACTATCATCGGCTTCTAAGGCAACCTCATCGGTTTCAACCTCGTCGTCTTCATCAGGGTCTGCCCCTTCTAAATCTATTTTTTCTTCAGCAAACCATTCAATCAAATCGTCGGTATCTTCATCGGATAATTCTAAATTTTTAGTTAAGTCATCAAAGTATTTTTGCGAGATAACGCTGTCTTTTTTGGCTTCTTCTAATAGCTTAGCTTTGATTTGGTCTAAGGTTAATAAATCAGCCTTTGCTTTTTTCTTTTTACTCATCATCTTCCTCCTCTAACAGTAGTTCGATTTTGTGTTGGATTTCTATCATTTGTAACGTATACTGCGCCTTTTTTTCGGCCAGCATTTCAGCATGAGCTTTCTTCTCTAATTGTTCGAGTAGTCCTTCTAGATCAATGATTTCAATTTGTTTAATGGCTGCTTTGAGTCCATCTAAGGTCATTTCATAATCGTAAAGTTCATTCTCTATCAATGATACTAAAACTTCGTGCTGAGCGCTACTGAGTGGTAGCGACAAGACTGAAGCCATGTCTAACTGCGGCGTTTGATTATACATATCAACCAGCATCAGTGCTAAATTAGTCCATTGTGGATGAATTAAGTATCCTAAATTGTCTCTGAAATATAAAGCGAATTGCTTGGAGTTTAAGAGATAGACTAAGATTTCTTTCTCAACGTTTAAGATATCAATTTTTTCCTTAACCGTTGGTTTAACGGCTTGAATGCGGGTTGTTTCTTGTTTATGGATAGTTTTTATTTGAGCTTGTAAATCTTCAAGTTCAAATTGACTAATGGTGGAAAGTTTTCTCAAAAATGTGGCTTGATCTAAAGGATCAATATTTACTAAATGGGATAAAACGAATTGAGCATAATCCTTTCGGCCTTCATAAGCGGTTAAATTAAAGAGCGTAAACCCATAGTCGATAACAAATTCTAACCAATGTTGAGGTTCATTAATCATGCGTACTAAAGCCTCTTTCCCTTCCTTGCGGATTATATCATCCGGGTCAAAGGTGGATTTATTATTCATCAAACTGACTTTAAGATTTTCTTTTATCAATGCTTTACCAATTTGATAGCTGGCGGTTTTTCCCGCTTTATCGCCATCGTAAGCTAGGATAATTTCAGATCGTAGGCCTTTAAGTTTCTGGATTTGTTCCTTAGTCAATGCCGTTCCTAGACTGGCGACTACTTTTTTAAAACCAGCTTTATAAAAGGCAATCACATCCATAACCCCTTCACAGAGAATCACCGCTTCGGCTTTGAGCAGCGGATCTAAGACGCGGTGGTAATTGTAAAGAATATCGCCCTTTTGATAAATTGGCGTATTGGCGGTATTAATGTATTTAACCGCATTATCGGCTTGGATACTACGGCCGCTAAAGGCTACGACTTGACCTTGATCGTTGTGAATCGGAAACAAGACCCGATTAAAGAAGGTATCACGCAAACGTTCATCCACCAGTTTGGCGACATCGACTTTAACTAACAGCTCATCTGGATAATTTTTTTGTTTCAAAAAATTGGTCATGATATTGTCGCCACCATTGTAGCCAAGTTCAAAATAATTGGCCGTATTAGCATCCAAATGACGCGCTTTTAGAAAAGCTTGTAAGGCTTCATTGCTATCGTTTTTGAGTTGATAGCGGGTAAATCGTAAAACTTCATCGACTAAGTCGTACATTTCTTTAATTTGAGGGTCAATTTTGGGTTGATGACTCAAATCAAGATTTAAACTAAAGCCAACTAAATTAGCAATTTTACTGACCGCTTCGACAAAAGAAATACCTTCGTAACGCTGAACAAAGGAAAAGACATTACCCCCAGCGTTACAAACAAAACATTTAAATATTTGTTTCTCGCGGTTGATATTTAAGCTGGGATTACTATCGTCATGAAAAGGACAAAGCGCCACAAAATTGCTTCCTTTTTTGGTTAACGGAAGATAGTTACCAATGACATCCGCAATATCGGCTTTGCTTCTTAGTTCATCTAAAGTCTTTTGATCAATATATGACATATAATTCCTAGATCATTTTGGATAAATAATCGATTAACTGATCGATGTCAACCCGAGTTTGTTCCATCGAATCGCGATGTCTCACCGTTACTTTTTGGTCTTCTAAACTATCAAAATCAAAGGTTACACAATATGGGGTTCCAATCGCATCCTGACGACGATAGCGTTTACCAATTGAGGCCGTTTCATCGTAAGTAGCTCTAAATGTTTTTAGCAGTTTATGATAAACTTCGCTCGCTTCTGGAGCCAGTTTACGTGATAATGGCAAGACGGCTACTTGAAATGGCGCTAATTCTGGTTTAAAGCGCATCACAATCCGCGTATCGTCATTATCTAAGGTTTCGATGTCATAAGCTTCAATCATCACCATTAACATCAAGCGTTCGACCCCGACACTTGGTTCAACGCAATACGGAATAAAACGTTCGTTGGTTTCCGGATCGATCACTTCAAAGGATTCCTTGGCATGTTCTTGGTGTTGTTTTAAATCAAAATCGGTACGATCGGCCACGCCCCAGATTTCATCAAATCCCCATGGGAATTGATATTCTATATCCGCAGTAGCTACCGAGTAATGGGATAATTCTTCGGCTGAGTGATCGCGGATGCGTAAGTTTTCAGCTTTGACCCCTAAATTAACACAAAAATCAAAAGAAGCATCCAACCAATATTGATACCACTTTAAGTCCTCACCTGGCTTGCAGAAGAACTCCAATTCCATTTGTTCAAATTCACGGGTTCTAAATATCATATTGCCCGGGGTAATTTCATTTCTAAAAGACTTTCCAATTTGACCAATCCCAAACGGTAACTTCAAACGCATCGAACGCATGACATTCTTAAAGTTTACAAAGATACCTTGGGCGGTTTCTGGTCTTAAATAAACAATGTTACTAGAATCCTCAGTTACCCCTTGGAAGGTTTTAAACATTAAATTGAAATGACGAATCGGGGTAAAGTCATGAGAACCACAGTTTGGACAAGCGATTTTTTCGTTTTTGATATAGGCTTCCATATCTTCTGTGGTCATGGCTGAAACATCGAATTCTTGATTAGTTACTTCTTCAATCAGTTTATCGGCACGATGTCTTGTTTTACAGTTACGACAATCCATCAACGGATCGCTAAAGGTATCTAAATGACCACTCGCTTTCCAGACGGCGGGATTCATTAAAATAGCCGCATCCATGCCTACATTGAGCGGATGCTGATCAATAAATTCTTTGTACCATTGATCTTTAATATTTCGTTTTAGACTAACGCCTAAGGGACCGAAATCCCAGGTATTAGCTAAACCGCCATAAATTTGTGAACCTTGGAAAACAAACCCCGAGGTTCTTAAATGGTTAGCAATTTCTTCAAAATTCTTTTTTGACATTCAATACTCCTTTAACTAAGCCTATTAATTATATACTATTTCTTTGTATATTTCCCAGCTATTGAGGCCTAACTGCATATGAAAGCGAAAATAATCGATGATAGTTTGGACGACTTGGCCAGATATTTCCATATCCATGAGTTTATCGATGACGTCAAAATTCGCTTTGAATATCCTTCTTATTTGTTGAAGTTCTTCCTTACTGTAAGAATTATTATAATTATAAACGACAAAGCCCCCCTCTTCGATCGAAAAAGAAGCAACTTTTTGTTGACGATGATGGACATCAAAGTCAACCATCGGTTGTAAACCGTTATGATTGAGTAATTCACTTAAAAAAATTAGAAAAACTAATATCGCTTGATCCTTTTGATCGAGATTTGATAGAAAAGAGGCTACCAAATCATATTCCTGATCCAAAATAGCACGAAGTTCAAAGAGAACCGCCGCTAAGATTTGTTTATAAGCATCATTTTGTAAATGAATAAAATTTTCTTTAAGGGTAATTGATTTAGGAATCAGTAATCCACTTTCTTTATAATTAAAAAGAAATTCATAGATTTGATAAAGCTGAGCGCGCGATAAGAGTTTAGAGTTCGGCTTATATAGTCCCCGATACAAGAAAGTGCGGACACCATATTTTTTTAACAAAACATAGACTAATCCATCAAAATCACGATATGGTTGACTGCCCAATATTATTCCAAAATCAGTTTCATTCATCGGAAAAACCTAAAGCTTCAAGCTTATTGAGTTTATTACGCCAGTCCTTTTCAACGCGTACATAAAGTTCTAAAACGACATCTCTTTCTAAATACATGCGCATCTGCCGTTGGGCTTGAGTTCGAATGCGTTTGATCATTTGTCCTTGTTTTCCAAGAATCATCGGTTTTTGTGATTCTCTTTCGACTAAAATTAAACCTTGTACGTAGCTATGGTCGTCCTCATGTTGAAGATTTTCAATGACACAAGTGATTTGATGCGGAATCTCATGATCCATGGCGTGTAAGACTTGTTCACGAATCAACTCAGCTAACATGAATTTTTCTTGATAATCAACAATCATTTCTTCGGGATAGTACGTAAAGTCAGAACTTGGCAAATACTTTAAGCTAACCTCAATCAAAGTATCTAGATTATCCTTCTCTAGCGAAGAAACTGGGATTATTTCATCAAACTTACGGTCTTGGGTAAATTCATTAATTTTAGCGATTAGTTCTGGTTTTTTTAATTTATCAATTTTAGTGATAATCAAAAAGACAGGAATATCTAAATCGACTAAACGTTGGTAAACTTGTTGATCTTGTGGTCCGAAAAAAGAACTACCATCGACAACAAAATAGATTAGATCTGTGCCTTCGAGACTTCCAAAGGACTGTTTATTCAATAAGCGACCCAGTTCATCCTTAGGCTTATGAATACCAGGAGTATCGATGAAGACCAGCTGATAGTTCTCGCTGGTTAAAATACCACGGATTAAATTACGCGTCGTTTGTGCGGTCGGTGTCACAATCGAAATCTTTTTGTTCATTAAAGCGTTAACTAAGGTCGATTTTCCGGTATTGGGACGTCCGACAATGGCGATTATACCCGTTTTCATGGCAACAAATCCTTAGGCCCAAAGGTCAACGGTAATAACTCTTGGATGGTGGTGGTCATCTCTTCTTGGCCATTACTTAAATAAATTGGGGTATCTGGATTTAATAATTCCGATAACACCTGACGACAAATGCCACAAGGGCCAGCTAGCAATTGGCCACTTGAAACAATCGCAATCGCTTCAATATCTTGTTGGCGATAGCCGAGTGAATAGACTTGAAAAATAGCGTTTCGTTCCGCACAAGAAGTAGCTCCGTAAGAAGCATTCTCAACATTAGCGCCAACCACTACCCTTCCATCCTTTAATAAAATAGCTGAACCAACTAAATACTTAGAGTATGGAGCATACGCCGCTTCCATAGTTTCAAAAGCTTTCTTAATCAGTTGTTTTTTATTCATCCTACTATCCTCCTAGATATTTAATTAAAACAGAAATTCCCACTACCAGCGCCCCAAGACTAACCAGAAGTACGGCCCCGGCACTGATATCTTTTAGTAAACCGATGTGAACGTTATACTTCGCATCTACTTGGTCGGCTAAACGCTCGATGGCGGAGTTGATCATTTCAAAAGCCATCACGACAAAACATAAAAAAACCAACAAAACGAAATCAGTTAATTTCAATTGTAAAATAAAAGAACCAATAACGACGATTAAACTAATAAATACCATCGTTTGAAAGGATCGATCCTTCTTTAATACATGGCTTAAACCATCCAGCGCCGCTTTGAATTTTGGTTTCTTATCGAGTTGCGACGCCATCTAAAATACGCTCCTGTAAATCAAACATGATTTTCTTATCCGACTCCGTTTGATGATCATAGCCAAGAAGATGTAATAAGCCATGGGTCACTAAAAAACAAAATTCACGCTTTAAGGTATGGCCATAAGCCATAGCTTGGCTTTCTACGGCACTGACATTAATAAAGATATCACCGAAATATTCTTCGCTCTCATCCTCAAAGGATAAGACATCGGTGCTGCGATCGATATTACGATAGGTTTTATTAAGGGTTTTCATTTCTTCACTAGTAATTAAAACTACCGAAGCGTCTTTTTCTTCGGCTGACCCGGTTTGTTTTAACGTAGCTTGATAAATCGGCTTTAAATAGCGCCGATAATTGTTCCATTTGCGATCGACATTTTGTAAATATAAGGTTAACATCGTGCCCCCTCTTTGTGAATTAATTATATCATATTACAATCAAACGCGCTTTTTTTAGTTATTAAATATTATCTTAAAACATTTTTTAATATTTCAGATTTTTTTGTTAAAATAGGATGGACAAGATAGGAGTAAAGCATGACGTTATCAGATATTAAGTGGAACTTGATTCTTGGGGGCTTAGGGCTTTTCTTATATGGAATTAAAGTCATGGGTGATGGCTTAACCAAAGCTTCAGGTTCTAAGATAAGAGATTATATCGATCGCTATACCACCAATCCAATTATGGCGGTTATGGTCGGTATGATACTCACCGGTGTTATTCAATCCTCGTCTGGAACTACGGTAATTGCGATATCGTTGGTTCGTTCCGGACTGATGAAACTGGAACAAGCGATCGGCATTATGCTTGGGGCCAATATTGGTACTTCGGTTACCGCCATCTTAATTGGTTTTAATTTAGAAGAAATCTCATACTACATACTCTTTGTGGGGGTCATCGTCATTTATTTTGGTAAGCGCCGGGTTATTGAGAACTTAGGTATGATTACTATTGGTTTTGCGATTATCTTTATCGGACTTCAAATTATGGGCAATGAACTTGGAAATCTTCAACAGGTAGAAGGCTTTGATCAAGTCATGGCTACTATTGCCGATAAACCTTGGCTCTCACTCTCCGGAGGTACCGCTATTACGGCTATTATCCAATCTTCGTCGGCCATCATTGGTATTGTTCAAAAAATGTATGAAGCTGGCTCGATTCAGCTGATTGCCGCCTTAGCGCTCATGTTTGGGGCTAATATTGGTACTACTATTACCTCGGTGTTAGCTTCAATTGGTGGTTCTTTAGCGGCCCGAAGAAGTTCGCTTTTTCATATTCTATTTAACGTCTTCTGGTCCATTTTCTTCATGATATTTTTGAATCAATATACCTCCGCCGTCCTTTGGCTTCAACATAATGTATTGAACGGAAATCCAAAGATGGCGATTGCGGTTTCTCACTTTGGCTTTAACTTCATTGGCGCCATTATTTTTATTCCATTAATTCCTTGGGCGTCGATGATGCTTCATAAAGTACTGCCTGGAAGCGATCGGATTCTCAGCGATATTGAAATAGAAGAATTTGATGAAAGTTTAATTACTTCGATGCCAGTTGTCGCCTTGGATATGGTCAAGCGCACCACGCTAAAGATGGGTGAATTAGCCATTGAAGGGATTCGTTCAAGTCATCGTTTCCTTTCCGAAAAAGACCCCATTGCCCAGGATGAAGTTATGCAGCTGGAGGAGATTATCAATAGTATTGATACTAAAACGACGGCTTACTTACTTAAAATAGCGAAACAAGATATCTCTGAAGAACTAATGGAAGAGTATGCGACCAATTTACAAGTTGTTAAAAATCTCGAACGTATCTCCGATTTATCAACTAATTTAATTGAATATTACGATTTATTATATGAAAATAAATCCAGCTTTACCGAAGAATCGGTGGAAGCCATCGATCAACTATATGAACAGTTAATTCATATGATTACCCGTTCCTTAGAGAGCTATGAGCACAACGATTTAACGATTCATAATCAGTTAATCGAAGAAGAAGCTTATATGGACTTACTGGAAGCGCAAGCGCGTAATCGCTACTTTGCTCGGATTACCAAAAACCCAGAGATTGTCAATGTCGCTTCGTCGGTATTCATCGATATTATCACTACCTTAGAGCGTATGGGAGATCATGCCTTTAATATCTCGGCGTTAACTTTTAGTCCAACTAAACTACATCCACCTAAGGAAATGCATTATCAGTAAAAAAAAAGGAGTAAACGGTCTGTTTACTCCTTTTTAAAATCAATTAAACTTAGCGATCAACCAAAGTCGATATGTTGACCTTTAGCTCGATAAATGACTTGTTCGGCTAGGTTTTTAGTATGGTCACCCGCCCGTTCTAGGTTACGAATCATCGTTAACATATAGTAATTGGCACCTAAATTGGTTCCAATTTTTGTTTGATCATCGACAAAATTAACTAATTCGTTAAGCGCTTGATCGACCCGTTCATCATCGATGGGTATTTCGAAGGCCAATTCTGGATCGTTATTTTTGATAGCGATAATCGCTTTATCATAATTAGCAATCACTTCGGTAAATAGCTTTTGTACGTATGGAATCAACTCCTCTGGAAGACGATCGTTTTTAATGATATAGCGGGCGATTGACTTATTATAGTCGCCTAAACGCTCCAAATCAATACTCATTTGTACTCCGGAAATAACCGTTCTTAAATCGCGAGCCACCGGTTGCATCAAGGACAATAGCTCGATCGCCTTTTGCATGATTTCTTCTTCGTAGTGATTGATGAAATCGTCCATCTCGATGACTTTTAGGGCTAAGACTTTATCGTCTTCAAACAAAGCCTGTTCACTCAAAACAAACATCTGACGTACTTTAGAAGCCATTAGATATATTAGATTTAAGTAGTTATTTAGTAATTCTTCAAGTTTCATAATTATTCTCGTATTATCAATTTAAGGTCAAAATTGATAATTTCTCTTTCTAGGCCATAAATCTGAATGCATATCATATGGCCATTTGATATGCTTTCTATAAGCACTGTGGATTTGTCTCATATTTGTACAG
>JAEWFZ010000010.1 GCA_023388535.1 Bacillota bacterium | reverse complement strand
CGTGTTTAAGAACGATTGAATTAACTGTTATTTTTATTGTTAACGCCGTTTTGTGCTTCTGAAAATGAAATAAGTCTGCTAAATTAACAGACTTATCGGAAAACGGAATTAACTATGAGAATTCACAAAAAATACTATCATTAACTATAGGTCTATATAGTTATCCAAAGTATTTATATCGTTGTTAAGTAGCAGCTGAGTAGGTGAAACAAAAATAGGTTTCGTTAAGAGTTTGTGATATTTTTCGGGATAAATACTATTTGTTCTTATCTCTGCTATAATAATTGTTAGGAGGAAATGTATGGAAACAAAATATGTGTTTATTGACATTGATGGTACCCTCTTAAGTCATGAGATAGGATTACCGAAATCAGCCCTGGAAGCTTTAGCAGAAGCGCGTAGGAATGGTCACAAATTATTCATTAATACGGGCCGCGTCCTATCAGCCGTAGATGAAGAAATACTGTCGATGGATTTTGATGGCTTTATATTTGCGGCTGGCGGACATATAGTCATTGAAAACGAAACTATTTATCAAAATAATCTAAGCACCGAACAACTAAATCATCTCTTTGATGTCTTAAATCTTCAGGACGTAGGCATTGTCTGGGAAGGTCCGGACAAATCGTTTTATAATCGTTTAGCCTTGCAGTATTTTAGACAACGCTTAGAACGAAAATCAGATTTACCACCACAAGTTCAACGCCATTTAGTTCAAGAAAACATGGTCTCACCGCTTTCGGAGTTAGACTTAAATAACGAAAAAATAAACAAATTATCCGTATTCTTTCAAACGCTTGAACAATTACACGATTTAAGGGAAGCTTTACCTGAAGAATATCATTTAATTGCTTATGAAGGTAATTTATCCGGCGAAATCATCCAAAAAGGAATTCATAAATTCTTTGCGGTTGAAAAAGTCTTAAATCACTATCAAGCCGATATCTCACAATCCATCGCTTTAGGTGATTCGATGAATGATTTTGAAATGGTCAAGTACTCAGGAACCGGAATCGCTATGGGTAATGGCGATGAACTTCTCAAAGAAGTTGCGGATTACACAACCTTTAGCGTTAACGATAAAGGCTTCTACCACGCCTTCAAAAAATTCGGACTTATTTAAGTAGTAAAACAATGTGAATCACATTGTTTTTTTAAGGTATACTAATGTAGTAAGGAGTTTAAATTATGATAAAGACCATCGACTTAAAAGAATATGCCGATTTTTTTAATCTCCAGGAAGTACAATCGATTGTTCAATCTCCGGAGAGAATCGATTCTCTGACGGCAAGAAATGTTAATTATGAATTGTTAGGTTACTATAATACCAATCAAGAATTAGAGTTTGTAACCATTATTTTATATCAAAATCTTCGTTTTGGATTAAAGCAAGCGCTCTTAATCCAAGGTCCTGTTGGTGCGGTTGAGCCTAGCGATAATTTCAAATCATTTTTATTACAACTGAAAGCCTATTTAACCAAAAAGCCTAAAGTAATTCGTTTTGTTTATAGTCCGGATTATACCCATCGAAAATACGATGTTAACTTTAAACCAATTAGCGAACCTTTAGATCAAGCGATGATAGAATTGCTTGAGCGGGTCGGATTTAAATACATGGGAGATCATTTGGTCGGATTGTCAAATCGATTCATTATGAAAAAGGATATGCGAGAATTCAAAAATGAAGATGAGATTTTTGCTTCTTACCATAAACAAAATCGCAAGACGATCAACAAACTCGAAGAATTTCACCTTGAAATTGATGAACTAAGCCTAGATGATCTTGATCGCTTTATTAAAATAGAACAACATACTGAGGCGACTCGCGAATTTAAAGCGCGGGATGAAGACTACTATAAAAAAACCTTTGCGGCTTTTGATAAAGCCAACAAAGCCAAGGTAACCGTAGCAAAGTTCAATATGAAACGTTATCAAAAAGATTTAGAAGAAAAACTAGATACCGTCAATCAACAATTAGAAAGCTTTAATCAGGAAGATCTGACGCCTCACCTACAAAAGAAAATTAATGTAGCCAAAGAGCAACAAGCTTCATTCAATAATCGATTAAAGCGAATTAATAAATTAATTGAAAAATACCCGCAAGATCCGATCGATATTGCGACTCGTTTCTACTTGCGGACGGATACCGAATATCAAGCTCTTTATGGTGGTAGTTTAAGTGATTTTGCCTTTATTCCAGCAACAACCGCACTTTATGATGATATCATTCGAAAATGTCATCGAGAAAATATTCCTGTATATAATTACCTAGGTATTTACACCGAAGATGATACTTACGGTGAGGAATCGGATATTTTAAGATTTAAACGCGGTTTCGGAGGCGAAATTCACGAATTGATCGGTGAATACGAGTTGGTCGTAAAACCATGGCAAAACAGAATTTACGAGACCCTTCGCCGCATGATTACCGTTATTAGAAAGTAATTTTCACTCAAACAAGGATAAATAAGCTTCATATCCTTGTTTTTTTAATTCTTCTTTAGGAATAAAGCGCAGTGCTGCCGAATTGATGCAATAGCGTAGTCCACCTTGATCTAAAGGACCATCGGTAAAAACATGCCCTAAATGAGAATCGGCTTCTTTGGAACGGACTTCAACCCGGTGCATGCCATGCGAGAAATCCGCTTTCTCAACAATATTGTTTTGTACCATCGGCTTAGTGAAACTTGGCCAACCACAACCAGCGTCGTATTTGTCCAAGGAAGAAAATAACACTTCTCCAGAGACAAGATCTACATAAATACCTTCCTCATAAAAATCATCATATATTCCAGTGAATGGTCGCTCGGTTTTATCATTTTGCGTAACTTCATATTGTAATGGCGTCAAATGTGATAAGTCTTTTTTCATAGTTCTTACTATTCAAACTGAGCTTGGTACAGTTTTGAATACGCTCCTTTATTAGATAATAACTGGTCGTGGGTTCCTTGTTCAACAATATTACCCTGTTCTAACACCAAAATATGATCGGCGTTTTTAATTGTAGATAGACGATGCGCAATTACAAAGCTCGTTCTTCCTTGCATTAAAGTATTCATGGCATCTTGGATTTGACGTTCCGTTCGACTATCGACGTTGGAGGTTGCTTCATCTAGAATCAACATCGGTGCATCGATAAGCATGGCACGAGCAATCGTCAATAGTTGTTTTTGACCTTGTGAAAGATTGGTGGCACCATCGCTAATTATCGTATCGTAGCCGAGTGGTTGTTGTTTTATAAAAGCTTCGATATGAGCCGCTTTAGCTACCGCTTCGATTTCTTCTTGGCTGGCCTGGGTTTTTCCATAAGCAATATTGTCACGAATGGTTCCTTCAAACAACCAGGTATCTTGTAAAACCATCGCAAAACTCTGGCGTACGTCTTTTCGCTTCATTTGGGCAATATCAATATCATCGATGGTTATCTTTCCTTTTTGAGGATCATAGAAACGCATCAATAGATTAATTAAGGTTGTTTTACCAGCTCCGGTCGGTCCAACGATGGCGACCAATTGTCCTGGATTTACCTTCAGGCTAAAATCATGGATGACGGGCGTATCTTTCACATAGCTAAAGCCAACATGATCGAATTCAACTTTACCGTTCACTTGAGGATTAACGAGTGGATGTTCAACATCGACCTCGCTATTTTCATCAACTAATTCGAATACGCGTTCCGCAGCCGATAAAGCCGATTGTAACTCCGCAACAATATTAGCAATCTCGTTGATTGGTCCTGAAAATTTACGCGAATATAGAACAAAGGAAGATAAAGCACCAATGGTTAAACTTCCTCTTAAGAATAGCAAAGCGCCAAACATGGAAATAATCGCTAGCGAAAGATTGGTTATAAAGCTGATGGTGGGAAAGTTTATGCTGCCATGATATTCCGCTTCATAGTAGGCCGTGGTTGCTTGAGTATTTACTTGATCAAAGCGTTGGCTGAATTGTTGTTGTTGATTATAGGACTGAATCGTCTTGTGTCCTGTTAAAATTTCTTCGACAAAACCATTCATATCTCCTAACTTACGGGAGCGTTTGGAGAATAAGGGACGCGTCTTTATCACACGATAGCGCGTAAAAATGACCGAGGCCGGCACCGTTATAAGAAACACTAAAGTCAATTGCCAAGAGATGATGATCATCATCGCTAAAGATCCAAAGACCGTCATCAACGAAGCCAGAATTTGAATAATATCATTACTCAATGAGGTGTTGATGGTATCGATGTCATAGGATATCCGCGAAACCAAATCCCCGGTTTGATGGGTATCCAGATAACTGATTGGTAAGTCAATTAGTTTATCGAAGGTTTGTTGTCGCATTCTAACTACAATTCGTTGTGATAATCGAATCATTAAAACCGAACTTATATAAGACAGTAACGACCAAGCTAAAAAAGAAGCAAACATCATTTGAGCGTTATAATAAACAGGGCTCAAATCGGTCTGTCCCATCGCATCAATGGCGGCTCCAGAAAATCGCGGACCTAATAAATTTAAGAGATTCGCTATTAAGACTAAGCCAAGAATTAGGATTACCGCTAGTATTTCGTGACGGATAAAACCCAACAACTTCTTAAAAGTACGCCATGGATTTTTAGCTTTTACTGGCACTTCACGTCCGCGATGTCTACTCATGAAATTCCCCCATTTGCTGTTTAGCAATTTCTCGATAAATTGGTTGACTCTGAAGCAATTGTTGATGGGTTCCCAGACCACAGATACAACCGCGATCTAATAACAAGATTTGATCAACGTTTTGTATCGATGATATCCTTTGAGCAATAATTATTGTAGTTATGTGTTGATAGTCTTCGTTCAATACTTTTCTAAATCTAGCTTCGGTAATAAAGTCCAAGGCAGAAACGGAGTCATCAAAAATTAGTATTTCAGGATTGCCGGCCAAAGCGCGGGCTAATAATAGTCGTTGTTTCTGACCACCGGATAAATTCGTTGCTTTGGAGGTTAGACGATATTCAAATTGGTTTTCGCGAGCTATAATAAAATCATATGCTTGAGCGGCTTTAGCAGCTTTTATAATTTCTTCTCTTTCTAAATTTCGCCCAAAGTCGATATTGTTGTAGATACTATCTTTATAGAGAAAATCATTTTGGAAAACGACACCAAATTTTTGATGTAATTGATCAGGATCTATCGCTGAAATAGAAACTCCATCGATGTAGATGGTTCCTTTACTCGTTTGATAATGTCGTAATAATAGATTAATTAAAGTTGATTTACCGGAACCAGTCGCTCCAATGATGCCTAAGGTTTCGCCTCGCTTTAAACTAAAACTCAAATCTGATAAGACTAATTCTTGTGAACGGTCGTTATAATAAGAAAAACTAACTTGATCAAACTTGATATGGGCATTGGTTTGATGCTTATCAGCCGCCAATACTTGGCGCTCGAGCGCAAGTGGTTGGGTTAGTATTTCTTCGATGCGGATGGCTGAAGTGTTGGCTCGGTTATAAATAACAAACATGCGGTTAATCGCTAATAACGAGTTGGTAATAATAATAAAGTAAGATAAAAACGCAATAATAGTACCTTGCTGAGTTTGATTCTCTAAAACTAAGTGACCACCCCAAATTAAAATTGCCATTAAACCAGCATAAAGTAAGATATTGATGATGGGAAAGTTCAGTGACATCCAACGAGTAGCTCTTATTTCCATATCAGCTACGTCCTGATTTGAATCATAAAAACGTTGTTTTTCACGAGCTCCGGTATTTAAAGCTTTGGAGACGCGTATTCCGATTAAGTTCTCTCGAACAATCCGAACCATAGCATCGATTTTCAATTGTAATTGGGTAAATAAGGGTACCCCTTTATGGGTAATTAGTCCCACCGTAATGGCTATTAAGGGGACTAAAAGGATGAGAATAGTAACCAATTTAGGTTCTAGAATTAAGCACATTATAACCCCACCTAAAAACATCATCGGTGCCCTAACGCCCATGCGTTGGATAGCCCCAATAAAACGATGAATATTATAGCTATCGGTGGTCAAACGCGTCTCAAGGGATGCGATTGATAAATTATCCATTTGACTTGAAGATAAATCCATAATCTTAAGAAAACTATCTTTACGTATTCCATATACCGTTTGTGCCGAGACATTAGAGGCCATGCGATTGGATACAATATTAGCAACCCATGCGACAAAAGCACAAAGTATCATAATGAAACCAAACAAAAAAATCTGGTTAAAATCACCTTTTGGAACTACCGTATTAATTATATAAGCTAAGATGAACGGCAAGAATAATTCAATGATAGCCCCGAATAGTTTGATTGAAGTTCCTAAAATAACTTTCCCTTTTAGGGGCTCCATGTAGCGCATAATCATTCGCATATTAGTTTTTCCCAATCCAAATGATTAATTCTTTGATTACTGCGTTTGGTTATTTTAGTAATTAATTCTAAGAATATTTCGTATTCTTGTTCGCTTAAATCTTCAATTAAATCATTATTAACTTCATCCAAGTACTCAATTAACATTGGGTGCAAGGATTTACCCTTTTCGCTGAGATATATTATATTGGACCTTCGATCAAGGCCCGTTTCTCTTATAATATAGCCTTCTTCTTCTAAAACTTTTAATTGGCGTGTAACCGTTGATTTGTTTACAAATAAAAACTTTGCTAAATCATCTTGACTAACGCCGGGATGACGTTTAATGGCAAGAACCAAGCTTAGATGTGGTGCCGATAAGTTAAACTGCTTTAAAAAGTTCGCACGATCAACCTGCGAACATCGATATATTCGATTTATATATTTCATCATTCGTTGCATGAGTTACCTCCAATGGTATTCTTATATTGTACACCAATTGGTTGCGTATGCAACTATCTCTATAATCGAGCGATAATATCTTTAAATAACTTCTCTGCTTCTCCCCTAGCAAACAAACTTGAACCCGCTTCATAGACGCCAAGATCAAAAGATTTATCGTCTACAAGATAACCAAGATAGCCATCAACATATGAAACTACGATACAGTCTTTATGGTACTTAAATATATCAATTGCCAAAACAGAAAAGACTTCCAATGGTAAGCCGATAATTTTAAATAAGCCAAAATCTAATATTACATAGCTTAAGCTTAAACTTGAATGCGCTGTGAGGAAGGCTGAGCGATCAATTTCAGCTTGAAGTCCTTGAATCATCGTTTCCAGATTGCGCTTTTGTCCTCTATCATCCGTTTGTTGATATTGGCTTTCAATGGTTCGGATTTCTTCTTCTAGGATTGTTTTTGGTCTTGGAGTTTTTAACTTTAAATTGAAATCATAATAATTTACGCTAAGATTTTCTAGGTTTTCTGTTTCCCTGAGGTCGGTTGTCATTATGGTTGAAGCCAACAATTTTCCTGTGCTATTAACTTGTTGGTAGTCACTAGTTCCTCGATGAAAACGGGTTGATATATCCCCAGCGGTACCATTGAGAAAAAGCACCTCATCATAACCATATAGATTCTTTTCAATACCCCAAATTAAGTCTTTTGAGAACAGGGTATTGTCACTTTTCAGGATGGTTGGATGGCAACTAAAATTAATTAATCCATATACCTTTTTGCTTTCCGTAACAAATTGTATGATATTAATTCTTTGGTTGTAATAATTGGATAAGCTATGACGGTTTGAGTAAATTTCATGAGCGTTATTTCTGCCAAACAATGTAGTAAAGTTCTCTAAGGATTGACTAGCTTCTTTTATCGCTGCCACTGATTGAGTTACTAAATATTGATGATACGTTTCATCCACCGCTAGAAACAAATCCGTGAGTTCTGTTTTTACCACATGATTTGGTCCTTGATGGGTGTGTGTTGCGGTGAGAATTAATTCGTAGTTTTCGGGAAGTTGCTCTAGTATTTTTGTTTTAAGATAGCTATCTACCGCTAAAAGATCATAACTTAGAATCCCGATTTTTCTTTGATTATTTTGAAAAATCATAGCTTTGATATATAGTTCGTCATGAACTCCAGTACTGTTTTTAGCATCACCATAACCACATAATTGCATTGGATAGGTAGGGGTTATTATTTTCTTTGAGAATCCTATTTTCATGTTCTTTCCTGCTTTCAATTAATTTTATTTTACCTAAATAGCTTAGAGATGTATATGTCCGAGCGAAATCAAAGAAGTTACACTTCCTGTATTTGCATCAAGATTCGCCATTATCTTTACAGCCGTCTTGTTGGAACATCCAAACTTTTCTTGTATCTCTTCAATTGTAAAGAAGATATCAACTCTACCTTCTTGATCCACCCAACCATTCTTAAACGAAAGAGTAATTCGATGAAAGAAGAGTGCGTATAATAGTTTGGCATCGTTTGATAGAGCTTTAAATATTGGTTCTTCAAAAAATATCTGTAGAATACGATAAAACAGAAATCCATCTCCATCTCTGTTGTAAAAATAATCAAACCCCGTAAAGCATCTTCTTTCTATTGAGCATAAAAAAACGACTAGAGTTTTTATTTTCTAATCGTCTTTGTGGTGATATATAGTTTTGTATTGAATCAAAACCTTAAATTTTTAAGTATCACACTCTATAAAAATATGGACCACAATTCTCCTCGTGTGTCTTGATATATGTCCATGACCAATCGGATGCAACCACATATACTTCCTCATATTGATCAATATACTCCGCATCCATTTCCTTTCTAACCAGTTTAACAGAAGGTTTCTGTTCCCATAGGTAAAAATACTTAGCTTCAGATTTGTCAACATTATTAAACTCTTTTCTTGCATAATCGCCTACTAAATACTTATCTTTATCAACAATATCCCAAGAAAAAATATGCCAAAGAAAATTTCCTCTGCCTGTAACTTTTTTTCTCAAAGTTGATTTAGGTATGTTTTTTGCAAAATGTTCTAACCATTCATCTTTAAAATCCATTAATTTCCTCCAAAAATTTTAATTTGTTTACTTCCTTCTAACTACTGTACTTCAATTTCCAGTTCATTTTCATATAAAGAGGTAACTGATGTGCCGCTTAGAATCTCCTTAGAATTTCCAAAAGCTCAAAAATATCATTTGTTTGATTTGCTTACAACGACTTCATTTATTGTTCTGTCTTTGAATCATCCAATCTTAAAATATCTTTTTGCTCTAATTTTTCAAGCGACAGTAGCTGTGTTCTTGCCAAGTTTCTAAGTTCTATCATTCTGTCTTTTTGACTCATACCTTGTTCAATCAAGATGGCATTGTAGCTTTCCATATTGGCAAGTACTAAAAGTTCATGAAGACTCGCATAATCTCTAATATTGCCTTTTAAGCCTCGGTTTTCTTCTCGCCACTCTTTAGCTGTCAAATCAAACAATGCTACATTAAGCATATCCGCTTCACTTGCATACTTAAAGCTAAGCCTTGCATCACTTAAATCTTTTAAAAGATAGGTTTTGATAGCATCTGTATGAATACGATAGTTTATTTTGGATATTTCTCTGTGAAGATTCCAACTCAGAGATAGCTTGGAGCTTTCGTCTGATTTTAATCGTTTATAGTCTTGAATAATGTATAGTTTGAACTCCGGAGATATCCACGAAGCAAATTCCATAGCAATGTCGCTATGGGCATACGTTCCACCGTATCTTCCGGACTTTGAAATTATGCCAATAGCTTGAGTACTTTCCGCCCATTTACTAGGAGTCATAATAAATCTGTTCAGTCCGGACTCGTTTCTAAACGTGTCGAATTGCACACGGTTAAAATCTGGATTGTTTAAAATTTCCCATAATCCAATATATTCTAGGGTATTTCTATTTCTCATCCAATTTTGAATTACAAATCTAGGATCATCTGCATTTTTGTATTTCGCAATATCTGTGAGACTAATATAGTCATTTTTAAAATCTTCTGTACAAATTTTAATGGCAAACCCCTTTGCAGAAATTTGCTCTTTTTTTATTTTTGCCATATAGACTCCTCCTTTCAATTGGTGTTCTATTTACAAAAACTATATCAATAATCTTTCCAAGTAGCTCACCACGATTTGAAAAAGTTCACTTTGATTTTTTGTAGAAGCACCAAAACCCTTGAATTTCAAATAACTTTTGCCACTGACACCATTATGACATAAGGCCTGTAGGAAGAGTCAAAGATAAAGTGTTAATTTCTGGCGTTTTTACACTGGCAAGCGAGAATAAAATAAGCTTTTTCTATGTGTAGCACTACTTTAACATCAGGGACTCTCTTGTTCGGGAGCGGCAAACTAAAATTTCTTGTTTACCAAGTTCGATAAACATTTACCAATTAATCAATGAAATAGGTATTCCAAAGAAAGTTTTATCTAACAGGAACTCCTCGATTTGGAATCTCTGATCTTTGGAAGCATAGTAAATAGTAATACTTGCCTTATCTGAACATGTCCAGGAATCAATTATAAATTCAACATCATCAAGATTTATATTTTTCATTTTTTCTACTATTTCGCTGTGCTCAGCCACTACTTTTTCTACTTGGTCCAAGTCAGGCAAATCGGAGCAAGATAGATAGTGATGATAATTATTGTACAGATGGTTGTCTGCCAGTCGATGAAACAAATACGTAGACGGTTCAAAAATTACTAAAATGACAACAACTAAAATTGAAACAAATATTACTGTTTTCAGGGTTTTCATCTTTCCCATAATATTCCTCCCATATAAACAAAGATGCTGGCACAAATTCTAATTTGCTTATCCTTGCTTCTATTTGTTTTCGCCTTCAGTTTTCTTAACCTTCTTCTCAAGCGTTTTGATTGTATCCAAATAATGTTTTTCTATTTCCGTTAAAGTCTTTGCTTGGTACTTTCTATATTCTGCTTGAGCTTTATCCATAGCTTGTTGATAACTAACTTTCCCTGGATCATCAAGACGCTGCTCTTCTGTTGAGGAAAGGATGGCATCCAAATGAGAGACGTAATCTTTCATAGACATGGGGGTTTTTCGCATCGCTTGAATTTCAGCGAAATCAAAATATCCCGATACTAAGTTATTCAAAACTTTTAGCTCTTTTTCATCTAAGTAGTTTTTCGCGACACCGATATCTTTCATTCTTGGTAATTCACCTGAGAAAGTAGTCAATCCCATAAAAGGTTTATCTGCATCCACTCTGTTATAAATAAGCTCGTCCGCAGTATGACCGTGAGCAGCAAAGTGCAACTTATTTTATACAATCTTAAAGAATTGTATAGACTCATCACTTTTAGGATCATAGTCCACGCTGGTAGCACATAAATCTAATACTTGACGATACATAACCTTTTCAGATGAACGGATATCCCGTATACGATCTAATAGCTTTTTCCAGTAATTTCACCACCAAGCTCTTTGAGCCTGGCATCGTCCATGGTAAAGCCTTTAAGCATATATTCTTTTAATCGATCCGTGGCCCAAATTCTAAATCGTGTAGCAACGGAAGATTTGATTCGATACCCTAAGGAAATAATCATATCCAGGCTGTTATGGCGAATTTTTCTGGCCACTTCCCTCTTTCCTTCTTTTCGAACCTGTCGGAATTCCCGACAAGTTGAATTTTGATCTAATTCGCCTTCAGAATATATATTCCCTATATGTTTATATTTCTAAACTTTTTGATTATATAAAAATCTTATTCGAAATCAATCTTTAGTTATTTATTTTTGTGATAGACATTTCTACATAATCTCTTTCGCTCGCCGAAAATAGTCTAATCTCTATATCGTTTGAACGATAGATTGACCATTCAACCGCCCCTTCACCACTCTTTACGTATGGATTTTGACCGTCTTCGACCGGTTCACCAAATCTTTCTCTGAGCTGTTTATTACTTTCCTCATAGTTCAGTTCCTTGATATGAATCCAAACACTTTTGGCTAAATAATCATCGCTTTTCTTGTTCAAATTTTCAAAGTTTAATATCCCATAGTCTTTGGTACCAAAGATATACCCATCCAAGTATGTGGTAATAAAAGATTTACTTTCAGTTTTGATAATTTCCTTTGGAATACCAATTTCAGAAGCCGTTTTACCAAGCATTTCCATGCTATCTAAAAGATCATCAACGACAACGCCATCCTTGCTATCGTTAATCTTAAGCAATTTTTTAGCATCGTTTTGGTTATTCAAACCGTTATCAATCATATCTGAATTCGTAGTATCTTGTTGGCAGCCCATTAGACATAACAAAGACAAGAAACAGATAACTTTCGTTACACTTTTCATATCATTCACTCCTTTAATACTTTGGATTTTCGATAGAATCTTTAGAACTATTCAGTCAATTTGAACTCAATAATTTCAGCGCATTGAGGATGGGCTTTGCCTGTCGTTGCTTCAATCATCGTACCATGACAAACCACAATGACGCGCTGATATTCTCGATATTTATTCAATACGTTCAAGACACGAGATTTCATAGTATCAGCATCTTCCCATAGCTTTTCTTCATCTTTTGGGTAGCGCCCATTTAGTTTTTTATATTCTAAATAAGCCTTCTTTGTTACTTCCTCTTCTTCATGGATGTAATGCTTATTCGCTAACCACTCATGCAAGTCCGTTTCAATCACAATATCAATCCCTAATTCTTTTGAAAGAATAGCGGCCGTCTGTACGGCTCTAGTATATGGTGAACAGAGAATAAGATCGGCACCTTTTAGCCTATGGTCTTTAGCCGCTGCTTTCACTTGGGAAACACCTAATTCAGAAAGCTTCGCTAAATTAACACCAAAATTCTGATAGATTTTCGTGTTTCGTTCTGAATAATCGGTTTGTCCATGTCTAATAAAATAAAACATAATCGCTCCTTTCAAATTATTGTTGGTTTATTTCGTTTGAAGTCCTATCCTTATTTTAATTATAACTAAATATTGTCAATTACCTTCTGTTTTTTTATTTACGTTAATATAATCTTTAAAATGAATATCCATTTCGTTTTACGGTACTTGCAAAGAATACCTTAACCATCGTAGACCAAGATACGATATAATATAAGTAATCAAAAGAAAGGAGAATATCATGAATCAAGAACAATTACAACGCATGACCCATGAACCAGGTTTTATTGCGGCTTTAGACCAATCCGGTGGAAGTACCCCCAAGGCTCTAGCTACCTATGGCGTGCTCGAAGATGCTTATAATAGTCCAGAAGAAATGTTTGATTTAGTTCATCAAATGCGTACCCGCATCATTACTTCTCCAAGCTTCGACGCTAAATATATTTTAGGAGCCATTTTATTCGAACAAACCATGGATCGCAAGATCGATGACTTATTTACCGCCGATTATCTTTGGGAGCGAAAACGCATCATTCCATTTCTAAAAGTCGATAAAGGGCTTGAAGAAATCAAAGATGGCGTCCAGTTGATGAAGCCGATTGATAATTTAGATGAATTATTAGATCGTGCCGTACAAAGACATGTCTTTGGTACAAAGATGCGCTCGGTCATTCACGAAGCGAACCGTGAAGGGATTAAAGCTATTGTCGACCAACAATTTGAGATTGGAAATCGCATTGTCAAAGCCGGCTTAGTGCCAATTTTGGAACCAGAAGTTAATATCAAAGCCGAAGATAAGGAACTCATCGAACAAATGTTAGTTGATGAAATCATGAAACATCTAGAACATCAGGATGCGAAAGATAGAATCATGTTCAAAGTCACCATTCCTTCGGTAACTAATTTGTACAAACCAGTAATTTATCATCCAGCGGTAATACGAGTCGTCGCCTTATCGGGAGGCTATAGTAGAGAACAGGCCAACCAATTATTAGCGAAAAACGATCGTTTAATCGCTTCCTTCTCAAGAGCCTTATCGGAAGGACTCAATGTAGATCAAACGCCAGAGGTCTTTGATCAAGTTCTCGCCGAAGCCGTTTATTCGATTTATCAAGCTTCTGTCGGTAAATCTCCACAAGCAGATAATCAAGCGTATCCAGTAGACTAAAGCTTCCTTCGGGAAGCTTTTTTCCTTTAACTTTGATTACAATGATATACTATGACTGGTAGAAAGAAGGAATTATGTCAGAAACTTTTCAAATCGTCTATAGTATTTTAATTCCATTCATAGGCACGACCCTCGGGGCCGCTATGGTCTTTTTTGTGAAGGATAAAATCAACGACACTTTACAAAAAGGATTAATTGGATTTGCTAGCGGGGTCATGGTCGCGGCTTCGGTTTGGTCCTTGATTATCCCAGCGATTGAAATGACACCTTTAAAACAAAAGTGGCTACCGGCCGCTATCGGTCTAGTGCTTGGTTTTATTTTCCTATTGCTTCTAGATAGCTTAATTCCCCATCTGCACGTTAGTTCCGATGAACCGGAAGGCATCGACACCGATTTAAAGAAATCGACAATGTTGATTTTTGCGGTTACGCTCCACAATATCCCCGAAGGTATGGCGGTCGGCGTAGTTGTGGCTGGATTCTTATCAAACACTGCGGGTATTAGTATCGCCAGCGTAGTTATCTTAGCCACTGGCATCGCCCTTCAAAACTTTCCGGAAGGGGCTATTGTCTCAATGCCCATCGCCCAGCGCATTGGGAAAAAGAAATCCTTTCTCTATGGCTTTCTCTCGGGCGTGGTAGAACCCATCGCTACTTTGATAACGATATTTGTTACCAGCCTAGTTGAACCCATTCTACCGTATGTGCTAGCCTTTGCGGCGGGGGCAATGTTATATGTCGTGGTCGAGGAATTGATTCCCGAAGCCCAGGTCGGCAAACATAGCAATGCTTCAACGATTGGCTTTGCTGCAGGATTTGTCCTGATGATGATTCTCGATGTGGCCTTAGGTTGAAAATTGTTTAAAAACTCTAGTAAAATTGACTAGAGTTTTTTTATTGTGATTTTGTAAACTTGAAAAAGAAGGTGTATAATATTACTTCAAAAGGAGAGCCACTATGAGACTTGTCTTAGAAAATATATCAAAAAGCTTTGGAGAAAATCATGTCTTAAAAGACATCAGTTTCGAATTCGATCAAGGAAACATCTATGCGTTATTAGGGAGAAATGGTTCCGGTAAAACCACCCTACTATCCATCATCGCTGAAGAACTACAAGCTGATAATGGTAGCGTCTATATCACTAACGATCAAAACGAAAAACGTTTACTTCAGGAAGACGATTTCTTTTTTATGGTCGCTAATCCTAATTTTCCAAACTTTTTAACCGGCTATGAATTCATCAAATTCTTTTTCGATGTTAACCAAGATCGTATTCATACCAACAAAAGCATCGACGAATATTTAGATTGGATCGGATTGGACGAAGATGAACGCCATCGCTTAATTCAAGGTTACTCATTAGGCATGAAAAACAAGTTACAAATGCTGATGTTTGTGATGTTGGAACCGCCAATTATTTTGATGGATGAACCATTAACTAGTTTGGATGTGATCATGCAGCATCAAATAAAAAAATTAATCTTACATATGAAATCAAGACACATCATTCTATTTTCAACTCACATCCTACAATTAGCTACCGATTTATGTGATGAAATTGTCATTCTCAATAATGGAAAATTAAAACTACTCGATCATCAGATGCTGGAAAACCAGGAATTTGAAGAAGAGATTATTAAAGCTCTAGGCGAGGTTGAATCAAATGTTTGATCGGCTCTATGAAACCTATTGGATGATGCTTCAGTTTGAAGCGATACAGTTTTTTAATTCTTTCATCTATTATTTAGCGAAAGTTCCTTTGCTTAAAAAAATAGTTAAACCAGAAAATTATTCCTTCCCAAAGACTAAATCCTTGTTAAAAAAGCTTTTACCGATTTATAAAGTTATTCGCTTATTTTTAGGGGCACTTATTTCGTATTACTTAGTGTTTTATTTGGCCTTAACCGCAAGTGGCTTTTTCGGTAATTATACAAATATTGAAACCGTTGTTTTCTTTTTGTATTTTACCCACGCTTTAAATAATTTCTTTGTCTTAAAGTCAACGGAGATAATGTACTATTTTCAACATATCTTTCGTTTTCAGCCGCGACAAATCGCACGAGTTAACTTGTTTTTTGATCGAATTTTTAAATTTTTCTTTAGAACTTTAGTTTTTTCGATCTTTTTACCTAACAGCAATAATTTACAAGCAGTTGGACTCAGTCTGATTTTACTGGTAATCGCTTCTGTTATCGAATCCATTCACTTATTGATTTTCAAAAAATATCGAAAGGATTATTCTCAAAAAAGCTTAGTCGTACTTATAACCGTCCTCTTTAGTTTGGGTTTAGCAGGTTTGGCTATCTTCTTAAAATTCAACATCGCCAACTATTTAAACCTTCCCTTATTGTTGCTGGTTTCGTTTGTTCTACTAGCGATAACCTTTTGGCAGCAATGGAACTATACTTTGTATCCGCTTTTAGCTCGTGAATCGGTTAGACGATACGAAGAGATGTTGGTCGAAATGGAAAGTTTAAGGGACACCTCGACCACCGTAAAATTGAAAGATAAAGACCTAACCGAAGAAAATATTTCAGAAACCGAGAAAGATGGTTTTAATCTCTTAAATCGTTTATTTTTTAAACGCCATTTTCGAGTTCTTTACAAACCAGTTTTAATAAAATCGGCTATTGTTTTGGTAATCGGCATTGTTTTAACCGCAGTTTTAATTTATTCATTAATCAATACTACGATTGATGCAACCACGATACCTGAAAAAAGCACTCTGGCTTTTAGCTATGTGCCTTTTATTATGTATATCCTATGTAACGGTGAACAAGTCTCCAAAGCGATGTTTATCAACTGTGATATTTCACTCTTTAAATATCCCTTTTATATTCAACCCAATAATATTCTAGCCTTGTTTAAATTACGAATTAAAAGCTTAATCAAATGGAATGCTATGCCAACCCTATTAATGATGTTATTTGTTTTAATTTGGGGATTTGTTATCGGCGGTAATATCTGGACCAACGTTCTCGTTTTAGAAATCATGATTTTGTCTTTGGGGATTTTCTTTTCGGTTCATACCTTATTTGTTTACTATATCTTTCAGCCCTATAATGAAGACTACAAAATAAAAAATCCAATTTATTCAATCATAAATTGGGTGATTTATCTGGTCTGCTTTAGCTTGTTTCAAATTGGGGTTAAGTCTTTCTGGATAGCACCAAGCTTGATCCTCATTACTTTGCTTTATTCTCTAGTCGCTTTGTGGGCGGTACACAAATACGCCATCAAAACCTTTCGCATACACTAAAGCTTGATTTCATAGGTATCAATATATAAGGTGCGGTCATCGTTAGTGATGACTTTTTCTTTGGATTTTACCTTGATACCTTGATAGTATTGGGCTATTTTTACACTAGCAATATTTCGATAATCAACCGGATAGAACAAAGATTTTAATCCTAAAACTCTAGCTCGTTCAATCAAGCGACCTATCGCCTCTTTCCCATACTTTTGACCATGAAACTTAGTACTTAACCAGATGCCAAGTTTCGGTTTCTCGCCTCTGATATCATGTAACGCCACCAGGCCTAAAAACTCAAATGACTCTTGAAGACGAATGACATAAATTTCTTCTTCTTGTAATTGATTGTACTCCATCATCTTGGCAATAACTTCTTTAGTTACTTGAAGATTTCTATTAACCTGGGCCAGTAAATACTTAATTACGGCTTGATTAAAATGCTCATAAACTTCTTTAGCATCCTCCATGGTGATGGGAGTGAGTTTTAAACGTTCTGTTCTTAATTCTTCCATAATTTTTTCCTTAGGCTTTGACCAGCAATCGATCATAAACTAAAACAACCACAGACATTACAAGTATCATCGCCAAATATCCAGTTTCATTACCAAAAAATCCGTAAATCCAGTACCAAGGATAGAAGCGTTGAACCCAGTTAAACCAGGAGAATATGGTTCGTAGATTCATCCAAATTGGCAAAACCACCAGATTAACTAAAGTTAAGATGGTCAGACCACTCATCAACCAATCTGGCTTTTTTAAAATGTTATTTAAAACTAATCCCAAAACAAAGGACCAGAGAACCGACAAACTAAAAAACTGTAGCTCCAACTTGAGATTTTTCGAATGCAAATAAAGAAATATAAAATGTATGAGACCAACTAAAACAATCGGCATAAATACCAATAGCCAGCGTTGATAATACTTAATTGAAGCTTTCGAAAAAATATTTTGTTGTTGGGCTTTTTGGTAGTCAAAAACAGCTAATACCGCCACTAAAAATAACCAAAACATCAGTATTTGACGCATCGGAAAGAGTTGTGAATCGGATTTCTCGTAAGTTACAAAATCAAAGGAAAAAGTAAGATTCTCTTGGGTGAAACTTGGAAATAATTGTTTAGCTTCGGCGAGAATAGTTGCTGAAACTTCTTGTTTGGCTAATACCTCTTCGACTAAATTGTGAGCATACACTTCCATAACTACGGAAGCGAATTTCTCTTTACAGATCGGTGCAATAAAATTATCTTCTTTGTGATAAGTCACAAATAAGTCATCGCGAATATCACGATTTAAATCAGCGATCCAATCTCTATTTATCTCAAAGGCACAGACAATTTTTTCTTCATAAAACGCCTTTTTCAGTTGATCAACGCTGTCATAGCTTTCTGTTACAAAGACGGTATCGTTAACCTTAAGGGTTTCTATGATTTGTTGACTATAGCTATCCGCTGAAGATACATAGATACCTATCGGTAAGCTAATCTCTTGATTGTGGTTGGAAAGCAACAATAAAACCAACGGTAAACCAAGACTCAACAGTATAAATAATGGTCGCTTTAACCAGCGCATTAAACTAACTTTCACCCAAGATTTAATCATCATAAATCACCCGATAATATGTAATCGTTAAAAAGAACAGCAACCAAAGCAGCATCACCGTGAAATCTTTAGTATAGAAGGCGCGCGGGAACAACCAATAATTCATCTCTTGAATCCAGGCTGGCAACCAGTAATTAAAAATAATTGTTCCCGAGAACAGACTGATGAAGATAACTAGGATTAAATATAACAAAGGTGCGAAACTAAAATCAAATAATTTAAAAAATCCATAACTAATCATGGCAATTAATAAACTAGAAATAAACCAGAAAGAAATATCGAAGATACCCAGTACGGTCATTAAAGCACCGCCAATGACCAGCAGACAGAGCGTAAAAACTACAATCGAACTTACCATTTGTAGTAAATAGGAATAGCCGTGAACTTGTAAATGTTTCATCAAGAATTTAGTTTCTTGATGAATTAAACGATAAAAAACCACCGGCAATAGTAACATAAAATTAATATAGGCCACTAAAGATAAATGATTTTGTAAGGACAAGGTTTGAGTTTTTTCTGGCTGGTCAGTAAAGATGGATTGTCTAGAAAAAACAAGCTTTAAAAACTGATCATTCAAATACGCGTTTTCGTCATCAAGACCATAGCGTTCACTCAGGATAGCTAAGGTATAGATTGCTGATTGGCTCGATTGGAGCATCCTCGAGACCGAATAGGATAAATCTTTCAACAACAATTCTTCTAAACCGAGATTGCTTGGGTAATATACTTTAACCGGCGTATTTTGTCCAACGATGATATCGGTAATCACATCTTTCGGTAAATCAATGATTACATCGAGTTTGTTTTGATCTAACTTTTGTTTCGTCTTATTAAAATCTGTTTCGATCGATAAATTAACCACATCCTGTAAGGAGGGTGTAGAACTTATCATGGAAGTAAATAATGGTCTTTGTTCCATCATCGGATCCATTACAAAAGCCACATTCACTTTATTGGACTGTGGCTTTAATAGATTTTCCATACCTAATTTCGCTACGAAAACAAACCCTAAAATCAAAGCAATTATCATAATTTGGGTCCTTAGCGTTTTCGTATAACGTTTCAACTGTAGTATGAAGAGTTTAGATGGCATCCTTAATTAATTGGAATATCGATTCCTATTTGGCCACCAAGGCTGATTAATCTCATGACAACACTCATCATGAAGTACTGAGCTTCTTCTTGACTCATTTTTAACACTTCCAACGTTTCTGTTGGTAGTTCGTGCAGACTAGGTTTGTCAATTTTTAATTGTAAAGACTTCAAATCATTCATAACGGATTGGTTGTCGACGATCATGTCTTTTAGATTAAACTCAAAAGATTCACCTTTGACGATGTTATCAATGGTTGCTATTAGTTTGACGCCTTGACCTTCAAGGGTTAAGTCATGGGTTGAGGTATTAAATTCAATTTTACCAAACTCATGTAATTGAGTATCTTCTACTAGCATTCCACTTATAATCATTGTATTAACATCACCATTTTTAACCGTAGTGAGTTTGTATTGACCGTGATCTTTTTCTCCAACCAAACCATGTTTAACAAACAAATCTTTGAAAGGAATTTTTTCGCCGAGCAATTCAACGGAGAGTGCTACCGGGTTTCCATCTACTTTATTTTTAAATTCAAGATATCTTACTTTGTTGCCATCCATACCAACAATTAGTTTAATAGGCTCTTCAAAGCGATCCCATTCTTTTTCAAAGGATTCCTTCCAATCCTTGATTTCTTCGTTGGGTATCTGTTTTTCTAAATCGATGCCGGTAATCTTGCCATTATTCACTTCGAGCATCGCCTTTTGATAGGCATCTATCAAAGCAATCAATTCATCTTTAGGAATTACGCTTTCATAGGTATCCAAAGCAACTTCCTTTTCAGCGACGTTTACTTTGTGTTTTTCGAGTTCGACGAAATTAAGTTTATCTTTAAAGGCTTTTGTTTCAGTTTCAGTTAGTTTGAGTATTTCTTCCTTGTACTGGTTGAAAGTAACCGGAGATTTCCATAAATCAATACTCAGATCTTTGAGAGATTCAACTTCAATGTCTTCAGAAAGATTAACAAAACTACTGTTATGAATATCCATGCCAATGGTTTTTAAATTAATCGATAAGGCTTTATCAAATAGGGCTGGTACATCCGCAATCAATTGATCATGATTGAGGATGATACTTCCACTTAGAAACGACTGATCTTTAAATTTAGCTTCAAGGCTCATGTAGCCATGCTTTTTAGAAACATCCGCTGCTAAACTCCAATTGATCGTTAAATCCTCTGGTGCATTCAACGCTTCTTTGTTAATGACCGCAGAAGCCAGTAAGCCTAGTTGACCATTCTTTACTTTTTCACTAATTTGCTTTAATCCAAGTGGTTGGTAAAAATCATCAACACTTTCTTCATATTGGTTGCCGAGGTCGACGATCGCTGAAATAATCTGTTCGTTTTTATTTAGCGGACCACCTTTATTTAGATTTTTGAAAATGAAAAAACCTGCTACTAAGGCAACCGCAATTAGACCTATAATCGCGAATAGTTTGGTATTCTTAGTTTTTTCTACCATTAAGTTTTTGTTATCTTCCATGATTCTCTCCTTGTTTTATCCACCGATAAAGTTGTTGGTATTTTAAACCTGAATCAAGCGGTTCTAATTTTCCATGATGTAACCAATATCTTTGACTGGCTAAATCAAAGCCAACTTGATCGTGGGCACTGAGAATGATAGTTTTATCATTCTCTAAAAGCTCTTCGATAAACTCAATAAGTTCTTGTTGATAAATAATATCCAAGGAACTAAAAGGTTCATCCAGGACAATGACGGATGGATCATTGATTAACCCGCATACCAGACTTAAACGACGTTTCATACCGCCGGATAACTGGTTCACCGGTTTGTGCAAAAAATCGGAAAGACCTAATCGCTGAATGTAGGGTGAAGATTGTAGCCGCTGGCTATCTTTAGTCCATAGTTTTAGATTATCCAATGCCGTCACTTCTTCAAAGAATCCATCTTCTTGAGGGACAAAACCAATCTCTATCGGGGATGGGTATTGGATACTACCGCTGCTTGGTTTGAGTATTTTAGTAATAATCTGTAACAGCGTGGTTTTACCACTCCCGTTTTCACCAAAGATTCCATAACATTCGCCTTGATGAATGCTCAAAGAAACTTCATCCAAAACGATTTGTTGTTTTCGTTTTTTAGTGATTTTTTCTAATCTAATTAAAACGTTTTTCGATAGTTCTTTCACTATTATAGTATAACATGCTTATTTATTGGATTCTAGCGTTAGCCTTATAACTACTTTCGTCAATTATGAAGATGATTTATACATTAAATTATATCTCTAAAGATTAATTATTTTCGGATCAATTAAACGATATTATCGTTTTCATCATCTAATAGCGTTCTAAAGCGTTCGATTAATTCTTTGATATCTTCATCCTTAAAAGCGGAAATATGAATCGCCGATCTACCGTTTTCCAAGTTAAGTAAAGGATCTACTAAATCGGATTTATTATAAATAAGTAAGGTTGGCGTTTCACTTACTTTTAATTGTTCTAAAACGGCATTGGTTGTTTCCAATTGATGGGAAAGCTGTGGCGAAGAAGCGTCGAGTACGATCGCAATCAAGTCGGAATATTCAATTTCCTCTAAAGTCGAATTGAACGACTCCACCAATAAAGTAGGCAAGTCTGAGACAAACCCCACCGTATCGACGACTAAAAATTCGAAATTTTCATCGATGACAATACTACGTACCGATGGATCTAAGGACGCAAACAACATATCTTTCACTAAAACATCTTTACCGTTTTGATGGTTAGATAATTTCAATAACTGATTCATAATAGTGGATTTACCGGCGTTGGTATAACCAACTAAACTCACCAAAGGCTGTTTGGACTTGAGTCGTTGAGAACGGGTTTGTTGGCGATGCAACTTAACCTTCTTAAGCTTACTTCGAATATTTTTTATTTCTCGTTGAATATGGCGACGATCTACCTCAAGCTTTTGTTCTCCAGGACCTCTGGTTCCAATACCACCACCTAGACGTGATAAGTATTTCCTATAACCTACTAACCGCGGTAGACGATAGTTGAGTTGAGCTAGTTTAACCTGAAGTTTACCTTCATGGCTACGTGCTCGCATCGCAAAAATATCCAAGATTAGATTGGTTCGATCCAAAACCTTGCGATCGAAATAGTCTTCTAAATTTCGAATTTGAGAACCGCTCAGTTCCTGCAAAAAAACTATCGTATCGGCTTGGTTTTCTGCAATAGCTTGATAGACTTCTTCGACTTTTCCTTTTCCAATTAGAGTTGTTGGATTGGGCTGCGCATTCATTTGAGCAATCGTAGCGACCACTTGGCCACCAGCTGCTTCTACCAATCCTTTTAACTCCAGCATTTTTTCATTAAAATCATAGTTTTGTCGGAAATTATTCAGTCCAACAATGATTACTTTTTCTTTTATTTCGATAACTCCTCGATATAATTTATCAATCTAGCTTTGGTTTTTTCTAAACCAAATACTTTTTGGATGCTGTACAAATCACTCGATTGTCGGGTTCCAGCGACGGCTAAGCGTATGACGGTAGCGACATCAGCTACAGAACCTTTAAACAATTCCGGATTCTTTCGATAATCTTTCATCTTAATCGCATAGCCATGCTTTTCAGCAATATTTCTAACATTATTAAACCAAGTTGAACCATCAACCTCTAAATCTAAAGATTCCATATATTCCTTTAAAATCACTAAGGCTTCTTCCTTGCTTACCGTATCCGGCAACGCATCGACTACTTGGAATTGTTCGTCAAAATAATAAGCGATGAATTCCAAAATTTGGGTACAGTTCATTAAATCTTTACGCGGTTGGCGATCGTTTCTACCAATCGCAAATAAACCTTCGAGATCCTGGCGATGTCTGATTAAGGATTCGCTCATTTCTGGTCTATACGTTTTTGACCAGTCGATTAAGAAATCCATGATTTCTTTTTCTGGTATTTTTAATAGAACTTCTTTCGAAACATAATCTAGTTTTTCCATATCAAATAAAGCACCGGAAGTACTCATTTTATCTAAGGTGAATTTAAAATCATTTAAATCGGCGTCTGGATTTATAATACGCCACTCTTCGTAATCGGAGTTCATTAAAATCATCAGATACTCACGAACCGCTTCTGGGAAATAACCGACTTCCATATAGTATTCCAAAGAAAGCTCGGGATCGAGGCGCTTCGATAATTTACGACGAACGCCATCGTCCATTTTCATTAAATGCGCGGTATGACAGAAAATTGGTGGTTGCCAGGATAAGGCTTCAAATAATTCCAAATGAATCGGTAGCGTCGATAACCACTCTTCACCACGAACAATATGGGTGATACGCATAAAATGATCATCCACCACATGAGCAAAGTGATACGTAGGAATACCATCCGCTTTTAATAAGACGGTATCCTGATCGTTGGGATGAACCGTAATCTCACCGCGAATACCATCGATAAAATTATCACCTGCCCGCGATTGTCCGCTGGATTTCAAGCGCAACACATAAGGTTTTTTCGCTTCTATATTGGACAAGATGACTTCATCGTCAAGATAACGATCGGTAGCCCATTTTCCATAGTATCCAGGCATAACCTTGGCAGCTTCTTGTCGTTGGCGAATATCTTCTAATTCGGCTTCGCTAGCCCAAGAAGGATATGCTTTGCCCAGTTCTACCAAACGTTTTGCGGCCGCATGATAAATTTCAACACGCTGTTGTTGATGATAGGGTCCATAGGCCCCTTTCTCACCTTCTAAGGTAGCGCCTTCATCGAAATGAATACCAAAAAAGTCAAGACCGTTGATAATTACATAAACCGCACCTTCAACGGCCCGTTTAGCATCGGTATCTTCGATTCTTAGAATCATCGTACCCTCTGATTGATGGGCTAAACGCTCGTCAACAAAAGCGCCATATAAATTCCCTAAATGGATAAAACCGGTCGGACTTGGTCCTAAACGAGTGACTTTAGCCCCTTCTGGCAAATCTCGTTGAGGATAGATTAATTCAAAATCCTCAATCGTTTTGGTTACCTCTGGAAATAAGAGTTCTGCTAATTGTTTGTTATCCATATCATACCTACCTTGTTATTTATTTATAGTGTAGCATTTTCGTTTAACGCCACCAAATTATTGTAGACAAAGACCATTCGATCTTTTCTATTTAAGTCTTTTCTAACGATGACCGTTGCCTTTGGGTAATGTTCTTTAATCAAATCGGTTAAATTTTTTCCCTGATCAAAACCGATTTCAAAGGCCATCATAAACTTTGGTTTCATAATCTCATGAGATTGTTTGAGCACTTGACGGTAATATTTAAGTCCATCATCCCCACCGAATAAAGCTACATGTGGTTCATACTTTAACACTGAGGTCTGTACTTCTTCATGAGCTTGGATATAGGGCGGATTACAGACAAGGACGTCTAATTTTATTTTCTGATCGATTAGCGGTTGGGCCATATCGCCACGATAGAAGTTTACCTTTGCTTCAATTTTTTTTGCATTTTCCTGAGCGATGGCTAAGGCTTTTTCCGAAATATCAGTAAGGTGTAGCTGTAAACTTGGTTCTTCGGCTTTTAGGGTCAGCCCAATGTTTCCCGAACCCGTGCCGATATCGGCGACGATCAGGTTTTTATCTTCGAAATATTCATCGATATCTAGCAGCACATTTTCTACCAATTCCTCAGTTTCTTCACGAGGAATTAAGACATCCGGGGTTATCTTAAATAAGCGACCAAAAAACCATTCATAACCTAATACATGAGCCAAAGGCTCATCTTCTACTAACCGTTGAATATCGTTGAGGTAAGCCTTTGTGAATTCTGGATTAGCTTCTTGATCGTTGATAGCATAAAAGTCAAGGCCAAGTTCAAGCGTTCGTTCAATCATTAAACGCATCGCTAAGCCCTCGTAGACGCCATGATGTTTAAGTTCGCTAGTAGCTAAACCTACCAGTTCTTTATATTTCATTACTTTCTAATTTTGCTTTTTGATCGGCTTCAATCAGCGCATCGATAACATCGCCTAATTTACCTTCCATGATTCGATCCAACTGGGTAATGGTTAAATTAATGCGGTGGTCGGAGACGCGATTTTGTGGATAGTTGTATGTACGGATTTTCTCGGCTCGATCTCCGGTACCAATCTTAGAACGACGGGTGTCGCCTTCTTCTTTCAATTTTTGTTCTTGGTGATGTTCATAGACCCGAGCCCGAATGACTTTCATCGCCCGGTCGCGGTTATCGTGTTGAGAACGACCGTCCTGCATATTAACCGTAATTCCCGTTGGCTTATGGACAATTCGTACCGCCGAATCGGTGGTGTTAACATGTTGTCCACCAGCCCCAGATGAACGCTGGGTTGAAATATCTAAATCCGCCGGATCGATATGAAAATCTTCTTCTTCTATTTCTGGAAGTACCAAGACGGTTGCGGTTGAAGTATGGACGCGTCCTTGAGTTTCGGTTTTAGGGACGCGCTGAACTCGGTGAGCTCCAGACTCATATTTAAGATGACCATAAGGATCTTCGCCACCTTTGACCGCAAAACTGATTAAAGTATAGCCGCCGGCTTCCGATTCTGAGGCATCCAAGACTTCAATTTTGAAACCTTGGCTTTCCGCATATTTGCTATACATCCGGTATAAGTCACCAGCAAAAATATTACCTTCATCACCGCCAGCGGCTCCACGAATCTCAACTAACGCATCTTTATCGTCGTTAGCATCCTTAGGGATTAATAAAACTTCAAGTTGCTGGCGCAGTTTTATTTCTTCTTCTACCATTTCGTCATACTCTAACTGTCCCATTTCAGACAATTCTTCATCTTCGAGTTGAGACATTTCAAAAGCTTGTTGTTTGTTATCGATGACTTTTAACAGGGTGTGGTAAGGGGATAAAACTTTTTGAAGTTGGGATTGTTCTTTAGCCAGTTTAGCTAAAGTTCTTGGGTCGGATAATATTTCTTGGCTCATTAATTGTTCATCGATTTCTTTAGAGCGATTTTCGATTAATTTTAGTTTTTCTATTAAGGCGTCTTTGGACATAGTTTAAAGTCCTTTCTTCTGATATCTTGGTTTACCTTCAATTTCATGGCAATGGCGACATCTTGCTTCATAGGCTTCCGAAGCTCCAACGAGGATAATTGGATCGTTGTAATTAGCCGGTTCTCCATTGACTAAACGTTGGGTGCGCGTGGCTGGCGATCCACATTTAACACAAACGGCGGTTAACTTAGTGACAAACTCCGACATGGTTAATAATTTAGGCATAACACCAAATGGCTCACCTCTAAAGTCCGTATCTAACCCAGCAACCATGACCCGTTTGCCCATCCGTGCTAATTCTTCAATGACCAAAATAATATCATCGTCATAAAATTGAATCTCATCAATGGCAATAACATCGTAATCTGGATGTTCTGTACAATATTCATAAATCGCTTGAGCGTCTTTCGCATTGGTACTGGTAACCGAAGCCCCGCCATGACTAACAATCGAGGTTTCACTATAGCGATTATCAATTTCAGGTTTGAAAACCAGCACTTTCTGTTTAGCAAATTCTAGAACATTGATGCGGCGAATTAACTCTTCGGTTTTCCCCGCAAACATACAACCGGTTATGACTTCTACATAACCTAAACGATATTGGTGATACATCATTTTTTTCTTACCTCTCGAATGATATTATATTAAATTTCATGGTCTTTTTGTAGTCTTATAGTGCCAACAAAAAAGTAAGGTTTCCCTTACTCTTGTGTTTGTTCTGTACGTTTTCCGTATTTACGGTTAAATTTCTCGATACGACCTTGTGCTTGCGTAAAACGTTGTTTGCCAGTATAGAATGGATGGCAATTCGAACAGGTATCAACACGAATTTCATTTGCGGTTGATCCTACTTCAAACTCGTTTCCGCAGGATACACAGGTTGCTTTTACGATATTAAACGTTGGATGTATTCCTTTTTTCATATCTTTCTCCTTCCGCCTTGAGCGTCAAGTCAGCCCAAAGTAAGTGCAACTTGCTTGAATATAATATCATAATTCCAAGGATTAGCAAGCGTTTTGTCTTAAAAATTGTCTAGCAGAAATCAAAAAGCTAAATTACCCCATACTACCAATTTTCTTGGTATAAAAAAACGTCGACAACCTGACAGGATAATTGACAGATTATCAACGTATACTATCCGATTTACTCTTCTAGTAATTGTTTAGCTTGTTCCAAAACAACTTCGCCATTGACGGTTCCGTATGCTCGCATGTCGATGACATCTACAGGAACATCTACTTGTTTTCTAATGTTATTCAACTGAAAACGGACTTGAGGACCCAGTAAGATAATATCCGCAACTTTTGCGGCTTGAGATACCGAACTGGTAGACATCGCCTCGATATGGCATTCGTAGTTTTGCTCCTCAGCAGCTTTCCGCATCCGGGTAACTAGTAAACTAGTACTCATTCCTGCAGAACACAACAGAATTATGTTTTTCATTTCCTACTCCTTTCACTAAATTGACTAAATGTAATTAACTCAAAGCCTTTTAAGTATTCTTTAGTTTGGCTATGAATTAAGGTTTCTAGTTCTTGGGATATTTATGTATTTGCTGGAGGATCCGGAGCAACCCTTGGATTACTCATCGCCATCTTGTTTTTCTCAAAACGTAAACAAGATTTAGAAATCGCCAAGCTTTCTCTCCCTTCAGGAATCTTCATGATTAACGAACCTGTATTATTTGGTTTACCAGTCGTGCTTAACCCTATTTATTTTATTCCGTTTGTTATTGTCCAACCGGTCTTAGCTTTGATTGGATATACAGCCACTGTCGTTGGTTTTGCTGGACCAGTAGTGAATGGATTCCCTTGGACGACACCACCAATCATTAATGCTTATCTAGCTACTAATGGTTCCCTTGGTGCAGTATTGATTTCAGCTTTAAATATTGTTGTGGCGTTTCTAATCTACTTACCGTTTGTTATTTTCGCCAATAAATCGAACGATTAATTAATCTGAAATAATGATATAATAATGGCCTAAAGTTATTTTAGGCCATTATCATTTATTAGGAGGTCTGCTATGCCCAAACAATCCATTTATATTAATAAAAGTCCTCAAGAAGTCTATGATTTTTTAGCCACTCAGTTAGCTAATACTTATAAGGTTTCAAAAAGCCATTTATTAAATGCTAAATACTCGAGACCCTTAAATCGCGGTAAACGTTCCGTCATTTTAAACCAAACCATAACCGAGGTTGTGGTCAATCAATTAATTCGATTTGAATCCCGTTTCGGTATTGATTCTTCGATTACGGAGTACCGTATTGAACCGATGGATGAAGGCTCAATCTTGCATTATAGTGAAGAAGGTACGTCTCAAAAGTTCAGTCGTAGACTCAATTACAAGTTTTTTAGTTTGCCATTAATCCGCAAATATTCCGAACGACGTTTATTCGCGATGATTCAACAAATTAAACAACAATTAGAAAAGGAGAATGATCAATGATATTGGTACACGCCCCTTTAAAACGAGATTACATCATTGAGTTACTCAACAATCAAGTCATTGATGGGGTAGAATTCAAATTAATGGCTCGCGATGGTATGAAACTTAAGTTTGACCATAGCCATGACGTAGAAACTGCCATTCAAGTCGCAAAAAAAGCGATTAAATCCTCTGAGTATGGACAAGCGCTTTTCTTTAATGTTAGTGAAATTTAAATAAAATTAGCAAGCTTCATATAAGAAGCGTTCTGATAGTGATGATAATCGATCGAATAATCAAATACGATACCGCTCTTTAACATGGCGGTATTTTTCGTTATCAACGCCGGGTCGCCTTCTTTTAAACCCAGATACTTGGCATGTTTAGCCGATAATTTATCGGCCGAAATGATGCGGTAGACATAACCCATCTGCTGATTGAGATCCTCACGGATATAACGATAGATGGAGCCTTGAATGATTTCTCGACTCAAATAAACAATCACTTGCTTATTGTAGTAAGAAACTTCGTAGGCATACGGTTTTCCGTTTAAATGGCGGACCCGTTCGATGTAATAGACGGGATCGCCTACCTTAATACCAATATTGGCGGCTATTTCTTCATCGGCTTGAATTAATTCAAATTCGACAATCTCGGTTTTAATTTCAGCGTCTTGAAACCCTGCAGTAAGTCCTTGGAAACCTTCTATGCTAATGCTGCCATCTTTAGGCCTATCACGGAGAAACACCCCCGATCCTTGAATAGGAATCACTAAGCCTAATTTAACTAAAGTTTCAATCGCATGTCGTACCGTGTTTCGGCTGACTTTAAACATCGACATTAATTCATCTTCGGTTGGTAATTTCTTTTGTTCTTCGTATTCGCCGGTGAGTATTTTTTCTTCTAATTGGCGCGCTACTTCTTTGTATTTAACGGACATAGTACAACCTCATTTCATTGGTACAAGTTTAACTCATTATACCACTCTAAACACAAAGATATGTAATTAAAGATTTAAAGTTATGAACTTTGATAATTTTAATCTTGAATTGTCTAATTACAGCAATTAATAAGACTAACGTATTAAAACTTCTTACGCGAACCAGGTTTAGTTAACGACATTTCAGAGTGACAAAGCGGACAATCCATCGCCTCATAGGTTTGAATATCCAAGGCAATCGCTGCGTAGAGTGGATAGTCCAACTTACCATTACCGCTACGATCGGCTAAACAAGCAATACCAACGACTTCGGCTTGAGCCGCTTCGATGACCGCGATCGTCTCCAAACTTGATTTTCCAGTCGTCACCACATCTTCTACCACCAATACTTTTTGATTCGGTAAAATTTCAAAGCCACGACGCAAGGTCATTTCGTTGTTCTCACGTTCCGTAAAAATCGCTGGAACCTTGAGTTGACGGCCAACCTCATAGGCGATGACAATCCCGCCCATAGCAGGACCAACCACTAAGTCTACTTCCACCTTAGCTTCTTTTAGTTTAGCAACAATAACTTCGACGACCTTTTCAGCTTTATCAGGATATTGTAATAATTTGGCACATTGAATATAGCCATTGGAATGTTTGCCGGAGGACAATAAAAAGTGTCCCTCTAGTAAAGCTTTTGAATCCTTAAGTAGTTCTAATACTTGATTTTCCATTAAATAATACCTCGTATTTCTTCTAGCGATTGTAAATCATGGCGTACCATATAAGCTTCTATGCCTTGAATAATATCCAACATGACGGTTGGATCGGTGAAGTTTGCGGTGCCGACTTGGACGGCTGTGGCCCCGGCCATGATGAACTCAAGCGCATCGTTGGCGTTCATGATGCCACCTAAACCAATAATTGGAACCTCAACCACCGAAGCCACTTCGCGAACCATCCGTAAAGCGATTGGTTTAATGCAAGGTCCAGATAAGCCGGCAGTGACGTTTTCAAAATATGGTTTTCTAGTCTCAACATCGATAGCTAAGGCATTAAAGGTATTGACTAAACTTAAGGCATCGGCCCCAGCCGCTACACAAGTTTGTGCCATAGCTTTAATATCATGAGCGTTCGGAGATAGCTTGACGATCAGAATCTTATCAGTCACTTCCCGAACTGCCTTCACCACCACTTCGGCGGAGTCACAAGTAATTCCAAAGGCCATTCCGCCCTCTTTAATATTAGGACAAGAGATATTGAGCTCGATGAACTTCAAATCGGTTGCGTTCAACAATTTAGCGCCTTCGACATAATCCGCTAAGCTATTACCACCGAGATTGGCAATCGTTTCCGTATCTTGACTCAACATATATTTTAGCTCGGTATCAATAAACGCCTTGATGCCAGGGTTTTGTAAACCGATGCTATTCATGATACCAGCGGTGGTTTCATGAATTCTCAAGCCACGATTACCCTCTTTTGGATTTAAGGTCAAGCCCTTGCTTACCATCCCACCCAGTTGATCTAAGTTAAAAAATTTAGCGTATTCGCGACCAAATCCAAAGGTTCCACTAGCAGCAATGACTGGGTTTTTTAAAGTCACGCCACAAAGATTAACTTTCATCATTGAACACATCCTTTCCGTTGAAAACCGGTCCTTCCATACAAACTCGTTGAAGTCCATCGACGGTTTCGATGGTACAACCTAAACAAGCACCAACACCACAAGCCATATAAGCATCCATAGATAAATAGAGGGTACTATCTTTACAGAGTTGCTTTAACGCTCTCATCATCGGATCAGGACCACAACCATAGACGACCGGATAGTCTGAGGCTTCTAAGTAATCGGTGATAAATCCAGGTTGGCCACTGCTGCCATCTTCACTGGCAATAATAATTTTATCAGCATACGGTTTAATCAATTCAACCGCATAAGCATCGGATTTATAACCAAGATAAACATCCGGTTTGATTGGTAGCTGTTTGGCTAAATAGACCATTGGTGCTAGACCACAGCCGCCCGCAACAATGGCGGCTTTTTGATCCGTTAAGGGAAAACCGTTTCCAAGCGGACCAATCAGTTCAATAGTTTGATCTTGATTGAGGTTAGATAGTATTTTTGTACCGCGACCCACAACTTCATAGAGAAAGCTTAGTTTATTTTCTTTGATATCACAGATGCCAAAAGGTCGTCCCAACAGAGGATCATTACCCCAAGCCTTCAACATATAAAATTGTCCCGGGTTGCCTGGTTCTTGATAATCCACTTCCATTAAATAGACCTTATCGGTGACTTTTTCGTTACGGTATATTTTTGACTTATAATTCATAGATATCCTTTTTCATGGCTAGAACAGCTTCTCTAGCGTATTTAGCGAAGTTTTCTGGTCCATCTTCAAACTTCTTGTAGTGGGTAATTATACCTCTTGAAGAATTGACGATACCGCCATTAAATTCATTTAAATATAAGCGTACATCGGCGGCTGTGCCCCCTTGAGCCCCATATCCAGGAATCAAGAAGAAACAATTTGGATAGCGTTCTCTAATTTCTTGAGCTTCATCGCGATGGGTTCCTCCTGTTACCAAGCCTAAACTACTATAACCAGACTGACCCTGATAGTTTTCTGCCATTTTCGCTAATTGATCGCCGATGGTGTAGTAAAGATATTCGTCGTTGACTTTTAGATATTCGATGTCTTTCGCTCCTGGATTGGAGGTTCTTAATAGAACAAAGATGCCTTTTTCTCCCGTTTCTAAATACGGTAAATACGGCGTGATGCTATCGTAGCCCATATAAGGATTTAGGGTAATAAAATCAACTTCAAACTCACCGCTGAAATGAGCGGTTGCATATTGACTTGCGGTACTCGCGATATCACTACGTTTAATATCACCAATCGTCAATAAGCCCAAACTTTTTAAGTAATTCACCGTTCTTGAATAAGCGATGATACCCTCAATGCCAGCCGCTTCGTAATAGGCGATTTGTGGTTTATAAATGGCGACAAGATCCTTGGTCGTTTCAATAATCGCTTTATTGAACTCAAATATTTGATCCGATACCCTTGGAAACTGTGCTTTTAGGGATTCGGGAATGTAGCTTAAGCTTGAGTCTAAGCCAACACAAATACAACTTTTCTCGGCTACATTTTGGACTAATTTATCGATGATTTTCATATACTTTCTTTCCTTTCCGGTAGGTTGCCACTACCTTTGCTGAAAACTTTTGGTTTAAAAATGGCGTATTTGAACTTTTTGAATAAATTTCTTTTTCATCAAAAATATAGGGATGATTTAAATCCAAGATCGCAAAATCCGCTTGATAACCGGCTTCTATTTTACCTTTACGATACCCTAGTAATCGATTGGGCGTCGTACTCATTAATTCGACTAGGCGTGATAAACTAATCCGATTCGTTTTAACTAGAGCCTCATAGCAAACTGAAAAGCTCGATTCTAAACCAATCAGTCCAGGGCTGCCTTTTTCTTTATCTTCACTGGAATGAGGCGCATGATCGGTGGCAATGGCATCGATGGTTCCATCGTTAATAGCTTTGAAAATGGCCTCAATATCTTCTTGAGTCCGCAATGGTGGATTGACCCGATAGTCGCTATCTTTTAAAACAATATGATGGGGCGTCACTTCGCAGCTAATATCATACCCTTGTTGTTTTCCCCAACGAATCGCTTCCAGGGAAGCTTTCGTCGATACATGGCAGAAATGGACCTTGGCTTTAGTTGCTCCGGCCAAATAAACGTCTCGAATCGTCATCAAATCTTCCGCAATCCGATAATCAAAACTAGAAAAATCTCGATTCTCTTCATGAAGCATTAAGCCAAAGCCTTTTTCTTTAGCTTTTAACATCGCTTGATAGATTATCAAGTCCGAGACCACACCATGACCATCGTCGGAAATATACTTGATCGGTTGTATGGTATCGAGATGACGGATATCCTGGCCCTCAAAACCTTTGGTAATGGCTACTACTTGATCGACATCAATTTCGGTCTGTCTTCCTTTTTCAAGGATATAATCTAAAGTTTCTTGATTATCACAAATCGGATTGGTATTTCCCATACAATTGACGCCGGTATAGCCCCCCTTTAAGGCGGCCTGACTACCAGTTTCTATGGTTTCCTTATATTCATACCCCGGTTCCCGAAAGTGAACATGTAGATCACAGAAGGAAGGCACTAATACTAAATTATCGCCTTCAATAGTTTGTTTTGCGTTGAGGTTTTTTCCTAACTCAACAATCTTTCCATCTTCTACTAGGACATCAATGATTTCGTCCCGATGGGCGTCGACAACTCTGAAATTCTTAAAAACCGTCTTCATGCTTCCTCCATATTGTAGAAGTGATCACAATAGTCGCATTTATAAATCTTCGTTTCCGCTTCTACCAAGGAAAAATGACTGGTGACATGACGTTCATGGGTGGAGATACATTTTGGATTAGTGCACTGTAGCGAGCCTACAATAGATTGTGGCAAGGTAATATGAACTTTTTTGACAATGACTTCATTTTCGATGTAATTGACGGTAATACTCGGATCAATAACGCCAATCGCATCCAAATCGACATCCGTTACCCCTTCAATTTTAATGATATCTTTTCTACCATATAGGGTTGAAGAGGCATTCATGATAAGAGCCACTGGGTAGGTAGCCTTATCTAATTCTAGAATCTTAAATAATTCATAGCCCAATCCTACTTTTATATGATCGATGACAATTCCCTTGGTAATACTATTGATTGTTAATACCATAGCTATTCTCCTAAAATCTTACAGATTAAAGCCATTCGTACATAGACGCCGTAATTAGCTTGTTGAAAGTATTGAGCTCGAGAATCATCGTCTACTTCCGGCGCAATCTCATTGACGCGTGGTAGTGGATGAAGAATGACTAGATCTTCTTTTGCATGTTTTAATTTCTTATTATCTAAGAGAAAGACGTCCTTCAAGCGATTGTAATCCGCTTCAAACGAGAAGCGCTCCCGTTGGATTCGGGTCATGTAAATAACATCCAATTCATCAATAACCGCTTCGATGCTGTTAACTTCTCGATAGTTAATGTCTTTGAGTACGGTTTCGCGAATGTAATTTGGAATCCTTAATTCGTTTGGTGTAATTAGAACTAACTCATTATTATCATAAAAAGAGAGGGCCTTAATTAAAGAATGTACGGTACGACCAAATTTTAAATCTCCACAGAGACCGATTTTTAAGTTTTTAATATCGCCTTTGGTCTCTTTGATGGTTAATAAATCGGTTAAAGTTTGGGTCGGATGTTGATGACCGCCATCGCCCGCATTAACAATCGGAACCGTGGCCACACTATCGGCTAAAACAGCAGCCCCTTCTAAGGGATGTCTCATAACGATTAAATCCGCATAATTACTGACGGTTCGAATCGTATCTTGGAGCGATTCCCCTTTGGCTTGTGAGCTGATGCCCGCCTCTGAAAAACCAAGTACATTACCGCCAAGCCTTAGCATGGCCGATTCAAAGCTTAAACGGGTTCTGGTCGAAGGTTCAAAAAAAAGAGTCGCCAATATTTTTCCCTTTGCTTTTGAGGAATAATCTTGAGGACTCTTTAAGATTAAAGTGCCTAATTGAATTATTTCGTCTAAGTAATCTCGTGTAACATCGTTGGTACTAAGCAGCGAGTTGTTTCTACTCATCGAATACTTCTCCTTTCTGGGCTTTAAAAAAAGCCCTGAATTAGGACCATAAGAGACTATTTTTCTCCCTTAGCGAGCTCTCTGTCTCACTTTAAAAGGACCTAACTGCCATAATATTACCACCGATGAACAGCCATAGCAAGCTATGTTTTTTGTTAAGTTGTCGGTAGCATATTTCAACTATTTTCGCTATGATAAGTTCAAAGGAGTAGCAGATAATGAAACAGAAAATTAACCTATCCCCGCTTTCGTTTGGTCTATGGCGACTAACCGAAGCCAATTTAAGTGACCAACAAGTTTATGAATTGATTAAGACTTGCTTGGATCACGGAATTAATACCTTCGACCACGCGGATATCTATGGTGGTGGTCAAGCTCAAATCCAATTTGGTCGTGTTTTAGCACAACACCCCAAGTTGCGCGAACAGATGATTTTAGTTAGCAAATGCGGGATTGTCAGAAACAGCAATCCAAGCGCCGAACTAACACCGTCTTACTACAATACTAGCTATGACTATATCCTGAATCAAACCAATCTGATTCTGGAGCAACTTCAAATTGATTATCTAGATGTTTTGTTAATTCATCGTGTCGATCATTTAATGGATTATAAGGAAGTCGCACGAGCTTTTAATACCCTTAAAGCCAGTGGCAAAGTTAAACATTTTGGGGTTAGTAATTTCTTGACCTGGCAAATGGATGCGATCATTAAAGAATTTCCGGAGATAGAAATTAATCAAATCCAAGTTTCGGTTGATCATCTTGAGCATTTCAAAAACGGCGTCATCGAACGCTGTCAATATCACGATTTAACCGTTATGGCCTATTCACCTTTAGGGGGTGGGGCTGTATTTAAAGAAGCTTATGACAATCCAGTTTTGCTTGAAAAATTACATGAAATTAAAGACAAGTATCAACTAGAAAGTCTCGATCAGGTAATGTTAGCCTGGATATTGAAGCATCCATTGAAGATTGTCCCAATACTTGGAACGATGAAAGTCGAGCGCATTCTATCGGCACTACCAGCACTCAAGATTGAATTAAGTCATCAAGATTGGTATGAACTCTATACCCATAGTCAATTAGAAAGAATGCCTTAAACTAAACCGATAAAAGAACAGCAAGTGATTGCTGTTCTTTTTAGACTTAAGTTTTATTGTTCTTTGCTGATGGCTCTTGGTTTAATCAGAATCGCTAAGGCTAGAAATAACACAGTAAAGCCCAACAATATGCCCCAGTTTTGATACATCAATTGCATATTCGGATTAGAGATCAACTCATCGTTGTTACGGACATAGTAGAACGAAGGCGTTAATTTTCCAATCGCAAGCGTTGCGGCTGGTAGCATCGATTGGGGAACAAAAGCTCCGGAGAAAAACGAAGTTCCTAAGGAAATTACATTCGAGCCCCCGCTGGCAGCTTCTGGCGTAGCAAAGATACGAGTCATCAAATAACCTAGGGCCATCGTGCTTAATAAGAAGATAAAGGAATTAAACACGTATAACCACCAGCGATCTAGCGCGATGGTATCCTTGAAAATGAAATAACTCATCAAAACATAGATTAACCAGATAAGAAGACTCATGACAACATGTCCCAAGATGATTTCTAAATTAAAGCGCAGTTTCGATAGCGAAGCTACCTGATTGCGTTTGAGTAAAGTCTGCTCATAGAAGGTTCGGGTAACTAAACCGATAACAATAATTACTTGAGCCACTAAGACATAGTTTAATCCGTTAAAGAAGGCTGTGGAGAAGCGCTGATTTTGATTTCCTAATGAGGATTTGTAAATCTCAATATCAGCTTCTTGGGCTAAGCTATGCTTGGCTTTTGAGAGCGATTCATCTATTGAAAATCCGGTTTGTTGATAAATACTAACGGTCTTTAAGTATTGATTTACCTTTTGTTGAACAATGAAATCGGAAGTGGCTCCTGGGGCTGCTTTGTATTCAATCGTACAATCTATCGTGTAGTCTTTTGGAACTTTTATAATGGCTTGAATACTGTTGATAAAGAGAGCATCTTCCGCTTGATCCATGGTTAAGTCGGCTATTTCACCAATTTCTTCTAAATAGCTTTTTAATCCCTGGCTTAATTGGTTTTGAGCTTCATCGAAAAAGGCTATCTTCGCTCTTTTTTCAACGAAAGAATCCGGACTAGCTGGATTGGCTTGGATATTAATGAAAGCGATAAAAGCAAAAATAGCGGTATACAAAAGAATACCAAATTTATGGGCATTAACAATTTTGAAATAGTTCTTAAAGATATTCATAAGATTTACCTCTTAAAAAGTAGAAACTAACCATCATTAATACGAATGTCATGGCCAATAACGCCGCTAGATTCATGAAATAACGATCCATAGTATTAAAATAGTAGAGCGAATAAAGTGCATCGGTCACTAAATTGACTGGGTTAAGCCAGGCTAAGATCGGTAGGTTATTAGCAATCCAAGGTTTGATTTCGATCGCCATCATGCCGGAAAGAAAAGAGAAGAACATGGAAATGGCTACGCCCAAATTAATTTTAAATTCAAAGGATTTACGATTACTGACCCCAATCAAGACACCCAGACTCACGCCCGTCAGTGATCCAATTAAGATTAAGAGAAAGACCCATAACCCTTGGTTACCAAAAGAAACGTTCAGACCAAAATATAGCCAAGCCCACATGACTAACATAACTATTAAATGGATGATATATGAAGCCGAAACCGCCGCCAAAACGGTGGTTAATTTATGGATAGGCGCTATCGTTTGGCGCTTTCCTAGTGTTGACAAATTAGCCTCAAATTTACTGATAGCGGTCGTTCCCCACATATAGCCATAGAGCAACTGCATGCCGATTAAGGTATAAAAGTAGAGATTTGAAAAATCCATATTTTTATTAGACGTATTGTCTAAAACATTAATCTCTTGATTGATTAATTGTAGAATCGAGGCCATGTTGTTATCCGGATTCTTAGCTAATAAATCCATAATAATCGTTTCATTTTGAACGTACGCACTCATCACCGACTGAGTTATCGTCTCTTCAATGCTCGAGCTGCGGACGGTTACTTGTGGTTTACGATCAAAATCGATAATCGCTGATACTTCTTTCTCTTCTAAGAGTTTTTCGGCTTCAGCCTGCTCGCGGTAAACGATATTAAAAATCTTATTTTCTTGATCGCTCGAAGTCGCTTTTAAAAATTGTTTAAAGAATTCACTTTGAAAATCATCTTGAGTTAGTGGTTCAATAACGGCGATGTCAATCGGTTTCATTTGATCCATGGTTCCCAGATTACCTAAAGCGAGTTTAAACATTAAACTAAGTAAAATCGGAAAGACGATCGCCCAAAACAACATAATTCTAGTTTTTAGAGATGTTTTTAGCGTGTTTTTAAAGACATGGCTAAACATTAGTTATCCCTCAAATCTTTTCCTGTTAGTTCCAAGAATACGTCGTTCAAGGTCGGCCTTTGGGTAAAGATGGAATCTGCTTCTAAGTTTTGGCTTTGAAAATATTCAATGAGACGGATCACATTATGAGTCCCTTTAGAAAACGTCAGTTCCAGAACCGGATCGGAATAATGAAGGCTTAAATTATGTTTTAAGTTTCTTAAATCCTCTAATTGTGATGGATTGAGATCAGCTATTTCCACGGTCACCCGCTCATCCATTTCAATTATGCTCTTTAATTCCGTAGCGCTACCTTGAGCAATCATTTTACCTTTATCGATGATAACGATATGGTCGCAGATTTGTTCAACTTCTTCCATGTAATGGGAGGTATAGATAATGGTTGAACCTTGTTGATTTAATTTCTCAATACCTTCGAGAATATGATTTCTCGATTGCGGATCCACCGCGACCGTTGGTTCATCAAAGAGGATAATTTCTGGTTTATGGGCAATGCCACAAGCGATGTTTAAACGTCGTAAAAGTCCTCCGGAAAGTTTTTTAGGAACGAATTTAACAAAATCATTCAATCCAACTAAATCAATCGCATCTTGTACATACTTTTTTCTTTTGTTCTTATCGCTGATGTAAAGTCCACAAAAGTAATCGATGTTTTCATAAACGTTGAGTTCTTCAAAGACACCGACCTCTTGAAAGACAACGCCTAATTTAGCTTTTATGTCATAAGCATCAGGATGCATCGGTTGATCAAAGATTCTAACTTCCCCCGAATCGTAATGAAGCAAGGAAAGTATGCAATTGATCGTGGTTGATTTCCCAGAACCATTAGGACCAAGCAAGCCTAATATTTGTCCCTTTGGAACATCCAAATCAAGGTTATCTACAGCGGTTAATTCTTTGTAACGTTTGGTTAGATTTCTAATTGTGATAATATTTTCCATCTTATTTTCCTTCCCTAGACTCTTAACTCTATAAGAGTTAAGGTATCATTATCAGACCGTTAGTTCAAGTGAATTCATTCACGATAACTAAACCCTAACAAATATAACAAAAAAACGGTAATCCCTTTGGGATATACCGTAGTTCACTAATGGTTATTTACTTCTTCTTCACGCCAAATCTTAGCGCCTAGTGCTCTGAGTTTTTCATCAATGCATTCATAACCACGATCGATATGATAGATTTCTCGAATCGTCGTTACCCCTTCAGCAATTAACCCGGCAACTACTAAGGCGGCGCCCGCTCTTAAATCCGTAGCTTTGACGGTATCGCCATAGAGTGGGGTTGGTCCATTGATAACTGCTTTTGCTTGATTAACCTGAATATTGGCTCCCATCCGCTGTAGTTCAATGGTGTGTTTAAAGCGTTCCGAATAAATCGTATCTAAAATTGAAGACTGACCAGTGGCTTGGGTTAACAAGGTCGTCAACGGTTGTTGAAGATCGGTAGCAAAACCTGGATAAGGTCTGGTTTGAATATCAATCGCCTGCATCTGTTTGGCCCCATAGACGGTAATTTGGTCAACGCCTACTTCCATCTCAACGCCCATTTCTTCCAATTTACTAATTAACGATTCTAAATGGTGGGGAATAATATTTTCAATAACAACTTTATCTGCCATCGCGGCCGCTATAATTAAGTAAGTACCAGCAACAATCCGATCTGGGATAATCTCGTGAACGGTAGAAGTTAAGGTTTCAACACCTTCTATCGTAATTTCACTAGTTCCAGCCCCGCGGATATTTGCTCCCATTTTATTTAACATCGAAGCTAAGTCAATGATCTCAGGTTCTTTGGCTGAGTTTTCAATAACGGTTCTACCCTTCGCATACACCGCAGCTAACATAATGTTAATGGTTGCGCCTACGGATGGAAAGTCTAGATAAATTTTTGCTCCTAGCAATTCTTTAGCTTTTAGTATATAGGAGCCTTGTTCATATTTAATGTCCGCCCCTAAAGCTTCAAAACCTTTAAGATGTAAATCAATTGGTCGAGGGCCTAAATAACAGCCACCCGGCATTTTTATTTGGACTTGTTTATATTTACCAAGTAAGGCTCCCATAAAATAATAGGAAGCTCTAAGTTTGGTAACGTTTTTAGACTCTAATGGAATATTTTTCATTTGGTCGACATTAACGTCAAGACTATCTCCTGAGCCGTTAACCTGACAACCAAGTTCTTTTAATAATTCTGAGAGGGCTTCAACATCTTCGATAGCTGGTACCGATAATAGTTTCATCGTTCCATGACTGGCTAGAATGCTAGCTGGAATCAAGGCGACGGTGGCGTTTTTTGCTGAATTAACGCGGACTGTTCCATTTAATCGATGTTGTCCTTCGATTTTAATTACTTCTGCCATAATTTTTCTCCTCAACTGCTATTATAGCGTATTATTCAAGTAGGTTATAGAGTACCACAGAACCTTTCTTAATTCTACCAATAGATACTTCATGATATGATATTTATATGAAAAAAATAGAGATACTATATACTACCGATCTTCACGGTAGCTTATTTTCACACGACTATGTACAAGGTAAAGACATTCAAAGTGGTTTAGTTCGCTTTTCTAGCTTAGTTAAGACGATGCGTAGCGCGAATCCTGATTTGATATTAGTCGATAACGGCGATATCAATCAAGGAACGCCACTAGTAACTTACGACCAAAAATTAGGCGATCATCGTTTAATGGCTTCAGCCCTCAATCAAATCGGTTATACCTATAGCAATTTAGGTAATCATGATTTTAATTATGGGATTGATAATTTAAAAGTACATTTAGAACGTTTAGACTCTAAGCTTCTAACCAGTAATATCGAAGTTGAAGATAATCTTGTAGGCCGTACCCAATATCACAAGACGCCCTTGGGGACGATTGCTTTTATTGGTGTAGTCACCGACTATCTGGTTAACTGGGAACATCCAGAAACCCTAGAACAATTAACAATTTACTCAGTTTTAGATACCGTCAAAAAAGAGATTCAAATCGCTAAGTCAAAAGCAAACTATATTGTGGTCGTCTACCACGGTGGTTTGGAAAGAGATCCAATCAGTTTAGAACCGACCGAAGTTCTTAATGGAGAAAATGTCGGGATTCAACTGGTCTTAGAAAATCCGGAAATTGATGTGTTATTAACGGGACATCAACACCGCAGTTTAGTCCAACAATTAAATAATTGCTTAATTCTGCAAGCTGGCTCGAACGGCCAATCGGCTGGTTTAATTGAATTGGATGAAACTGGTTTTAAAGGCTCTTTAATACCTTTAGCCGACGTTCCAATCGATGAGTCTTTCGCCAATAATTTTCTTGAAATTGAAGCCGAAGCGCAGCTTTGGTTAGATGAAGTCATTGGTTTTAGTCAAGAACCACTTATAATCGATGATATCGTCCAAGCCCAGAAAGAATTTCATCCGCTCGCTCAATTTATAAATCAAGTTTTACTTGAATATACGGGTGCGGATATCGCTTTTAGTAGCTTTTTTAATACAACGGTTGGATTTGACCGTGAGATTACTTATCGACAATTGATTGCGAATTACCCATTCCCCAATACCCTCTTTGTCAAAGAGGTTCCAGGTACGGTTCTTTTGGAGTATTTAGAAAAGAATGCCGATTATTGGAGCTTGGATGAAAACAATCAAGTGATTGTTTCCTTGGATAAAATTTATCCAAAAATACAATACTACGATTATGATTTTGTCAGTGGCATTGAATTTGATATTAATCTTAGACAACCCATCGGTTCAAGAATTGTTAACCACAATATTAATCTGACTAAAAATTATCGGGTGGTAATGAATAATTATCGGGCTCAAGGTGGTTCAAATGCACTGATGCTGAAAGCTTGTAAAACTCTCTATGACGATGGTCGTGAAGTCATTGATATTTTGTATGACTATCTAATAAATAATCAACCTTTAAAGATTCGACCGACCTATTTAACCAAACTGATTTATTGAATATGATATAATAATAACAGCAAGGAAGGTGCTACTATGAAAACATTAATCAAAATTTTAATGGTCTTTTTATTGGTTAGCTGTACATCTAAACCCGCTGTTCCTGATAAACCATTGGCCTTTACGGTAAAGGCCATTCGTACCTTTCCTCAATCGTATACGGCTGATTTTCCTCAGTATTACTTATTTACCCACCATCAACAACTTAAAGATTTTCTAGAAGGTGATGGATTTGTGATAAGCGGTTATGAAAATAGCCCTCAAATTAGCGAATTGATGGCTAAATACGATGAAGATTATTTCGAGGCTAATAGTCTAGCCTTATTACTAGTATTGGAAAGCTCAGGATCGATTCGTCATCAGATTGACGATGTAAAGCTTCAAGAGAAAACCTTACATGTTACCTTAATCAAACGGGTTCCAACGACTGGTACCACGGATATGGCCAATTGGTCCATATTCATTGAACTCGATCGAGTTCTAGAAGATAGCATAGAGTTGGAAGTAAATACAACTTCTGTACAAACAAAGTAGGCTCGCGCCTACTTTTTATTATAGGTTTCAATAAAATCACCCACCCGAATCATCAGTTCTTTGCATCCTAACTGCGGATGGCGTTGGGTGGCTCTTAACTCACAACAATTGGTACTACCATATTCCTTTAAGAAGGCCTGATAAAAGTTGCGTATTTCATCTTTGAAATTGGGTGTCGTGTTGCTTTTATCCTCTACCAACATGACGCTCATCGCCATGATCGCCCCAGTTAAACAACCACAGACATCGCCACTATATAAGCCACCACCAAATCCTGAGGCCACTTTTAGTCCATGTTCATCAATACCGAGTTGATAGTATTCATTCATAGCTCGCAGGATCGATTCGGAACAATTATAGTTATCGTTAACATATTTTTCTACAATATTTTTCAGCATTTTATCTACCTCACAGTGCTAGTATAACACTATCTCTATACTAATAATTCTTTAGTTTTGGATTTTTATTAATTTTCTGTTAAGACGTTGGAATTAATTGCAATTTATTATCAAACCATGCATAATTGAAGAGTAGTTAATGCTACGAGGAGGAAATTATGAAAGGTAAATTATTCGTACTTCTACTAGCCTTAGTTCTACTTGTATCTTGTGGTCAAAAGACTCCAAGTACTCCTGAAACTAAGCCTGGTGAAACTCAGACTTCTGAAAAAACAGTTATAGAAGATCTAAAAGTTGTTTTCGTTCCAAGCCGTGATGCTAAGGATATCGAAAAACAAACAGAACCTCTAAAAGGTTTATTAACGGAAGAACTAGCTAAAGCTGGTTATGACGTCAAAAAAGTTTCCATTGAAACCATGACTTCTTATGAAGCGGCTGGTGAAGCCATGTCGGCTGGTTCAGCCCATATTGGTCTAATCCCTGGTGGAACCTATGCTGCGTTCTACGACAAAGGAGTTAAAGTTGTTTTAGCTTCTACTCGTAATGGTCTGAAATATGATACCGAAAATCCACAAGACTGGAATACCGGTGAAGCCAACGAAAATAACACCGACATCGTTACATACTATCGTGGAATCATTATTGCTGGTCCTTCCGCCAAAGGTAAAGACTTAGCTGCCAAAGCAAAAGAAAACAAACTAACTTGGGAAGATGTTTCTTCCGCTAAGTGGTGTGTTTCATCCCCTTCTTCGGGATCTGGATATCAATATCCAGCGGTTTGGTTAAACGATCGCTTCGAGAAATCTCTACCAGATATGGCTGACAATACAGTAACCACTCAAGGTTATGGTGATGCTGCCGCTAAACTAGCTAACGAACAATGTGATGTTGCTCCTGGTTACAATGATTTCCGTATGGACAATGCTGAAGCTTGGGTATCAGAATTTGGTCTAGAAAACATTTGGACAGAAACTTCGATCATCGGTGTTACCGATAAGATTCAAAACGACACTGTTTCAGTTTCTACACAATTAGTCGATGATAAACTAGCGGATGCTATCGCTGACGCGTTCATCAATCTAGCTCAAACTGAAGCTGGTGCTGAAGCTATCAAGATCTATAATCACAGAGGTTACCAAAAAGTAACGGATGCTGATTACGAAGGTGCTAAAAAAGTTAACGAACTCGTTAAGAGTTGGAACTAATAATTTAGTTAAATGTGGTAAACTAAAAGCGGATATAATTCCGCTTTTATTATTATCGTTAGGAGAGAGATATGATTGAATTTATCAATTGCTACAAAGAGTATCCAAATGGTACTAAAGCGCTCAATAATGTAAATTTGACCATTGAACAAGGTGAAATGGTCGCGATTATCGGACTTTCAGGAGCTGGAAAATCAACTTTAATACGATTAATTAATAAGATGATCCCGGTTACATCCGGCCAATGCATTGTCGATGGTACCGATGTAATGAAATTAAATAGTTCTCAACTTAGAAAATTTAGACGGAAAATTGGGATGGTCTTCCAATCATTTAATTTAGTTAATCGTACTACGGTGATTAAAAATGTATTAGCCGCAAGGGTAGCGGACATGAATTTTTTCCAGACCCTATTTGGACTTTATACCAAAGAGGACAAACTATTAGCTTTAGAATCATTAGATCGGGTAGGTATTTTAGAAAAAGCCTATCAACGAGCCGACCAACTATCCGGTGGTCAACAACAGCGGGTAGCGCTTGCTCGATGTTTAGCCCAAAACCCTAAAATCATCCTGGCTGATGAGCCGGTCGCCGCGCTAGATCCAGTGACCGCCAACATGGTCATGGAAGATTTCGTAAATATTAATAAACAATTAAATATTACCATTCTGATTAATATTCACCACGTCGACATCGCCTTAAAATATTGTGATCGTATCATCGGCGTCAAGGCTGGTGAAATCGTCTTTGACGGCCCAGCCAGTGAAGTCACCGATAAAACTTTACAAACCATATACGGTCGTCAACTATCCGCGGATGAAGTAATGGAGAAAGAAAATGTTATCGCGTAGACAAATCACGGTTTCAAGTGGTAATACGGTGGAAAAGCCATTCAATTGGACCCCGCTTATCATCATTGTTATTCTCTTAGTGATTTGGGGATCCGCTAAATTGACGGGTTTTGACTTTACCATAATCTTTACTAAAGCACCCTCTCGTATTGTTAGATTTTTCGATCGTTTATTTCCTTTTAATAGTAATTATTTCAATCGTATTTGGGTTCCTGTCGCTCAAACTTTAGCGATGAGTTTCTTGGGTACCGTAATTGGTGCCATTTTCGCCTTTCCTACGATGTATTTTGTTTCCAGTAATCTCAATTCAAATAAATTTGTCCTGATACCATTAAGAGTAATTTTGAGCATCATCCGGACTATTCCGATAACCGTTTATGCGATTGTTTTCTCGATGATATTTGGCTTAAATTCGTTTGTGGGTATGATTTCGATTGGCTTGTTTACCTACTCGATTTTAACTAAGATGATGTATGACTACATCGAAACTGTCGATATGTCAGCTTTTGAAGCCTTGATTGCTACTGGAGCCAGTAAATACAAAGCTTACTGGGTTGCTATTTTGCCTCAGATTATTGGCGTCTTCAGTTCTCAGTTTCTCTATAATTTTGAAATGAATGTCCGTTCATCGGCGGTCTTAGGTTATGTTGGTGCTGGTGGTATCGGTTTAGTCTTAGATAACCAAATGAAATTAGGCTTATATGAAAACGTTACTCCGATTTTAATCGCCCTATTATTGACCGTTCTCTTTGTCGAATTTCTTTCTAGATCACTGAGAAGGAGGTTGTCGTAATGACCGATAAACATCAACACTATGAAACAATCCTTACCAAAGCGCCTAATTACAAAGTCAGAAATTTCTTAATTTTTGGTTTAATCTTATTTTTAATAGCGATCTCCCTACCTTTTGTTTCAGCAGACAAAGTTTCCGCTCGTGGCATCCTAATAGCCAAAAACATCCTTAGAAACTTCCTTGTACCTAACTGGTCTGCGCTTTTTGATTTTAGTTTTAAAGGTATTCCTTATCTACTACTAGAAACAGTATGTATTGCTTTGTTGGGTACTTTAATCGGCGCTTTCTTATCCTTCCCACTAGCTTTTCTAGCTTCAAGAAATATTACCGGCGAGAAGGTTTCTTCTTTATTTGTGGTTATCATTACCATCATTCGAACGATACCACCTTTTGTCTATGTCATCATGTTTGTTCAGGTAGAAATTGGAGCGGTAGCCGGTATCTTGGCTTTTGCGGTTACTTCCATCGGCATGATTTCCAAGCTCTTTATTGAGTCGATTGAAGAAATCGATAAAGGCGTTTTGGAAGCTCTCGATTCTTCCGGTTCAACGACCTTTCAAAAAATTCGCTACGGCATCATACCTCAATTAATGTCAAACTTTTTATCCACGATTTTGTATCGTTTTGAAATCAACGTTAAAAACGCCACCATCCTAGGTATGGTTGGTGCCGGTGGCGTTGGTGCTGAACTATTATTTGCGATGAGTAATTTCAGATGGAACGACGCAGCTACTTTGATTATTGGTATTGTTGTATTAGTACTTATCATCGAATTCTTATCCGGAAGACTGAGAGAGAAATTGATCAACGGTTAGTCAAATAATCAGGACAATCGGTAAAGATTGAAGGTAAAAAGAAATGAAATCTGTGTCATCAATGATACCGAGATAAAAGCAAAATAACAAAACTCCCCAATACTATCAAGGGGAGTTTTAATTTATATGGATTATTTAAGATGACAAGCAATATCGTTTCGATAATACATCCCTGAAAACTCAATCTTCTCTAAGGCCTGATAGATGCTATCTTTACAAGCAGAAACGCTGCATGTAGTAACCACAGTTAGTACCCGACCACCATTGGTTTTATATTCCGTATCAAATTTTGTGCCATTGTGAAATACCATAACCTTAGAATCTAACGAATCCAAACCCGTTATATGATGGCCTTTTTGATAAGAACCTGGGTATCCTTCGGCGGTAACAACCACACCGATAGCGGCTTCAGGTAGCCATTTAAAGTCCTCCTGACACAATTGATAGTTCAGGGCTTGTTGGATTAACCACAATAAATCCGATTCTAGTCTTGGTACAATAACTTCCGTTTCCGGATCTCCGAAGCGGACATTAAACTCCAAACAATACGGTTGATTATCAACCAGCATTAAGCCGATATATAAAATACCAACATACTCTAACCCTTCTTCTCGCAGCCCTCTTTCGATTGGCTTGAGGATTTTTTCATCAATTATTTCATCTAGCTCGCTAGTGAATAATTCGGATGGCGAGTAACAACCAACACCTCCAGTATTTGGACCTTCATCGTTTTCCCCAATTCGTTTATAGTCCCTGGCTGATTGTAGAGGAAACACTCTATTACCACTGACGAAGACTAATAACGAAGCTTCTTCACCAGTTAAAAATTCTTCGATAACAACACGACTTCCTTGACTATCAAAGATACGTTGAACAAAAATCTGCTCCAATACCTCTAAAGCTTCCGGCTTAGAATCGACAATAAAGACGCCCTTACCCAAGGCTAAACCATCCGCCTTAATAACCAGTGGATAGTTAAATAAGTCTAAGCCTTCTTGAGCTTGCTTGAAACTAGTATAAGACTGATAACGTGCGGTAGGAATTGAATACTTAACCATAATCTTTTTAGAAAAGTTTTTACTTCCTTCCAATTGAGCGCTTTTTTTATTCGGTCCAAAAATCTTCAACCCGTGTTGCTGAAATAAGTCTACTATTCCCAGTACTAAAGGTTCTTCGGGACCAACAATCGTTACATCAATCTTTTGCTGGATAGCAAAATCTAAAAGTCCTTCTAAATCATTAGCGGCTATAGGGACGTTGGTTCCAATCTGTCTGGTGCCACCATTACCTGGTGCGATAAAGATTTCATCCACCATCTCGGACTGTTGTAGTTTCCAGGCCAGCGCATGCTCACGACCGCCACTACCGATTACTAATACCTTCATGAGTCCTCCTTAATGTTTGAAATGTCGCATCTTGGTAAAAATCATCTTTAAGCCTAGCTTATCGGCTGCCTCGATAACTTCATTATCCTTAATTGAACCACCAGGTTGGATAACGGCCGAAACCTTAGCTTCGCCCAAAGCTTCAATAGAATCCGCAAATGGAAAGAAACCATCCGAAGCAAGAATAGCTCCAGCAGCCTTTTTACCGGCGCGTTTTAAGGCTTCTTCCGTGGCAAAGAAACGGTTGACAAAACCAATACCTAAACCAATAGTCGCTCGGTCTTTAACCAGTACTATGCCATTGGAATTGATATGCTTAGCCACTTTCCAAGCAAATTCTAAATCTTTAATCTCTTCTTCACTAGGTTCTAGTTTCGATACAACTTCAAACTCATTGTATAGACTAAAATCTTTTTCCTGCAAAAGTAAACCATTCTCCACTTGTTTAAAAGCCATCGACTCGGCAACGATATTTTCCATATCTAAAACTAGCAAACGTAAATTTTTCTTTTTAGTTAAAATCTCTAAAGCTTCATCGCTAAAACCAGGCGCGATGATGATTTCTAAGAAGATTTCATGAAGCTTATTGGCGAGGCGTTTGTCGACTTCTCGATTCAAAGCCACAATTCCACCAAAGATCGATGAAGTATCCGAAGCATACGCTTTTAAATAAGCCTCATAAATCGTATCGGCACAACCAACCCCACAAGGATTCGCATGTTTAATGGCAACGGCGGTTGGTTCTGAAAATTCTTTAACAATATTAATCGCGCTATTAGCATCGAAAATATTGTTAAAGGAGAGCTCTTTACCATGAATTTGATGCGTATTTAATACACCTTGCTCTTTATCCATAGAGCTTTGATAAAAGGCTGCGGCTTGATGTGGATTCTCACCATAGCGTAAGGTTTGTTTTAAAACATAGCCTTTCGTTAAAAACTCTGGAAAATTATTGTTTTCCTCAGAATTAAAGTAACTAGCGATGACGCTGTCGTAATAAGCCGTGTAGTTAAAGGCCTTCGCAGCAAACTGCTGGCGTTGTTCTAAACTTGTTTGTTTTTGTTTTTCTAAATAAGAGAGGAATCGTGGATAATCCTTTGGATCAACAATAATAGTCACATCCTGATAATTTTTGGCTGCAGCTCGAATCAAACTAGGCCCACCAATATCTATTTTTTCAATTAAATCTTGATGGGTCGCTCCTTTTGTATTTAAGGTTTCTTCGAAAGGATACAAAGTATTAACTACCAAATCAATGCTCATTAATTGATGATTCTCTAAATCCTTTTGATCCTCAACGTGATTGCGGCGATACAAGATTCCAGCGAAAATACGAGGGTGTAACGTTTTGACACGACCATCAAACAATTCTGGAAACTGAGTAATATCGGAAACCTCAAGTACGGATAATCCCGCATTTTTTAAATGCTTGAAAGTACCACCCGTAGAAATTAACTGGTAGCCATGAGCCTGTAGCCCTTGAGCAAACTCTACTAAACCCGTTTTGTCATAACAACTAAGTAATGCTGTTTTCATCGAACTTCTCCTTTTTTAAAATAATCATTGATGTAACTATTAACCACTTCAACCAATAGTTTATGTTCTTGAACTAATACTTTTTGTTGTAAGCTTTCGGCTGTCTCATCTTCATCTATCGTAACTTTGATTTGGGCTAATATCGGTCCGGTATCAATGCCTTCATTGACCAAATGCACGCTACAGCCGCTGTATTTTTCTCGGTTATCAATAACCGCTTTATGTACTTTTAAACCATAGAATCCTTTACCACTATATTTTGGTAATAAAGAGGGATGAATATTTAATATCCGATCTTGAAAGGCTTTAATAACCAGTGGTTTTAAAATGGCTAAATAGCCCGCTAAAACAATTAAATCAATCTGATAGCGAGCTAATAGTTCTAATAAACCAGTACTATCATTGGCTCTAATTAGATGGGTCGCAATTCCATGTTTTTTAGCCCTTTCTAGACCATACGCTTCCGCTTTATTAGATATGGTTAGGACCACGCTTCCCTTCAATCTATTTTCATTTTGGGCATCAATAAGGGCTTGTAAATTGCTCCCATTGCCCGAGATTAATACCGCAATCTTAATCATAGAATGATTTCACTTTCACCTTCTTCGATAACACCCAAAGGTACTACGGAAAAGTTTTCTTGTTGGGCTATCTTCAAGACAGTTTCTAAATCCTCGGCTGCGATGATGATAACCATACCAATGCCCATATTAAAGGTAGAATACATTTCTTGATCATCGAGTTGTGCCAATTCTTGTAGATATATAAAAAGACTTGGAACTTGATACTCACTCAAATCCAACTTCGCTTGTAAACCCTGAGGAAGAACGCGAGGAATGTTCTCAACAAAACCACCACCAGTAATATGAGCTAGGCCATGGATATCAACTTTAGCCAGAAGAGCCGATATTTCTGGAACATAGATTTTAGTTGGTTCTAAGAGCACTTCTCCAAGCGGTTTAGTTAACGGTGGATAGACTTGGTTTAAGTCTAAATTATGGTGTTCAATTAATTTACGGACTAAAGAAAAACCATTGGAGTGTACCCCAGAAGATGGCAAGCCAAGTACGACATCGCCTGCTTTGACTTTTTCTTTATTAATAATCTTTGGATAATCGACCACACCCACTACAAAGCCAGCTAAATCATAGTCTTTATTGGCATAAAATCCAGGCATTTCAGCCGTTTCACCACCAATTAAAGCCATCTTAGCCAACTGACAACCGGCAGCAACACCTTTAACAATTTCAGCAACGGTATCGGGGTCAAGCTTTCCGGTCGCAATATAATCGAGAAAGAATAAGGGCTTAGCGCCTTGGCAGAGAATGTCGTTCACACACATCGCCACACAATCTTGACCGATAGTATCATGTTTATCCAGCTCGATCGCTAGCTTTAACTTAGTACCGACGCCATCGGTTCCAGAAACTAAAACCGGTTGTTGATAACCGCTTAGATCTGGTAAAAAGAGGCCGGAAAATCCACCTAAATGGGACAATACTTCTGGCGTATGAGTGGCTTGGACATAGGCTTTCATCTTTTCAACGCTTGCGTATCCAGCTTCTTTGTCAACACCCGCGTCTTTGTAGGTAATACTCATTACTTATCTACCTCAACTTTATCAACCGGATAGATGCCGTTAAAGCATCCTTTACAGAAACCATTCTCGCCACCAGCGGCTTTAAGAATGCCTTCTATGGAAATAAAACTAAGTGAATCCACCCCTAAATCTTCTTTCATCGCTTCGATGCTTCGGGAATGAGCATAGAGCTCATCCACATAGGGAGTATTTAAGCCTAAATGGCAAGATTCACTAACAGGTGGCGAAGCTATTGCTAAATGTACCGCCTTAGCTCCAGCCGCATAAAGCATCTTAACCGTACGTTTCATGGTCGTACCACGAACGATGGAATCATCAACTAGGATGACTCTTTTCCCTTTAATGTTTTCTTTTAAGGGATTAAGTTTAATCCGTACTTCGTTTTCTCTTTGAACCAGCGTTGGTTCAATGAAGGTTCTTCCGATATATCGATTCTTAATCAATCCTTCCGCATATGGAATTTTTGAAGCTTGCGCATAGCCAATGGCTGGAATAATACCAGAGTCTGGCGCTCCAATTACGATATCCGCATCCGCAATCGGATGTTCACGATATAACTGTTTACCAATTTCAACCCGCGTCATATAGACCGAACGATCATCAATCGTAGAATCTGGTCGCGATAAATAGACCAACTCAAATAAACATAAGGCGCGTTGATTGGGTTGATGACTCAAAGTTTGAAGGCCATCTTTATCGATGTAGATAATTTCTCCTGGTAAAACATCACGGACTACTTGTCCACCGATGGTTTCAATGGCACAAGATTCAGAAGCAACGATCCAATGATCTTCATAAGTACCCAAGGTTAATGGTTTAATACCATGAGAATCGCGGGCCACCCAGAGCGCTTCTTGACTCATGCCCACTAAGCAATAAGATCCTTGAAGCTTTTCTATAGTTTTTAAAAGCGCTTGTTTAAATCCATTTTTTTGATAGCGAGCGATAAGAAAAGCTACCAATTCTGCATTTAATTCGGTTTGAAATAAGGCGCCTTTATTTTCCAATTGAGCACGTAGTTGTTTGTAGTTGACGATTTCACCATCACTACAACAACTAATAGAACCATGTTTGTAACGGACCGTCATCGGCTCAACATTGTATTTATTTGGCGCTTCGAAACTGGTCGATGATTTAATATGACCAATTCCAAAATTGCCGAGAAGATGGGGAATATCCTTATCGCCAACGACATCATGGATTAAGCCCATACCTTTTAAAGTCTCGATTTTGCCACCTTGATTTACCGCCATACCACAGGTCAATTGACCGCGATGTTGAAGGGCATAAAGAGCATAGTATAAATCTTGAGCTACATGGCTTCCCTGGGGTCCATAGATGCCGACAACCCCACTCACTAATTTAACTCCTTTTGAAGTTTTTCATCCATAGCTACGGTCTCTTGGCTAAGTTGTTGTTTATAGTCTTTTAGTTTTTGGCGTAAATTATCATCCGCTAAAGCCAACATTTGAAGGGCCAATAAAGCCGCATTAGCTCCACCATCGATAGCCACCGTAGCTACCGGTACCCCTTTAGGCATTTGTACGGTAGCAAGCAAAGCGTCCAGTCCATCCAACGTACTCGCTTTAACCGGTACACCAATCACTGGAACGGTCGTGAGCGAAGCTAAAACACCGGCTAAATGTGCCGCTTTACCAGCAATAGCGATAATTACTTGTTGATTGTTCTGTTCCACTTCCCTAGCCAGCTCTTGGGCTTGTTGTGGGGTGCGATGAGCGGAAATCACCCGATAACTATAGTCAACCTCGAATTCCTTTAAAACCGAAACGACTTGATCGCCAATAGCTTTATCCGAATACGATCCCATTACAATATGAACTTTCATGCTACCTCCTTATTGGTAAAATATGATACCCCGGACTCGAAAATACGATGTTTTCCAAGCGAAACTTCATTAACTAAAGTTTCCTCAAAGACACGGTCAATTGATGTTGTAAAGCCAATAATACGACCACAAGGGCTACAAATAGATTCAACCGCTAAGCTAGAGCCACTTGGGTTATAGCCATCAACTCGACCATCGTTCTCTAGGGCGATATAGCGAGTAACTAATTGTCCCTGTTGGTTGTCTAAACCAGCTAAGACCAATCTACCTTGATCGGTTGCGAAAGGAACGGAATATTGATCCTTAGTCTGCATTAGTCTAAACCAAGGACTGCGATTAGAAGTTACTTCTAAATGTACCAACCGCGATACAAAATTGTTGGTTTGATTGTAAGTTAAGAGAACCTTGTTCTCAGAACTGTTTTGATATTTTCCAGAAGTTAATAAGCCCAGATTTAACAACGTGGCCATACCCGAACCAATACCGAGAATTAAGCCATCTCGTTGTAATAGAGCTTCGATAGCCTTTTGAACCGAGGCTTCTCTTAATATCAATTCCATTACTTTGCCAGCCAGCTCAGGTTCATTACCTAAGCTATAGCCATGTGGTAAAGCTAAAATTTGAACCTTATCGATGGCTTGGGCTAATTGCTGATAGTCAACCTTTTCCTTGAGAATCATAACTTCTACTTGGGCACCTGCTTTTTCAAACTGAGCGGCTAAATCATATTCTCCGGTGGTTCCCATATAAACCGGAATTAAAACTTTAACTTTATTTAGCTTGTCTTTAGCCGTTTCTGGGTTTTGTTGGAAATAAGGATAAGCTTCGCTTTGTCCATCGTTTTCTTTTAATGGAAAGACTGAATTCAATGGTTTGATATGGCTAGCGATTAATTCGTTGATTTTATAGCTATAACCGTTAAGCGTGATTTTGCTGCTTTCGTTAGTCTTTCCGATAACCATTGGATCGAAGGCTTCTAATAAGTGTAAATCAGAGGCCTCAATTTCTAAAAGCAAGCTCCCAGGCATTGGCTTGAAATAGTCTTTAGATAACGATTCATAGGTAAAACCAATCCCATTACCCATCGCCATTTGGGCAATCGCTAAATGGATACCTCCGATAGGAATCGTTGAACTAGCCCAGACTTTCTTGGCTTGAATTAATTCGTAGACCTTGTCAAACAATGCCTTGCTGTGATTTAAATCAAGTAAGTACTGATCATCTAATTTATTTTCTAAAAGAACTACTAAATGATTGGCTTCTTTAAATTCTCGAGAAACTAAATATTGAGCGTCTTGATGACTTACCGCAAAACTTACTAGAGTTGGTGGAACTTCTAGCTCTTCATAACTTCCCGACATACTGTCTTTGCCACCGATTGCTGCTAAATTAAAGCTATTGAGTACACTGAAGGCCCCCAATAAACTAGCTAGCGGTCTACCCCATAATTGCGGGTTAGCTTTAAGACTTGGGAAATATTCTTGAAAACTTAAGTGAACTCTTGAAATATCGGCTCCCATGGCCATCTGTTTGGTTAAAGAATCCAAGACCGCAAAATACCCCCCGTGAAACGGTGAAGTCTGGGCGATCATCGGATCATAACCATAACTCATTAACGAGACCGTAGAGGTCGTCTTGTTAATAACTGGAATTTTGGCTACCATACCTTCCTGGGCTGTCATTTGATTTCTTCCGCCATAAAGGCTAAACATGGTCGCACCGCCTGCGGTATGGTCAAAATTTTGAGCCAAACCTTTTTGAGATGCGGTAGATAAATGGCTTAAATTGTTTAAATAGTCGGTTTCGAAATCTTTGCCTTTAATCCACTCTGGATTAGTTATAACCGGTTGAGTGGACGCTTCTACGCTTACCTTTTCTTGAACACGCACCGCACCAGAGGTATTAATAAATTCTCGATCGATAGAAATGATTTCTTGATCGTGATAATACATCTCAACTTTGTTGCGGTCGGTAACTTTTGCTACAACTGGAGCTTCTAAATCTTCAGCTAAAGCAAGTTTTACAAAAGCATCTAAATCTTTAGGATCAATGACCACAGCCATGCGTTCTTGTGATTCGGAAAGCGCAATTTCCATCGGCGATAAACCTGGATATTTAGTTGGAACTTTATCTAAATGGATTTCGATACCATCCGCTAATTCACCGATGGCTACCGCAACCCCACCGGCGCCAAAATCATTACATCTTTTAATTAATTTGGTTGCTTTAGGATTTCTAAAGAGGCGCACGATTTTTCGTTCAACCGGTGGATTACCTTTTTGAACTTCGGCTTGCTTGCTTTCTAGAGCATCAACTTCTTGGGTGGTCGAAGAACCAACCGCTGCGCCGATGCCATCACGACCGGTTTTACCACCGAGTAAAACAATTAAATCGCCGGCCTCTGGGGTTTTACGCGTTACCCAAGCAAGTGGCACCCCCGTCACCAAAGCTCCAAGCTCCATGCGTTTGGCTTCAAAACCAGGATGATAAACTTCTTTTACCAAACCAGCCGGAATGCCAATCTGATTACCATAGGAAGAATAACCAGCCATCGCCAATTTCGTGATTTGTTGCTGGGCTAGTTTGCCACTTCGCTGTTGTTGCGGACCTGCTAGTGGGTTAGCGGCCCCGGTAATTCGCATCGCTTGATAACAATAGGCACGCGCTGAAAGAGGATCTCGGATGGCGCCCCCTAAACAGGTAGAAGCACCTCCAAAAGGTTCAATCTCTGTAGGATGATTATGGGTTTCGTTTTTAAATAGTAATAACCATGGTTCCAAACGATCATCGACTTCAACATCAATGACTACCGAACAAGCATTATTCTCTTCGCTATCTTCTAAAGCCTTTAGTAAATTGTGTTTTTTAAGAAAGCGCATATTAATCGTCGCTAAATCCATTAAGGTGATTGGTTTTTCCGCACGACCAGTCGCTTGACGAATTTCTAAATATTCTTGGAAAGCTTTCTGGATGCTTGGGGCATAAGGACTATCTTCGATGGCGATATCTTCTAAATGAGTTAAAAAGGTCGTATGGCGACAATGGTCGGACCAGTAGGTTTCTAACATTTTTAACTCGGCTACGGATGGATCGCGTTTTTGTTGTTGGAAATAGGCTTGAGTATGTTCTAAATCTAAGAGTTCCATATAGACTTCATAGCTATTAGCTAAGGCTTCTACGTCTTCACTCGATGTAGTGATAAATCCCTTCATGATTGGATTTAGATTCTGTTTTTGTTCATATTTTGGATGGTGATGGCTATTTAATTCAATTTCAATACTTTCAATCGGATTAATTAAATAGTTTTTAACCGTTTCAAATTGAAGTTCATCGAGTCCTTCAAAAATAAAAATCTTTGAACAAAATACTTCAATTTCTTCAAAGCCTAATAAATTATTAATAATGCGTTGGGTGCTATCTTGACGTTGGTTGAAACCACCGACATGATACTGTGTTTGAAAAGCGTGTTGTTTTTTTTCTAAGTTTACTTCTTTTATTGGTGTTAGATCTTGGTTAGGAGTATATAAAACTTCTTGGCAAATCGTTTCTGCTTGAGCTTGGGTAGCATTTTTTAAGTCATAGACATTGAGTACCCGGACCTGACAATCATAGTTTAAGTAGGCTTTTAAGTCTGCTTTGGTTAGTTGTGCCTCCCGGTTAAACTGTGGTTGTTTTTCAATAATAATCCGTTGAAAACTCATATTACTATTCTCCCCCTAGTAAGAGCTTTTCTAGCTCTAGTGGTTGGATGCTCTTGCCGTCTTTATAAACCCGCATATTACCCGCTGACAATTCGTCCATAAGGACGATGGTTCCGTTCTCTAAAGTTCCAAACTCTAATTTAATATCGTAAAGTTCTAAACCTTTAGTGGCCAGAATGTCTTTGATTAGACTACTTATTTGTTGGGTTAAAGCGACTAAGCGGTCATATTGTTGAGTATTTACAATACCTAAAGCTAATAAACCTTCTTTGGTGATTAAGGGATCGTTACGTCGATCGTCCTTTAAGGTAAATTCAACATACCCGTCTAAGGCCGCTTCATTACTTATATACTGTCCATATCGGCGAATGAAACTACCAACCGCTCGATAGCGACAGATTACTTCCAAGCCATTACCAAATGGTTTTACTTTATGGACAATCATCGTTTTTTCATTGAGATCGCTTGATACATAATGGCTTTCGATATTAGCCTCTAATAAGCGTTGAAAGAAAAAAGACGACATTTTAAGGTTACTTAAACCCATTCCATCGATGGTCAGTCCTACTTGATTCGCGCCTGGATCAAATACGCCTTCACTTCCGGTTACGTCGTCTTTAAATTTTAGTAGATATAAGCCGTCTTGATACTCATAGACATCTTTGGTTTTGCCTTGATAAACTAAGTTCATACTTTAACTCCTTTGTTGGAATTCTTATTTACCAAATGAAAAAGGTCGAACAAACTCGACCCGAAGCCAAGATCATTCATACTTGTCGATTCATTTACGGTGAACCGGTAGAAACTGCCTAACCATATTTTAGGCATTAAAATCTGGATGAAATAAGACACACCAATTTTAAGCAATCAAAGGCTATTTGTCAATTATGAGAAAACGTTAATGAAGGACGATTTTCATTAAAAGGTAAAGATCATGGATGCGATAGTGGTTGGTATTGAAATCGTATCTTTTTTGGATGCCACGGTGATTAAACTAGCAAATTCATTCTTTTCTAATACGGTGAGTTTTGAACCTATTTTTAAGTTTCTCTCATCTAAAAATTCTAGTAATTCCTTTTGATCCAAAACTCGATTAAGAACAAACACCTCACCAACCTCTAAAGAGGCTAAACCACGCCAGGCCATGGCTTTAACCTGACCGTCCAAATCCGGGATTGGATTTCCGTGATAACAATAATCGGGCGCATTTAAATAGTGATAGAGTTTGGTTACGACTCGTTCACTGCTAGCGTGTTCTAATTCTTCCGCATCTTGATGTAAATCGCTCCATGAAAACTCTAGTTCTTGAAACAAAAAAACTTCCCACAAGCGATGAGCACGAACCATGCGAATCGCTTCTTGTAGCCCTTTTTCAGTTAAGGAGACCCCACGATAAGGTTCAAAGACAACATACTCCTTGGCTTCTAGTTTACGAATTTTTTCATTGACGCTTTGATCGCTATGGCCTAATTGATGGGCAATTTCCACATTTTTAACTTGTGAACGTTTGCTTTCCACCGTTAACTCATAAATAGTTTTTAGATAATCTTCTTCGGAACGATACATAAAACACCTCTATTAAAGGTATCATATCATAGATTGATTCCGAGTTTATTTAATTTATAAATATAGTATTGCTTACCCTGCTTGGTAAGACTTACGAGTTGGTTAGAAATCTTTAAGTACCCTTCCGCAATCCCGCGCTCTAAAACTTTATGATAGTGTTCTGGTGACCAATTTAGCTCAAGCGGTAAGGTGTTGATACCGAGTTCTTGTTGTTCTTCAAGCGTTTTTTCGTGTTGGACAATGTGCATTAACAAGGCTAAGACTTCAAACTCTTTCTTTTGTTTGGATTTACGAATCATGCGAATTACTAAACCCTTATTTGGCTCAAAGGTCCAGACCAGTAGAAAGGTAATCAAAGTCACACTAGCGATCGTAGCTGAAATATTTACCTGGCCGCTAAAGACAAACATGGCTATAAAGTATCCCAAAATGGCATTGAAGCTGGCAATCAATCCAGAAACCCAAAGCGTCATCTTTAAATCCTTAGTCATTAAAAGCGAAGTTGCTCCGGGACCAATCATCATTGCTACCACCAGTATCGAACCGACAGCATTAAAGGAAGTTACGGCGGTCAGAGAAACCATCGTCATTAAAACATATTGTAAAACGGCGGGCATCAAGCCTAAGGTCTTAGCTAAAGCAGAGTCAAAACTCGATAACTTAAACTCCTTAAATAATGCATACAAAGTCAATAGGATTAGTAACAACACCAAGAGATTGGTATATAGGGTTTTCGAACCCAAAGTCACACCAAACAAGACGAGTGGTTCATATGCCGCAAACTCTAGGTTACCGCTGATGGCATGCATATCTAGGTGGGTGTTTCTAAATCTTGTGGTAATGATAATAATAGCTAAGCTAAAAAGAAAGGGGAAAATAGTACCAGTAGCTGTATCTTCACTAGTCCGTTTGCTTTTGACCAAAAGTTCAATCAGTACCACCGTCATCACCCCGGCGATCGTGCTACCAATCATCAACCAAGGAGAGGTTAAATCTTGTACGACCATATAGGCTAAAACGATTCCTAATAATACCGTATGAGATATCGCATCAATCATCATCGACATTTTACGCAAGACCAGAAAGCTACCTAACAACGCACAGGAAACACCAACGCAGATAGCTATTAACAAGGTTTGAAAAGCGATGCTATCCATAGTATTCCTCCTTTAATATTTTCTTTATTTGCGCTTTTCCTTTTTGGGTGAGTTTATGTTCTCCGCCTTCTGCTAGAGCAATGAGATTATCCGCAATTAGTTTTTGGTATGAAGACTGCGAGAGTTGATTACCGATGCTAAAGTTAATAAGCAGATGGTTTTTTTCAAGATTTTTACGATGGGTCAGATGTTGTAACTCTTTAGCTATCAAGCCATGCTTTGGCGAAATTAATATTGAAACTAAAGCAAACATAGTACCAACGATTACTATAACCGGTCCTGTAGGCAAACCTCCGGGAAAGGTAACGCTATAAATCGTACCTATTAGAGCCGATAAAGAACCAAAGATGGCCGCTAATAGGACAAAAATCACTAAACGATCACTCCACTGCCGGGCTGCTAATCCGGGAACAATTAGTAAGGCACTCATTAAAATAACCCCTACCGTTCGAATACCAACAACGATCACCAATATCGTCATAAATGCCATTAGAAATTCGATGATTGTACTTGAAAAGCCTAAGCTTTCATAAAAATCCGAATTAAACGTCGCCAGCTTAAGATGACGCCAGCTCAATAGAATCAAAGCCAAGACCAGCAAACAGACCACAACCAAGGTATAAACGTCGCGTTCAATAATGGTTGCGGCACTACCAAAGATAAAGTCGTCCAATTTAACTTTAGAATAATCCGGATAGCGCGAGACCAAACTAATCAGAAACCGTCCAAAACCAAAAAAGGACGATAACGTCAAAGCTAAGATCGCATCATTTTCTAAAATGGAATGGCTTTTTATCCAGCGCATCAAAAGCATCGCCACCCCAGCGGATACGGCAGCACCGATAATCAGTACGCTGACGTTTTTCGAAGTGGTAAAGACAAACATCAAGACCACCCCTGGTAAAGTTGAATGAGACAGCGCATCACCAATTAAAGCTTGTTTACGTAATATGGTAAATACACCAAGAGTACCACTTACCAATCCCAAAGTTAGCGTACCAAATAACACGACACGAACCACACCATTACTAAGAAGATTTGTGATTAAGTCAATCATATTTAGCTAACATCCCTTTCAGTTATCCTAAAGGGATTACTATGATAGGTTCTCTTAAGCGTTTCTTCGCTTAATACTTCTTCTACAGGTCCCATCGCAATAACTTTCATATTCAATAGTAAAAGAGTATCGAAGTATTCGGCTATGGTATCTAAATCGTGATGGACGACAATTACGGTTTTATTTTCTTTCTTTAAAATCTTAAATAGTTCTACAATCGCCTTTTCGGTCTTGGCATCGACGCCTTGGAAGGGTTCGTCCATGATATATATTTCAGCTTCTTGAGCCAAAGCTCTGGCTAAAAATACGCGTTGTTGTTGACCGCCCGATAGCTGTGAAATTTGGCGATTTTTCAAATGACTGATACCGACCTTTTCAAGAGCTTCAAGCGCTATTTTTTTGTCTTTAGAGCCGATTCGTTTAAACCAACCGACATGTCCATAGCGACCCATCAGAACGACATCATAAACACTGGTCGGAAAGTTCCAATCGACGCTTTCGCGTTGTGGTACATAAGCCACTTGTTTACGAATCTCTTTATACGGTTTACCGCTAAATTCAATGGTTCCGGTTACTGGTTTCAGTAAGCCTAAGATGGCTTTAATCAAGGTTGATTTTCCCGCTCCATTGGGACCAACAATTGCCATCAAAACCCCTTGTGGGATAGCCAAATCGATATCCCACAAGACAGGTTTAAAATCATAGGAAACGGTTAAATCTTCAATTCTAATAATAGTTTCCATAACATCACCGAATTTACTTCAAGCCATCAACGATACTATTTACATTGTATTTAATCGCTTCAATGTATTGGGCGTATTCATCAGTCCCTAAAGCGTCCGAGAAGAGTTCTTTTCCAATCGCTACTTGGCTACCACGACGGACTACTTCGGCAATCACCGCATCAACGGTGGTTTGTGGTACGGAACTTTCAATAAATATTGATTTAACTTTTTTCTCAACAATCACGCTGGCGACTTTGTTAACATCTTCAGTGGTAACTTCACTTTCCGTAGAAATTCCGGCAATAGAAGCCACTTCAAAGCCATAGCTATTCGCGAAATAATTGAAAGCGTCATGGGCCGTAACTAGGATTTTCTTTTCTGCGGTTAATTCTGAGACTCTGTTTTTTACCCATTGGTCTAATTCATCTAATTGTGCAATATAAGCATTTGTATTTTTTTCATAGTCGGAAGCATGTTTCGCGTCATGTTGTTTTAACGCTTCTCCGACAACTTTGGCGGCTTCTTTCCAAAGTGAAATACTGAACCAAAAATGTGGATCTACCTCTTTGCCACTATCTTCCTCGACATAGAGCAATTTGCTTTGATCGATTTTTTCTCCTACGAGCACAGTTTTGTCTTTATAGGCAGATAATACTTGTCCAAACTGAGCTTCTAAATGTAGACCGGAAAATATAACTAAATCCGCTTTTTGAATAACCTTGGTATCCCCACCTGTAGGTAAAACTAAATGTGGATCGATACTAGGACCAAAAAGCATGGTCACATCGACATGATCTTTACCGATCTGAGAAACTAAGTCTGCAAGCATGGTAGTGGAAGCAACGACTTCTAATTTTTTATCTTCAGCTGGTTGCTTTTCCTTGGTGCAGCCTGTGAATAGTAATAATAAACTAAGTAATAAAATGTATGTTTTCTTCATTTTCATACAACCTTTCTATTTATTTTCAGGTATACCTGAATTATCCAGATTGTAAGACAAAAAGTTTTTCTTTGCAAGAAATATTATCTAAATCACATAAAAAAATAAAACAACCACAAAAAATGGTAGTCCCTTATTTAAGCCAAAATAGGCTATTCATGGGCTACCATTTGTCTAAACTTAGCTCTTTTTTAGGAGCGAAGTTTTAATATTATTGTAATAGAATCGAAGTATCCAATTTTTGTTCTTGGTAGAACTGGGCTTGGGCATTCCATAAGTCTTGATATTTACCAGGTATAGCCACCAGTTGATCATGACTACCCCTTTGAACAATTTGTCCCTGATCAAATACCAATATCTCATCCGCAAAGCGACACGATGATAATCTGTGGGAAATAAATATGGAAGTTCTTCCTTGAATCATCGATTGAAAGTTCTTATAAATCTCAAATTCAGAAATCGGATCAAGTGCTGCGGTTGGTTCATCAAGAATGAAAATTGGACCATTCTTATAAAGCGCGCGTGCTAGCGCGACTTTCTGCTCTTCCCCACCGGATAACTGAATGCCCGAAGGATCGAATTCTTTACTAAGAATTGTCTTTAGGCCTTTATCGAGAGTATCAAAGCGTTCTTTAAAGCCAACTTCTTCAATGACTTCCATTATTTTACTTTCATCCATGGCCTTAGAAGTAGCAATCGTTTCTCCAAGCTCAAAGCCAAAGAGAGAAAAGTCTTGAAAGACGATATTAAACAATTCAGCATATTCCTTAGGATTATACTTTAAAGCATCTATACCATTAAGTTGAATTGACCCGCTTTGAGGACTATAGAGTCGAGTCAAAAGTTTGATAAAGGTCGTTTTACCTGATCCGTTTTCACCAACAATCGAATAGGACTTGCCAACTTCTAAATCTAAATTTACATTTTTTAATACTAAGTTTTCACTACCAGGATAAGCAAAGCTTAAATCCTTGACCGAAAGCTGATAATCGTTATCGAGTCGTTTCTCAATTGGAATCGTACCGACTGATTTCTCTTCTGGTAAATCCATGAACTGATAATACAATTCCAAAGGATAAGGATCCATTAAAGCGGTGGTAATTTGACTTAAAAGTTCCGGAGTGCTGCTAGTCAAAAGATTAACCGCCCCAATTGAAGAAACGATATAGCCGACACCAAGATTACCTTCCAAAGCTTTGATACCGATAACAAGATAAACTAAAGTACTAAATATCGTGTGGATAATCGCCGAATGCGTTTCTAAATACATATTGATTCTAAAAAGGAGTTTATACAGTCTCATGATGATATCACCAACAAAACCATCGCTGATGATATGTAGGGCTTTTTCTTCATGGTTGTAAATGCGAATTTCTTTTCCAGCTTCTTGTTGAAATAATATTGGAAAGAGATAATTAAATAAATTATTTCGTTCAAAACTTATCGCATAAGCTTCCTTTGTCTTATCCACGGATTTTAGAGTTGAGAAGATTAAGGTCGCTTCAAGCAAAACAAAGATAACAATTAAGCCAACAACCACCCAAATACTATCTAAAAAAGTATTACTTCGAGCAACGAAAACCGGAACTAACAAAATCAAGGCTAGAATAATGGAAATAATATGGGTGATTTTTTCTGATATTTTTTGAGCATGAGCTTCTAACATACTTAAAGAACTAAAAGCCATGATTCTTAAATTTGATTTGAGTTGTTCCACCTTGCCATCTTCTATATGCTCGTACTTCATCGAGATTAACTTATCGTTCTTACGAAACTGGTGACGAAAATAGAAACTTTGATGACTACTTGATAATAAATTTTCAAACAGCGAACGTAAGAACAAGACAATTCCTGAAACCACCAAAGCCTGAATCACCAACGGTAATACCGCATCCCAAGAAGGGTTCACCATCAGCTGATTGATAATTTGTTGAGAAAAATACAAAGCGACAAAAGGAACCACGGCATTGAAAAGTCCTAAACTGATTTGAATCCAAAAATGTCGTTTATCAATGGAATAAATATCTTTATATACTCGAATAATATTTTTAAGCATGGTAGCCTCCTTCTTGTCGATAGTAATAGGATTGTTTGTCATACATCTCATAGTAACTACCTTTAAGTTGCATTAACTCTTGGTGGGTGCCATCTTCTTTGATCAGCCCATCTTCCAAATATAAAATTCGGTCACAAAACTGAGTCGAAGCTAAACGATGGGTTATAAACAAAGAGGTTTTGTCTTTGGCTAAAGTAAAGTAGTTTTGATACACTTCATTTTCAGCTAAAGGATCGAGTGCAGCTGTAGGCTCATCTAAAATCAGCATCCGACCATCTTTATATAAGGCTTGAGCGAGTTTTAACTTCTGCATTTGTCCACCCGATAAAGCAATTGCTTCTTCATCGACAACACTAGCAATCAGCGTTTGATCGCCCTTGGGTGCTTTTTCAATGATTTGATCAACACCGGATAATTCTAAAACTTGACGATAGCGCGTTTCATCAAAAGGTAATCCCTGGATAATCAAGTCACGAATTGGATACGGCCAGATATGGGTATCCTGAAATACCGCTGAAAACAAGGTATAGTAATCCTTAATATTGTATTTTTGATTATCAATACCGTTGATTAAGATGCGTCCAGAATCGGGTTTATACAATCCCACCAATAATTTAACCAAGGTCGTTTTCCCTGACCCATTAAGTCCAACCAGGGCACATTTTTCGTTTTTATGAATGGTTAAGTTGAGATTTTCGAAAACAGCTGACTTGGCATTTGGATAAGTGAAACTGACATTTTCGAAAGTTATTTCTAAATCTTCTTCCGGCAAAGCTAGTCGGGTTTGATGATTGAAGATTTGAGGATAATCTAAATATTGTCTATAGATCTCAAATTCTTTTCCATCTTTTCTTAAATTAGCTAAATCGTTAACGATTTGAGAACTTAAGCCCGTCAATTGGCTAATCGCAGCAAACAAGAAGACAAACTCATCAATACTCAGGGTTTGATTAATGACTTGATTAATCAAAATATAATAACCGAGAGCGCCTAAGAATATTGAAAAACTGGCTGAAATTAGATTTCCCACCATCATTACCTTAAGACGTTTACCATGAATTTTTTGACGCTTCATTAAAAGTTCGTCTTGTATATCGTTGAACCAATTACTAACGCCGTATAGTCTCATATCTTTGGCTACGGAAAAACGACCAGAAATTCTTTCCATAAAACTAAGCTGTTCTCCGACGCGATCAATCTCGGGCTTGGTCTTCAAGATATAATTATTTTGGTATTTTCGATAAATCGCTAGGACAAATATCATCACCAACAAGAGGGAAATAATAACTTGATCTAGCAAAATTAATAAACCACCATAAATAAATACTTGAAACACGGTAGTTAGGAAAGTAGCCCAATGGCGGTTATAGACCCCAAAAAGCGCATCGTCGTTATTACTGCACATAAAGGCCTGTTCGCGTAAAGAAAGGACTTTGTCGTCTTCGAATAATTGAAAATCAAAGCTTAACAACGTATTCGTTAATTCAGGAAAGGTCCTAATCCGAATGAGCTGTCCATCTAACCAATATTTTTGATTAACAAAATGAATCGATATCGAAATAATGAGTAAGACGACACTGTATATCAGCAAGCTTTGAATCATATAACTCAAAGCTACCTTGCGGATTACCAGACTTATCACTAGTTTAGTTAAATATAAACCAAGAACCGCCTGCATCACTTTTAATAGGGATAAGATAAATCCCATCAGTAAGGTACCTGGTTGTTTTTCTCTGATGTACCGCATTAATTGTAGTTGAAGTTTCATACTGCCCACCCCCACTCTAGTTATAACAAACTAATTCATAAAAAAGACCAATTCTCATGAATGGTCCTAATACTCACACCAACGGTAGATAAACTTCGGTATTAAACACGCCTTCTTCCATTTCCCTACGAATCCAACCCTGATTTCTAGCTACTACCTGATCAATTCTTAAAATTCCAAAACCGTGCTCGCTTCCCGATTTGGTGGTCAGTAAGGACTTTACTTTTCCTTTCGTCGAGTTGGTACAGGAAATATAAAGATTTTCTTTAATCGGGGCCATATAAAAGCGGATAAAGCCCTGATCAACTAAGCTGCTGGCTTCGATGGCATTGGCTAATAAATTATTCAAAAGAATCCCTAAATCTAGATTTGGAATCCGCAGTTGGTTCGGCACTAACGCTCGCACATTCAACTGAATCTGACGTTCTTTCGCTAAACTGAGTTTGGAATTGATAATGGCATCCACCGTCGCGTTGCCCGTTCGCACGATGGTTTCGACTTGATTGAGTTCATGATCCATTTGATTGAGATAGTCATGTATTTCATCAGTTTTGTTTTCTTGGTTCAAAACTTTCAATACCTGAATCTGATTAATATGATCGTGTCGAATCGAACGCATGGTTTTATACATCGATTCCACCTCAACGACATGTTGATCCATCATCTTACTTAGTGTATGTTTTAAACTTGCTTGTTGCTTTAAGCGATAGCTTAAATAAATTATTATTATCAACAAAATCCCTAAGACCAGATAAATCATAAACTAAAGTCTCCTCTTTGGTAAAAGGAAACAAAGGCTTCTGAGAAAGATTTAACCATCCTTCTCGATAGCGGTATTCGGATATCATTTTCAAGAATGACGTCTTCGGATTGTACTTGTCGCACGTGATTGAGATTGATGACATAAGAACGATGGCTCATCACAAAGTGATCGTTTAAGCGTTCTCTGATGGCCGAAATCGATTCCTTGACCAGGTAATCCTCTGTGGCGAAGATGACTTTAGTGTGATGTCCCTGAGCCTCTAGAGCATAAATATCTTTTAAATATACCTTTTGTAAACCATCCACATCAAAAAATATGGTTGGTTCTAAGGTCGGTTGAATGGATGCAATGCGATCAACGAGCTTGAATAATTTCTCTTGTTTAATCGGTTTAAGTAAATAATCAAAGGCATTTACTTCATAAGATTCTAGAGCAAACTCAGCATAGGCGGTCATAAAAACAATCGGTGTCTCGATATCTCGCTGACGCAAAGCTTTGGCCAACGCTAGCCCATTCATCTCAGGCATTTCCACATCCAAAAAGAACGCATCGATATCCACTAAATCTTCTAAATCAAAGAGCAGTTTATTAGCGGATGTATAGGTTAAAAACTCGCTAACTAAAGGATGATTAGTAATTAGCGACTGCATCACTTGATGTTGGACTACTTCGTCGTCCACTAGAACAATTTTTAAAGACATAGTTGTATTTTACAATCTATGTTCTTAAAACTCAACCAGGTAAAAAAACCATCACCGCTTGGTGATGGTTTAGTTTAATTGTGTATTTAACTTTCTTTTAGAAATGTCCGTGCTATAAAGAAGTTTTAGAAAATAATTGAGTTGAATTTGTCAGCTATAAAGAAGTTTTAGAAATCTATAAGACAGAACCTTTATGATTAAGTTTA
>JAEWFZ010000008.1 GCA_023388535.1 Bacillota bacterium | reverse complement strand
AAGAAAAAAGGACCTCAATCATACTGATTTTGGTCCTTCAATAGCTTATTCTAAAAGTTCCTTATAGCGACCATCTATAAATCCCTTATAGCGGACAGCTATTTTTCTAAAACTTCTTGAACGATCCAAAAAAACTACCCGCGGGTAGTTTTATTTTTGTTCTAAATTTTCCTTAGTGATGCGAAGCATATGCTTACAGCGAACTAAAGAATAAATACGACCTTTTTCCTGAGGCGTTAAAACAAATTGATAATTCTCTTGACCAAAGATAGCCTCTTCTTCAGCAATATGCTGTTTTAGGATTAAATCAATATAGTTAGGATACTCGATCGCCCAACGGTTGAGCTTATCGATTAATTCCGTGTGGTATGCGCTGGCTTGTCGGTAGCTTGGATCTCCTTTTTCGTTTTCTTTAGTTTGATAGTCAAGCTCACGTTTTATCTGACTAATTAGTTCTTTTTTCATCTCGACAGATCTCCTTAACACCTTAATTTTACCACAGATTAAGTAGAGTTTACTGGGTTACCTTTATCATCACTTCCGCCATCTTCTTCGAAAATTCGGCTGGGGATTCAATCGGTAATCCTTCGATTAATAAAGCTTGATCGTATAACAGATCCGCAAAAGTCTTGAGTAGTTCTTCATCTTCAATTTTGGTTAAACTTTCAAATAATGGATGATTCATATTTAACTCAAGAATTCTACTAGCTTTTAAATGTTGGGATTCATCTGGAGATTGAGCCATTACCTTTTCCATCTCAAAGCTCAAGCCTTCTCCGCTAACTAAACAGACTGGATAACTATCGAGTCGGGTCGATAAGCGAACCTGATCGACTTGGTTATCTAATTTTTCTTTGAGTTTGTCGAGAAGATCTTTATGTTCTTCTTGTTTTTCTTCAATTAATTCTTTTTCGGCTTCGTCTAACTCTAAATCCCCTTGGCTGACGGATTTAAATGGAATCTCTTGATAGCTGTGAAGAATCTGTAAGACGAATTCATCCACCTCATGGAGTAAGATCATCAACTCATAACCCTTGGCTAAAACGCGCTCACTCTGTGGCACTCGTTTGCCTTTTTCAACCGTAGCCGCGGAAACATAATAGATTTCTTTTTGGTCCTCTTTTAGGCGTTCAAAAATTTCTTTGAAACTTGCGTATTGGTCCTGATATGAGGTCTTAAATAGGAGTAAATCTTGAAGTTCATCTTTCTTCATACCGAAACTTTGATATAAACCGAATTTTAATTGTAGACCAAAGGCTTCATAGAATGCCTCGTATTTTTCGCGATCATGTTCAAGCATCGATTCAAGTTCGTTTTTAATTTTTTTATGAATGCGATTGGCGATCTTTTGAAGCTGACGATTGTGTTGTAACATTTCTCTTGAAATGTTTAAGGATAAATCGGCACTATCGACAATCCCGCGGACAAAACCAAATTCATCAGCGATCAATTCTTTATTATGACCTTCGATAAAGACTCCTTTTGAGTAGAGCTGAAGACCTTTTTCAAACTCGCTGGAATAATAATTGTAAGGCGCTTTCTTAGGAATGAATAAAAGCGCATCAAAACTGAATAAGCCTTCCACTTTCATATGAATAACTTTTAATGGATCTTCAAAGTCATTAAATTTATCCTTATAGAAAGTATTATATTCTTCTTCACTGATTTCATTGGCACTGCGTTTCCACAGCGGAATCATGGAGTTTAGAACTTCAGGTTCTTCATCCTCCTTGACTAATTTAATCGGATAGTTAATATAGTCGGAATACTTTTTGACTAATGAAGTAATTTTATATTCTTCTAGATATTCATCAAAGTTTAAGTCTTCACTATTTTCTTTAAGATGAAGTTTAATCGTTGTTCCACGCTCTACGCGTTCGCTTGGCTCAACGGTAAAGCCATCAACGCCTGAAGATCTAAATACATAAGCTTGATCATTACCCAAAGCTTTCGAATAGACTTCAATGGTATCCGCCACCATAAAACCGGAGTAAAAACCAACTCCGAATTGTCCGATAATATCGGCGGCATTACTATCCCCTTCAAGCGCTTCTTTAAATTCAAGTGAACCACTATGGGCGATAGTTCCTAAGTTTTGAGTAAGTTCTACTTCCGTCATCCCAATACCATTGTCTTCAATGGTAAGGATGCGATGATCTTTATCGATTTGGATACGGATATCTAAATCATCTCGATTAATTTCCAAATCCGGATACTCTAAACGTTTATGTTGAAGTTTATCGATCGCATCACTAGCGTTAGAGATTAGCTCCCTCAAGAAGATTTCACGATGCGTATAAATCGAGTTAATCATCAAGTCTAAGAGTTTCTTAGATTCTGCTTTATATTGTATTTTCTTTGCCATATAGCCTCCTTTAGCACTTAGGCACATAGAGTGCCAACATAGTTATTATAGCTATCTCTGATTTAATGTCAACCGGCAAGAACCCTGCGATCTTCAGGCCAACAAAAAGTGAAGACAAAAAAAGTACGACCACACCTCTAACCCCATAGATGCCAGTAATCGTACTTATCGAGACTTAGTTAAAGTTTCTCAGCTTATCGTTGATAACAATTAATTATCTAATTCGTCAAATATACTTTGTAGGTTTTTTAATAAAGAAGCATCGACCGCGTATTTTCGGTTGTTTTTAATCAGATGTTTTTCTTGAAGAAATACGGTTTCTGCTTCTCCAAGGGTTACATATAGAATATAGCCATAATTTCCGAATTCCAGAGAAACAAATTTCTTAGGTGCATCGTTTATCATTTGTATGATTTTTTCTTGATTTTCTTTATCCTTTACAAGAATTTCTCTCGGTGGTGAAGGCAGTGTCAATATCCGCATCTCTTGATCTGCTTTGTAATGAAGTGGTCGATACATCGTAATCCAAACAAAAAGAACTGCCAAAACAACAACTACTAACAATGCTTTAAACACAGTATTTTTCTTCATTTAGCTTTCTCCTATATGATTTATTAAACGGTTAAATTAAGCTAAAAACTTAATTTAGTTCGGTTCTCGATGTTTCTGCTTTTCAGCGTTATCCTACTTATAAACTACCATAACCATTATTAAAAGTACACTTCAAACGTATCATCAGCTACTATTCACATGAGCCTATGTTATACTTATTTTAGAGGAGGATTTTATGACAGATCAAATTCAAGAAACACCAAAAGAAGCTACAGCTTTCCCATTAATTGGAAAACCTGCCCCTAAATTTACGGCAAGAACAACCCATGGTACGCTTAATTTCCCAGAAGATTACGAAGGAAAATGGGTTATTTTGTTCTCGCATCCAGCCGATTTCACACCGGTTTGTACTACAGAATTCATGACTTTTTCAAGCATGTACGAAGAGTTTAAAGCGCTCAACACCGAATTAGTTGGACTTTCCATCGATTCCGTTCACGCCCATTTAGGTTGGGTTAAAGCGATTGAAAACTATTCGTGGAATGATATTAAAAATCCAAAAGTACAATTCCCTATTATCGAAGACATCAAAATGGAAGTATCCAGCAAATACGGCATGATTCAAGGTGAATCCGATACTTCAGCCGTTAGAGCGGTATTCTTCGTCGATCCTAAGGGTATGATGAGAACCATTCTTTACTACCCAGCTTCACTAGGTCGTAATTTTGCTGAAATTAAACGCATCATCATCGGTCTTCAAAAAACCGATGCCGAAAAAGTAGCCCTACCGGCTGATTGGGAACCTGGAAAAGCAGTTATCCTACCGCCGCCAGTAACTACTGAAAAAATTGATGAACGTTTAGATAATGTGGAAAATGACGATAATCTAAACATGCTGGACTGGTATTTAACCTTTAAGGGCGAAAAGTAATCTAAGTCTTTATAACAAAAGATGACCTGAATTTAACGGGTATTTCAGGAACTTTTAGAAATGTCCGCACTATCAAGAACTTTTAGAAAATTAAAGGTTCTTTTTTTGTCAGCTATCAGGAACTTTTAGAAGTAATAAAGCAGGACATCCTATACTTAGTTTGA
>JAEWFZ010000005.1 GCA_023388535.1 Bacillota bacterium | reverse complement strand
AAGTATAGGATGTCCTGCTTTATTACTTCTAAAAGTTCCTGATAGCTGACAAAAAAAGAACCTTTAATTTTCTAAAAGTTCTTGATAGCGCGGACATTTCTAAAAGTTCCTGAAATACCCCTTTTTTTATGGTTACTAGGTAACTTTAACTTTCTGATTTAAAGATATTTACTCGCTTCTCGAATGGAAAGGGGAGCGAGTTTTTCTCGATAATCTAAGATGAAATTGCGAACCCAGCTTGGATTGGTTTTTGAGTACTCACGCAAACTCCAACCAATAGCTTTGTTTATAAAAAACTCATTGCTATTTAGATTGTTGATAAGAATAGCTTCCAGCAAAACTTGATTGGTCTCACGTTTGTACTTTAGCTGATGTAAGATAGCGACTCTTCGATACCAGATATCTTCATCAAGCGAATACTGTAACATTCGCTCTTGGATGGACTCATCGTCTTGAGCTAATCTGCCGAAATGGACGACCAAACCATCCACGCTATCCCACCATTGATTAGTACTAATAAAATATTGTAAATCTTTGATATGGGATGGTCGAAGACGTTTTTGTAGGGCTTTTAAATAATCGATTACATAGTAGTGAAATTCGCGAAATTCACTTTGCCAACAAAGTCTTAAGAAATCCCAATCAATGATATTGTTAGCTCTAGCCAAAGAGAGACTATGCTTAGTCAGTTCTCTTCGTTTTTTGGTATCAATCCCATAAAACTTAAATTTATCCTTGAGATAGCGAGACTGTGTGTTCGCTCGCTGAGGATTTTGATGTTGAATAAACAAGCTTTCTAACTGGTCGTACTTTACTTGGATATTAAATGCTTTAAGAAAATCAGAAGTTTCTTGGCGGTTCTTAAAGATATGGATGGCTTTATCTGTAGCGTTGTCTAAAAGCTTTATCACCTTGGGACGTTCTTCTTCATCGAAGCTTTCAAGATATTTTACAAAATCTTGATCGACTTCACTTGCCACCCAAGGTCGATCTTCGGTTTTACTATTTAAGCTCAATCGATATCCTTCTAAACGGGTCTCTACATCGTAATCTAAAAAGAATATTGTATCAGCCGCTTGGATCCGTTCTTTTAACGTCGTCGGGTAATGACCATCGATAATCCAGCGATCGCTTTCGAGCACTTCCTTTAAACTAGCTAAAAATACTTGCTTTGGCTTGGGGGTACGATCTTCGTTCCAATAAAGCAAGTCAAGATGAAAGAGTGGAAGTTTTGTCATGGTAAAAAGCTCTTTAGAGAAGGAGCTTTTGCCACTTCCCGGAGCGCCTATAATTATTACTTTTTTCATTAAATCTAAACCTAAGATAAATTAATCAAAACGGATTACTTTCATTCCAAACCAAAACGATACCACCATTAGTAGTAAGGAGACGACTTGATTTAACAAGACCGTTTGCTGGATAGAAAGTTGCAATAAACCTACCAGTTTACTAGAAATTGGTAGTAGTGGAAGATAGAAATACTGTGCATAGACCCCTGTTAAATTTAGGATTTCTGTAGCTGGGAAAAAGCTTTGGTAAACCGTGAATAAGATTACCGCAAGCGCTGGGACATGGACCCAAAATAATTCCGAGTCACCAACAATCATGCTCTTAGTCCACAAGCCTATTAACATCCATACCACCAAAGTTGCAATCGCAATCCAAATTAAATAGTCGGAGTTAAAATTGCCTTTGAGTTGGGTGTTAAGCCAGGCTCCTGCCCCAAAAGGGAGACATCCTAAGATAACTAGTAGTAATTGTTTCATAAATTCACCTCGTATATATTCTATTATACCTTTATTTACTAAGACTTCCATCCTTTGTATTTATTGATAAACGATAAAAAGGAGTCGTGAAGAATATACTTTGCTATCGAACGTTAAACACTTAATGTAAAACATTAAAGCTCAAAAAATAACAATGTATATCACGTGGCAACGCTTACTTCTTTTGTCATAATTAAATCACTACGAAAAAAAGGAGGAACAGCTAATGACCATTGTCTATGATACCTTGACCGGTATGACCAAGCGTTTTTGTAAACGTTTAGGTTATCCGATGATTGATATCAATGAATACGACCAGCAACCGGTTGAAGGTGAAATAATACTAGTTACCCGATCGATTCATTTTGGTTTAGTGACTGAAATGACGGAAGCGTTTTTGTATAAACACTACCATCAAGTGGTGGGTGTTGCGGTTAGTGGCAATCGCAATTGGGGTGAACTTTACGGGGCTGCTGGCGATAAAATCAGCCGAGCCTTTAACATTCCTCTGATCTGCAAATTTGAAGGATCAGGATTCCCTAACGACGTTAGATTGGTTAAAGAATATATTGAAGAAAGGATAAATGCAGCATGAGTGAACAATATATAACAGAAGTCCCTAAGTGGATCGTATTAAATAATCAAGTAGTAGACCACGAAGGAAATATTAATTCCTTAGAAAAAGATCGAGAAGCCGCGTATACCTATTTCGTTGAAGAAGTGAATAAGAAAACACAATTCTTCCATTCGCTGCGCGAGAAATTAAACTATCTAATTACCAATGATTATTATGAAGAAGAATTTCTTAACCAATACACCTTCAATGAGATCAGAGATCTCTACGATCGTTTGTATGCGAAGAAGTTTCGCTTCCCAACCTATATGGGTGCTTTCAAGTTTTATAACGACTACGCCTTACAATCAAACGATAAGAAAGTCTTTTTAGAACGCTATGAAGACCGTTTAGCAATTACGGCGCTCTACCATGGCGATGGCGATATTGAGAAAGCGACTCGGATTGCGGATCGTTTAATCGCTCAAGATTTTACTCCAGCCACCCCGACGTTGTTAAATACCGGACGTAAACGTCGCGGAGAATTTGTTTCTTGTTTTTTACTGGAAGTTAACGATTCCTTAAACGACATCGCTCGGGCTCAAGAATTTGCGATGCAGTTATCGAAAATGGGCGGTGGTGTTTCCCTCCATTTAACCAATTTAAGAGCCAAAGGTGAATCCATCAAAGGCATCAAGAACGTAGGAAAAGGCGTCGTTGGCGTTTTGAAACTGCTCGACAATGCGTTTCGCTACGCCGATCAAATGGGGCAAAGGCCAGGCGCCGGAGCCGCATACTTATCAATTTTTCATGCCGATATCGAAGATTTCCTGAATACCAAAAAGTTAAATGCCGATGATGATATTCGCGCCAAAACACTAAGTCTTGGGGTAGTTATGAACGATAAGTTCATTCAGCTGGCCCGTGAAGATAAAGATATGTATGTCTTTTATCCAAAGACCGTAACCGATGAATACGATATTCCATTTGGCGACATTGCGATTGAAATGGACAAATGGTACGACACTTTAGTAAATAATCCAAAAGTACGGAAACGTAAAATCGATCCACGCCGTCTTTTAGATATGATTGCACAAATCCAAGGCGAATCCGGTTATCCGTATATTATGTTTGCGGATAATGTTAATAAAGCTAACCCTTTAGCGGATACCGTCAAATTCTCTAATCTATGTACGGAAATCTTACAACCGACCACCGTCTCAACCTTTGCTGATTATCATGAGAAAGACAAAGACGACATCGGTATGGATGTATCTTGTAACCTAGCTTCGGGACATATGGGTAATATGATTAAGAACAATACCATCAAAGAAACCGTATACGCCGCCATGGATGTGATGAATTCGGTTTCGGATAAAACTAATATCCAACACGTTCCAGCGGTAGCTAAAGCCAATCGATTGAATCGTTCGGTTGGATTTGGAGTTATGGGTCATCATGGTTTCATTGCTGAAAACTATATTGGATATGGTTCTAAGGAAGATTTGGATTTAGTCGATGTATTCTTTAGTTTAATTAATTTCTATAGTCTCAAGCATAGTAATGAAAAAGCTATCGAAACCGGCGAGAAGTTCTATCGCTTTGAAGAAAGCAGTTATGCGGATGGTAGTTATTTTGACCAACGTGGTCCAGTTTATCCAAAGACCGATCAAATCAAGGAAATCTTTAATGATATCGAAATCCCAGATCAACAAGCTTGGGATGATCTCAAAGAGAGTATTATCGAACACGGACTTTACAACTCTTACCGCTTGGCGGTAGCGCCAAATGGCTCGATCGCCTATGTGATGAGCGCCACTCCGTCGATTACACCCATCAAGCAATTGGTCGAAGAGCGGACTTATGGCAACTCGAAAACGTATTTCCCGGCACCAGCTCTAGATGTCGCTGAATTCATGTATGAAACGGCCTACGATATGGACAAGTACAAGATTATCGATGTCATCGCAACCGCCCAGAAACATGTCGATCAAGGCATCAGCTTTGAACTCTGTATCAACTCTGATATCACTACCCGTGAGTTACAACGTTACTACTTGTATGCCCATTACCAAGGCATCAAAACACTCTATTACACGAGAACTCAAAAACTAAAAATCGAAGAATGCATATCGTGTGCGGTTTAAGGAGGATTTAAATGTTTAAACACTTATCACAACATTATAATGGGGCGAATTGGAACGAGCCTGAAGATCATTTCACTCAGTCTTTCTATGAACAAAACTTATCACAGTTTTGGCGACCAGAAGATATTTCCCTGCAATCTGATTTAAACGTCTGGCATACTTTACCAAAAGCCGTTCAAGATGCTTACGCTCAAAATCTGTTGGTTCTAACCTTCTTAGATACCTATCAAGGGGATATCGGGATGCCGGTTGTGGCTCGGTCGATGGACGACTATACCGAGCATCAGCGTAAATCGGTGATAAATTTCCAAGCCGCGATGGAGAATGCGGTCCACGCCAAATCCTACTCTAATATTTTTATGACCTACATGAATACCCAAGATATCGATGAAGTCTTTCGCTGGGGTGATGAAAATTTACCATTACAAGAAATCTTAGATGTCATTGTCGGCTACTATAAAAAGCTCGATAAAATGAATTATATTCATAAATATGAGCCTGAACGCGAGGATTTCACCCTACATGATTTTAGAGTCGCTCAATATCAAGCGATGGTCGCTTCCGTTTATCTGGAGTCTTGTTTATTTTATTCTGGATTTTATTATCCATTATGGTTCTATGGCCAAGGTAAGTTAATGCAAGCCGGTGAGATTATTAATTTAATCTTACGTGACGAATCGATTCATGGCTTGTATATCGGTATGCTAGCTCAAGAAATCTTCAATGAATTTTCCGAAGCCGATCAAAAAAAATACGAAGCCTGGGCGATCGAGGTCTTACAACGTTTAGTAGAATTGGAAAACGATTTAGTTCATGCGATTTATGATCCGGTTGAACTATCCCACGATGTTAAGAAGTTTGTTCGCTATAATGCCAATAAAGCTTTGATGAACCTTGGACTAGATCCAATCTACGACTATGAAGAAGTCAATCCGGTAGTATTAAACGGACTAAATACAACAACTAAAACCATGGATAATTTCTCCATGAAAGGCAACGGCTATCAAAAAATGAAATCGGAAGCCTTAAAAGATGACGATTTCTACTTCGCCACAGAAAGGATTAACCATTTATGATTTATATTCTAACTCAGGACTATTGTCCAAAATGTGAGAATTTGAAGAAGTATCTTAAACTAGGTCTGAAAGGAAAATACGATGATCAAATTGAATACATCCACCGTCAGACTGATCGGGAACGTTTTGAAGCCTTAGTGAAGAAACACGATGTTCAATCGACCCCAGTGATGATAAAAGGGGATGAGGTTCTTAGAGATACCAATCCAAGTAAAGTTAATGCTTTCTTAGAATCTTAGTTAAATAACTGTGATTGACTCACCAGCGGTCACAGTTTTTTATACAGCCCTTTGACTAAATGGTATAATGACAACAAGCGGAGGTAAGCCTTGAAAAAAACAATCTCAAGCTTCTTAGAAAAATATCAAGCATCGATGGAAAAACAAGAAAATACATCGGTCTTTTTAGATACGTTAAACGTTGATCAAATCGTTTATATTATTAATTCTCAAGTTGACGACGAGGACTTACAATTTATTAAAAAACAACTCAATCAAAATCGCTATATTGGCTTATATACCAACTTGAAAATGAACCATACCATCAAAGAAGCCTTTCGCAAGATTGCGGTGTTAGAAGACGATGAAAAAAGTATCCAAGATAAGCGTTTCTTTTTTGGGCTAAATAAGTTTTTATGGGTCTTGTTGGTGTTGGCTACCCTGGCTTTAATAATTTCACTGGCTTTGGGATGGGGTGGTTTTCCTATCGATCAAGACAACGATGTTTATCGCTTATTTATTCCCTTAGTCATTTTATATGGCTTGTTTGTCGGTATTGATTTGATTCGCTCTTACTTAGTTAAAAATCAAAGAATAAATACCTATCTTCAACTTAATCTTTTTAAATCGCGTAAATATGATATCAAGGCTTCTTGGTATTTTATCGATAACGAGAGACTGTGGCTGCGCTTAGATCGAAAGTATTATGAGCTTGAGCCGGGTTGGTATGCGGTGAATGATCCTCAGGCTATTTTTGCTTTTGCTGAAATCATCAACGCTAATACGCCGCTGCCTAAATCCATCGGGCTTAATGAAAATCAAGTCTTGGTTTGGTTGTATGAGGAATAATTAAACAGACAAAGCATCGATTAAGAGTTGGTCCGGATTTAAGCTCTTGATTGCCAATGTAAGAAGTTTTCAGAAAACATCTATTGCTTTTTCTGAAACCAATGATATACTAGATATACAAGCCATGACCGAGAAAAAGTAGAACTAGCGAAACGTCCCAGAGAGATGTCGGTAGCTGCGAGACATTACGCCAACTAGTTGAAGTACTTCTTGTGAGCTGTTTCTCTGAAATCCAAGTAGGGGAAAACGGGGTGGTGATCCGTTATCAACACAAGACATTGTTGGATGTCTATGAGAAGTAATTAAGGTGGTACCACGAAATTTAATCGTCCTTAGGGGACGTTTTTTTGTGTTTAAAGGAGCTAAATCATGAGAGAAATTAAATTTTATCAACAATCAAACTTACCGATTGAACGTCATAAAGTACGGGTCATTTCCGAACTCACTTTACTTCCTGTCGAAGAACGTTTAGAGAGAATGAAAGCCGCTGGCTTTAATACCTTCTTGCTAAAGAATAAAGATGTTTTCTTAGATATGTTAACTGACAGCGGTGTCAACGCGATGAGCGATCGTCAAGTAGCGGCGATGAGTTTGGCCGATGATAGTTATGCCGGTTCTCAAAGTTTTGATCGTTTTGAGAAGGCGGTTCAAGATATCTTTCTAATGGATTATGTGCTCCCGGCTCATCAAGGCCGTGCCTGTGAAAACATCCTCTGTGAGCATTTTGTAAAAGCAGGTGATACGGTAATAACCAACTATCACTTTACTACGACATCCGCCCATATCCTGCGACGTGGTGGTAAGGTCGTAGAAGCGATTATCGACGAAGGTCTAGTACTTCAATCCAACCATCCCTTCAAGGGAAATATGGATCTAGATAAATTGAAGCATCTCCTTGAGAGCAATCAAAAGATTGCTTTCGTTCGGCTGGAAGCAGGGACTAATTTAATTGGAGGACAACCATTCTCCTTAGAAAACGCCCAAGCGGTTTCGACTCTATGTAAAGTTCATAAAGTTAAGTTAGTCCTGGATGCTTCCTTATTAACTGATAATTTATATTTTATAAAAACCAGAGAAGCCGCTTGTAAAGATAAAAGTATCCTAGAGATTACTCATCAGCTTGCCGATTGTTTTGATATTATTTACTTCTCAGCGCGTAAACTGGGTTCAGCCAGAGGTGGCGGGATTAGTTTGCGGGATAAGAACGATTATGAAGCCCTTAAACCACTGGTCACCTTATTCGAAGGTTTTCTTACCTATGGCGGTATGAGTGTTCGCGAACTCGAAGCGATTGCGATTGGTTTAGAAGAAGCGATGGAGATGGATATGATTGAACAAGGTCCTATCTTCATTAAGTATATGAACGATCGACTTCAAGAAGCTGGGATTCCAGTAGTTACGCCAGCTGGTGGTCTAGGCTGTCATATCGATGCTAGATCCTTTTTGCCTCATCTGGATGCTTTAGAGTATCCTTCTGGAGCTCTGGCGGCGGCACTGTATATTGCGGGTGGGATTCGTTCCATGGAACGAGGCACCATGTCTACTCAACGTAATCCCGATGGAACGGAAAACCCAGCTGATATGGAATTGATTCGACTCGCTTTACCGCGTCGTGTCTTTACTTTATCTCAAATCGAATATGCGATTGACCGTATTATTTGGTTGTATCATCATCGCCAACTAATCGGTGGTTTAACGTTTGTAGAAGAACCGGAATTGTTGAGATTTTTCAGCGGTCGCTTAAAACCCAACTCAAACTGGGACGAAGCCTTGGCCAAGCAGTTTAAAGAAGATTTTGATCAGAGTTTATAACAAACTAAAGCAGAAAATAGCTGAATTCAACTAAGTTTGATACAATAACAATTAGTTGGAGGAAACCTATGAATGTATATGATTTCGATAAAACTATTTGCAGCAAGGATTCTGCGGTAGAGTTTTTTAAACACTGCTTAAAAAAGTATCCCAAAATAATAACGATACTCCCCAATTTAGCTAGCCATTATATTCAACAAAAAAGAAATAAAATTAGCCGCGCGACTTTAAAAACGAGCCTCTATCAGTATTTAAAGTATGTGGATGATATTGAACAAGAAGCCAAAATCTTCTGGGATGAAAACATGCATTTAATCCAACCTTGGTATCTCAACCAAAAACGGAAAGATGATTTAATAGCTTCGGCCTCGCCGGAATTTTTGATCAAAGAAATCTGTCAGCGCTTAGAGGTAAATTGGTTAGCCTCACCGTTAAATCTCGAAACTTTGAGCTATGATGGAATCAATAATTGGGGCTCAGAGAAGGTACGTCGATTCTATGAAGCGTATCCCGATGGCTATATTGAAAAATTCTACTCCGATCATCTATCCGATTCGCCGCTGGCTAAAATCGCCATGGAAGCGTATTTAGTCGAAGGCGATAAGATAAAACCTTGGCCAATCAAAGATTTAGTCGAAGATAAATATTACCAATAACTAGAGAAAAAGCAGACTACAATTGTGTAATCTGCTTTTAGTTTGTTGAGATCTTGATTATTAAAGCAAATCTTTTTTCTTAAAGCTAATAAAGGTCAAGTAAGTCAACATCAAAATTAAAAACATAGAGTAAATCAGAAAGACCGAAGGGATATCTTGATTGATAATCTCATTAGCCATAAAAAACTTAAAGGGGGTTAAAAAGCGAAGAACATCAGCATTTTCCAACATATCGTATAATACCGAAAGGATAAAAAATAAAAAGTAAAGACTGGTCGAAAGGATTACCGACAAGTTTATATTGTTTAAAAGTGATGTTAGGAAAGCCGATAACCAGTAAAACAATAGGCTAACCAACAAGATGATTAAACCATAAGTCCAAATCAACGTCGTAATTTCCATTTTTAGACCTAGGGCTAGAACGGATAGCATTGAGACGGCCGACAACAGCACCACAGCTAAAACTAGATAGAAGCAATGCGCCAAAAACTTACGAATCAGAACATTACTTCGTGAAATAGGTTTGCTAAATAAGAATTCATAAGTTTGGTCGCTAATTTCCCGACTGATTAAAGCATGGCCTAAGCGAAGTCCGTAGATGCTCATAAACAATAGATTTAAATAGCCAATAACCGAGTAATAGCCATCCAGCGACATAACATCAATATTTAACATGCCAAAAACAGCAAGTATTATCTTTGGGAATTGATCCATTAATTTGTTTATATCAAAACCAGGAATTAACAAATTTTCATATTTGATAAGTCCGAAGTAGACAATCAATAATAAACTAAACATCCACCATAGAAAGGGTTTTAATTCAGTTTTAAGTTCTTGAACAAAGGTACTCATTAGCTTTCACTCACTTCCATCAATTGGTATCGGTAAAAACCATAACCGATAAGAACTAAGGCTAAACTTAAATGAATCATAAAATTAGGTAAACGATAAAATCCCTGTTTTACAATTTCTAAAGCTTCAAAACTGGATAATGGCGATAAGAGCGAGAGCTTATCGTAGTCGATTATTCTTACTACCGTATTAAGCATGAAGAAAAAAATTGAAATCATCGCTGAAATCATAGGAATGGAACGTATTCTCCGTACCGATACACCATAAATTAAAGCAATACTAGCGATAAAAAACTGCAAGAAAAACCCAGATACCGCAATCCATAAATGAGACCAAGTAAGCTCTTCGCCGTTGGGAAGCATTAATAGGTAGGCGCCTAGATATAAAAGATTGAATAAAACTAACCAAATTAGCAAAGCGCTGAATTTGTAGATAAAGAGTTGTTTCTTAGTGATGGGTCGAACCAAGATAAACTCATAGGCTCGATTAGCTTTCTCACTAAAGACGATGTTTAAGGTAAGGTTTACCGCCATAGCTATGGCTAAGATATTAATATATAAACTAATGAATTGATAAAATCCAACAAAGCTGAATATTTCTTTATTAATCCCAAAGGTGGTGCTCAGAATCGGAGGGAATTGATCGATGAGCATCGACAAGTCATCCGCAGCCGACTGATAAAAAGGAAATACAGTCAAGGTAAACATCGCCATAACAGCTACTATTATCAAGGACCAAAAGAGAAATTGAAACTTTGTTCGACCAAGTTCGAATTTAATGACATTCATACTCAATCCTCGTAATAATGAAGAAAGATTTCTTCTAAGCTTGGATTAGCGATCTCTAAATTTACAATATCAAGACGGTGAAGCTGTTCCACTAGAGCATTTAAGTCTCCGGAATAGAGAAAGGATTGGAAACCATTATCCAGCTGATAATTACGTACATCTAAAAGTTTGTTAATATCTAAGGACTCTTTAGCTTCGATACGTATTTTCTTATAGGTTTTTTGTTGATTGTCTCTTAAGTCTTGGGTTTCAATGATTGTTCCGTTTTTAATGATGGCGACTCGATCACAAATACGCTGAACCTCAGCTAGATTATGAGAAGAGAATAAAACCGTATTACCATTTTCTTTCTCTTGTTTAATTAGTTCGAAGAAGGATTTTTGAATCAATGGATCTAAACCCGAGGTTGGTTCATCAAGGATAATCAGTTTCGGCTGATGCAGTAGGCCTTGGATGATGCCAACTTTTTTACGATTGCCATAGCTTAAGGTTTCGATGCGTTTATTAACATCTAAATCTAATAAATTGGCTAAATAGTGAATCCGCTGTTCACTTGGCTTGTCGTAAAAACTACTCGAGTACTTGAATAAATCAATCGCTTTCATGCGCTCGTAGTAATAAACTTCGGAAGGTAAATAGCCGACATTTCTTAAAATCTCCACCTGGTCTTTTTCAATATCCAGACCAAAAATACTCGCTTCTCCGCTGGTCTTTTTGATTAAGCCAAGCAAGGTACGAATGGTGGTAGATTTTCCCGCGCCATTGGGTCCGATAAAACCAAATATTTCTTGAGCGTTGACGGTTAAGTCAACATTCTCAATACCGCGATGTTTTCCATAATACTTAGTCAATTGCTGGGTTTTGATGATTTCCATAGTTGTTCCTCACTTAGAGATAATATAACACAACAGGGAGTTCTTAAGATATAGGAATATCTATAACATAGGAGGTATTGATGATTTGTCCGCGTTGCTTAAATCAGGAAGCCAAGTATTTCTTTCGTTATCAAGAAAAGATAATCTGTCGTCGTTGTATTCATTTAGATGGCCTCTTAGTTGATCCTAGTTTAGATCTGGGAAAGCTTGATCCACAGCTAGAACTACCGTTTCAATTAAGCGCTGCTCAACAAGAAGTCAGCCAATGGTTACTACGTTATGGCTTTTCGCATAATTTATTGATTCATGCGGTATGTGGGGCTGGAAAAACGGAAATGATGCTCGAGTTTGTTCAAGCGGCTTTAGAAAAAGGCTTAAAAGTTGGCTGGATGATCGCTCGACGACAAGTCGTATTGCAATTACAACGACGACTTCAAAAACATTTTCCTCAGCTAAAAGTAATCGCGGTTTGTCAAGGTCATACCCAAGATTTGGTGGGGGATTTAGTGTTGTGTACCGCTCATCAATTGTATCGGTTTCCTAATTATTTCGATATTTTAATCATCGATGAGCCGGATGCCTTTCCTTATGTCAACGATGCTTTGTTAGAAGGTTTAGCGCGAGTATCCTGTAAGAGAAATTTTATTTACCTAACCGCAACCCCAGACGAAACATTGAAACGACAAGTCGATAAAACTATCGTTGTCCATCGCCGTCCTCATCAACGCGCCTTAGTGGTTCCGAAAGTTTTTACTTTTCCAAAATGGCTTTTGTATCTATTATTATTAAAGCTCTTAAAGCAGAGCGATGAGCAATGGTTAGTCTTTCTGCCCTCAATTGCTTTAGCAAAGCGCTTGTCCAAACGTTTGAGATTACCAGTACTAACCTCACAAAGTAGCGATGGTGAACTAAGAATTGAGCGTTTTTCCCAGGGTTTAGATCGCATCCTACTAACCACCACTATCCTCGAGCGGGGTGTCACCTTTGAAGCTATCTCGGTCATTGTTTTTTTAGCGGACGCTCCTTTATTTGATGAAGCCGCTCTAATTCAAATCAGTGGACGAGTTGGTCGTAGTTTTAATAATCCGAAAGGGGTGTGTTATTTTCTTTGTTCTCAAAAATCAGAAACCGTCACCAGTACCATCAAAACCATCCTTCAGCACAACCAAGCTGCTTGCTTTGTTTCCGAGATTTAAACAAAGTTTCCTGTCTGCTTGAATGGCTTGATGAAGTTCAAGATTTATGTTTTGATTGTCGTGCTTTGTTGGTAACCAATAAATCGAAATTTAAAGTTGCTGATTTAGAGGTCGTATCTTTATTTCCCTATCAAGACTTGATTCAGCAGTTACTGATTCGCTATAAGGAATCCAAAGATATCGCGCTTCATCCCTTGTTTCTAGGTGCATATAGACGTTGGTTTTTACGTAAATATCGTCAGCATTTGGGTATTTTAGTGCCTTCACACCCTCAAGCGATCGCCCGCAGAGGGTTCAATCATTTGCCATTAATATTTCAAAATACCATTCCTCTGTTTGATGGGGTAGTGAAGACTTCCGACCAACAACAAATGCGTCAAAGTAAAGCCCAGCGTCCTTTAGTTAATTTTGAGTTGGTAAAAACGATTAATCCAAGTTTTGAAAAACTGGTCATCCTAGATGATGTAATTACAACCGGAGCCAGTTTAAGGGCGATGTCGCGTTTATTTAGTAGCGAAAAATATAGTCTATCGGCGTTTAGTATCGCTTTTCATCCAATGATTCTTAAAAAAATGTGAATTCTCATAGTTAATTCCGTTTTCCGATAAGTCTGTTAATTTAGCAGACTTATTTCATTTTCAGAAGCACAAAACGGCGTTAACAATAAAAATAACAGTTAATTCAATCGTTCTTAAACACG
>JAEWFZ010000044.1 GCA_023388535.1 Bacillota bacterium | reverse complement strand
AAGCCACTTTGAGTGGCAAGTCTGTGAGAACGCTGCAGCTGTCAGGCTTCAATAGTCGCAGGACTAGGCAGCAACAGGCCCTTTAAGGGCTTGACATACCACTTGTTCTACAAGTGGTTATGATTATTCTTTGAATAATTTGCTATACTATAGTGGGGAGAAATGCAATGAAAAAAACTCGACTATTATATTATGTACTATTTTTAATTGGTTTTGCTGGTTTTAGTTTTAGCTATTCTCAAATTATTCCATTCTTAACGGATATGGGATTTACCGCCATCGAGCGTGGTTATATTTTATCCTTATCGGCTTTGATCGGAATTGTTTCGCAGTTTTTGTTTGGCATCATTTGTGATAAAATGCAACGAACCAAACCGATGTTAATGGTTTCGTTAGTAATTCTCAGCGTATCGACTTTCATTACCTATCGCTTAAATAATCCACTGTTTTCAGTGATGCTGATTTATAGTGCATTGTCGGTAGGTTTTTTTAGAGTGACTAGTAATCTATTGGAAACTTGGGTATATACCATCGATGAAGATACCCGCCAACATTTTGGTGTGATTCGCTTATTTGGATCGATCGGTTGGGCGCTAGGTGCTTTCTTGTTGGGCTATCTCATCAAAGATTTTGGGTATCCAGCGTTATCTCTTGCGATGTTTCCATTTCTAGGTCTCATGTTACTGCTGATGATGCCGTTAAAGGATTCAGATTATCAAGAAGCGAGTACTAGTTTTAACTTTAAAGACGTTGGAGCTTTGCTTAGAAATCCGCAGTTTTTACTGGTTATCTTAGTTTTCTTCTGGGTCTTTTTAGTCTTTAATATGGATGCCCTGACGGTCATCGACTATATGATTTTATTAGGCGCTGGTACCGAGGTTATCGGCTTTAAATGGTTTTTACAAGCTTTGGTAGAATTACCATTGATGATTTTTGGTGCTGCTTTATTAATTCGCTACGGACTAAAGAAGATTGTAATACTAGCTACAGTTACCTTTATCATTCGCTTTGTCGGAATTGGACTAACCGACAATGTCAATTTAATCATTGCCTTTTCTGGGTTACAATTGATTTCTTTCCCATTGATTTTACTATCTCAAAAAGAGGCGGTAAATCAACAAGTCCCAGTCCATTTAAGAGCTACGGGTCATTTGTTAATGACCTCGATTACATCGAATATTCCGGTAATTTTAATGCCTTTGATTTCCTCATGGGCTTATTCGATGATGGAAATTAATACTTTCATTGTCGTTGCTGGAATTTCGCTAATTATACCAACCTTACTGATGTTAAATTATAAGGAGCCAAAAAAATAATGAAGTTAAGAATTGCACTTGTACGACACGGACTAACCGATGGGAATTTTAACCATCGCATGTCTGGCCATACCGATCACCAACTAATTCCAGAGGGGATCGACCAATTATATAAAGTAAAACAAAACTACGAATTTCCTAAATACGATCGTTTATATAGTTCTGATTTATCGCGAACCTATGAAACAGCTAAAATATTATTTGATGAAGAAGTTCGCCCGGAAAATCGTCGCTATGGACTCCGAGAAATATTCTTTGGTGACATAGAGAACGTTGATTATCGCGAACTCAGACAACCCTTTCATCGTGAATTCTTCACCGATTCACCATTAAAAATTCGTGCTGAAAACGCTGAAATATTTCAAAAACGCGTCTTTGATGAGTTACATAATATTTGCCAAGAAATGGTGGAGGATGATCTAAAAACCGTGATGATCGTCGCCCATGCAGGCACCATCCGCATGATACACTTCACCTTATTGAATCTCAAAAAAGAAAATTATCGAGACCTAAGTATCGATAATGGTACGGGATTTTTATTTGAAATTGATTATCACCCTGAAACTAGGGAAATGAAATTACTAGACTATCACTCCATCGGAGGTTGATTAGATACAATCGAGGCATCAAAACCTCGATTTTTTGATACCTTGTAAACAATAAAAGCTGACAAGACACCGACTATTATGCCCATTAACACATCAAATGGATAGTGCACCATTAGATAAACCCTTGAGAAAGCCATTAACAAGGCTAATACCATAATGAAATGACGACCCGGGTACTTATGAATCATTAATATCGTCGCTACCGCTAGCGAGCTGGCGGCATGTCCAGAAGGAAATGAGAAACCGGAAGGCTGCTTGATGATCGGATAGATCTCAAAGGTCATGAACGGACGCGGTCGAGCGAAGATTGGTTTTAGAATTAAATCGTTTAAAGTAAACTCAAATAATAAAGCCACCAAAGCTAGAAAACCGAGCTTTCGGGTCGGTTTATAAATCAGCAATATGGAACAGATTAATATCCAGATGATCCCAGCGTTGCCAAATTTGGTGAACGTCGCAAAGAAATCATCGAAAAAACGATTTCCCATTAGCTCTTGAATTTTAAGTAATAGTTGATATTCAAAATTTGTCATGTCGTTATCTTAGCGTAAAATCTAATTAGTTTCAATGATATAATATAACCAGAGGTAAATTATGATAGGAATTATTGATATTGGGTCCAATACGGTCCGTTTGAATGTATATCTAGTAAAGAAAAAATCGTATCAGCTACTAATTTCTGAAAAGGAAATGGCTGGCTTAGTCAATCATATTGAAGACGGAAAAATGACCAAAACTGGTATTCAAGTAGCCGTCGATGTTCTGACTCGTTTTGAAACTATAGCCAAGAATATTCATTGTCATCAAATCCATGCGTTTGCGACCGCATCTTTGAGAAACATTAAAAACTCGAAGACGGTTTTAAAGAAAATTTATGAAAAAACGGGGATTAAAATAACCTTACTATCCGGAGAAACCGAAGCCCATTATGGGTTTTTGGGGGCGCTAGAAGAAGTGAAATTAGACGAAGGCTTATTGATCGATATTGGTGGTGGTTCTACCGAATTAGTCGTTTTTAAAGATCAATCGATCGTTTATTCGGTGTCTATTGCCATGGCTTCTTTAAATAGCTATATCAACTATGTCGAAGATATAATAGCAACCGCCACCGAATTAGCTAATATCAAACAAGCTTTTCTTAACAAGCTTATTGAATCAAAAATTCAAGAATATCGAATTAAAGAGGTGATTGCTATCGGTGGTACGGCGCGCGCTACCTTTAAACTATTAAATGAAACCAAAAAAGTTTCCGCCAACAAGATAAGTAAATTATTAAGCCAATTAAGTGATGGTAGTAAAGCGTCGAAAATTCAATTATTACAACAAGTACCCGATCGAATTCATACTTTTTTACCAGGCTTACAAATCTTAACCACGGTGCTTAGCCACTTTGAATCAGAAACGATATATCTAAGTAATTCCGGTGTTAGAGAAGGATATCTCATTTATAAGGTATTGTAGGAGGCTTCAAGATGTCAAATGAAGTTCAACTTTATGAAAATCGTGAAATTTCTTGGTTGAAGTTTAACTTAAGAGTTTTATTGCATGCAGTTCATCCTCAAGTTCCCTTGTTAGAACGTCTTAATTTTTTGGCGATTTATGCTAATAATTTAGATGAATTCTTTATGGTCCGAATCGGTTCCTTAAGCGATCAAATGTTGGTACTGCCCGATAAAGAAGACGAAAAAACGGGACAAACAGCCCGCCAACAAATTGAAAGTGTGATGAGTTATTTACGCTCGCACGAAAAAGTAATCGCTAAAACCTATCAACAGGTGAAATCGATGCTAAAAAAAGAGGGTATTGATTTTATCAATATTAATAAGCTAGATAAAGTGGACCAATTAATGGCCAAACGTATCTTTAATGTTGAGATAAAGCCGTTAATTACCGTTCAAATCATCGATCCTCATCATCCATTTCCGTTTTTAAAAAATAATGAACACTATATCGCTTGTTCCTTAGTCGATAAAGATAAAAACATTAAATATGCTTTAGTTTCCTTAAACAATGTGCCGCGTTTTTCTATCTATAGCATTAATGAAGAGCATCGGGTCATCTTAACCTCAGAATTGATACAACAGAATCTTTCCTCACTTTTTAAAAAATATGTCATCAAAGAACAAACGGTACTACGGGTTACCCGTAACGCCGATATTGATGCGAGTAATGAACTGATTGACGAACATCGTGATTTTAGGGAAATCATGAAAGAATTACTGAAAAAACGTCGTCGTTTGGGCATTATTCGCTTACAAGTCAATAGTAAATTATCGGATGAGTTCTTAGACTATTTTTTACCGAAAATGAAAATTACTCGCGATCAACTGATCGTTTCCAGTAATCCTACCGATCTCACTGTGCTGTTTGGAATTAGAAAGTATTTCCAAGATATTTATCCAGAGCATTATTATCCAACACCTACGCCCGTTCAGAGCATTGATTTTAATACCGTCAATCCCATCGAGTATTTAAGCAAAAACGATCTTTTGTTATCCTTTCCATATCAATCCAGTCAACCGCTGGTTTCAACGATTTACGCAGCCGCTAACGATGCTTCCGTAGTATCGATTAAAATATCGCTATATCGTTTGGCTTCACCCAGTCGGGTCGTTTCCGCTTTGATTTATGCGGCAGAGAAAGGAAAAGAGGTCGTTTGTTTATTAGAGCTTCGGGCTCGTTTTGATGAACAGAATAATATTGACTATTCCTCCGTGCTTGAAGAAAGTGGTTGCCATATCATTTATGGCATGACGGATTTAAAGGTCCATTCTAAAGTCATGCTCATAACCCGACAACAAAATAAAGTTCCTAGCTATATCACCTATATAGGCACTGGTAATTTCAATGAAAAAACTATGGAACTCTACACAGACTTAGGTTATATCACCAGCGATCGTCAGATAGGCGAAGATGCCGATGCGCTATTTGATGATTTTGGCATGAATGAAGTCGTCGAAGAAAGTCAATCGCTATGGATCGCGCCCCTTAGTTATCGCTCTCGCTTAATTGAAGCCATTGATCAAGAAATCGAGTATCATAAACAACATGGTCAAGGGGAACTTGTCTTTAAATTCAATTCCATGAATGATTTAGTGGTAATGAACAAATTAATAGAAGCCAGCCAAGTTGGCGTTAAAGTATTTTTGATTATTCGCGGCATCGCTTGTCTGCTTACCGGAATAGAAGGTTATACGGAAAATATAACCATTAAGTCAATCATTGGACAATACTTAGAACACTCGCGAATTATGCGTTTTGGTAGCAAAGAACGAGCTACTTATTATTTAGGCTCCGGAGATTTGCTCAATCGAAATACTCAGCGACGGGTAGAAGTTTTTGTTGAAGTAAGAGATGCTAAGGCCAAGCAACATTTAGACTTTATTTTGGAAAAAGAAATGAGTCCAGATGCTTTTGGTTGGTATATGCAGGAAAACGGAGAGTATCTCTCCAATGCCGAAACGGCTAAATACCATTCACAAAATGTCATACGTGATTATTTCCAAGCCAATGTCACTCCGGTTGAACCAATCTTTACCTCTAAGCCATCTTTCTTCAAGCGCTTAATCGATTCATTATTTGGTCGAAACTAGACCATTTTCTCGTAAAGAAAGGGGACTTCTCGTATTTATGAAACGAAAATTGTTTATAAAAGGTATCTTTCTACTTTTGGTCAGTCTTTTGTTAATTGGCTGTTTTCCAAAAGAAAAAAGCGTTACTGAAAATCAAGCCTATTCCAGTAAGGATGAGGTGACTTTATATATTAAAACCTACAAAAAACTACCTAATAACTATATTACCAAACAGGAAGCTATGGCTTTAGGTTGGGATAGTAGTAAAGGAAATTTATGGGAGGTAACCGACAAAAAAAGCATCGGTGGCGATGTTTTTGGGAATTTCGAACGAAAACTACCGAATCAAAAAGGTAGAATATATTATGAAGCCGATATTGACTACAAGGGCGGCTTTCGCAACGCTAAACGGATGGTGTTTTCCAACGATGGTCTAATTTTTTATACCAAGGACCATTACAAGAGTTTTGAGAGGTTGGACTAATGTTTCAAGATGTTTATGTATTTGATGGATCACAGACCTTTGATATTCAACAAGCCCACCGTAAGTTAGCGGCTGGTTTGGGTTTTCCTTCGTTTTATAGTCATAATTTAGATGCCTTATACGATCAATTAACGACCATTGGTGGTCGAGTTAAGGTAATTATGGTGGTCATCTATCCACTCGATTTTATCTTTAATGTCGGCGATGAAGCGCGTCGCTTCTTGTCGGTACTGAAAGAAGCGGCCTTCCAGAATCCTAATTTTGATTTAAGGATGATCTTAAATGATTATGAATTAAGAGCGGATGATTAAGCCGCTCTTTTTAGATATTTGATACTATTAGTCCCGCTAATGATTGAGTTTTCAGGTTTATTGGTATTTATAAAATTAGCTACTTGCTTAAGCTCGAGATCGTAGACGATGGCGATTTCTTCAAAGAGAATCAAATCTTGTAACTTCAGATAGTCGGTTAGGGTAGGTAGCTCTTGTTTTTGTAGTGGTTGTTTACTTAATTGTTGAAGATGGTTTTCTATCGTTTCAAAGGTCTGAAAACCTTCCAACTTGAGACCTTCTCCCAGCTCATTAATCAGTGTTAACGTCGGATATAGATCGGCTTTTAAGACCCGGTTTATTCCGAAGTCTTGATACAATAAGCGCTTCGCAACCTCTGTTTCCAAAAGTTCGACATAGTTAGAATCAATCTTTTCTTGTTCTAAAACTTTTCGAAGTACGGTAAGCGAACTGATGTCTTGATTAAAGAGCATTTGAGCCTCGCGAAGTTTTCTTAAAAGATGTCTTGCACGCTGAGCATCATCTTCTTTTACTAGAAGATATAATTGACAAGCCAAAAGCGAATGTGACGCCCAATGTAGTAACGGATAGTCCAATTCGATGGGCATCATAAAACGCTGATGGATACTTTCTAAACTTTCTTTTAGCTGGGCTTGGGTTTCATAAAAACGATCGCTTTCTAAAAGACCACCCATCCGATATTCAAAATCGATGAGATGACCATAGTTAAAAAGCAGTTTAGTTATCTGTGGTTCAATCGCCCAACAAAAAGAACAAAGTGGATCGCTGGTATAAATTAGTCTAAATAGTTTAGCTTTCATTAGAGGTTGGATTGACCGGACCAAAGCCATTGCGTTTGGAGAACTTAAGGTCAACTAAACTATTTTCAACGACGCTAATTGGGTTGAGCGTTTCAAAGTTTAAATTAAATAAATCAGCATCCTTAAACTCGGCAGCAGCAATGCAGACGCGCTCGCGATAGCCGGTCGAAGGGTTGTCGTGGATATCGTATAAATCAATGGTAACTTTATCAAGTGGCGTCAGGGCTAACGCTTCCTTAGCAAAACCGAGTAATAAAGAACAGATATACGCGTATTTACGTTCGTTATAGGCTTGGACACCAAGTTCTTTATGGACATAATTACCTTTGGCGTTGGTGGTGACTAAATCTCTTATCACATTCTCGTTAAGATTACTTTCAATATTAATATGTAACGAGACGGCTTCATCGACTACGGTTTTTAATTGATATTCATAGCCATCGACATCATCTTCGAAAGTTTCAAAGGCTTCCGCCACCCGTAAGAATTCTTCGATTGCTTTTGGATCTTTGGCCAAGATGGCTTCCTGTTGAGGAAGACTGATAGTAGTAGGTTTCAGATTTTCTTGATCTTCTTCGATTGCCTTCAAAATATTGGCTTTGAGTTGTTCACGTTTTTTGACGGTAAAATCAACATATTTTGAAATGAGGCCGACAAAGAAATTTGGTTTATAGTCATTGAAAGCTTTAATAGCCGCTTCTTGTAAAGGTCCCATTTTACGGGAATAGTACTCGAGCGGTTGTTCTTCAAAGTTAATGAAATCATGAGCTTCTAAATGCGTGTGACTTAAAGCGAATAAGGCTTCATTGTAGTCGTCGTTATTGATTTCATTGATTTGATTAGTAGTTAGCGATTTTTTGGCTTTGGATTTGGATGATTTGGTTCCAAAGGCTTTAACATAGGAAAGCCCAGTTCCAGGAATACCTACGGAAGCTTGGCTACGGCCTTTAGAATTCACCGAGAATCGGGCACCGGGAACACCAACGGACATGCCCACACCACCCTTGGATACATTGAGATTGACTAATTTATGTAGTCTGATTCTTTTACTAAAACGAAATCCCATATTATTATTTTCCTTCCTTCTTAATGTAGTTTAATTATATCAAACTTTATTGCATATCTGACAAAACAACTCAAGTTAGAGTATAATGATAGTGTGAGGTAAGCAAATATCTATGAAACAAAAGAAAATTAATTTAATCTTTTTAGTCGGCTTAACGATTGCTTTGGTAGCCTTCTTTCTAATTACTTATAGTATGAATATGGTGACTTTGAATCAATTATGGATTTCTCTAGGATTGATTTTACTGGTTTTCCTATTCAGACTTTATCGTATTTTAAAGATGAAACCAAAGGATTTATTGGTCGGTCAAAACTTAGATGAATTATCCAACAAAGTCTTAGCGGCGATCGGCGGATCAAGTAATCTAGTGGCTGTAAGCGCTTGTCAGACGCGGGTAAAACTTAAGGTCGTCGACTCGCAAAACGTTGTTCCACAAACGATTCGAGATTTAGGCATTAGTGGGGTAATTAAACCATCTAATACGGAAGTTCAATTGATTACCAAAGATTATACCAAGGCTTTGTTTGAAGCTTTTAAACAAGTTATCGGTGATAACAATGGCTAATTATGAAATTGTTTTTATTGGCATACCCGAGGATTTAGAGGCAAGATTACTGGAATATAAACATAAAAGTATCTTGGTTATCGATGATAAGACGATGTATCAACACCATCCTGGTTTTGATATCCATCATCCCTTAACTTCGACGCTTTATCACATTAGTAAAGATTTAAGCGAGCATGATACCCCTAGCTTTGAAGAGCGGGCAAGTTTTTATGAGCAAGTAATCTTAAATTATCAAAATCAAGCCATTCTCGATAAACAAGAACTGCGGTTGTTATTAGCCGATCGAGGCGTCGATTATGTTTCCGGTATGGTTGAAATTGTCGGTGAAAATCGATTGAAAGTTTCCTGGTTGGCGCGCGATTATGACATTGCTTTTGACAAGGCGATTTTTACCTGGCGTCCATACTATCAAACTTCTTATCAGAATCCTTTTGTTTTCAGCTTTGGTGATATCATTCATTTTCAAGAATTACCAAAACGGATTGCGGTCGAAATGGATTCTTTAGAAGCTTTAGAATTAGCCCATATTTGGAAACGTTTTGGTAGTGAAGTCTCGGTTTTAATAACAGAGAATGCCTTATTAGCCATCGATTCGCTCTATTTTAGAGATGGCATTCGCGATCGACTGAGTGAGATGGGAATTAACTTTTATCCAAAAGTTGAAAACCTGGTTTTAAACGAACAAGAAGAGACTTTAAAACTAACTTTTAATAGCATGAATCAACCTCAGGAAATGGTGGTTGATGCCTATTTTGTCAAAGGGGAGTTGTTGGATTTAAATCGCTATTATCGCTTTAACGATAATATTGAAATCTTAAAACCAAAGCCGCTAAACCGCATCGTTATCAATCTCGATCCGGCTTTCGTGCAAGTCAATCCAGGCGATACTTCAGGTGATATTATCATTCAAAAAGATGCTTCAGATATTACTTATTTCCATAGTGTATTTGCTTTTGAAGGCGGCATTGAGTTAACCTATAGTCAAGCGAGTCATAAATTTGTATCGGGTACTTTTTTCTGTAAACACGCCCATTCTATAGCGGATAGTTTTGAGCTGATTAAGTCTCAAAATCTTTCTTTGGTTGACTTAGCTTATGCCCAATACAGTTCGAGTATTTTTTCAATTTTTAAAGAATTTGCGCTCGATATTTTAGACGAACTTTAAGGAGTATTATGGAACAACAAAAACATGATTTACGATTTGCGATTTTGATTGATGGCGATAACGCCTCTTATCAGTATTTATCCGCTATCGTAGAGGAAGTCGCCAAATACGGTATTCCAACGGTGAAACGTATTTATAGCGACTGGACCAAACCGAATAACGAAGGTTGGAAATCAACCTTATTAGACAATGCAATCACGCCAATTCAACAATTCGCGTATACGACGGGGAAAAACGCCACCGACTCAGCGATGATTATCGATGCTATGGATTTACTCTATACCGGTAATGTTGAAGGTTTTTGTATTGTTTCTTCGGATTCCGATTTTACCAAACTGGCGGTACGTTTACGAGAAGAAGGTAAACTGGTCATCGGGATGGGGGAACAAAAAACCCCGACACCCTTTGTTAAAGCCTGTGACCGCTTTATTTACTTAAACATTATTCAACCAGAACCATCCAAGGTGAAACGCTCGAGGATCTCAAGCAAAGATCGTGAGATTCTACTTACCCTGATTAATAACACCATCAATGATTTAGCCGATGATAGCGGCTATGCTAGTTTAGCGGATGTGGGCAATTTAATTAGTAAAAAACGGGTTGACTTTGACCCTCGTAATTACGGCTATTATAAATTATCATCCCTAGTTAAAAGCTTAAATGCTTATGAAATTGATGAACGTCCAACTGGTAACCCAGGTATCAAACATATCTACATAAAGAACAAGAAAGAGGAACGATGAAAGCAATTTATCCTGGATCTTTTGATCCCATAACCAATGGTCATCTTGATGTTATCCACCGCGCGACTCGGGTCTTCGACGAAGTTATTATTGCGATTATGGAAAATCCTCATAAAAAATCGACCTTTACGGTCGAGGAACGCTTAGCCATGATTGAAGAAAGTATCCGTGAGTTTGATAATGTTTCGGTTGAAGCGGACGATGGTTTGACCGTCGAGTTTGCTCGTAAAAAAGGAGCAACCGGTATTGTCCGTGGGATTCGAGCGGTGACCGACTATTTATTCGAGTTACAAAATGCTACCGCAAATATGATGCTGGCGCCGGATATTGAAACGGTATTCTTCGTTTCGAAACCGGAATATTCTTTTGTCTCGTCATCGACGGTTAAAGAAATTGCCTTTTATAAAGGAGATTTCCAACAAATAGTACCGGCTCATGTTGCGAAAGCTTTAATCGAAAAGTTCAACCGATGATTCGCCGCTTTGTTACCGCCGATTTAGGCGATGTTATGGAAATATGGCTGATGAGCAATATCGAAGGTCATCCCGATATTGACAATCGCTATTGGACTTCCCAGTACGAGCGCTTCATGGTGGAACAATTGCTGGAATCAAAGACTTATGTTTATGAGATTGAAGGTAAGATTGTCGGCTTTGCTTCCTTGAACATGCAGATGATGTTGAATGCCATCAATGTTCATCCCGATTATCAAAGAGCTGGTATCGGAGAAGCCTTGTTGGATGAACTTACCAATCATACCTCGAAGATGTACGCTCGTGTCTTTGTCAATAATATCAAAGCTTTGAACTTTCTTAATACGAATGGCTTTGTGGTGGTTGAGAATTTCTTTGATGAACAAGCCCAACAACAAGGGTTAATCATGGAGCGAATTGCCAACGAGGACCGTTTAACCAATTAAAAAAAGCACTTTCGTGCTTCGAGATGACTAATGGTGCCGCCACCCAGGATTGAACTGGAAGCTGAGCATTACCATTGCTCTGTTTTACCATTAAACTATGGCGGCATTGCTAGATAATCATACACAAAATTATTAATCTTTGCAACTAAAAAGGAGGATGCATGGAAAATATTAGAAATATTACAGAATCAATCATTTGGGTGGGAGCTAGTGATCGACGAATTCAACGCTTCGAAAACATGTTTCCACTGACACAGGGGGTCTCTTACAATTCATATTTAATTGTCGATGAGAAAACCGCTTTACTCGATACGGTCGATTCCGCAGTCACGGAACAGTATTTAGAGAACGTTCATGCGGGATTGGATGGTCGTAGTTTAGATTATTTAATCGTCCATCATATGGAACCCGATCATTGTCGTAACATTGTATCGATTCTAAACTCTTACCCGGAAGCAAAACTGGTAGGGAACGCTAAAACCTTTAGCTTTTTTGAGCAATTTTATAGCGATCATTATACCGACCGTTATCATCTTATCAAAGAGAACGATACATTAAACCTAGGCAACCACGAACTTCAATTCATGATGGCCCCGATGGTTCACTGGCCAGAAGTATTTACTTCGTATGAAAAACATAACAAAATTTGGTTTACCGCCGATGCTTTTGGAACCTTCCATGCCCTTAATGGTAATATCTTTACTTCAGAAGTCGATGTCAAACACGATTGGATGGATGAGTATCGTCGTTACTATGTCAATATTGTTGGAAAATTTGGCGCTCAGGTACAAATGCTGTTTAAGAAAGTAGCGGATTTAGAGATTAAGATGATCGCTCCATTACACGGTCCAATCATCAACGATGAAGAAAACCTAAAGCTACTTTTAGATAAATACGACCGCTGGTCAAAATATCAACCGGAACAACAAGGGATTGTTTTAGTCTATGCTTCCATGTATGGCAATACCGAACAGGCGGTACAAATCATCGCCTCCAGACTTGCGGACCGCGGGGTTAAGAGCATTGAAATCTTTGATGTTTCACATACTCATAGCTCTCATATTATTGCTCAAGCACACCGCTTCTCCCATGCGTTATTTACGGCTTTAACCTACAATACAGGGCTTTATCACGAGATGGCTCATTTGGTCGAGAATTTGATCGATACCGGCTATAGTAACCGGACCGTGGCTTTGTTAACGAATTTAAGCTGGGGATCAAAAGCGGAACAACAATTAAGAGACTTGCTGGCTAAAGGTAAGAACATTAGCATATTAGAAGATACAATGACCATTAAATCGGCATTAAAAGAAGATCAAATGGAGTCCTTGAATCAACTGGCTACCGCCTTAGCTAATTCAATTTTAGGAGATAAATAATGCCTATTGAAGCTGTAATTTTTGACTTTAACGGAACTCTACTGCAAGATGATTATGAGAATCAAAAATCATGGTTGCAATATCTTTATTCTCAGCTTCAAGAACATATCCCGGATTCGGAATATCGTGACAATATCCTTGGTAAATCGAATACTAAGATTTTAAAAGAATATATCTCCGAAGATTTAACAAAAGAAGAAATACAAGAACATTCCGAAGGCAAAGAGCGACTTTATCGACAAATGCTTAAAGAGCGGGGTGATGGTTTAGAACTTATTGATGGTTCTTATACCTTATTTGACTATTTAGATTATCAGCGGATTCCCTATACGATTGCGACGGGGGCTCCGGATAAAAACGTGGACTTCTACTTTGAAGTTTTCGAGCTCGAACGTTGGTTTGACCGTTCTCTAGTCTTGGTTGATAATGGTGATTTTGAAGGGAAACCAGCTCCCGATATTTATCTTAAAGCTATGGAACTTTTGGACTCAAAACCGGAAAGCACTTTAGTCATTGAAGACAGCCCAATCGGGGTATTAGCCGCCGAAAATGCGGGGATAAAAAACATTATCGTCATGGATTCTTCCAAGAATCGGGAAAGTAAGTATCCGATTTTAGATAATTTCGAAGATTTGATTCAGTATATTATAGATATGCAAAAGGACTCGGATTAATCCAAGTCCTTTTTTAAGTATTTATCCATCCAATCGCTAATCTCTTTCAAACGACTGAGACGAGCTTTGGGTTTACCGCTTCTAGATAAGTCGTGATTTTCTTCATGGTAGATGACCATCCGACTATCGACATTTTGGTTGATTAAACTGGTATATAGCTGATAGGCTTGATCGATTGGACAGCGATAATCTTTTTCAGAATGAATAATTAGGGTAGGGGTTTGTGCGTTTTTAATATATTTCAGAGGTGAATGTTGCCAGAGTTTTTGTTGGTCTTTTTCACTATCTAAACTACCCTGATTTTGATCACCAGCAAAGAAATAACCAATATCCGATACCCCATAGAAACTTAACCAATTACTAATACTACGTTGGGTGGCAGCGGCTTTGAAACGTTGAGTGTGGGTAATGATCCAGTTAGTCATAAACCCGCCGTAAGATCCTCCGGTAACCCCGAGACGGTTCTCGTCGATGGCTGGATAGCGTTTTAGGACTTCATCGACCAGGGTCATCAAATCTTCATAATCGATACTGCCATACTTACCACGAATATCACTAAAGGCATCGCTGACACCGGAAGAACCATGAGGATTGGTAAAGAAAACAAAATACCCAATCGACGCCCAATATTGCATCTCATGATAGTAAATCGGACCATAGGCTGTTTTCGGTCCACCATGGATATCTAGAATCGCCGGATATTTCTTGGTCTTATCATAGTCATAGGGTAAAAGTACATAGCCGGTTAGGTTGGCTTGATTTGATTTAAATTTAAAGGTTTTAATTGGCGCTAGATAATAATCTTTGATAGCTTCCTGGTTGAAATTGGATAAGCGTTTAGGTTTATGATCATTGACTAGGTAAAGTTCCTGTGGGGTTTTGGTTAGTTCGATCGTTATTAACTTATCGTTAACGATCGTAAAACCATCGATCGATCCTTTGGACTGATAATAGGGTTCTATTTTTAATTCTTTATTTAGGCGATACAGTTCGCTATGATCATTTATGGTGCAATTATAAATGAGTTGGTCATCGCTAGCTAATACTTTGCTACTGCCACCAAGACGAATATCTGATCCTAAAGAATTACCAATGAGAAGCTCATCACTGATGACTTCTAGGCGATCGTTTGCTTGGTCGTAACGATAGAATCTAGAGTTTTGATTGTGGCCGATGTTTTTTCCATCGCTAGCTTCAACGATTAATTGACCAGCAACCTTATAAAACCCTCGATAATCGTAAAATTGGCGGCGTAGCCTTCGCTCTAGCTTTTTAGTTTTAATTTCATAGGTATAGAATTCTTCTTTGAGTTTTACTTTAGTGCGGTAGGTTTCTCCGGATAGATAGATTATTTGTTGATCTTTATCTAAATAATAATTCCAACAATCAAAGGCTGGGGGAGTTAGTGGTTGGATATTTTTGGTTTTGATATCGTATAAAAATAAACGATTTCTTTCTTTGTTGGTATAGCTACCACCATTTCGCCAAAACGGGATTTCATCGATGATGGTTTGATAGGCTTGTTCTTTCGCTTCTTTAAGGATTACTTTTCGCTTTTCTTCGCTTAGTTTATAAAAGTTGGGATGGTTTAAGTCTATGGTTGCTTTTACTAATAAAGTATTCTCATCGACAAGATCAAGGGAAGTCACCGTAAAAGGCAGTGTAAAAGCAAATTGAGCTTCACCGCCATGAATATTAATTCGATAAAAGCTACTCATCGCTTCATCTTTGTTTTCTTGTTGACGACTGGCGTGAAAGAGAATGTCCTCATCGTTGAGCCAAATGTAACTGGATTCTTTATTAAGAGCCGTTAGTTGGCGAACCCTTTTACCATCGGTTAGATGGATGGTGGAATCGTAATTGTTGTTGGCTAAATTAGCTTTTTTAACAACAAATCCAGCCATGGTATGACTGGGATTAGCTTGAATATTACTGAGATAGTGGTAGTTGATAAAATTATTTAGAGTCATTGCTTTCATAAGGGTCCTCGTTTTCTACATCTGAGCTTTGATCGATTTGAATGGTCAAAACACGTTTTTCATCGGCTTCAATTACGCTGATGAGTTTGTCTTCAAATTGAAAGAATTCGCCAACCTCTGGGATATGAGCTAGTTCGTCCATCACCCAACCACCAACGGTGGTCGTTTCATATTCAAAGGGGTCGGTTTTGAAATTAAACTGTTCAAAGAAATCTTCTAAATACATCGAACCATTGACACGATGGGTGGTGGGCGAAATCATTTGAACTTCTTCTTCAATATCATCGTGTTCGTCATAGATTTCTCCGACTAACTCCTCGACGATGTCTTCTAAAGTAACAATACCAGCCGTACCTCCATATTCATCAATTACGACCGCTAAGTGATTCTTTGAGCGTTGTAATTGTCGCAATAGTTTGAAGATAGGGAAATTAAGTGAAGTAAAGTCGACCGGTTTTATAATTGATTCAATGGTTAAAACATCTTCTGGCAGTTTTTGAAAGTCTTTGACATGGATTACGCCGATGACATTATCGATGGATTCTTCATAAACTGGTAAACGCGAAAAGGAAGTTTCATCAAACAATTGTTGAATCCGCGCTTTGTCCCAAGTTTTGTTAACCGCTTCAACATCGACTCTTGGGGTAAAGATTTCGGAGATATCGACATCTTTAAACTCAATCGAACGACGGATTAATTCACCTTCCGCTTCCGGTAATTTTCCACTGGTTTCGGCACGATCGACCATGGTTAAGAGCTCTTGTTCAGCTAGGATATCTTCAACTTGAGGTTTGAGTATACGAACCATGCTTTTTTGAATCGTACTTAACAAGAAAATTAAAGGAAGATTTAGATAGTATAAGAAGTTAGCCAACCCAGCAAACTTGAGAATCGCATGGGTTGATTTAACTTTTGATAATACTAACGTTAAAACTTCGGTAAAAACTAAGAGAATCAAAAACAAAATCACTAAGCCCCAAGCCGGTAAAAGTTTTAGAAATAGGTAAGCGGAAAGTAATACCATAGCGATCTTTCCTATTTTAAACATCAAGATTAATTGATCTTTTTTAGAAAATAGGTTTAAAACGACCGCGGCTCTTTGATCATCTATTTCTTTGAGCAGACTAAAGCGATTTTGATTAATTAAGAGGTAATAGTTCTGAAGTAGCGAAAATAAAAATAAGATAATTAAGGCTACTACCAATAAGAATACTAAGAAACTAGGTTCTTGGAACATATTCGACACTCCTTTGGGTATATTTTATCATATTAAGCGATGGAGTGAATTTATTTGAGTGGTGCTATGATTGACATAATTAAGAGACTTGTTTAAAATAAACTGGAATTAAAAGGAGTATGTGAAATGAAGGAAACCCCTGACCCGTGTAGGTGCCAGCTAACAACGATTGTAAACAAAAAAGAAATTGAGGGAACTTTGAAATGTTAACTCAGATAGTAGTAATCGTTATTTTAACTTTGGTAAATGGGTTGTTTTCCATGTCCGAGATTGCGTTTGTTTCTTTAAATGATAATAAAATAAAGGTAAAAGCTGACGACAACGATAAGAAGGCTATTTTGTTGTACAATTTATTGAAAGATTCTAATAAATTTCTTTCAACGATTCAAATCGGTATTACTTTGGCTGGTTTCTTATCCTCTGCGGTGGCATCCGACGCCTTTAGTGATCGCTTAATTACTTTAGCTCAAACCCAATTCCCTAATTTATCGGCGGCTACGTTTAAGCCAATAGCGATGGTTGTAGTGACTTTGATTTTATCGTATTTTACGATTGTTTTTGGGGAAATGGTTCCGAAACGCATCGGTATGGCCTATGCGGAGAAAATCTCTTATGCGGTGGTTCATTTAATTAATATTTTATCTAAATTAACTTCACCGATTGTAAAATTACTATCGGCTTCAACAAATTTAATTGTCCGATTACTAGGGATTGATCCAGATCAGGATACGGAGATTATCACCGAAGAAGAAATTAGGATGATGGTCGATGTCGGTGAAGAAAAAGGTAATATTCGCGAGAACGAAAAAACCATGATTTTTAATATCTTTAATTTCGATAATCAACCGGTTACCGATATTATGACGCACCGTACCGATATGAAAGCCATTGATATTAATTCGAGTCCGGAAGCGATTCGCGAATTTCTGTTTAATGAACCTTATAGTCGTTATCCGATTTATGAAGAATCGATTGATAGTATTGTTGGTGTCATCCACTTAAAGGATATTTTAAAAACTCAAAAGGATGGCGTGTTTCACGATTTTGATATTCGTGATATTATGCGTCCAGCTTATTATGTCCCTGATTCCATTTATACGGATGAATTATTCTATGATTTACAATCGAAGAAAATTCATATTGCGATAGTCGTTGATGAATACGGTGGGACGGCTGGATTAGTTACGATTGAGGATTTACTTGAAGAAATTGTCGGTGAGATTTTCGATGAATACGATGTCGAAGAAGATTTAGAAATCGAAAAGGTCAATGATCATCAGTTTTTAATCGATGGGGATGTGCCTTTAGACCATGTTGAACAAATGATTTTCATCGATTTGCCTTTAGACGATTATGAAACGTTATCCGGGTTTATAGTCGGGACGATTGGTCATTTACCGACGGCGGATGATATAAATAAGACAATTGTGTATAATGGATATGAGTTTAAGATTTTAGATGTTTCATCTCACTATATTGAGCGAATTCAACTTACAAAATTACCTAATACAGAGCACGACGATGCTAAATAAGCATCGTTTTTGTTACCATTAAAGCGTTAAGGAGTAATAATTAAATGAAATATTTTAAGAATGTGATTGATTTTGTGGGTAATACCCCGCTTTTAGAAGCCCAGGCTTTAAAGAAAGCCTTAAATCTTAAGGCCAATCTTTATGTGAAATTGGAAATGTTTAATCCTACCGGTTCGGTTAAAGATCGTCTGGCTAAATCGATGTTATTAGAAGGAATCAAGGATGGTACGATCCAACCGGATTCTCATATTGTCGAAGCCACTTCTGGTAATACCGGAATAGGCTTAGCCAGCATGGGTCGTTCGCTGGGCTTAAAAGTATCCTTGGTTATGCCGGAGTCGATGAGTATTGAACGGCGCAATCTTTTAAAAGCCTATGGGGCTAATTTAATCTTAACGCCGGTAGCGTTGGGGATGAAAGGGGCTATCGAAAAAACTCTGGAAATGAAAGCCGCCGACGAAAAGATTGTCATTGCGGCTCAGTTTGAGAATCCAGCGAATGTGAAGATTCACTATGAAACTACGGGTCCTGAATTGTATCAACAGTTGGATGGTGCAATTGATGTCTTGGTTGCGGGTATTGGTACCGGCGGTACTATTACCGGAGCGGGAAAATATTTACGTGAGCGTTTGAACAATTTAGAAATCGTGGCGGTGGAGCCGGATAAATCACCAGTACTTAGTCAAGGTACGGCCGGGCCTCATGGTATCCAAGGGATAGGGGCTGGTTTTGTTCCACATATTTTGGATACTTCTATTTATGATAAGGTGATGGCTGTCAGTGTTGATGCTTCGCTCGAGCGAGCCCGTCAATTTGCTTTAATTGAAGGGCTAGGGGTTGGTATCTCTTCGGGGGCGGCGTTAGAAGCAGCTATTGTACTCGCTCAGCAAGATCAGTATCTCGATAAGAATGTGGTGGTCATCTTACCGGATAGTTTCGACCGTTACTATTCGACGGATTTATTTAAATTTGATTAAAAAAAGAGGCCGATTCTAATATGAATCCGCCTCTTTGGTTATCATGGCTTCGTTGCTGTAGGGTTGGACGTCAACTAGATCACCGAGCGCGAAGAATCTTAAATGATTTTTTCGCGGTACACAGGACATCAAGCTAATGATTGGATTGCCGCGTTTGCTAGCTTCGCGATCTTCGACCATGTAGACAGCACTCGCATCTACGATTTTTGTTTCATAGATTTTGTAGTAATAGATATTCTTTTTATCAGTGACACGAACAATCATCCCTTTTTTAGCGTTGGGTAAATGAGTAAATAAGGTATTAAAGGAATAGGCAATATGTCCAGCAATCGCATAATTGCGTTCACCCAGCTTTTGGTTTGGTTTCATATTGGATACCCCATAGAGTAAATTACCGTTAGTAATTCCAGAAAATAACGCTAGATTAATCGATAAATCGGGAATGACGATTTGACCAATAAGCTGGTCTTTTCTAAAGGTTCCGTCTTTATTGTAGTTGAGCCTTCGACTGACTTCAATAATATTGAGTTCCGTTAGAGCTTCGGTAATCGGATCAAAATCATCGAAACCGATGTTTTCGATTTGGCTCCAATCATGCTCGGCTTCGCTGCTTTGGTTTTTTTCCATTTCGTCGGCAGAGATTTCTTCGACCAATTCTAGGATTTGTTGGGATTGCCGCTGCATGACGTAGGACTGAAAATAGGGCAGGGCCGCTATCACCAGTCCAATGAGAATGAGGATGATTCCGATGATGGTTGTTAATTTACGTTTCATAGGTCAATTTTATCATATTCTTAAAAATTTAATAATCCTTACGCTAACCTATTAAAAAAAGATTGACTTTCATCAATCTTTTATGGCTTACTTGTTTTTTAGTAAATCACGGATTTGTTCCAATAGAACCACTTCATCCGTTTTGACCGGTACTTCTTCTTCAACGACTTCTTTACTCTTACGCATTTTGTTGACGCTCTTAACAATTAAGAATAGTAAGAAGGCAATTAGTACGAAGTTTACGATACTTTGTAGGAAGGCGCCATATCTAATGTAGGCACTACCAACCGAAAAGCCCCAACCGGAAATATTAGTTCCACCAAGTATCATACCGACAAGAGGCATAAAGATATCGTTAACTAAAGAGTTAACAATAGCACCGAAAGCACCACCGAAGACCACACCAATAGCAAGATCAAGGGCATTACCTGTTGAAATAAATTCTTTAAATTCTTTAATCATTTCTTTCATAAACTCTCTCCTTGTATGTTTATACTTAATTATAATATCAAACTTGAATTAGCTCTGCAATGTTTATAATAATGTAAGAAATATTCAGTCAATGTAAATATTTCCTATTGGTTTACAAATGTTTTCATCTCCATTATAATGTATAGAGTAGAAGGATGGAAGAAATGATATATTTAGAAAATAATGCATTTTTCTGGCAAAAGATTGATGCGCTCATGGTCTCGCTCGATTATGTCCATAAGCGCGAGATAAACGATGAACACCCTGAATATCCTAATTTAGTGTATCCGGTAAAGTATGGGTATTTGGTAGACCCGGATACGGATATCAAACAGAAACGAATTGGTGTATTTAGCGGCTCTTTATCTCATAGCCGAGTGGATGCGATTGTGGTATGTGCCGATATCTTAGTTAAAGAATTGGATGTCAAATTGTTATCAGGTTGTAACGAAGATGAGGTATTGAAAATTTTAGAGTTTTTAAATCAAACCGCTTTTCAAAAGACCATATTAGTTCGAAGAAACGAAGATGTTCCTGCCTGGACAAATATAGAATAGCGACCTTGGATGAGGTCGCTATTTTTAAATTAAATTAAAATGTTTTAAGGCGTGATAGACGCCATCTTCTTGAACCGAGTCGGTAATGTAGTCGGCCACCGATTTAACTTCGGCGGTAGCATTTCCCATGGCTACGCCAATTCCGGAAGATTTCAGCATATCGATGTCGTTATGGGCATCGCCAAAGCTAATGACTTCGTCCCAGCTAATATTATAATGCTCAAGGACATCTTGGATTCCACCGGATTTTGAAACTAGTGGATCAAAGACTTCATAGGCATCTCCATAAGCGTGACTAAGTACAAGATGTTGTAGTCTTGGTTCGACAGCTTTTACGATATCTGGTTTTCCGATAAAGAAAACACCATAGACATTTTCAACATCGATTTCAGCTTGTTGGCTAATATCGGATAGAAATTCTAGTTTATCGGGATCTTGAGATAAATAAACACGCGCGAAGTCTTCAAAATTACGTAGTACTTTCATGCCTTTTTCCCATTTTAAGCCGACGTTTATTTCATGAGTTTTGGCGTAATCGATTAAGAATTGGACTTCTTTCGGGTTGAGTCGTCGTGCCGATACGGTATCGAGATTTTTGTCTACTACTAATTGTCCGTTTATGGTTACATAAAAATCCGGAGCTAAAACCTTATGGATATCGTCCTGTATGATGGTTGGTATCCGTCCGGTGGCTACGAGAATTTGGATGTTGTTTTCTCTTAGTTTTTGGATCGCTTGTTTGGATTTTTCACTTACGGTACGAGTTCCGGAAGCAATCAAGGTGCCGTCAATATCGAAGGCGGCTAGTTTAATTTTTTTCATATTTTTCACCGCTAGTAGTATAGCACATCTTGAACTAATAAAGGCTAATATGCTAGACTATCATAAAATTAGGAGGGATTTTTTTATGGATACGATGAATGGTAAGATCATTAAACAAGGCTATACCTTTGATGATGTGTTGTTGGTACCCGCATTTTCAGAAGTGATGCCTAAGCAAGTTGATATTTCAACCAAGCTCACCGAAAAGATTACTCTACAGATACCGTTACTATCGGCAGCGATGGATACGGTAACCGAATACGCTATGGCCCTTAATCTTGCTTTATTAGGCGGATTGGGTATTATCCATAAGAATATGACAATTGAGCAACAAGCTGCTGAGGTCGCTCGGGTGAAGGCTTATGAGGTTGATTTTGAATCGTATCCATTAGCCAGTGTTGATGATAAGAAACGGTTATTGGTTGGTGCCGCCATTGGGGTTTCGGAAGATTTGCTGAAACGGGTGGAAGCTTTAGTTGAAGCGGGCGTTGATTTAGTAGCGTTGGATTCGGCCCATGGTCATTCTTTAGGCGTTATTAATTCAGTCAAACAGGTTCGTGAAGCGTTTCCGGATTTAGATATTATGGCTGGTAATATTATTTCTGCTAGCGGGGCTACTGACTTAATTTATGCTGGCGCCAATTGTGTTAAGGTCGGGGTCGGTCCTGGATCGATTTGTACGACGCGTATTATTTCTGGGGTCGGTGTTCCTCAATTAACCGCTATCAACGATGTGGTTCAAATCGCTAATCAGTATAAAGTTGGTGTGGTAGCTGATGGTGGTATTAAACAATCGGGCGATATTGTTAAAGCCTTAGGGGCTGGGGCGGATTGTATCATGCTTGGTGGTTTGTTTGCTGGTTGTGAAGAGACTCCTGGTGAGGTTATGGAAGTTTATGGTCAAAAGGTTAAGTCCTACGTCGGCATGGGTTCTTTAATAGCTATGCAACGGGGTTCGAGCGATCGCTATTTCCAAGGTGGTGTTCAAGAGCTTAATAAATTAGTTCCTGAAGGCATTGAAGCTACGGTTAAGTATAAAGGTCCGGTTAAGGATGTGGTTTATCAATTAACCGGTGGTTTACGTTCTGGTTTAGGCTATTGTGGTTGTAAGAATATCAGTGAATTACAACAAAATGCGCGCTTTGTCATTATCACCAACAATGGTTTACATGAAAGCCATCCACACGATGTCAGTAACATCAAGAAATCACCAAACTATTATGACTAGAGAAGAACTAAGACAATGGATTGAGAATCAAATCCAAGAAATTCGAGAAGAAGTAAAGGACGATCAAGTTATTTTAGGTTTGTCCGGTGGTGTCGATTCCTCGGTCGTAGCGGCCTTATTGAGGAAAGCGATTGGTACTCAACTGACCGCCATTTTTGTCAATCACGGATTGATGCGTAAGGGTGAAGTAGAACAAGTAATCAAGACCTTTAGCCGAGATGATAAGATGAATTTTGTTTATGTCGACGCTTCGCAGCGCTTTTTATCAAAGCTAAAAGGCATTACCAATCCGGAAGAGAAACGAAAGATTATCGGTCATCAGTTTATTGAGGAGTTTAGAAATGTAGCTTTATCGATTGAAGGCGTTCAATGGTTGGCTCAAGGTACGATTAAAGCCGATGTCCTAGAAAGTGGTACCAAGGAGGCTAAATTAATTAAATCTCACCATAATGTTGGGGGATTACCAAAGGATTTACCTTTTAAGCTTTTAGAGCCTTTAGTGTCGCTTTATAAAGATCAAGTTCGCGAGGTTGGTTTGGAACTTGGTTTGTCGGATGATCTTATTTTCCGTCCACCTTTTCCTGGTCCGGGGATTGGGATTCGGATAATTGGTGATATTACGGAAGATAAAATAAAACTAGTTCAAGAGAGTGATTATATTTTCCGAGAAGAGTTGAAGAAGGCGAATCTTCATCGTTCGATCTGGCAATATTTCACGGTGCTTACGAATAATAAGACGGTTGGTATCCGTGAGGGAGCTCGTTCCTATGAGTATACTTTAGCTTTACGTGCGGTTCATTCTTCGGATGGGATGACGGCTGATTTTGCTAGGATTCCTTATGATGTCTTGGAGAAAATCTCTGCCAGGATTGTTGCTGAGGTTTCTGGTATCAATCGAATTGTTTATGATATTACGCCAAAGCCACCTGGATCCATTGAGTGGGAGTGAAGTAACAAATTTATTACTGCTATAAAAAGCCTTGTAATCAAAGGCTTTCAGAGCTTGGCGACTCAAAAATTATGGAAATTGAAGTCGCAATGATACTAAAATTCGAAAAAACGACCTAAAAAGGGAGTTGTTGAATTTGTATTGATTTTTTAATTAGATCAAAGAAATAGCACATAGATTTTGAAGTCTTGCTTCTGGTCTATGTGCTTTTTTGAAGAAGTTCGTATCATCGTTCCTCTTGTGTTAGTTTCTTATCCTTAGATTTCTTTTGTTCCTGATCAGCTTCTTTATGTTTCTGAATCTCTTTTAGAATACTGGTAGGTTCAGATTTTTCTTGATTCATATAATCATCGAAATTCTTTTCAATCTGCTTTAATTGCTTGAATTCCTTGCCGAGTTCCTTATGTCCGTCTGCCAGTTGCTCACGCTGAGCTTGTAACTTATCTAGCTGTCTGTTGAGCTTTTTAAAGACCGATTTGTCTATCGTGCCACTTTCTACCAGTGTTTTTAGATGAGGATATTTCTTGATAAAGAAATCAATTTGTTCCTCTGATTTTTCATAAGCTTCAATGCCACTCTTGTTCATCATGTAGAAGATTTTGTCGGTTGGATTTTTCTTGTAACCATCATAATGGGCTTTCCTTTCCATACAGACCTGGATATGCTTGATGATTTCCTTGATGTCTTTTTGCTCTTGAGTTAGGTGGTCAAAGTTTTGTTTGATTTCATTTCTATCAAAAGAAAGTTTATGAATTGCCCTGCCTAATTCTTCTCGGTTATTAAAACCTAGATCTCGCATTTGAATGACAGAAGATGAAGCAGTTTTAAGATTATGTTTACTTGCCCAGTGCTTATAAGCAGGACTGTTTTTAATCTTCTCATTGTTCTCGGTATCAACAATGGAGTCCAAATTCTTTGTTCTTTGTGCTAGTGGTGTTTCTATGCGTTTTCGTAGCTCTGCTTCCGTATAATCATCACCAAGTGTTTTGGCACGAGTGAACCTTTGTTTATCCATATGCTTAAAGGCAATGTATTTGCCTGGCTTGATTTCATAACCAAGCTTCATCATGGCATTCAGGAATTCATCCCAGCTCGTTGATTTTTCGATGGTCTTGTCGATATCTTTTTGTAGCTTACTTTTAAAATTCGAACCTTGCTTATCGGTGTTCCAGTCATACCAATTGGTGAATTTTCTCTTGGTGATTGCTTCAATATCAGCCTGTATTTCTGAATCTAGCACAGAGAGATGATGTTCCTGACAAAGCCTGTCACTTTGATTTCTAATGTTCATATAGGAACCATAGTAGGAGTGGTAAACCTTGCCCTCGTCAACATCGATCGAATTGAAAATGATGTGATTATGGATATGATCTTTGTCGATATGGGTGGCAAGCACGTACTCATACTTACCACCTAAAACCAATTCACAAAGTTCTAAGCCTACTTGATGTGCTTCTTCAAAACTAACTTCATCTGGCACAAAAGATTGAATCAAATGATGAGCCAGTGTCTTTGTTCTAGAGTTAAATTGTTTCCTGGTCAGCTCAAATTCTTTATCCGCATACTCACGGCTACAGAGGTGCGTAGAGACATAGATTTCATCAGCAGTTTTATCGGCATTGCAGATATAATCGATTGCTTTCTTGAGTGTTGTTTTGATGGGATGGATTGATGTAACAGCCATTATCCGACAATCTCACTAATCAAATTATTCGATACCATAGAACGAAACTCAAAGAGCATTTGAATTTCCTTTTGTAGAATTTCTTGAATATTTTCAAGCATTATTTTTTCAATAGAGCCAGATGTATTAGTGTGCTTTGCAATCTGATTGATGTTAGCAGCATTACGACTTACGAGCGATTGAAGTTCTCGGAGCTCTTTTGCAAACTCACCACTTACATCAATGCTGATGATTCGATTCTTCATGATGGAATCAAGATAAAATTCTCTTTTGGTTTTATAACCAGAACGATTGAAGCGTCTGTTTAGTTCTTCCATTTCTTCTTCGTTTACCATGAAATGAACGGTATGATTATTGGTTCTCTTAATTACATTGGTCATATATATTTCCTCCTAGCTTTTTGTTTTTGGGTTTCAGGGTGTCCCTGATTAATAAATTTGGTGCAAATTTCAAGCCTACTTTTGAGACTGCGGTCAAAAAGTATATGCTTGCTATCAACTAAAAGTATCTGAAATTGATTTTCTCATTTTCAAATAGGACTAGCACAAAGGAGCCCATAAATAGGACTCCCTCATGATTTACCGTTCATACCGTGCAGAGCGTGCGACATTCGGGGTATAGGGAAACATTGAACGGTATGCACGGTCTTCACGGTAATTAGTACACTACATCCTCTGGCAGATACTTAATGGAATAGATGTTGTTGTTTTTGCTGCGTTTAGAAGTTACTGTGATGCCATTCTTACTTAGCACATCTTTATTTCTCTGAATCGTTTTGCCAAACTGCTGAGGACTTTCAATGTCGAGTTTAATCTTAGAACAGATATCGACAATGGTTCCTTCAAACTCATGAATCTTAGGCATCGCCTGCACTAGTCTTTGAATAGATGGTTCAAGGGACTCAATTGGGTCGATTTGATCCAGTTCAAGGATCTTTCTTTGCGGATTAATTTTGACTTGATAGGCTTTGGATTCAAACAAGCGGCTTGTGACATCCAGCTTAAATTCAGTATCAAATTCCGATGGCTTATCAATGGCAATGATGGTATCAACTGAACCAGATAACGCTTGAGAGCCAATCACTTTTTCGCTGACACTTTTCACACTAGAATCTTTTTTAGTATGATACATCATGATGAAGGTGCAGCCATATTTCTCAATTAGCTCATAGTACTTTGCCATGATTTCATAGGTGTCACTGTAATCGTTGGCATTATACTTTCGGTCATATTTGATTTTGGAGAAGGTATCAACGACAAAGACTTCATAACCCTCCTGTGTATCATTTTTAATGATGGATTCAAAGGTTTCAAAGTCGACATAGCTTGTTCCCTCATAGAATTTCATATCAGCAGAACAAGGGATATCCAGTCTCTTGATTCGCTCTTGAATGAGGCTTCCAGAAAGTTCATTGCAGTAATAGACAACCTTTGTTTTCTTGACTACTTGATTTAGGAAATCAACACCTTCATGGATACAAAGTCCGAGATTAAGTCCTAAAGCTGTCTTTCCTTTTTTAGGTGAAGCAACGATGAGGGTAATGCTCTTTCTAGCAATCAGATTATCAACAATGAACTTATCACCAACGTCAAAGGCTGTTTCAATGGTATAGGATTTCATCGGCTAAGCTCCTTTCGTTGCGGCTTCATAAACTGGTAATCCCAGAAGTTTTGGTGACCAATTTGATTTGCTTTTTGGATGCTTTTCCTTAGATATTTCAGATAGGAAGCTTCATTGTTTCGCTTGCTTCCTTCACCCAAACGACTGAGGGCAGATTGTAGGAAAATCGACTCCATCAGCTGACTATTGCCATGCGTAAAGCTTCTAAGGAGTAGCAGTAGAGTAAAGTCATCCTTACTCCAGTCGCCACTTAGATTTGAACCATAAAAGAGTTCTCTGGCTCGTTGGTTGAAATGGCACATAGTCTCAACAATGGTTATTGCATCGGGTATCTCTCCTGTGTTAGTTGAATAGGCAGTAATAGGCTTATGCTCGTATTTGGGTACGTAATCTTGGTATAGTTGATTCAGTTCCTTGTCATAATCTATTAATGCTCCTGAGCCTTTTAAGTGCCTTGAATCGACATCACCAGTCATGGCAATGCAATGGTTATCTTGATAGATTTCAATACCATTGACCTGGCTATTAATGTTACCTGGCACTCGTCCTTTACAAAAGATATGAATACCTTCTTTTGACTGGGAAAGCTCCATATAACTGCCCGTAAAGGTCTCTATGATTGCTTTTGATAGTAGGTTTAGGGAATCATTTTCAAGGCAATGGTCCAGGTCAATACATGCAAATGGATCATCACTTGAAAGCACAAATGCAAGACCATCAACTTCTGAATGAACTAGCACAGAAAGTGCTTCTTCAAAGCTTGTCCACATCTTTTTGCTATTCCAATCACTGGCAGAAAGAGTTAATGCACTCATTGGAATTTTAGCGATTTTTGTTTCACCATATCGGTTTGTGCGTGGTATTTTTTTAAAGACAACCCACTGGGGGCTGTCTTGTAATTCTTTTGGAATGTTTTTTTGATATTGATTTATTAGTTTTTCTTTCATCTGTTCCTCCTGTTTTTATTGCTAATGGAGGTACAAGCTGGTAAACTAATCTTGTCTAGGGATGGTTTACCAAGTGTACTTCCATCTTGCCCTCCGCTTAGGTGCTGGGGGCGTTTTTTATTGCTGCTTTTATAATCTCTAGTATGGTTTCTAACTCACTTTGCTTAGCTTCTGATAAATCCTTGTAACTGCTCAATCGACAGAGTTCTTCATAAATGGATAGGATTCCACTTTGGCATCTATCAATGACATTTTGGGTTGCTACTACTTCAACTGGTGCTGATAGAATCGCCTTTGTCATATACTCTTGCCTTGAAAGTCCTGATAGAGCAATCTTTGCAAATATCTTTTCTCTATCTTCCTCAGAAACTCTAAAGGCAATGGTCGTGGAGAGAATTCTGTTTTTATCAGATTTTTTGTGTTGCTCTTTACGAATCTCATTTTTATTTTCTTCTAAAGCTTTCCACTGGGTTTTTGTAAGCCTTTCTGCCTGTGGTTTTTTCTTTTCAACTACTTCTTTGTAGCTTGGGAATTTAGGAGCTTTCATTGCCAGTCTCCTTATTTAGCCTATTTGCCATGTCGACTTGCTTATTGGGGAACATATGACCATAGTCCATGAGCACCTTGAGACTTTCATGACCAGTTCTAGCTGCAATATCTACTGGGGTGAATCCCATTTCAATTAGTAGTGATATATGGCTATGACGAAGGGCATGAAGCTTGATTCTTTTAACGCCAGCAATCTTAATTCCACGATCCATTTCTTTGTTGAAATAGCTCTTGCATTTTGGAAATATGGGAACTTCATCTTCAAAGTATTCAATTTTTAGGAAGTAGTCTTTTAGCTCATCAACTAAAAAATCTGGCAATGTTATTGTTCTCTTGCTTTTGGCTGTCTTGGGGTCGGTCACGACTTCTTTACCTTGAATGGTTTGGGTTGATTTACTGATTCTCATCGTCTTTTTCTCAAAATCAAAATCAGGTTTGGTCAAAGCTCTCAATTCGCCAAGTCTGATTCCAGTCCAGTACAAAATTTCAAAGGCATAGAATGAAATGTCCTTATCCTTAACGGCTTCTGAAAACTTTAAATATTCTTCCTTTGTCCAAAATTCAACTTCATCATCACTTTTTCTTTTTCCAATACGACCAGTAACTTTACATGGATTTTGTCTTAATCCATAGAAGGTAACGGCGTGATTAAAAATTGCACTGAGCTGGGCATGAATGCTTTTGAGATAGGTTGGCTTATAGGTGTTTCCTTCAGCGTTTTCCATCGACAATAAAACATTGTGCCATTTCTTTACAGTCACAGGTTTTATCTCATTCATTTTGAGTTCTCCGAAGAAAGGCAAGATTTTTGTGGTAATCATATGCTCTTTACTCATCCATGTATTTAGCCGAACCGTTTCTTTGATATCATCTTTGTATAGCTCATAGAAATTTTCAAAGGTCATATTAAGAGAACCAGACATCTTGATGGTGAAGTTTCTCTCGAAAGTGGTGGCTTCTTTCTTAGTTAGGAATCCTCTTTTCATTTTCTTATGGCTTTGGTTGTCCCAGTCCTTGTAGTAGAACGAGGCATACCAAGTCCCTGCTTTTTTATCTTTGTAAGCTGGCATTTATTTTTCCTCCTTTGCCTTGTAAATTTGTTCCATAAAATACTGTTTGTTGATACGCCCCCTAAGAGTCAGAAAGCCTTGCTCAGCAAGCTTTTCATTCAGTTCACGAATGATTTGATAAGCTTTTTGCTGCGAAACGTTTAGTATATCGGCTACTTCTCTAGAAGTTAGGAATAATTTCTCCATTGTGCTTTCCTCCTTTCTTGAGCGGAACATTTTTGTTTCTGCTTGATTACGATTATATGTAGCATATTTGTTTCTGTCAATGCTTTTTTATTTTCTTTTTGCTTTTTGTAGATTTTTATTGTTTTTTGTTGCCTTAGCGGTTAGAATATAAGTAGCAAATATGTTTCGTATAAGGAGGATGTCTTATGGCTTCAGGATATTTATTTAAAAAATTCAGAGAATTACGTGGGTTAACCCAAAAGATATTAGGGGACAAAGTGAATTTAAGTGATGTCCGTATCAGACAATATGAGTTAGATATGAGGAACCCCAAAGACGATACTCTGGGGAATATTGCTGAAGCTTTAGATGTAAAGCCTGAATACTTGAAAGATCCAGTGTATCCCTATGATTTTGACGAAGTGGTTAGGCTACTGTTTAAGCTTGAGGATTCAATCCCAATAGCAATCGGTAAATCTAGAATGGCCGATACAGAAATCCATACAGTTGCTTTCTTAGGACATAACATACTAAAAATGGATCAAGCTCTGAATGCTTGGAGGCAGATGCAAAATCGCTTCATGGATGAGGAAATCACGTGGGAAGAATATGAGGACTGGAAAGCTAACTGGCCGGATAGCATGGATGAAAACTATAAATTCAATCGTCAAAATGGCTCAAGTACCTCTTACAAGAAATATATCGACCGAGCACAAATGCAAGATGACTTCTTAGCCTATAGAGAAATGATTGAAGAAAGAGGTCATAAAATAGAAAAAATGGTAGTGGATTTTGATGATGAACCCAAAAATACAAAACGAAAAACGAAGAAATAAGGTGGAGATGGAATGGCGAATAAACTGGAATTAACTTGGTATGGCAAAGAAGATAAAATCTCTGTAGAGCCAAGATTATTAATAGAAAACAAAGAACTTTCAAATACAGAGCATGACGAAAACACCGAAAACATCTTGATTCACGGTGATAATTTGCTTGCACTAAAAGCCTTAGAAAAGAAATATTCTGGCAAGGTGAAATGTATATATTTGGATCCACCCTATAACACAGGCAGTGCCTTCGAACATTACGATGACAATTTGGAGCATTCGACTTGGTTGAGTTTAATTAAGCCAAGATTAGAAATACTAAGAAATCTTCTTTCAGATGACGGAAGTATTTGGATAAGCATTGACGATGATGAAGGGCATTATTTGAAAGTGCTTTGTGATGAGATTTTTGGAAGGAATAATTTTGTTAACACAGTAATTTGGCACAAAAAACATACCAGATCAAACGATGCGAGATGGTTTTCAGATAACCATGATTTTATATTGGTTTATGCAAAAATCAAAGAAATATGGAAGCCGAATTTATTGCCCAGAACTGAAGAAAGCATAAAAGGATATACAAATCCAGACAATGACCCTAGAGGGGTTTGGGCTTCGGGTCCATGTCATGCAAAAACGCCAAATGAAAAAGATATTTATCCCATAATAACTCCATCTGGGAGAGTTGTATCACCGCCACCAGGAACCTCTTGGAGATTTTCACAAGACAAAATGAATAAACTAATTGAGGACAACAGAATATGGTTTGGAGCTAAAGGTGACAATGTTCCTAGGTTTAAAAGATTTCTTACTGATGTACAAAATGGGTTTGTACCAACAACTCTTTGGTTCAGGGATGAAGTTGGTGACAATCAAGAAGCCAAGAAGGAAGTTAAACAAGTAGACAAAGATGATGTTTTCTCTACACCAAAACCTGAACGCTTAATTGAACAAGTTCTAACGCTCGGAAGTAACGAAAAGGATATTGTTCTTGACTCTTTCTTAGGTTCGGGCACAACAGCAGCAGTTGCCCATAAAATGAATCGTAGATGGATTGGTATCGAGATGGGAAATCATGCATATACTCATTGCAAGGTTCGTCTGGACAAGGTTGTTGATGGCTTTGATAAAGGTGGTATTACAAAGTCTGTCGATTGGCAAGGTGGGGGAGGTTATCGCTTCTATGAACTAGCTCCAACCCTTATTAATACAGATGCTTTTGGTGAGCCAATCATTAATAAAGATTATAGTGCTGAAATGCTTGCCAGTGCTGTTGCACTTCATGAAGGCTTTGAATTCTATCCATCAGAAGAATACTTCTGGAAGCAAGCAAAAGGAAATGAAAAATCATTTTTATTCGTAACTACAAGGCATATTGATGTGAACTTTTTGTCTGGTATCCATGAGTCAATGGAAGATGGTGAGTTCTTGATTATTGCTTGTAAGTCCTATGACCAGAAGGCAGAGTATCAATTCTCTAATATCAAGGTAAAGAAGATTCCTCAAATGCTTCTTGAAAAATGTGAGTTTGGAAAAGAAGATTACAATTTGAATATTGTAAATCCTCCTGTTTATGAAGATGACGAGGAGGATGAATGTGATGAATAATTTTGACCAGTACACCATTGATTACATCAGCGGTGTTATGTCACTTCGTAAACCTCAAAGAAGAGCCTTAGAGATTTTAGATGACATTTTCAACTATGTTCACCCAACTAAGAATATGAACTTAGAAGTTGCTCTTGAAGAAGTCAAGAAGCGTTATCCTATCTGCACTGATTTTGAAAGGGACTTCATGTCATTAGCTTTTGTTTTGGCTACAGGTGTTGGTAAAACAAGGCTGATGGGGGCTTTTATCACTTACCTATATACGAATTATGGAGTGAAGAATTTCTTTGTTGTTGCTCCTGGTAAAATCGTGTATGACAAGCTCAAACAAGACTTAGGCAATCCAGCAAACCCTAAATATGTCTTTAATGGTGTTGGCTGTTTTGATAACCCGCCAAGAATCATTGCTGATGATGATTATAGAGATAAGCAGATTGATTTATTTGATTCTGATGTGAAAATCTATGTTTTTAACATCGATAAGTTCAATTCAGAAAATGCAAAGATGAGAGCCATCAATGAGTATTTAGGTGATTCTTTTTTCAATCAACTATCACAGTTAGATGATCTGGTTATGATTATGGATGAGTCTCATCATTACCATGCAGATAGAGGGGCATTATCCCTCAATGAATTGAACCCGATACTTGGCTTAGAGCTTACAGCAACACCTTATTACAACAAAGGTTCAAAACAAGTTCCTTTTAAGAACGCTGTTTACGAATATCCTCTGTCTGCTTCTATTTCAGACGGATATACAAGGACTCCTTATGCAGTTACAAGGCAAGATATTGATTTTAAGAATTTTGGTGAAGATGAATTAGACCATACAATGTTATCCGATGGTCTGCTTTGTCATGAAACAATCAAACAAGAACTAGAAATTTATGGTTTAGATAACAATGAGAAGGTTGTAAAGCCATTTATGATGGTAGTTTGTAAAGATACTGACCATGCCACCAAAATTTATAACTATGTTACGAGCACAGCGTTTTCTAATGGTAATTATCAATACAAGACTCTTCTTATTCACTCAAATCTTCCAAAAGCCAAAAAAGAGGGGGCTGTTGATTTGCTTCAAAAGGTAGAAGAACATGACAATCCTATAGAAATTGTGATTCATGTTGATATGCTCAAAGAAGGTTGGGATGTAAATAATCTCTATACCATTGTTCCACTTAGGACTGCCACTTCAAAAATTCTTCGTGAACAGATGGTAGGCAGAGGACTAAGACTTCCATTTGGTCAAAGAACAGGTGTTCAAAATGTTGATTCCGTAATGCTTACTGCTCATGACAAGTTTGAGGAAATCCTTACAGAAGCACAAAAGGGAGATTCCATCTTTAAGGCTGGTAATGTCATAAATGTTGAAGATTTGGTTAAACAGAAAGTAAAAGAGACTGAACTCACAACTAAAGAACCAGAATCGACAACTGAATTTCCCGAAGATTTGTTTTCTCAATTGGGACTTGAAGAAACAACAGAAACGAAAGAGCAAGTAGAAAAGATAAATACAATCGTTCGTGAAGAGGTTGAAAAAGCGTTTGTTGATAATACTAATCGTAGATTTACTCCTTCAAAGGAAGAGGTAACTCGTAAGGTTGTTGAAGAGGTTAAAAAACACGAACAAGTAGGATTCTTATTTATAGAGAACGGTCAAACTTTAGAATGGTATGTTGAAGAGAAAACTGCAGAATACAGAGCTGATGTTGCCAGTCAGTTTATCCCTATACCAATTCTTAGTGTGATTGGAGCAGGGGCTGAAACCTATGAATTTGTTGACTTTGACTTAGATCTTAGTATGTTCACTCATGTACCAGTTCGAGAGGAATTATTAATTCAAAACCTGGAGAATACTAGCGAACGTTCCTTAATCCAAGGGGAAATGATTGACTTTTCTTCTTATCTTGTTGAAAAAGAATTGCTAAAAGATTTAAGAGAAAAATCTGAGATTGATTATGAGAAGTGCTCTTCCCTCTTGTTCAAACTGATTTCTCAGGTTAAAGAACACTATGAGGGTCGCTATGGCGAAGATGGTATGAAGAACATCATCATGATGAATAAGAGAGATATAGTCGGTAAAATTTATAAACAGATGATTCTGCCAAACCACTTTTACTTCTCTTCTGGAGAGATTGAAGAGGAAGTCGTGGATGTTCAGAAGACTAACCTTACTACAAGATACCAGTACGAGGTTATTAGACAGCTTTTTGAGGAACCACAAGGAGCATTAACCAGCAATCTATTCGATGGTATTCGCAAAGGGGTCTTTGCTCAAGCTAAATTTGATAGTAGACCAGAGCTTATCTTCGCTCGAGTGTTAGAAAATGATTCCGATGTAGTTAATTGGCTCAGACCAAATGCGAATGAATTTAAGATTTACTACAATCGAGGCAAGAGATATGAGCCAGACTTTGTAGTTGAAACTGATGAGACGATTTATCTAGTTGAAGTCAAAGGTGAAAATATGCTTGAGGATGCAGATGTTATTGCCAAGAAAGAACGTGCAATTCAATACTGTGCTCATGCAACCAAATGGTGCTTAGAGAATGGCTATAAGGCATGGAAATATGTATTTATCCCAGCTGGCGAAATAAAAGCAAGCTCTAGCGTTATGAACTTGGCTATGCGATTTGAGGAGGTGTAGAGGATGATATATGAACTGAATGAAGATTTAGCGAAAGAAATAAAGAAACTCGCTCTTACAAAACAACTAAACGTTCTAATTGGTTCAGGTTGCTCCACTCCTGCAATACCTTTGATGGGTGCTTATTCTCGGTTTGGTGAGTCTGCTAATGAGCAGTTGATAAAGAGAATAGAATTAGTAAGTAAGCTACTAGCATGTAAGCCACATAAAAACAACAGAATAAGCCAATCAAAGCTTTGGGGTACTTGTTCGTTAACGGCTCAGTCATACATCGATTTTATGGAGTGCATTATCAATCTTCTGAATATTTCTAATTCAAGACAGGTACCAAAGTCTGCGAACATCTTTACTACTAACTACGATCTTTTTATAGAAAATGCTGTCAATGAACTACAACAATTTAAACGGATGGTATTTAATGATGGTGCAAATGGTTATTTTCAAAGAATTTTAGACTCGACCAATTATAATAGAGTTGTTGCTTATCGTGGGTTGAATGATAATTATATTTCTGAAATACCATCTTTAAATCTGATTAAGTCACATGGTTCTGTAAACTGGAGCGTCATAGGGGAAAAAGTGATAGTAAGTGATCGAGTTGTCGATAATCCAATGACTGTTCCTCCGACAGGGTTTGAAGGACAAGATACTTTTCTTAATAATTATTTTCATGATATGTTACGTGTTTTCCAACTAGAACTCGATAAACCACAGTCAATACTTTTGGTTATAGGGTTTTCATTCCAGGATAAGCATATTGCAAAAATGTTTAGGAGAGCTTTGCAAAATCCTGAATTAGTGGTATATGTTTTTACTTACAGCGACGAGACAGAAAATCTTAAAAATAACATTGGTATTGATGGAATTCCTTCAAATTTAAAGATAATTAAACCGTCAGACGTTTTTCTAAATGATGAAAGTAATAATGAGGAAGAGAAAAAGTTTTTTCTAGATGATTTGACTAGAATTTTGTCAGTTAATGAGGATGGTGAAAGATGAGCAGCAAAGATAAAAAGTTGCTTGGTATAATTATAGCAGTTGACGGAGATATATCTCAAGTCGGTATGTTTTCAATGTCTAATGATCCGCATTACTTATGGCATGGAGATATTATATCTGGGCCGAAGGTAGGAGCATTGTTAACCATTCATCAAAACGAAGTTAAAATAATTGCTAGTGTGTCGAGTGAAAAAATCTTAGATAACCAGAATTCCGTCAAAAGTACAGAGTTTGATAATAGGTATAGGAAAGATTCAGTTAACCGGACCGTATATTTAAAAACCAAAGGAGTTATTTCTGCAAGTGAGTTCTCAGTAACCAGTGAATATGTTCCGATGATTGGGAACGAAGTGGCATTAACGACTCAAGAAGAACTGAATATAATTTATAGTGTTGAAAATGAAGATGAATCTATAATCATTGGTAAATCGTTACTAGAAAATCAAGTGATTAAGCTACCAATAAATAGTTTTTTCGCCTCTCACATTGGGATTTTTGGTAATACAGGTAGCGGGAAATCCAATACTCTACACAAATTATATATAGAGCTTTTCAGAAGTCAGTACCAGAAGGAAATAATTCGAAAATCAAAGTTCTTTTTGATAGATTTTAATGGTGAGTATATTGGTAAGGGTATGTTTGGATTATCACCAGAAGAAAAAAAGATTTTCAAACCAAGTACTAGGAAGAAAGATGGAGATTTAATTCCTGTTTTGGAAGATTATATTTTCGATGCTGATATTTTATCTATTTTATTCGATGCAAGACCAGCTACACAAGTCCCTTTTTTAAGAAATGCAATTAAAAGCTATAAAGATAATATTAGTGATTCATTATCGTTTGCTAAAATAGAAATTGGCTTATTAAAGCAAATCATAAAAGGAACAAATGATGTAAGCGCCGATGCTTTGGAAAATTGGATAAAAGCAGCAGAGCATTGTGGTATACCAGATAGTTTGTTAGATGCACTAAAGACGCTGTATTACTATAATACCTATGGGAATCAGACATTACAAAGCAAAGATGGTACGACTGTTCTTTCTGGTGGTCAAATCACAGATGACGGAATGGTGATTCTTAGAATAAATGATATTGAAAATGAATTATCCAATTTATTTGATGATTTCTCGCCAATAAGAAAGTTAAGCATTTTTCTAGATTTTCAAAAAGTGTATGTATCAGCTTGGAAATCTACTAATATTGAGCATATTAATCCTTTGTTCAAAAGAATAGAATCTGCTTTTTCCTCATTAGAGAAGGTAATAACTGTACAGGATAATATTGACTCTGGCTTTGCCACATTCAATATTATCAGTTTGGTAGATACAAATAGAGAAATAACAAGAATGCTACCGATGTTATTGTCTAAAATGATTTATGACAACCACAAATCAAGTGTTTATGAAACAGGAGTTACTCAAACATGCCATTTAATAGTGGATGAAGCACATAATATTTTAAATTCTGAATATCATAATGTAGGTGATGATTGGCAAGACTATAGGTTGTCAGTTTTTGAAGAAATTATTAAAGAAGGAAGGAAATTTGGTTTCTTTTTAACTCTCGCAAGCCAAAGACCAGCCGATATCTCGCCGACGATACTATCTCAAGCACATAATTATTTTGTTCATAGATTAGTCAATGAGAAAGATTTGAGAACACTTGAAAACACAATGCCGACGCTAGATAGGGGGTCATATATGATGATTCCAAAGCTGGGTAAAGGTGAATGTATTGTTACTGGGACTGCGGTCAATATTCCTATAATGGTAAAAATAAATCATGAAAAAACTATAAGACCTAATAGCGATGATATAGTGCTCACAGATTTATGGAAGGAACAAAAACAAGATGGTGATGGCGTAGAAGAATTTGATGCTGTTGACTCTCTATGATAATGTAACACGTAACCAAAAGTACCGAAATGGTACTTTTGAATGGGAAAATAAATTAGTGAAATGAGCATTGGGATGTAAAAAGAAACTTTGTGCATGAGTAAGACCCAAATGACTGGTGACAGTATCACTACTGATACTGTTTTGATACTAAAAACTCGCTAAACTACTAAAAATGGGTGCAAAAACCACTATAAAAAGAAGCATAATAGTTTCTAACAGAACCAAACAGAAACAAATATGATATGGAATTTATTGAGTGGGAGTAGTTCCAGAAAGTTTATAAGAATCTCAAAAGTCCGCTGTTTAAGCGGACTTTTTTTATGTCACTTTTGAGAATGGTGAGAATAATGGGTATTTCAGGAACTTTTAGAAATGTCCGCGCTATCAAGAACTTTTAGAAAATTAAAGGTTCTTTTTTTGTCAGCTATCAGGAACTTTTAGAAGTAATAAAGCAGGACATCCTATACTTAGTTTGA
>JAEWFZ010000006.1 GCA_023388535.1 Bacillota bacterium | reverse complement strand
ATCTTCAAAATCTAAAGTAAAATTGATTTGTGCCATAGCGTTCTCCTTTATGATTGTTGTTTGTTCACTAACATCATAACAGAGCCTATGGCCCTTTTACTTTTACACAATTATATGGACTTTATCTGAAAAACAGCCATCTAAATATTAAAAAAATATCGCTTATGCCTTCAGCAATTAGCGGTATTTTTATCTTTAAAACTAATAAAACATCAATTTAGTGTTCGACATTAGCTTTAACTAAATTGATGACTTCTAGTGCAATGCTCATTTCTAAAGCTTTTTCGGCCAAGGCTTTCATGTCCTTTGAAGTCAACGATTTCTAAAACACAAACCTTAACAATCGCAATTCCACTGGAAGCAGCATTGCCTTTAATAATAGTTTCTTCCTAAACATATTTATTACGTTATTTTATAGTTAGTACATCGAAAAAACTTACACAAATTGTGTAAGTTCAATTATTAATGGGATTTAATCTCTTTAAAGTAAGCTTGACACCATTTCTTGACCGACTTCAATTGTTTCGCCCACTAATGTCATTGGAGCGTCTTTAAAAGATACTAAACATTTCTTACTTTTATAAGAAATTATCCTTTACTTGAATTTAAGGTAATTAGAACAATAATTCTTCTCATCTGTTTAAAAAAAGGCGAAGACTCGCCTAGCTTAAATCACAATTTCTTTAGCATCCGGCAAGATGTTCGCGGTTACTACCGCTCCGCTATCCCGAATCGCATAGATTTCTTCCAAATCTTTATCATCTACGAAGATAAATTTACTAGCAAATTTGCGCTTACCAATACTACGATGCATGATACCTAAGTTCACCTTTGGTATTTGAATTCCCTTTTGAATCAAGCTGTTCATTTCAAAAGGAGTACGAGTTATCAAGAGAATCCTTTCACCGTCTAAACGATCCATATTTTCAACGGCTTCTTGAACAGACCAATATAGAATTTTAATGTCTTTATTATCTACGGTCCTATTCATTAATTCTTGTTGAAAAAAATCTTGAGACATCTCATCGTCCACGACTAAAATAACGGTTGCTTGAAAGTGTCGAGTCCAAATAATTCCAACTCGACCATGTACCAGGCGATTATCGATACGACCTAATACAATTTCATATTTTGAGGTTTTTAAGCTCATATTCAACCTCCTATAATCAGTTACTCTTATTATAAATTTGAATAGCCCTTTTAGCAACCACACTATATTAAACTATCTTCGTATTGTAAAAATTTGATATTATTAGAAGATGATACTCCACTAAAACTATTGGATAAAAGCGATTCTCAATTCATTACTTCAGTAATAACTAAAGGTTTTGATCAACACGGCTTTATTTCTCTGATTATATTCCTGTTTTTGCTAAAGAAATAAAATTCATTATTTATAAATTTCAAAATCAATTACATCAAATAACCTATGTACCCGGTTTTATCATCGAAGATAATCAGATTATTCTGACAAGTCAGCAGATTGCTAAATCACTTCAAAAACACTATCAACTGAATGAGGAAACCTCGTAGATTATCGAACATTTTTCCAACATTATATTTATATGATTGCCTCTATTGCTCTGCACTCTCTGGTGCATAAATCAGAAATAGCTTATTTAACTCAAATCATTAACGAATATTTGTAAGTCTTAGACTTTTCAGTTTTTCACACAAAATAAATAATATTAAAACCGAACTACCCTTGTTTCATTTCTATTTATCATTAGTATATAAGCCAAGGTTCTTGTTTTTCACACGCTTCTTTTTTAAGTAATAGCGATAACCGACCAGAGCCAGAATCAACAACGAAAACAAAAAGTAGATTATATTCATTCCATACCAACTATCCAAATCTGGAGTAGCCGCTTTCGAGAAATACGTTTTTGCTTTTAAGTCTAAAGAAGTGTCTAATAAGGTTTGTACATGTAAAAAACCGCGAACTCGCCAACCCATAATCAATTGCGATAATCGCCAGATAAACATAAAACCTAAACCGAAATAAATATCTCGTTTCAAATAAGCTACTAAGCTAAGAAATAATCCCAAGAACAAATTAAAACCTACCTGTTCTGGAAAGCTTGAAATAAACAATATATAAACCAAAGCTGCAAAGATAGCAGAAGCCAAGGGATTAACCTGAGAAAAGACATTTTGAATTACACCTCTGAAGAAAATCTCTTCAAACCAGGTTAAACTAAACGCAAACAAAAGATTAACCAACAATAAAAACGACGGATTGAAACCATTAAATGTCAGTTGCTTGGTAACAAACAAATAACCCATCACCAAAACCGACAAAACAAACGCAAAGGTCATTCCCCCCACAAAATTATGATATCCAATAACATCATTATCGGAAGCTAAAAAGTGATTCGCTCGATCCCTGGTAGCGTAGCGATACAAAAGATATGTTATAACCCCTGATAAGAGATTGATGATTAAAATCGTTAACCACTGGCGATAGAGAGAAGCCTCAGGCAAAAAACCAAACAGTCTTGGAACCAATGCGACAAGAAGCAAATTAGAAGCAAACACTCCAAAAGCAATTACGATGAATTGAATCAAAGCAACCACTAGCTTCGTCAGTTTTTCATTAGTTAAATTAAATAGTTTTATAAAATAATCTATAAATTTATCCATTAGTGACTCCGTTCTATACAACCACAGTTTATCATAATCTATAAAAATTATAACCAAATTACAGGCTCTTTAGCCCCTAATTCAAAATGAAGTTTAACAATTCCTAAATCAAGATCCGACCAGCGACCCCCTAAATCAACTAACTCAACACCCTCTTGATGATAAATAAACTTATAACTTTGTTGGTTACGAGCGGTCGGCGCTAACAAAGCCGATTTGACTCCATCCAAAAACCAACTCGGAACGTCATGCGGCGCTTGATAGGTTTCTTCTATCGGTTTATTCAAATGCTGTTTACCTTGATGCTGTCCGTAACCGACAGAAATAATTAAAACTAGAAATTCTTCATCTTTCATTTGATAAGTACTTGGGTCATCCACATAAGTACTGGCAATCCAACAAGTGTTGAGTCCGAGATTTTGTAAAAACAAAACCACTTTTTGACCATAATAACCAATTTTCAAAGCCAAATCATCTAGCGGTCCAGCAACCAAAGCGATATAGTTTTGAGCATTTTCAAAATTTTCTTTAGGTTTTAGATAGTCCGTAAACACCTGTGGTGCCTTTAAAACCAATTGGAAATTGGTTTTTGCTTCCTGGTTAATTTGTTTCAAATATTGTTCTATTTCAACAACATGCTCTTTGCTAATAGCTTTATCTAAATACTCCCTAACGGTATGTCTTTGCTTAATTAATTCCATATAATTCATTTTTCATACTCCTTTGCTTACACAGTTCTAGGATATCATATAATCACAGACTTTAATAAGTAGCTTATGATAAAATTAAGCTAAGAAAGAAGGGTTAAAATATGAAAATAGGAATTGGAAACGATCATTCTGCGGTATTTTTAAAAAACGAGATCGTAAAACATTTAGAATCTAAGGGCTTTGAGATTATCAATTATGGAACCGATAGCACTGCTAGTTGTGACTATCCAGATGTAGCCGAAAGAGTTGCGAATGCCATCAACGCAAAAGAAGTAGATAAAGGTATCTTAATTTGTGGAACCGGTATTGGTATGTCTATCTCAGCAAACAAAGTGAAGGGAATTCGTGCTGGTGTCTGTTCCGAACCGTACTCCGCAAAAATGGCGGCTCAACACAATAATGCTAACATTATTTGCTTTGGAGCTAGAGTTGTGGGCGATGAATTAGCCAAAATGCTTGTTGATACCTTCCTCGCGAATAGCTTTGAAGAAGGTGGAAGACACTCACAACGTGTTGAAAAAATTAGTAGACTAGAAAGTTAATCCCGTTTATTTAAAAAGTCTATTAAAGATTTCTTCAAGCATCTCATACAGCCTCTGAAAAAACGTTGATAGTTCTTTCAATCTTAATTGAGAATATCAACGTTTTATTTATAGCTGAATCATTAACACTACATTTTTTTAAAGTTTTGATACTGATATACTTTTACATCTGAGTTCATAAAAAAAAAGATGGCTTTATGTAAGTCAATCCATCTGTATTAGATGAAATTCTTACTACCATCTCTTTTAGTAATTTATTTTTCCTATTAGGTGTTCATGTAAAGGACAGCACTAGCGACTGCCATAAAACCTAAACCAGCCCACATATAGGTTTCATTTCCTGTGCCGATAGTCATATATAAGACTACCCAAGCGACAAGCATTAAACCTACGGATAATAATTTTTTCTGTACAACTTTATCTTTCATATTTCTCTCCTATAGTCCTAAGCCCATCATTACTAGGATGTAACCTAATAGACCAATACCGATGTTCTGCATAATATTGTAGAACCCTGTGTATTTGAGGATTTCACCTTCTTTACCACCTTGGTTAGAAACACCTGTACCAAGTGCTGCGTTACCAGGTGAGAACGAGTTAGATAGTGAAGATGCTGTAGTTTGCATCGCAAGAATGATATATGGCGATATGTTAAGAACATCAGCAACATTGTACTGTAAACCGGTGAATAGGATGTTCGAAGATGTACCAGAACTTGTAACAAATCCACCAAGCAAACCAATGAATGGAGACAGGATTGGGAAGAATTGACCGGCTACCATCGCGATTCCATAAGCGATGTAAAGGGTTAATCCAGCTTCGGTCATCAATACCGCCATCATGGTCATTGGAATAATTGTCGTAGTTGATCCAATTGATTGCTTAACTGTCTTATCGAATGAAGCTTTAACTGCACCTTGTGGTAGCAAACCTTTAGCTTTATAGAATAATCCTGCAAGAATACTGGATACAACAATTAGAGTTCCTGGTGTCGTTAGAATCTTTAATGCACTATATTTCGCTGTAGCTGCATTAGTCATTCCGAAACCAATCGAAGTTTCAGGGAACGATAAACCGAGTAAGAACACTGGAGCTTCTAACGCATTCTTAATTACTGGAACTAAATATACGATAAATACAACAACGATTAAGATAATGTAAGCTGAGAAAGCTTCCAAGAAAGATTTCTTTGGTCCTTCTTCTACTTCAGGAACATAATCTGCTGCTGGCTGATAAGCTTTGAACTTAGGAAGAACAAAACTTCCTGCAATAAGACCAAGCGCACCAGCGACGAATGTTGCTACGTACGGTGATACGAAACAAGTAGCGATTAAGGCAACACCCATAACAATGGATAGGAATAATACTGCGAACGTACCTTCTTTGAAGCCTTTGAATCCTCCACCTAGTTCTCTTTTACCGTAGAAGTGAAGAATACTAAATCCAGCTAGAACACCACCAAAAGCGATGAAAATTGATCCCCAGAAAGCCATTGGAGCGGCTTCTGCAGGGCTCATACTAATTAAAACTGAATAAGATGCTCCTAGGGAACCGAATGTTACACCCCAAGAGTGACCAATTAAAGCAGTAACAACCGCTAACATTGGATGGAAACCTAAACCAATTAATAGTGGTGTTGCAACTGCTACCGGAACACCGAATCCACAAACACCTTGGATAAAGGTAGGGAAAACCCAACCAAGAATTAATAATTGCAAAATTTTGTTTCCGTTTGTTAATTCGGTAAATTTATTTGCAATTACTTTGAAACTACCTGTTGAATCAACTAAATTGTACAAGAACATCGAACTCCAAATGATGAACAAGACAAAGAATGTTGACCAAACACCTTTAACAGTACCCGCTGCAAGCACTGCAGGACTCGCTTTGAAAACAAAATAAGCGATTAATCCAGCAATAACCCAAGAAATGACTCCCGCACGGGAACCCGCCATCTTGAGCTTTAACATCAAGACTAAGATAACGGCTACTGGTAGGATGGCTAAAACCCATGTTAATACACTTAACCCAGGCAAGCCGAGTTCTGCCATGTTTATATTCATATCTCTCCTCCTTAATTGCATATAACCCTCAACTGTGTCTGGCTGTACATAGTTGGAGTCACATACTTATGACTTAATTTTACTTACATTTCGTCTCTTGTCAACTTGTTTTCGTCTTTTTGTAATAATTTTACTAAAATCCAAAATTAAAAAACTAAAATGGACGGTTTTATCTAGTTTAACTTTGTGAGATTTTATATCCCGTTTAGTTTTGTTTGTTTTACAATGAAGTGGGCTGATGTGCGGAAAGGACACATCATGGCAAA
>JAEWFZ010000007.1 GCA_023388535.1 Bacillota bacterium | reverse complement strand
TGAATGTTCTTCGGCTTCTTTTTGACATAATGGATTCCTACTTTCTTTAATTACATCTTATCAAACAACTTTGTTTATCGCGATATAACTAATTTATTTGTCCATTAAAGTGTAACCCATCCAAAATTCAGATCATCGATTACTTATAGTAATTTTAAGTTCTAATTCATCAGTGTTACTTATTATATTAAGTTCAAAGCCAACTATCCTAGTAAGAACAATCAGATAAAAAAGTCCTATCGACTTGGAATATATTGAAAAGCACCTCTTAATCTTCTCTTCAAGGTTAGGGGGTGCTTTATATATTTTAAAAATACTAGACTTCTTTTTTCTTAGATATTGTCGACTCGGTTTATAGGTTCGCCCTTGGAATAGGCCTCTACATTCTTAGCGATTAAGTTAATTAATCGTTGTCTAGTTTCAAGTCCGCGCCAGCCAATATGAGGCGTAATAATGACGTTCTCCATCTTATAAAGTGGACTATCAAGTGGAAGTGGTTCAACTTCTTGAACATCTAAACCAGCCCCAGCGATTACATTATTATTTAAAGCCTCTATTAAGTCAGCTTCCTTAACAATAGGTCCACGTGCAGTGTTTATTAAATAGGCACTAGGTTTCATCATCGCTAAAGTTTCTTTATTGATTAAATGTTTGGTTTTTTCGGTTAAAGGACAATTGAGGGAAACAAAGTCACTATTCTTGAGCACATCCTCCAAAGTAGTAAACTTAACGCCATCGAAGTCTTCTCTAGGGGTCCTCGTCGATACTAAAATATTCATATCCATAGCTCGAGCGATACGAATCAATTCTTTACCTGTGTTTCCATAACCAATAACTCCCAAAGTTTTGTCATTTAGTTCAACATGATCTACCATTAAATGCTTTTGAAAGTTATCATAGTTATTAGCTGCTAACATACGAATTTGTTTTTGTAATGTACTCGCTAACGCTAACATTAACATTGCTCCAGTTTGCGCAACGCGTTGAGTACTGTATGCTGGTATATTAGTTAAGATTATTCCTTTTTCGCGTATTGCTTCAATATCAAGGTTATTGTAGCCAGTTCCCGCTTCAATTATCATTTTCACACTATTGGGAAATTTTCTAATAATTTCTTTTGAAACCTTCATTTCTTTTGTGACAACAATATCAAATCCTTGGACTCGTTCTAGAATTTTATCCTCCGGTGTGTAGTCATAGATAGTCACATCAGATGCGATGGTGGAGTAATCGATTTTTCCGTCATAGTTTACAAGTCCTGCATTTAAAACAACTGTTTTGTCATTCATAATTAGTTCCTCCTTGAATGCTCTTATTTGTTAATCACTACATTATTTATGTAGAGTTCATTATACTATTCTAAACCATACACGACAACTTATTCAGCCCGCTCTCGCTTTAGTAGTATTTATCAATTAAGCATATCTTTATGGAATATAAAATTCAAAGATAATGCCATCAACTAGCATTTCATCAATGTCGTCGTTCTCATGAATGGTCCAGATGACTCGTTTCGCACCTAAAAACGGCATTAACCAACCAAAAATACGATACTTCATCGTATGGTGAGTAGCCATAAAATGCGGTCGTGTTAGAAAATTGTATAGCATACTTATTAAAAACAAACCCATAATTTTGTTGTCATACATTTTCAGACTCATTAATAATTGACCTCGAATGAAATTCGGTCGATTTAATCTAAACCAAAAGACAATTCTTGGATCAAAGGACTCAATCATAAACTCACCTTGATAAGTATCTAAGATTTGGGCAACCTTTTCACATAAAATCTGATAATTACCATGGTTTTTAAGTTCTATTATTAAAGGTTGTTGATTAGAAAATAGCTTTAGAACTTCTTCTAAACGAACAATATCCAAGCCTTTCAAGGCTTCGCTAGATAATTGATTAACCCGCTGGACACGTTTGAATAATCGTTCCAAACTAGCGTCATGATAGACCACGACTTCTTGATCTTGACTTAAAGTCACATCCAGCTCAACACCGACACCGCTAGCAAGCGCTGCTTTAAAGGCAGCAAGTGAATTTTCGCGAATGCTTTGATCTTCATTATATAGACCACGATGCGCATAGTATTTTTGTTTCGGAAAATATTTACAACGACCAGGAAATATCATCCATATTAATAGGATAGAAAACAAGAAATAAAGCATCAATTACTCTTCAATATATTTATGGACCGTCGTATCTCCATGTTTAACCTGAGTCATACTGACCAAGGCTAACAAGACAAAGAACGTGGCGTATGGAAATAAGATCGCATAACCAAATCCATCAAACAACAAACCAGATAAAATCGGTGTGACGATTTGAGCCGACATCGAGAATGTATAATACAACCCTGTATACTTACCGACTTCATTACCTTTCGCCATCTCCAGCACCATCGGTAAAGAATTGACATTAATAGCCGCCCAACCGATTCCCGCTAATAAGAAATTAGCAAACATTAACCAGTGAAATCCCTTATAGAAAAAAGCCGTACCAAAAGCAAAAGCCAAGATCAGGATGCCATAATTAATCATCCGCTTACGGCCTATATTCGCCGATAGTTTCCCGATGGGAAGAAATGCTAGAATTGCTCCAACACTTGCTAGGATGAGAATTTGCGAACCTTGTTGTTGACTTAACCCAATATGTAAAGTTGCGTAACGAGAGAAAGCGGAAATTACCGCATTATAGCCCATGAACCATAAGGCGATCGAAATTAATATTGATGTCAAAGAGCGCTTTACCGCACTATCCATTTTTCCTTGACGATATTGTTGTTCTTCCTCTTCGGTAATGCCTAAGAGTTGACTTTGTTGCTCCATTTCTTTAGCCCACTGAACTTCCTTAACAAAGGCAATCATTGCTACAACCCCTAAGACCATAAACATACCAACGGTTAAAAATAAAGGTACATAGGATTTTAACTTGTCGGGAGCGAGTAATGAAATCAGAACTAAAGCGACTACACCACCAACGGCGCCCATCAAGTTGATGATGGCGTTACCTTGAGAGCGCAAAGGCTTTATGGTAACATCGGGCATCAAAGCGACCGCTGGTGATCGATAAATCGACATCGACAACAAAACTAACCCTAAGGCTATAAGAAAGATGACCAGGTTTTTCACCTGCGCTGAATACGGGATAACTAGCATACCAACAAAGGTAATCATCGTCCCTATAACAATAAACGGCATCCGTTTACCAAATTTTGTCATTATCTTATCCGAAAAACTACCAAATAAAGGCAATAACAAGACGGCTAAAATATTATCCAACGACATTACAAATCCAGTTAAGGTATCGCTGAAATTAAATTCATTCTTGAGGATGAGTTGGATTTCATAATCGTAGAGTTGCCAGAAGGCGGAAATCGTCATAAAAGCAATCCCTACCAATAAAGTCCGTTTAAGATTTAGTTTCATAGAATCCTCCGATTGATTCGATTAAGTCGTAGACAATTTCTAAGGTGATATTGTCTTTGTCATACTCGGGATTATACTCAGCTATATCCACCGCAATCACGGGTAAATTTTGGATAAAGTTTTGTAATAAGTCCTCAACCTCTTCAACGCTAAACCCTAAATCAACCGGCACCGATACCCCCGGAACTAGTTTAGGATCCATACTATCTAAATCTAAAGAAATATGAATACCATCGCAGGCACTAAGTTGATCCATGGTTTGTTTTAAAACTTCATAGAAGCCAATTTCCATAACTTCTTCATAGGTAAAATAGAGGATATTCAACGTATCTAAAAATTCCTGCTCTCCCTCATCAATAGAGCGTAAACCAATATAAACTATCCTTTCGGGACTAATTTTTGGACCATCGCTTACAATATTATTCAGTGGTGAATCAAATAAGTTAAGCAAAGCCGCAATACTCATCCCATGGATATTACCACTTGGTGTAGTTTCATTAGTGTTGATATCAGGATGCGCATCAATCCAAATTACACCTAATTGTTTAGCTTGAGAAGCGCTGGCGCTGATGGTAGCAATCGCTGCGCTATGATCACCAATCAGATTAAGTACTTTATAGCCCTCACTAAATACTGATTTAATCAGTGTCGCTAAATTTTTATTATATTGATAGACTTCGTTTAGTTGTTTTAATTTATTATCGCTTAAATCCAGTTGAAACTCTGGCTCTAGGCTGGTTTCGATTTTTAGATTGGGATGTTTTACCAATAAGGTTTCGATATTTCTTTTTAAGCCTAATTCTCCCACCCCACTGGCGTTATTACTTCCGATGATTTTCATGGCATTAGTCTCCTCTAAATCAATGCATTCATTATCTCAAATTTATGAATACTTTTACAGTCATATAAAAAGCTCAGGATTAGATCCCAAGCTATCGACTTAATAATCTTGAATGGTACTGGACAGTAATACATAGTCAACCGTCCGTAAAGCGTCGAGATCTTTCCCTCCCGCATAAGAAATGGCGGATTGAATATCCTGTTTCATTTCTTCTAAGGTGTGTCGAATATCGCCTTTATGTTTTACTAGTTCCTTTTTACCTTCAACATTGACGTATTCCCCTTTTTGATATTGAGAAGCGGAACCATAATACTCTTTGTAGCGTTCACCATCAATGACGATTTCCTTACCCGGTGATTGTTCATGGCCAGAAAATAAAGATCCAATCATAACCATGGATGCCCCCATTCGAATCGACTTGGCAATATCGCCATGATTACGAATACCTCCATCCGCAATTATTGGTTTTCGAGCGGCTTTGGCGCACCAACGCACCGCGGCTAGTTGCCATCCTCCGGTACCAAATCCAGTTTTAAGTTTGGTGATACAAACTTTACCAGGACCAATACCAACTTTAGTCGCATCGGCTCCAGCATTTTCCAAATCCCTAACCGCTTCTGGAGTTCCAACATTACCAGCGATTAAGAAAACTTCTGGTAATTCTTTCTTGATATGCTTAATCATCTTAATAACTGACTCTGAATGACCATGAGCAATATCTATGGTTATGTAGTCTGGGATTAAATTGTTTTCTTTCATTGACAGGACAAAATCGTATTCCGTCGCTTTGATGCCAACGCTGATCGAAGCAATTAATCCCTTGTCTCTCATATTTCTAATGAAATCTAAACGACCATTTTCTTCAAAGCGATGCATGATATAAAAATAGCCATTACTCGCAAAATATTCCGCTAATTTTTCATCGATAATGGTTTCCATATTGGCTGGAACCACCGGTAGTTTAAAATTATGCTTTCCAAATTGAATACTTGTATCACATTCTTTTCGGCTTTTTACGATACATTTTGCTGGAATTAATACACAATCATCATAATCAAATGCTCTCATCTATAACGACTCCTTTTCTGATATAAGCTAACCACTGCGTTTCGTCTAATACTTTTATTTTGTGTTGTTTTAAGAGTCTGGCGGTTACGCCCATCCCTTCAATCTTTCGCTTCTTAAAACTGCCATCATAAATAAAGCGGCTACCACAGGAAGGGCTGTTTTGTTTTAAGACTACCATCTCGATTTGATGTTTTTGGATATACTCTATTACAGCGTTTGCGCCAGTATTAAAGGCTTCGGTTAGATCTTTTCCGGATGCGCTTATGACTTTGTCATTGACAATCTCACAAGCTTCCCGCGGCACACTTAATCCTCCTAAGATTTCAGGACATAATAGATGATACTCAAATCGTTTGTCGAAATCAAATCTTTTCTTACTCTTGCCATCGTAGCGAACCGCTTCGCCCATGAGGCATGAACTAATTAGAACTTTCATAAACCAAGTAAACTTTTAGAAAACCAAAGAATGGCAGCGATAGAAACCACGCTTATCAACCAAAAACCAATGTTTTTTGAACCAAAATCAGGATGATCTTTTAGCTTATAGTTTAAAAACAGAACAAATACAAAAACCGAAATCATTAAAACATCGGATACCAACAACCACGGTTGCCCCAACTGAAACCAACGTATCCCTAGTCCAACGATTAAATTCAATAAGAACAAAAACATTATTTGTTTATTTTTCATTACCAGTACCTCTGAGCGGAACATGAATGCTGCGATGATTAACATCGGCACTATCGATCATAAATTTAAGACTACTAGCGTTAAACTGAGTATCAAATTTTTGATACTGTTTAACTTGGGGTAATTCCATTAGCTCTTGGCTGCTTTGATCAAACTTCCCCTGAAAATAAAAGGCTTTGATATAACCATCAAATTCAGCTAAACTGAGCGCTAAATCTTCTTCTACCCCTTGATCAAAAAGACGAAAGGCGCTGTGTCTCATATTGACATACTGCATGGTTTCAAAAGCGAACGTTTCAAAATTTAATAATTCTTCATATTCAAGCTGGTTATCTCGAGCCCAACTCTGGACATCTAAAGATTGAACTTGATAATCAAATCCTTGTTCAGGATTGTATTCAATCACACCGTATTGATTGCCGATAATCGCTAGTGATGAAGTAACGATTTCAGTAATTTCTTGAGCTTGAGTGATGCTTTGTAAATGGATATGTCCCGATAAAACCAGGTTTAATTTATCGTTTAATACTTCTTTAAATTGATCTCCATTGATTAAATTACTACTTAAACGCACTCTCGGATTATGGACCAACAAATTATGATGTAAGACAACAATCAACTCTGCATCCTTTATTGTAGTTAAACTATCTTCAATCCAATCTAAGGTTTCTTCACGAATAATCCCTTTATTGTAGTCTTCTTGATTACTTTCATCGAGTTCATATTGCGTATCGTCTAACATCAATATAAATAGTTTAGGATTGATTTGTATTAAATAGGATAAATCAGCCGGGGATTTACTGAGCGCTTGTTTGTATCCAAAATCATTATAAATAGAAACAAATTCGTCTTGGCTAACGGCTTCGTCAAAGGTTGAGGCTGTATCACCCATATTAATTGGATAGTTAGAATCGATATCGTGGTTACCGGGAATGACTAAGACTTGGGTTTTATTATTTTGGATAGAGTTTAAGCGTTTGGCTAGTTCTAGATGATTCGTCTTTTCTCCATTAAAGCTAATATCCCCAGAGAGTATTAATACATCGGGTTGTTCTTCTTGAACTTTATCAACAAAAGCATCCACAATTTCAGGAGCGTATTTAAACAGCTTTCCATCGGATTTTAACATTAGATCATGGACATACTCACTTTTAGTTACCATCGAGTCATGCATATAATGAAGATCGGTCGCTACCCAAATGGTCAGGTTTTCATCATAATTAAAAAGAAGTCCGCTCGAGCGACATCCAAATAACAACGAGATTAAGACTAACAATGATAGCATCCGTTTCATAACAGAGTCATTATAGCATAGTCCTAGGCTTTAATTAGGGATTACTCCTAGTTAATAATTTAGCAAAATGAGCTGTTTTCATTTATTTTTAAGTTAAAATAAAGTAATATAATAGTTGGTGATATTATGAAAAAAATAGTGTATGTAAAAGGATTAGTAACTACCGATGATGTAGCCAAATTAAAAGAAGAACTTGATCAAACCCGTTTAGTTTATTCGATCGTTCTTGAGGATGGCATTGTTACCTTTGATGGTTCTGGCGACGAAGTTTATGTGGCTAAAACCGCCATTGAGAAAGCCGGTTACAAGGTTTTATAATCTCTATCTAAGCCTAGTTAAAAGGTTATATCCAACGATATAACCTTTTTGTTTACATGCTTACAACTTGATAGTCTTCGAAGACATAGGGTTTCATCGGCGCATGTCCCATCATATCCCCTAACAAGTCTAATCCCGAAGCAACGACCTCATCATAGACATCTAACATCTTCGAACAAGCCAAACAAACACCTGCAATCAAGCCTAGCTCTTTGGCTCGTAAGTATAGTTGATTCGCTTCCGCCTCAAATACAGGAACCAGCGTCACAGACGCCCCTTCAAAGATAATTTTAACTTCAACCTCAGCCTCATGTAGATCTAAAGCGTTCATTAAAATATGTTGGAAACACATTTTTTCTTTGGTCATTCCATAAAACAGAATTTTTTTCATAATCTTCCCTTTCTTTATTCAATATTTCTTAACATTCTTAAACCATTTAATAAGACCACAATGGTACTTCCTTCATGAATCACGACCGCCGCAGACATATTTACCGACTCAAAAATGTTAATTCCAATTAAGAAGAATACAACAGCCATAGCGAAGGCTATATTTTGCCAGACAATTCGTCTTAGTTTTTTAGAGACTTTATGGGTCACGATGAACTTGGTTAGATCATTTTTCATCAGAACAACATCCGCCACATCAATGGCGATATCGGTTCCTTCACCCATAGCGACGCCAATATCCGAGGCCACCAAAGCTGGCGCATCGTTAACCCCATCGCCCAGCATAGCAACGACACCATATTCTTGTTTTAATTCCTCGATAATAACCGATTTTTGATTAGGCATTACATTAGCCTTAACTTCGTCGATTTCAAGGGTCCTACCGATAGCTTGTCCGGTTAGTTTAGCGTCTCCGGTAATCATGACGGTGTGAATATCTTCATCTTTGAAATAGTTAATGGCTTGTTTCGAACTTTCTTTAGCGACATCCTGAAGGGCGACCAGCATTCTAACTTGATCGTTTTCTGAGAAATAGACGACGGTTTTTCCGTCTTCTTCAAAACTGGTTCGCAGTTCTTGAGTTTCTAGTTTAACTTGGTTGAAAGTATCTGGCTTTCCAATCCGATAGTTTTTATTTTGGTAATCAGCAACCAATCCTTCACCGACTCGATTCTCAACTTCGAGTTCAATGCGTGGTTGATCAGGTAAATGTTGCAGGATGGCGAGAGCCAAAGGATGATTTGATTTTGCTTCCATCGAAACGATCATGGTTTTGAAGAAGTCTTGTTCTTCATCGCTGCTTTCGAGGCAGTATCTAAGATCAGTTACTACCGGTTTACCTGCAGTTAATGTACCCGTCTTATCAAAAGCGACCGCTTTGACGTCGGCTAAATTTGAGAGATGCGATCCGCCTTTAAACAAGACCCCCTGTCTCGCTAAGTTACTGATAGAAGCCAAGGTCGCAGGTATGTCCGCTACCGCCAGGGCACAAGGGGAAGCTCCGATTAATAAAACCATGGTCTTATAAAAACTGGTCCCTGTATCCCAAGCCAAAACGGCTTTACCAAACAAAAAGAACAATGGCGCTAGAATTAATACTAGCGTTACATAGATTGGCGAGATGCGTTTGATTAACGTAGCCGTCTTTGAGATATTGGTTTGAGCCTGACTTACCATTTCAATAATCTTAGAAAATACTGTTTCTGAGCTATCTTTAGTAACTTCTAAAACAAAAGTCCCGGTGCCATTGATGGTACCACCATAGACTTCACTACCTTCAAAGACTTCTACGGGGATACTTTCTCCGGTGATAGCGGACTGATCAATGGCCGAATTTCCAGAAATCACCACGCCATCGGTAGGAACTTGGTCGCCGTTTAAAACCGAAACCTTATCCCCGATTTTTAATTCTTCGATATCAACTTCCTTTGTACTTCCATCTTCTAAGATTAAGCGAGCGGTGGTCGGATTCATTTTCAATAAATTGGAAATCTCTTTACTGGATTGTGCTTCCGCATATTCTTCTAATAGATGGGCCCCAGCAAAGATTAATATTAATAACGTGGCTTCACCAAATTCGCCAATGATAATAGCGCCAAGTGCCCCTATCGTCATTAATAAATGAACATTGGGATGAAACTTTTTACGGGCTTTGGTCTGTCTGAATGTATCGGTTAAACCTTCCGAAATTACATCGTATCCAGCCAGTACGATGGCCACTATATTTAAAACCATCGAGATTTGTTCGTTCTTGACAAATAAACTAATTAAATATAAAAGCAGACCCGAAAGATACATAATAAAAACGACTTTATGTGAATGTTCGTGTTTTTGGGAGTCTGTTTGTTTTGTTTTTTCTTTTTCTTGAGGATTTAGCATAAATGTCTCCATATAAATGATAATGATTATCAATATATACATTATGCCTTAATTTCATTTATTAATCAATTGTTTGATTAGTTTTTGTTGCTAATTTAATGATGAGTTAAACAAAAAGAAAAGCTGCTACTTGATTGTAACAGCTTTCGTTAGTTTATAGAACTTCTCCGTTGCTTTCGATAACTTTTTTATACCAGTCAAAGGATTTCTTTTTATAACGTTTTAATGTTCCTTTACCATGGTCGTCACGATCAACATAGATGAAGCCATAGCGTTTACTCATTTCTCCTGTTGAGGCTGATACTAAATCAATTGGTCCCCAAGTGGTATAACCAAGTAATTCTACCCCATCTAAATCAACCGCATCGATCATCGCTTTGATATGTTCTCTTAAATATTCGATTCGATAATCGTCTTCAACCGTATCATTTTCTAAAACATCGTTAGCTCCTAAACCGTTCTCAACAATAAATAATGGTTTTTGATAGCGGTCGTAGAGAACGTTCATCGTGATTCTTAATCCTAGTGGGTCGATTTGCCAGCCCCACTCTGATTCGGTTAAATATGGATTCTTTAAGGATGGGAAAATATTTCCTTCTGTATCGACCGCATTTTTCGGATCGGCACTGGTAACTCTACTGGAATAGTAGCTGAAGGAAACAAAATCGACTGGATTTTCTTTGAGGATGGCTAAATCTTCTGACGTCATTTCAACCTTAATATTCTCGCGTTCCATGGCTTTTAAAGCGTAGTTTGGATATTCTCCACGCGCTTGGACGTCAACGAAGAAGAAATGTTTTCGATCGGCTTCCAATGCTTGAAGAACATCTTTAGGATTTGGTGTGTAATGATAAGTTGAGCCTGCTGCCAGCATGCATCCTACTTTATTTTCAGAATCGATCTCATGAGCAATTTTCGTGGCCCAAGCCGAGGCTACTAGCTCATGATGAATGGCTTGGTATTTGACTTGTTCCTGGTTATCACCTTCGTTAAAGACAAGGCCAGCACCCATAAATGGCGCCATTAGTATGACGTTTATCTCATTGAAGGTTAACCAATATTTAACTAAACCTTTATAACGGGTAAAGAGTACCGTGACTAATCGTTTGTAAAACTCGATAACTTTTCGGTTTCTCCAACCTCCATAAGCTTTGGTTAAATGTATCGGAAAATCGAAGTGGGTAATTGTTACTAGCGGTTCAATATTATACTTTATACTTTCTTAATTCTTTAAAGACATTTTCGTAGAACTCTAGTCCAGCTTCATTTGGTTCTAGCTCATCACCCTTAGGGAAAATTCTCGTCCATGCGATGGACATCCGATAGACTTTAAATCCCATTTCGGCAAATAGCTTGATATCTTCTTTGTAATTATGGTAGAAATCAATTGCTTCTAAGCCGGGATAGTGATAGCCTTCTTCTAGTTCTAGCATGGTCCTCGCTCCGGTTAGAACGGCGAAACGATCTTCTCCATGTGGAATGACATCGACGTTGGCTAAGCCTCGCCCATCGACATTGTAGGCGCCTTCCAATTGGTTGGCTGCGGTTGCTCCTCCCCAGAGGAAATCTTTTGGTAATCTACTCATTATGCGCCTCTTCTTTCTTATATTTAATTATAGCAAAATATCACTTAGGTTTTCTAACAGCGCACTTCAAGGCTATTAATTACTTCAACAAGTAAGGTACCTAAAATAAAAGCTATCGTTACAAAAAGAAGAAACAAACAAAAAAGCGATGTTTTTTCAAACATCGCTTTTGCTAAGTACAATGGAGCAGATGAGGGGAATCGAACCCCCGTTTTGACCTTGGCAAGGTCTCGTTCTACCATTGAACTACATCTGCATGGCGGTCCCGACGGGAATTGAACCCGCGATCTCCTGCGTGACAGGCAGGCATGTTAACCGCTACACCACGGGACCATGTTTAATAAAATGGCGGAGTAGGAGAGATTTGAACTCTCGCGCCGGTTTCCCGACCTATGCCCTTAGCAGGGGCACCTCTTCAGCCTCTTGAGTACTACTCCAAAGTTGGTCAGAAAATCATGAGTGCTTTACTATATTAGCATAAGACTTTAAGCTTTTCAATCAAAAACGACACAAAAGTTGCGAAAGAGAGACAATTCATCCATATAAGATAGAACACTAGGTATAATACTATTATACAGGAGGAAACAGAAAATGCATAAAATACTAATGATTGGTGGTACCGGTACTATATCCCTACCAATAACCCAGAAACTCAGCCAAGACCCTGATAATAAAGTTTATGTCCTAAACCGCGGACTAAGACATCAAGATTTAGCTTCAACCATTCACCAACTTCAAGCTGACATCAACGACTTGGATCAAGTTAAAAAGCAAATCGAAGGACATCAGTTTTCTGTCGTCATGGACTTTCTCACCTTTGATGCGACGGCAGCAAGACGCGCCATTGAACTTTTTAGTAATAAGACGAAACAATATATTTTCATCAGTACCAATGTTGTCCTCGATCATCAACATCAATTACAAATCAACGAAAACTCTAAAGTCGGCAATAGCTTATCAAAATACGGTCAAAACAAAGCACTCGCTGAACAAGTTTTCTTGGAAGCCTATCATAAAAATAACTTCCCAGTCACCATCATTCGACCTACCCAAACCTATAGTAACCATCGCATCCCTTTAAGTACCAAAGGAACTTCCGCTTGGTCGGTTATCAGTCGCATGAAACGTGGTTTACCGATTATTGTACATGGAGATGGTCAATCGCTTTGGGCTAGTACCCATACCGAGGATTTCAGAGATGCTATCTACCCTATTATTAACAATCCTAAGACGCTTGGAGAAATATATCAAATCATGAATCCAAATCCACATACTTGGGATGAAGTTTACCAAACCTTAGCCGAATTACTTGAAGTAGACTATAAACCCGTCTACCTGCCGAGTGAATGGTTAAAACACAGTAAAGCCTATAACCTTTCCGAATCCATCAATGGTGATAAACGCTGGTCCAATCTGTTCGATATTACCAAGTTAAAAACGATAAACCCAGACTTCGAACCTAAAATATCCCTAAGAGAAGGACTACAACGATTCTTAGAATATATGAATGAACATCCGCATTTACAAACAGAAGATGAAAACTACGATCAATGGAGTGATCGTTTGGTTGATCAAATCGCTGACTTTCAACAACAACTCCAACAAAAAAGCTGGTTTTAATCCAGCTCTAATCGGTGAAAAATTGGTTGCATTTTGTCAAAGGTACAATAATGGGTAAATCCAAGTTCTAATAACTTTTGCTTACTCCAATTTACTTTTGAAGCAACATCGCCCGGACGATGACTATCACTCCCTATGGTAACAATGGTACCACCCAGTTGTTTATACAGCTTCAAAATATCTATGGAGGGCGTTAAATCATCCAAGCCATACCGATGACTCGAAGTATTTATTTCAATACCTTTGTTATCCTTAATCGCTAGTTTTAAGATTTCAGTAAGGATTGGTTTTGTCTTCTCAAAGGGATATTTGCCCTGTAAATCATAACGTACAATCATATCCAAATGGCCCAAAACACTATAATTTTTAAATCGTTTCATGACCTCTAAGATTTCTTGATAATACGCTAAATTATATTGTTCTTGGGTTTTGTTTTGTTGAAAGTCTTGATTCCAAAATTCTCGATTACCAACCTGATGAACCGAAAGAACCACGAAATCTAATGGATACTCAGCAAATAATCGTTCAAAGTCATTGATAGTTTCTTGTTGGATACCAAACTCCAAACCGAATTTAAGGACAATCTCATCTTTGTATTTTTCTTGCAATGATTGGATTTCTTCATAATATTTTGGATAATTTACATTAATCTGCTTGTAGTTTAAGGTGGGATGAATCACAATCGGTTGACCCTGATGCCAGTCAAAATTAGTACCATAGTCAACATGATCGGTAAAACAAATTTCATCGACACCTAGTTCAATCGCATCCTTAACCACCGCTTCCATAGGATAGCTAGAATCTCGACTATAGGAAGTATGAAGATGATAATCAATAAGCATATCCGCTTCTCAACTTTCTAACAAAACGATTTCTTTTTTTATTCTGGTGAATAACCAGCTTCTTTGATAGCTGCTCGAGCCTGATCAACAGTTTCTTTATCGACAAGAACTGTTTTTGTTTCTAAAACTACTTCCGCATCAATAGACTTTTCTTCTAAAGCTTTGGTAATGCGGGCCACACAATGTTTGCAGGACATATTGGAAACATAGATAGATTCTTTCATCAGCTAAACTCCTTTCTTTTATTTAAATCGTCTTAAACGTAATGCGTTAGTTACAACGGAAACCGAACTAAAGGCCATAGCCGCTCCCGCAATCATCGGATTTAGACTTGGACCACCAAAGTAGGTAAAGACTCCCATAGCAAAGGGAATACCGATGATATTGTAAATAAAGGCCCAGAACAAATTCTGTTTAATATTACGCATCGTAGCTTTGGATAAGCGAATTGATTTCTCAACGTCCATCAAATTATCTTTCATCAAGACAATATCCGCCGACTCAATGGCTACGTCCGTTCCAGTCCCAATGGCCACTCCGATATCCGATTCTACTAAAGCAATCGAATCATTAATACCATCCCCTACCATCATCACTTTTCGCTGGTTGGCTTGAAGTTGTTTAATCTTAGCGGATTTTTTATCCGGTAATACTTCAGCGAATATCTGTTGAATACCTAATTGTTCACCGATCGCTTGAGCGGTGGTTTCATTATCCCCGGTCAACATAACGACTTCCAAATTGAGTTTCTTCAATTTTTGAATGGTTTCGATGGCTTCCTTCTTAATCGTATCAGCAACAGCGATTAGGCCAATTACTTGTTCACGATTGGCTAAATACATCACCGTTTTACCTTCGCTAGACAAGCGATTGAAGTCTTTTCTATAGTCATCAATGGCGATATTATAATCTTTCATCAGCTTTTCATTACCGGCTAAATATTGAGTATCTTGGTAAATCCCCGAGATTCCCCGACCATGCAAGGCTTCAAATTCTTTGATATCAATTAAATCAATCGACTCTTGCTTAGCGTGATTGACAATCGCTAAAGCTAATGGGTGTTGTGATAACACCTCCATACTGGCGAGTATCTTAAGAAAATCTGGATGATCGCTAATGATATCCGTCACCACCGGATGACCATAAGTTAAGGTATTCGTCTTATCGAAGACGACCGTATCGATATGGGAAGCAGCTTCCAAGGATTCGGCTGACTTAATAAATATACCGGAAGAAGCACCAACTCCAGTACCAACCATAATAGCGGTTGGCGTCGCCAATCCGAGCGCACAAGGACAGGCAATAACTAAGACAGAGATAAGATAAGTTAAACTCTTCTCCAAATCTTGAGAATAGAGCATCCAAAAAACAAAGGAAATCAAAGCCAAAACAAGAACCGTCGGTACAAATACTCGAGATACTTGATCGACAACCTTAGAAATCGGTGCTTTTTTAGCCTGAGCTTGTTGAACTAGTTCAACAATTTTAGCTAGTTTGGTGTCATTTAATTCCGTAGTCATTTTGATTTCTAAATAACCATTGAGATTCATGGTTCCCATAACCACAAAACTGTCTTCAATTTTTTCAATCGGCAACGATTCTCCAGTTAACATCGATTCATCGACGGCAGAATGACCTTTAACCACTACCCCATCGACAGGAATCGCTTCTCCCGGTTTAACCGCTACCACATCACCGAGGTTAAGTTCATCAACTAATACTTGGACTGGACCTTCAGCGGTAATTAAGGTTGTATATTCAGGCCTTAGATTCAATAAGGCTTGAATCGCTTGTGAGGTTTTCCCTTTTGACACCTGTTCTAAATATTTTCCAAACTTAATTAAAGCAATAATCACTGCGGCCGACTCAAAATATAAATGATGCGCAAAATGATGTGCTCCCAAGATGATTTGAATGGTCCCATAGAAGCTATAAATTAATGCGGCTAAAGTACCAATCGCTACTAGAGTATCCATATTCGGAGCTTTGTGTAAAAGTGTTTTAAAGCCCTTGCTGTAGAAATGACGACCCAAATAAACTACCGGAATCGTTAAAGCAATCTGTACCAAAGCAAAGTTTAATGGGCTTTGATCGGGCGATAAAAAGTCAGGAAAACGAATGGAATAAGAACCCAGCATTTGTGACATCGAAAAAACTAACAATAAACCCGCAAAAATCATAGCAATAATGACTTCTTTTTTAAGTTTTTTATCCGCTGCTATCGTCTCTTGATGAATATCCGTAAAATCCATTACCTTTAATCGTGCTTGATAACCTTGTTCTTTAATGATATCGATGATCTGGGATGATTTTATTTGGTTAGGATCGTATTCAACTTGAGCCGTATTCATAATTAGATTAACGCTGACCTGATTAATACCATCCTGCTCCATTAAGACGTTCTCAATGGTGTTGGCACACATGGCACAAGTCATTCCTGTGATATCTAAATCTATCGTTCTATAATTGATGGTTACTTTAATGCTATATCCAGCATCTTCGACGGCCTGGTTAATTTGTGCATCATCAAAATCACCCTCTACCAAGGCTTGATTGGTCACCAGATTTACTTCAACACTTGTTACTTGAGGTAATTTTTTAAGGGCATCTTCAACCGCCTGTGAACACATCGCACAGGTCATGCCTTCAATTTCATAGGTTTTAGTAATCACTATCTCATCACCTTCTTTAATAGATTAATGACTTCATCAACCTTCTCTTCTTTAACCGTCTCATCATCACTTTCAAAAGCATGACGGATACAGGAATGCATATGGTCTTTAATCACTTGTTGATTGGCTTTATGGAGTAAGGCGTTAACCGCTAAAATCTGGTTGGATATATCCACACAATAGCGTCCGTCTTCAATCATTTTAATGGCTGCTTCTAGATTACCTTGAGCAATTTTCAAATACTTGTTGGCTTCTTTATGGTCCATCATAGAGCTATCCTCCTTCATACCCCTTACGGGGGGGGGGTATCTTGATTATAAAACATATTCGTCAATTTGACAATAAAAACAATTAAATCAACAAATGCTCAGCTTCTTTTGCTATAATCAAATTAGAAAGGAGAGTCTCACTAATGTATTTTGAATTAAAATTAGCTAAGAGCGGTCAAGCCTTCTTTGTTATTAAATCTGGAAACCACCAAGTGGTTGCTCAAAGCCAAATGTACAAAGATAAAAAGTCTGCACTAAGCACAATTGAATCAATTAAAAAAGGTGTAAACCCAGACTCTGTCGTCAAAGACCTTACGGAAGAAGCAGCTGAATAATTAATCTTCCAAACAAAAAAAGCGATCTCATAACCTTTCAGAGAAACGCTTTTTTTTATTGTTAAGTTTTACTTTAAGAGAAGACTCTCTAAGGCAATTTCCATCATGTCGGTGAAGGAGGTCTCGCGTTGTTGCGGGGTTGTTTCTTCTTTAGTAACTAAAGAATCCGATATTGTTAATAAGCAAGCCGCTTCTTTACCAAGGAATCGAGCGTTAGCAAACAAGGCGAAGCTCTCCATTTCAACACATAACGCATGATGTTCTTTCAGTTTATCGGCAAAGACTTCCGCCTTCTGATTATAGAAAACATCGGAGGAATGAATCGTACCTAAATGAAGAGTACGGTTCAACTTCTTGGCGGATTCTAAGAGGCGTTGGTTCAAGCTTTCACTTGGCTTTAAAACTTCTTCTTCATAACCGAAAGCCACTTTAGCATAGCTCGATTGTGAGAAAGCCCCAGAGGCTAGAATCGTAGCAAACAACGGCGTTTCTTGAGTATAGGCCCCGGCTGAACCGACGCGAATAATTCGCTCCACGCCATAAACATTATAAAGTTCATAGGAATAAATCCCAATGCTTGGCATCCCCATACCCGATCCCATGACCGATACCGGATGGCCTTTATAGGTTCCAGTATAGCCAAACATATTACGAACGGTATTGAATTGAACAACATCATCCAAGTATTTTTCAGCAATAAATTTGGCCCGCAAAGGATCTCCAGGCATTAAAACCGTCTTTGCGATTTGATTTTCTTTCGCTTCAATATGCGGTGTACTCATAAATTAATTTCTCCTTTTTTTATACTAATTATAGTATATCAAAAATACTATTCTAATCATAATCATTACTATTGTTTTTAATCGCTGCCAAAACTCTGGTCACTTCTTCCGGACTATTTTTAAAGGATAATGGCGGCAATTGGTTTAAATCATAAAACCCAGCTTCTTCGATTTCATGATTTGGATTTAATGAACCGCCGATGGCCTTAGCTTTAAAGTAAATGACATATTCACTAATCAGATTTGGATTCGATTTTTTATATAAATCTCTAAAAAATACCGCCACTAACGATTCAATCTCACAAACAATTCCCGACTCTTCGAAGACTTCTCGTTTGGCATTCTCTTGGGGACTGACGCCAATATCACACCAGCCACCTGGAAAGGAATATAGTTGTTCATCCATTTCCTTGACCATTAACACTTGTTGCTTATCATTGAAAACCACGGTACGGCAGGAGACATTGACGGTCGGATAAATATCACGAGTAAAGATATTATCAACGACATCTAAATCAAATTCTCGATTAAGAAAGTCTGTGCTCAAGCGCTGTAGTTCTTGATAGTTTTCAATAGCATAGGGATCCTTACTAAATAAGAGCCCGACTTTTGAGATGGCTTGGACGCGTTGTATAAATTCTAAGATGTTCATTTTTATCACCAATTATTATTATATATAATAAGTACAATCAGTGCTATAAGAATTGTAAGAAAAAGAAACAAGTGATATACTTAAACTTAAGAAAGGAGACTATGCTATGATTGAATGGATTAATGGGAATGTTATGTCGCAAATTGTGACTTTTAATAGCAACAACTTAACCCTTAATCAAAACGCTATCCAACATTTTGAGGACGTTCGATTTGTTACCGTTGGTATTAACCATCAGGATAAAACCATCGTAATTCATCCCGTCAGCAAACAAGAATTAGACATCGGCTTATTTAACCCGGAACAGCTACATAAAATCAGCATTGGTAATGGTTATGGGAAGATCTCAAATAAGCAGATGTGCGAACAAATATCGCGCTACTTTGACTTGAAATTTGATGGACAAAAATATTATGCATCTTTTAATACCCGTGATAAACTATTGGTGATTGATTTAAGTAATCCCGTTCAACTGGAGGTAACCTATGGATAAACTTTGGATTGTTATATTTATAATAGCGATTGCGGCGGAGTTCTTTACCCCTTCAGCGCTTGTTTCCATCTGGTTTGGCTTTGGAGCTATGTTTGCTTTATTAACTACTTGGTTTAATTTTAGCGAAACCGTGCAATGGGCTTCCTTTATCTTAGTTTCCTTATCAAGTTTTGTGGTGATGCGTCCGATAGCAAGAAAATATTTAAAATACGAGTCGATGCCGACCAATGCCGATCGCTTAATTGGTAGAACCTTTGTTATCGAAAAGGACGTCGCTCAAGATCAAATTGCTCAACAAACAGTCTTCAATCAAATTTGGAGTTTTGCTGAAGTGAATCGAAACCCTCTACAACAAGGGGATGTCGTTGAAATTTTAGCGATTGAAGGCGTTAAACTTATTGTTAAAAAAGCTTAATAGAAAAGAGAGAGAAAACCTATATGATTACACTTTTTAGATTTGAAACGACGGAAATCTTCAATTTCCTGCCATTTATTTTATTAATAATACTAGGTTTGGCGATTATCCGTTACATTGTTCGTGTTATTCCCCAATCGGATGCTTACGTTGTGGAACGTTTAGGGGCCTATCATCGTACCTTGGATAAGGGACTTCACGTACTCTTTCCCTTCTTAGATCGTGTTTCCAATAAAGTAACGCTCAAAGAAATCGTCAAAGACTTCCCACCTCAACCAGTAATTACCAAAGATAACGTAACCATGCAGATCGATACCGTTGTTTACTTCCAAATTACCGATCCGAAACTTTATACTTATGGGGTTCATAATCCGATTTCTGCGATTGAAAATCTAACCGCAACTACCCTACGTAATATCATTGGGGACTTAGAATTAGACCAAACGCTGACTTCCAGAGATATTATTAATACAAAGATGCGTTCGATTCTTGATGAAGCTACCGACCCTTGGGGAATTCGTGTTTCTCGAGTCGAAGTTAAAAACATTATTCCACCGCGCGATATCCAAGAAGCGATGGAAAAACAAATGCGTGCTGAACGTGAGCGAAGAGAAGCTATCCTTCGTGCCGAAGGGGAAAAACGCTCTAAGATCTTGATCGCTGAAGGTCAAAAAGAATCGATGATTCTAGAAGCTACCGGTCGTAAAGAAGCGATGGTCGAAGAAGCCAAAGGTAAGGCCGAAGCCATTCAACTGGTTTTCCAAGCTCAGGCTTATGGTATCGAAAAAATCAAAGAAGCCGATCCAAACGAAGGTTATATTAAACTACGTTCGTTAGAAGCGGCTGAAAAGATGGCCGATGGACAAGCCACCAAGCTAATCATCCCTTCCAATTTACAAGATCTCAGCTCCTTGTTAGCGGCAGGAAAAGAAATATTAACGAAAGACTAAATACATCAAAGCTAGATTCAGTTCTAGCTTTTTAATTACACAAATCAAAATCTAAGAATGCTTTGACAATCGTTAATCAATTATCTATTATAACTATAATGACTTTCATGGTAGTAAGAGATTGACAATTTTACCTAACCCAAAATACGAGCTTTAATCATTAGTAAGAAAGTGAGATTCATGATAATGAATAAAAACAAAACTATTGTTATTTCGATTGTATCAATTTTGATTCTTACCATCGCTTTTTTTTATTCAATAAAAAACCGGTCAAAGAACCGGAAATCATCAAAAGCGAAGCCTTTGTTAATTATCAAACTCCAAAACAAATCGTAGATAGCTCAGACTTAATAATTGAAGTAGAAGTTTTAGATGATTTAACCGAACAAAATAGTGTCTTAGTCGAATCTGAAGGTATTGTACCGGTTCATTATCGCGACTCCTATGTCCATCGTCTAGTAAATATAAAAAAGATTATTAAAGGCGAAGAACATGCGATAGTCGATTCAAGGATGAAAATCGTTGAACCAATTGCCATGAAAAACAATAAAGTATACGAACTAACTGTCTATCCCTATAAAACGTCCTTAAAGAAAGGTCAATTAGTCACTTTGTTCTTAGAAAAAATTGCTAATGGTGACTTTTCAATTAAACTTTTCGGTAATGCTCAAATAAATCCACAACTTGAAAGTTCCTATAGTGCGCCTCTAGATTTATATTTAAATAGCGATGAAAAAACGTCTGATTTAATTGGGTCTTTGTATCTAGCAGGCGGAATTGATGTCGCTCGTGACAAAGCAAAATCAATCGATCTGACTACACCAAGCAAAACCTATAATATCCATTACCTTGAACTTGTTGAAACCAATCAATTGTTTGTCATCATTGACAACGTAGGTTATTTTACTTCGCTAGACAAAACTTTCGAGTAATTGCTACACAAGTTCCATTACAAATAATAACCTCCCAATCTCAGATGAAGCGGGAGGTCTTTTGTTATTTATAAAATCCTGAACGTCGTCTTGGTCGTCGAACTTTATCGACCGCTACCCCACGTTCTACAGAAAAGATGACGCCACCACGAGCGTTTTGAGCTCTCGCAATATAGCCCATCTTACGAGCCAAGCGATCGACAATCGATAAACCTAAACCAAATTTACCATCATTGCCCTTCTCATAAGCCCTAAACAAGGCCGCGATATTTTTATCATCCAACACGGAACCATCGTTATAAACATACAAACCATTCTCATCGACGGTAACGACAATGATGCTCTGTGCATACCGTAAGGCATTGTCCAACAGATTCTCCACAATGACCCGCCAAGCTTCATAATCGCCCGGTAGATGTATATTACGAGTATTAGTTTTTAATTGAATTTCTGGACGAACCACGACCAAGGATAAGATAGATTTCGAAACCACGTCCTGCATATCAACATCAACAATCTTTAACGGTTGATCTTCGGAGGCATCGATTCGATTGATTAAGAGTAAAGACTCCGCTTTCCGTTCCAAGCGTTCCGCATTATCCAAGATAACGTCGACCGAGGCTTCTAGGGTTCCATAAGGATAAATGCCATCTTTTATCGACTCCGAATAGGTTTTAATGGCGGTAATTGGCGTTTTCAAATCATGGGAAATATTATGGACCATTTCCATCTTAATTTGTTCCTGGCGGGTGATTTCCTCTTCCATATCAACTACTGCCCGGGCTAGTTCTCCAATATCATCTTCGCGATTTAAATCTAAATTATTAAATTGATGTTTACCAACACCTCTTAAATAGTCTTTGATATCGACTAATGGTTTTATTAGAGAAAACACCCACAAGAATAAGACCATCAAATTAATGCCTAATAATATTATCAGTATCCAAATAACCGTCTTTAGTAAAATGTCACGAAAAGAGTTTTGATAGGAAACCGAAATCGTTGATACTAAATGGGTCGATTCATTGACTCTGGTTATGGTATATAAACGCGAACCAAGTTCAGCCGGTAACTTATAATTTGCTTGTGGAACTTTTTGAAGTTTTACTTGATTGCGTAGTTCGGTTACCAGAGCGGTGCTTGGATTTTCCGGAGCATTAGTAATAAAAGCTTGATTTCCATAGAATAAATAATGAGTTATATTAGGATCAATATAACCGAATTCTTTCTTGCTTTCTGGATTTTTTAATAAATCACCATGTAAAACTACTTGTTGCGAACGATCAATAATTTCATACATTTGGGTATTAACAAATTCATCAATTTGAGTATTAACCAAAACTAAAGTCGCCACGGACACCGCAAAAAAGACGATTAAAATAATCGAAAAGAATTGTTCTCCAAGGGATAGTTTACGAACTTTTTGAAGAAACGCTTTAAACATTAACCGAGCCGATACCCAAATCCATAAATGGTATGGATATTTAATTCTGGAAGCTTCTTGCGTAAGCGACGTAAGGTATCGTCGACCACACGATCAGAACCAAAGTAATCTTCACCCCATACTTCGGATAAGATATACTCGCGATCAAAAGCCACCCCTGGCTTTTTAACAAACATAATTAATAACTCAAATTCCTTCGTAGTTAACTCAATCTCTTCTTCACCAAAGTATACTTTTCTTTGGATATCATCGATTTCATAACCATCCACGCTATGGCGCGAAGTGGTCATTCGATACGCCCGTTTGAGTAGATTATTAACCCGTAAAACCAATTCACGAACTTTAAATGGTTTAGCGATGTAGTCATCACTGCCTTTTTCTAAACCGATAATGCGATCGAAATCTTTGTCCCGAGCGGACATGAAAACTACCGGCATATTAGGATTGATTTCTTTAATCTTTTCGATTAAATCATAGCCACTATCATCGCCGAGCATAATATCTAAAATCCATAAATTGACTTCCGGATCTTCTAAATGGGCAATCGCTTCGGCATAGGTATAGTAACTATTGACTTCATATCCTTCTTTTCTTAGATAGGATGAGACAATGTTATTTAAATCTTTCTCATCTTCGACGACGTTGATAACTTGTTTCATAAAACCAGCTCTCTTTCATTACGCTTCGTGCTTTTGAATAAAATCAACCACCATTTGACAAAGCTCATCGCAACGCTCCTGAGTTTCAGCTTCGACCATGACTCGAATAATTGGTTCAGTACCTGAAGGTCTAACTAAGATACGGCCTTCGTCCTCGATAGACGCTTGAATCTCGTTGATATAATCCGTTATGGCCTTGTTTTCTAAAACTTGATGTTTGTTTTTTACTGGCGTATTGATTAATCGTTGTGGATAAATGGTTAAACCTTTTGATAACTCTTCAATGGTTTTACCGGTCTCATACATGATCGACATTAGTTTAAGCGCCGCTAAGACACCGTCGCCGGTACTAGCAAAACGCTTTAAAATAATGTGTCCAGATTGTTCTCCACCTAATATTCCTTTATTAGCTTCTAAACCTAACGCTACGTTTTTATCACCAACATCGGTAGCTATAAAGTTCGTATCTTCCTTTTTGAAAGCTTTGATTAAGCCTAAATTAGCCATCACTGTACCAATGACTACATTGTTGTCCAAACGTTCTTTCGATTTAAGATACTGGCTAATAACATACAAAATGTGGTCGCCATTTAACTCATTACCATTACCGTCCACCAAGATGACGCGATCAGCATCGCCATCAAAAGCAAAACCAATGTCTGCTTTATGTTTTTGAACCTGCTCTTGTAAAGATTTTGGATGGGTAGAACCACAATCTCTGTTGATATTTAAACCGTCCGGTTGATCATGGATGACCAGAGGTTTAGCATTAAAGCGCTCAAAGGCTTTTTTAGCCGTCGCTACCGCTGAACCATTGGCACAATCTAAGACAATTTTATAATCACTCAAGTCCATGTTAAAGGAACAGCTGAGATGTTCCAAATAACGAACTAAACCTACTTCATCGGTTTCAACTTTACCAATTAAGGAGCCATCCAAAGTTTCTAGTTGGACCTTCTTATTTAAGTAAGCTTCAATTTCCTCTTCAACCTCTGCACTTAGCTTATCGCCAGAATCTGAAAATAGTTTAATACCATTATCGGTATAAGGATTATGGCTAGCTGAAATCATCACCGCGCCCGAAAATTCTGAAGATGATTCGGTTAGATACGAAACCATCGGGGTTGAACAAATTCCTAATAAATGACAATCCACCCCTTGACTACTCAAACCAGAAGCTAAGGCGGCTTCTAACATGGAACCAGAAAGGCGGGTATCTTTTCCAATATATACTTTAGGATGTTTAAAATTACGATATAAGTAGGAACCATAGGCTTCCCCTACTTGAAAAGCTTGGTTCGCTGTTAATCCTTGATTGACTTTCCCTCGAAAGCCGTCGGTACCAAAATATTTCATCCGTTTTCTCCTCTACTTTTTAATTTCTATCTCAACTTCTTCAGTCACTGGTTTGATGGTTAATAGTGGATAAGGTGAACTTATCTGAATTGGAACTTTATGTTTTCCAACCTCTAATTTATTAACGTCAATATAGACTCTGACTTGGCCTAATTCCATGGCATCGATCTGAGTCTGTGTGCCAGTAACTTCAATATTGGCTAATAATTTATTTGAGTTTGCTAGTACCACCTGATGGCCTTGAGGATTGTTCTCAACAAAAACTACCACATCTTCAATTTTTGTTGTGATTTTATCTCCTAAGGTATAGTTAATTTCCACGCGATTAAGATCGGCTTTACGAACGCCATTTGGTAAATTAATTGTATGAACAAAAGAACCATCTTCCGTCAAACCCGCAGCGTTAATCGGTAATTCGATGCCGTTAATCCCAATGAGAACGTTCTCCGGACCATAGAGAGTGATTTCTTTTCGATCCATTTCTAAGGTATTGATGGCTTTGTGGTTTGGAATCTCCCCGACAAGTTTCATTAAAAACGGAACTTGTTTGCTTGGTGAACTAATATCGACGTTGACATTGACCATATTGGGAATGATGTCAATATCCATTTGTTGTCCTTGTTGATTGTAAGCAACAACCCGCGCTTGACTTGAGAAAGACTCCACTTTATCGGTGACATCAATTAGGGCTTTTACGCTAGCAATTTCGTTTAAACTGGCTTGTGAAGCGCGTACGGTTACTTCTTGATGCTCTAATACGGGAACCCCTAAAACATATTGCGCGTCCAAACGATTGGTGTTAATAAACTCGTAATTCAATAAAAAGTTTTGAGACATTTTTTCACGGATAGTTACCTTAACATCGCTTGGATTTAAGAATACGGTAACGTTTGGTGAAAAACCTTCTGCCTTTAATTTAACGGTATGGGTACCAGCATCCAATCCGGTCAAGTCGGCTAAGACTCGATAATCTTTCTGATTACGGGTCGTAGTTACATCGACCATAGTCCCTGAAACCATGGCTTGAACGGTTTTGGGAATTCCGGTAATTTCATAGATTTCCTGAGACGCAACTACCCGCACTGAGACCGCTTCATCGGTAAAATTCGAACGGATATTCATGGCTAAATTCGATGAAGAACGCACCCATAAGAAAACAATAATCGTGATTAAAAGCGAAATAAAGAACGTCCAGCGACGAGTAAAAAGAAGATTATCAATCCCTGAAGAAATCGCCCGCATAAACCGCACTAAGGCTTTCTCAAAACGTTTCGAAGCTTTTTGAGATTGTTTTTTTATTTGATCTCGCGTTTCTCTACGTTTACTCATCTTTAGTTCCTTTCTTCCCTTTACGAACTTTATCTTTTACGATGTCCGTAAACGATACATTAGTTCGATCTTCGTAGCTAAATTTCTTTTCTAAATTGCTGGTATCGCTAGCTGGTGTCGACATCATATCAAAGGAATTCATTAAGTATTCTTTAAGACCTTCGATATTAACCACGGTCAGTTTACCATGTTGAGCGATCGAAACTGAACCAGTTTCTTCAGAGACCACGATCGTAATCGCATCACTAACTTCCGATAATCCCACCGCCGCTCGGTGGCGCGCTCCAAATCGGGCTGGCATCTCCATGCTGGTCGGTTCATAAAAGGCTGAAGCACAAGCAATCTTATTACCTTGGATGATAACCCCACCATCATGTAAAGGGGTTGTCGTCACAAAAATTGAACGTAAAAGTTCGCTGGAAACTTGAGAATCCAGACGCGTCGCTTTACGGATATAATCGATTAAACTGACGCCTTGCTCAAACGAGATTAAAGCGCCGGTCTTGGTTTCAGCTAATTCAGTAACGGCTTGAGCCACTTCATTTATTAAATGTTGTTTTTCATCACCGGTTAATAAATCATATTTTGAATAGGTCGGCGAAGTTCCCATTCGTTCCAGTAAAGAACGAATCTCTTGTTGAAATATTACAATCACCGCGAGCGGCCCCCATTGTAAGACCCAATCCAGTAAAAAACTTAGCGTCGTTAACTTTAAGAAATCGGCTACTATCTTGATGATAATGATTAAAACGATTCCTTTAAAAATCTGCATCGTCCGCGAGTTATTTCTAAAAATCTTTAAAATATAGAAAAGAACCAGCCAAACAATACCAATATCTAAGACTACGCGAAAATATTCGAAGATTGAGGATAAAAAATCTAAATTCAAATTGAACAACAAAAATCCAATTAACACAGTCTATCCTCCTTATTTGCTTAATTATATCATGCTTTAAGCTATGGATTCCATGCTATAATACTAGCCATGAACCAAGAAAAAGAAATTCATTTAGTTAAAACCGCCCATGTTTCGAAATCGTCCGTCCTTGAAGTTGAAGAGACCATCCGCCGTCTTAAACCAGATACGGTCTGTATCGAGTTAGATGAACGCCGTTTAAATAATCTCTTTAATCCCCAAGATTTTTCGTCTTTAAAATTAATTGATGTCATTAAAGAAAAGAAAGTTTGGATGGTCGTTACCAATTATATTTTATCCAATTATCAACAAAAGATTGCGAAAGATTTGGAAACTAATGTTGGCGATGAAATGCGAATAGCGGTAGAAACCGCTAAAGAAGTCGGTGCTCAAATAGTTTGTATCGACCGGGAAATTCAAACCACATTCAAACGGATTTGGTCTTTTTTAGGGCTTAAAGAAAAGTATCAAATTGTCGCTGGTCTTTTTTCCGTAATCTTTGAAGACAGTTCGATCGATGAATCGGATATCGAACAATTGAAACAGGCCGATTTATTAGAAGAAGCTTTAAAAGAAATCAGCGATTCTCTACCAACGGTGGCTAGAATCCTGATCGATGAACGCGATCAATATATGGCCAATTCCATCAAAAAAGCTCCTGGTCAACGGATAGTTGCGGTGGTTGGCGCCGCCCATGGTCCAGGAATTGAAAAGCATCTTGAATTACCCTATCGCGATCCTCAAGAATTAACTACCATCAAAAAGGGATTTCCTTGGGGCAAGCTTTTGGGTTGGCTCTTTCCATTGCTGGTTGTGCTTGGCATCTTTCTTTCGGCTAACTCGCTTCAAGGTGGCTTGGTTTCATTAGGTTGGTGGATGTTTTGGGTCGCCGTTGCAGCGGCTTTAGGCGCTACGGTTACCTTGGCGCATCCGATTACAGTCTTGGTTTCTTTTCTTTCCTCCCCAATATCGACCTTGAATCCTGTGTTTGCGGTTGGTTGGTTTGCTGGGATTAGCGAAGCCTACTTTAGGGCACCAACAGTTAAAGATTTCGAAACCTTAAATAACGATATCAAGCATATCAAAACCGCTCTTAAGAATAATATTTTAAGAACTTTATTAGTCATGATAACGACTTCCAGTTTTTCTTCGATTGTTACTATTGTCTTTTCGTTAGACTTAATAGGTAAGTTTTTCTAATAGCCTTTATCTGGTTAAGAGCTGTCCCCTTGGATAGCTCTTTTTATTTTGGAAATATCCGTTAAAAATAAAAAAAGCCCGAAGGCTTTTATAAAGTGTATTTAACTTTCTTTTAGAAATGTCCGTGCTATAAAGAAGTTTTAGAAAATAATTGAGTTGAATTTGTCAGCTATAAAGAAGTTTTAGAAATCTATAAGACAGAACCTTTATGATTAAGTTTAAAGAAAAATCAGGAGGTTCTGTCATGAACAATAGTATCATCGAATTTTTAAATTTGAAAGA
>JAEWFZ010000041.1 GCA_023388535.1 Bacillota bacterium | reverse complement strand
ACAATGTGATACTTACATCGATAACTTGTATGTGATAAACTATTTATGTCTTTCAAGACACTTCACCAACTTTCTTTATTTAACTAGCTGTCAGGCTATTGTTATTTTATCGAAAGTTGGTGTTTTTAACACTTAAAGGTCTATTACCACGCGCATAGCACGTGGTATTTACCTGCGGTAATAAAAACCACAAGTTAATTATCTTTAACCTGTGGTTTAGCTATTATCTATTTCTTATTATTTTTTATTAAATAGACCGCCTAGAATACCGCCCAGCAAATCGCCACCTAAAACATCTTCAAGGACGCTAGAATCGGTTTTTTCTTGTTTGGCATAGTCTTTGGTGATTTCACCCAGTAAATCGCCAATTCCGCCACCGCTGGATTTTGGTTTGTCCTGTTTTGTCAAACCACCGAGTAAGTCACCGATACTCGAATCGGATTTTTGAGTCGAAGATGGCTTTGAGCCACCAATTTTACCGAGAAGATCTCCCAGAATACCGCCGGAGGATTCGCTTTGAGGTTGTGGAACCGGTTGCTTGGCTTTCTTTTGTTTTCCTAGGAAAGATAAAAGAAGCGGCGCTAACATCATTAATAGACTTCCCATATTGCCTGCTCCAAGACCGGAGGTATTACCCAAGCCATGGATAACTTGATCTTCTTGACCACCGAAGATATGACCTAATATCTTGGAACCATCTAATTTATCGGCTCCGACTAAATTAGTTAAAACATCGGTAAACTCGTCGTGACTATGGTCATCTAACGCTTTCTCAAGAGCGAGTGCTTTTTCTTCATCTTGAGCATTCTCAGTAAGCTGTTTCAATAAGGTTGGCACGGCTTGTTGTGCGGCTAGTGCTACCGTATCGGTACTGACTCCAAATTGGTTAGCTAGATTCTCTAAAGTATCGTTTGAAAATAGCTGATCTGTTAATTGTTTTAAGTCCATTTATTGTACTCTCCTTTTATATAATTGTAGCATATACCTGGATGGCTTAGGGTTAAGAACGCTCTACTTCGTCGACGACAGCCGCCGCTACCACATCCGCAACTTTCAAGTTAAATACCTCAGGAATGACATAGTCCTCATGGAGTTCTTCCTCGCTAATTAGGGAAGCTAATCCTTGTGCCGCAGCCAGCTTCATGGCTTCGGTTATCTTGCTGGCTCTGGCTTGTAAAGCCCCTTTAAATAAGCCTGGAAATACCAAAACATTATTGACTTGGTTTGGCGCATCGCTGCGACCCGTACCAACCACTCGCGCTCCGCCCGCCTTGGCTTCTTGATAGGTTATTTCCGGATCTGGATTGGCTAAAGCAAAGACGATCGCATCTTCGTTCATACTAGCTACCATTTCCTTACTTACTAGGTTTGGTGCGGAAAGTCCTATAAATACGTCAGACTTAGCCATGGCTTCGGCCAAGCTATAATTTTCATTATTTGGATTGGTTAATTCAATTAATTCTTTTTCTAAAAAGTCCGCATGTTCATAGCCAGACTTATTCAATATTCCGTTACGATTAAATCCATATATTTCTCTAACACCAACTTGATGTAACATTCTAATTACGGATGAACCAGCCGCACCAACTCCGCAAACAACTACTCTTAAGTCCTCAAATTTTTTATTTACTAGTTTTAAAGCATTAATCAAACCAGCTACAACCACAATCGCTGTCCCGTGTTGGTCATCATGAAATACGGGAATGTCTAATTCCTCAATTAATCTACGCTCAATTTCTACACAGCGTGGCGCGCTGATATCTTCTAAATTAATGCCCCCGTAAGTCGGTGCTAGGGCTTTGATAATCTCAATTAGTTTCTCGGGATCTTTCTCATCCAAAACGATGGGAACCGCGTCGACATCACCAAATGATTTTAATAGGTTACATTTACCCTCCATAACCGGTAAAGCCGCCATCGGACCAATATCGCCTAAACCCAAGACCGCCGTGCCATCCGAGATAACGGCGATGGTTCTAGATTTCCAAGTATAATCATAAGCTTTTGTTGGATCTTGATGAATGGCTTTGCAGGGTTCAGCGACACCTGGGGTATAAGCCAGTCCTAGGGTTTCTTTGTCCGCAATCGGTGCTCTTAAGCCCGTAGCGACTTTTCCTTTATTATCTTTGTGAAATCTTAACGCTTCTTCTTTATAACTCATGTAATTTCCTCTCTTAAAAAGGCTGATGACTCAGCCTTTAGTTTATTCTTCAATCGCCTGCACGGCTGTGACTAAGGCTAAATTGTAGACATCCTTTTGGACGCAACCGCGTGATAAATCGTTTACCGGTTTATTTAAGCCTTGTAAAATTGGTCCGACCGCTTCATAACCACCGAGCCTTTGAGCAATTTTATAACCAATATTTCCAGCATCGAGTGTTGGGAAAATAAAGGTATTAACTCTGCCCGCCACAGCTGATCCCGGTGCTTTTTTCTTAGCAACTTCAGGAACATAGGCGGCATCAAATTGAAGTTCGCCGTCAATTAATAAGTCGGGATTAAGTTCTTTAGCTAGGGCTAAAGCATCGATGACTTTTTGGGTCTCTTCTGATTTTGCTGAACCTTTGGTTGAGAAGGACAACAAACCAATTCTTGGTTCACTGCCAAATTGACGGACGGTACAATCGGTAATGACCGCCGATTCCGCTAAATCTTCCGCGGATGGATTGATATTAATCCCGCAGTCGGCCATGAACAAACGTTCGTTACCTTTAACTAAGAAGAATACACCAGAAGCTTTTTTATACCCTGGTTTCATTTTAATAATTTGTAACGCTGGACGAATTGTGTCTGCGGTAGAGCCATCGGCTCCCGAAACTAAACCAGCCGCTTCACCAGTATGAACCAACATGGTTCCGAAATAATTATTATTTGTTTGAAGTAAATGCAAAGCATCTTCAGCATTAATCTTTCCAGCACGACGCTCAACGAAAGCATCAACTAACGGTTTTAAATTATATGTTTTAGAATCATATACCGTTAATCCATCTAGTAAAAGTCCATTATCCATAGCTACTTTCTTAATCGTTTCGCTATCTCCTAATAGAATCGGATTTACTACGCCATCGCGATAAAGATCAACGGCAGCCGCTAAGACCCGCAAATCATGAGCTTCTGGAAAAACGATTTTTACTCGTTTGTCGGAAAGTTTTTGTTTCAGCTCATCGAAAAAATACATATTATCTCCTATAGTTTATGAAATTGTTCAACATCAATGACAAAGATAGTCGCTCCGCCTACTGGAACTTCTACCGGGAATGAAGCAAATCTACCAATATCGTAACTTGCTGTGGAAGGAACAATTTCCGTGCGTTTCTTTGATTCTTGTCCAATTAGTTCAATACAATAGTCCACTCTATCGTCTTCGGTACCAACGATCAAAGTTGTATTACCTGCTCTTAAAAAACCACCCGTGGTCGCTAGTCGCGTCACTTGGAAATTGGCTTTTGTTAAGGTAGACGTTACACTTGAACTATCATCATTTGAAACAATAGCTAATATTAATTTCATACATTAGTCCTCCTAATATCTTACGCTAATTATATCACAGTAAACCCTTACACATTAAAACGAAAATGAAGAACATCGCCATCTTTTACAAGGTATTGTTTTCCTTCAGAGCGAAGTCTTCCTTTCTCCTTAATCGCAAGTTCTGTTTTCAACTCAAAAATATCATCCACATGATAGGCTTCGGCACGGATAAACCCTCGTTGAAAATCGGTATGAATTATACCGGCACACTGCGGAGCGGTCATACCTTCATAAAAGGTCCAAGCCCGGACTTCATCAGCACCCACCGTAAAAAAGGTTTTCAACCCTAAAATACGATACGCTTCAAAGATAATTTTATCCAAGCCTGAAGCATCCAAGCCGAGTTCTTTAAGAAAAACTCTTGTCTCTTCATCATCTAAAGAAGATAATTCCTCTTCCATATGCGCGCTAATTGCTATAATGCTACGATTGGTTTTGGCCGCATATTCTTTAACCTTAAGATAATCGGGATTATTCTCTGGGTTGGCGACATCTTCTTCGTCGATATTGGCGACATAAATCATTGGCTTTTTGGTTAATAGATGATAACTATTTATTAGTTTTTCTTCCTCTTCATCTAGTGATACCGAGCTAGCTGGTTTTCCATCATCTAGAGCTGCTTTGATTTTCTTTAAGGCATTGTATTCTTGAGCAACACTTTTGTCGACTTTATAGCGTTTTTCTAGTTTTTCAAAGCGATTGTCAATCGTCTGGGTATCCGCTAATAATAATTCTAATTCCACCACTTCAATATCTAAGATGGGATCCACCTTACCGGCAACATGGGTAATATCGACATCATGAAAACAGCGGACCACATGACAAATCGCATCCACTTCTCGAATATGACCTAAAAATTTGTTCCCCAAGCCTTCACCCTGTGAAGCACCTTCGACTAATCCCGCTATATCGGTAAATTCAAAGGTGGTATAAATGGTTTTCTTGGGATTGAATATTTCGGATAAACGTTTAACCCGCTCATCCGGTACGGTGACAACCCCGACGTTTTTATCGATGGTTGCGAAAGGATAGTTCGCAGCTTCTACTTGCGATTTAGTGATGGCGTTAAATAAGGTGGACTTCCCTACATTGGGAAGCCCGACTATACCTGCAGTTAATGACATTAATTCTCCTCTGGTTGTGCTACTTTTACGACACGCTTCATTTTTCTTTGAAACTCAAAGCGGTCCATCATAATCTGGGCTCCACAACCTAAGCACTTTATTTTGATATCGGCTCCCATTCTCGTAATCTCAAATTCATTTGATTTTTTACAAGGGTGTTGTTTTTTCATCTCAACAATGTCACCAAGATTGAATACTTTTCTATTGGACATAGTTAGCCTCATATATTTGAAGGGTGTTTTCCAAAAGACTAGCAATCGTCATCGGACCAATTCCTCCGGGTACTGGCGTGTACAAAGCGGCTTTTTGATACGCGCTTGTGGCACAATCCCCCACTATTTTACCATCAATATTATGAATTCCAACATCAACTAAAACTACCCCTTCTTTAACATAATCTTCAGTGATGTATTGAGGTTGACCCATAGCTACAATTAATATATCTGCCATCTTTGTCAAAGCTTTTAAATCTTCGGTCTTGGAATGGCATAAAACAACGGTACAATCTTCGTTTGACATTAACTGGAAAGCCGGACGACCCACTAAGTTGGAACGGCCGACAACAACGCATAGTTTTCCAGACATAGGGGCTTCGTGTTTTTTCAAAATCTCTACGATACCTTTTGGTGTACATGGAATAAGACCAGGTTTATTTAAGACTAAACTAGCTACATTAATTGGGTGAAGTCCATCGACATCTTTTTCTGGTGATATCCGTTCGATGGTTTCTTGTTGGCTGAGGTGCTTTGGAATTGGAAACTGTACTAGTATACCATCAACATCCGGATCATTATTTAAGTGATCAATTAAAGCATTCAGTTTCGCTTGCGTAGTATCATGATCAAGCTCATATTTGCTTGAGGTATAACCGGCTTTTTTACAAGCAATTTGTTTGTTTTTGATATAGGTAATCGAGGCTGGGTTATCACCTACTAAAACGACGGCTAAATGTGGTGCTCGTTTACCTTGAGCCTTATACTCAACTACTTTTTCGGCGATTTTGTTGATTTTTTCGTCGCGAAGTTTTCTGCCACTCATTATTGTACTCATGTATTTCCTCTTTCTATTAAAATGGTAACGGGCCCATCATTGATTAATGATATCTGCATATGACTTTGGAAAATACCTTCCTCAACTTGAAGGTCATGTTCTCGCAGCAATTGATTAAATTTTTGGTAATAAGCGTTGGCCTGTTGCGGTTCCATAGCCTTTGTAAAGCTTGGTCGATTCCCTTTTTCAACATGACCGGCTAAGGTAAATTGAGAGATTGATAAAATCGATCCATTTACTTGATGGATATTTAGATTCATCTTTTGATTTTCATCCTCAAATATTCTCAAACCAGAGATTTTTTTAGCCATCCATTGTAGCTCTGCTTCGCTATCGTTGGCTTCCATAGCTACCAATAAAAGATAGCCTTTATCTATCTTTGAAACGATTTCCGAATCGACAAGGCAGGCTGCTTCCGATACTCTTTGAACGATTACTTTCATGTCTCTATTGTACCTTATTTAGAACTAGTAATCACTAAGACAATCGCTTAAATGATATACTAAGACTACGGAGTGATAGTATGAAAGAACCTTTAGCCTCGCGCATCAGACCACAACAATTAAATGAAATCATCGGCCAACCCCATCTATTCGGAAATGATGGTCTTTTAGTTAATCTTGTTGAAAACGAAACCTTGCCATCAATGGTGTTTTTTGGTCCGCCCGGATCTGGAAAAACAACCGCTGCGTTGATCTTGGCTGAAGCGCTTAATCGACCCTATCGACTATTTAATGCTGTTACCGATTCGAAGAAGGATTTAACCGACATCTACTACGAAGCGAAAATGACCAATGGATTAGTTCTCATCATGGATGAAGTCCATCGACTCAACAAGGATAAACAAGATACCTTATTACCTCATCTAGAAAACGGATTAATTACCTTAATTGGAGCGACAACGGCGAATCCTTATTTTGCTATTAATCCTGCAATTCGCTCAAGGACCCATCTGGTAGAATTTAAAGAATTAACGCCTCAAGATATAGAAACGATCATCAATCGCGCGATCCAGCATCCTTTGGGGTTTAATAATCAAATCAAAATTAGTGATGAAGCCAAACGAATTGTTGCTCAACAATCCAATGGCGATTCTCGATATGCGCTCAATCTCATTGAATTAGCTGGCATTAATGCTAGCGATACTGAGATAACCAAAGAGGTCTTGGAAAAAATCCATGCGCACGCCAATATTGCTTTTGATAGCGCTGATTCTAATTACTTTAATACCTTATCCGCGTTTCAAAAGTCAATTCGTGGTAGCGATGTCAACGCTGCCCTCTATTATCTAGCGATTCTTTTGGAAGTTGGCGATCTGATTTCAATCGAACGACGATTGACGGTTACCGCCTACGAAGATATCGGCTTAGCCAATCCAAATCTGGTTTCTCGGGTACTCAATGCTTGTGAGGTGGCCAAGCGGGTTGGCATGCCCGAAGCACGAATTCCTTTAGCCAATGTAGTCATCGAATTAGCGCTATCCCCAAAGTCAAAAAGCGCCATCCATAGTATTGATCGCGCTTTACAAACGGTTAGAAAAAAATCCCATCCGATGCCTGATTATCTAGTCTTGACTCCAGTAAACAAACAAGACGATGAAAAATACGATTACAGTAAGGCCGATCAATGGCATACCTTACAATATTTACCAGAAGATATTAAGGAAGAAGAATACTATATTCCAGAAAACCTTAATTCGATTGAAAAAACCTATCACGATAATTACCAAAAACTCAAATCTATACGGCGTACCAGTGATATAAAATCATGGAATAAACGTTAAAAAAAGCAATTCCGAAGAATTGCTTTTCATTTAGTTAATTTAAAGACTTACTTTACGTCTACAGCAGCATTGACAGCTTTTTCTAGAACTTCTAAGTAGCTGTTAATGGTGATGGTAACTGAAGATTTAAGATCGTCTCCAGTTGGAACCATTGGATGAGCATCATCGCGTTTTTCGGTTGGAACAGCTTTGATTTCAGCTAAGGTTTTACCCTTCATCCATTCGTTAAGAGCGTTGGCTTGTTCGAACCATTCTTTTCCGATTTCGGAACGTCCGACCATACCATAGTCTTCTTTACGTACGTGTTTAGAACCGATTTCTTTAAATTCATCGAATTTTCCTTCTTCGTTGAATTCAACTTTTTGTTGAGAAACGTCGTTCTTAGCATAAACTACTTTGCCTTCAGCATCTAATAAGGTAACTACGAAGTCTGTATTAGCTTGGGTTGAACCTTTAGCATCTTCGCTAGCATTCTTAGTTGAGAATTTAGTAGTATTAGCGAAACCGAATTTAGCAACTTCGCCTTCAACTTCAACTAAAGCTTCAGAAGCTTTTTTAACAGCATCTAAATAAGATTCAATTGTAATAGTTACAGAAGCTTTTAATGGTTCTTCTGCTGGTACGTGTTTGTGGTTAGCATCACGTTCTTCAGTTTTAACTTTTAAAACTTCTTCAACGGTTTGACCTTTCATCCACTCTTCTAAAGCAGCAGCTTGTTCATACCATTCTTTACCAATACCAGATTGGCCTTTCATGCCATATTCTTCCTTCTTTTCTAATTTAGAAGGTGTTTTTTCAGGATCAGTAGCTTCACCCTTAGTATTAACTTTTACGCTATTTTGGGCTACGTCAATTTTAACGTCAACTATTTTTCCTTCAGCATCTAATAATAGAGCAGCCATAGTTGTATTGAATTGTACAGAACCTTCAGCATCTTCGGATGCGTCTGTAACTCTAGCAGCTGTTGCGGAAGCTAATCCAACTTTGTATTTTTTAGCTCCTGATGGTTCAGTTTCAGTTTCTTTTGGTGTTTCAACTGGTGTTTCCGCAGGAGTTTCTGCAGGTGTTTCAGCTGGGTTTTTAGGACCACAAGAAACTAATAGCAATAATGCTATAAGTACTAGAAATAATTTTTTCATATTGTTATTCTTCCTCCTCTAGCATGAATATTATATGCTTTTAGTAAAACTATGTCAATCTGTTTATACTAGTTATTAATTATCGAATTCTCACAAAGTCAATCTTGAAAACCCACTAAAATGTGGCTTTCGTAAAGGTCTCTCGTGCTAATCAGAATATAAAGAAAGCAAGTTAGTGATAAAACCAAAGATACTAACAACTGAAACCAACCCACCGCATACAGTAAAATTCGTGCTGGCATAAATATCATCGAAAAGAAAGGAAAAAAGCTCAAATACATAGCTAGTCCAGACTGCATTGAATTAGGATTATTTAAAAACATAGCCCCATAATACATAAACAACAAAACAATATACACCGGTGATTGGATCGAAGCCGCCTCCTCGATATTTTTTACCTTTAAAGTTAAGCGAACTAAAAATATCTGCAAAGTTAAGATACCTAAAAACAAATAAAGGAAAGAAACAAAGACTATACCCAGTAATGAAGTTTTAGAAAGCAACAAACTCAAACCCTCGGTAATGCTGTTAAACTCAAAAGTAAACAAATTTAACTGACGCATAAATTGTAACCAACCACTACCATTATCAAAAACAATCCTCAGCAAGACAACAAAAACTACAATCGATGCCAAAAGCCCGACTTGAATCAGAACCGATAACCAACCGCCTAAAATCTTAGAGTAATAGTGAACCTTTAAAGGCACTGAAGTACCAATCAATTCTAAAATATTCGATTGTTTTTCAGCAATAATTTCTTGTGAAATCATCGCCGCAAAGCTGATCATCATAAAATAAACGACCGTAATTCCATAGAAAGCTAAGTGATGCTTTTGAGCATGATCATCAAGCGCTAAAAACTCATCGCGAATATCTACCTCTGATAACGCCTTAAAACTGTTTTGTTGCTCTTTGGGCAAGGCCTGATACTGTCGCTGAAAATGATACTTAGATATCGATAATTTGATTTGTTCTTGGACAGCAGGTTCTATGGCATCCGGACTTTTAATCAGATAATAATTGTCGTGTTGCTCCAAGCGAATTCTAGCAAACTCATCCAGAATAAACGGATAATCTGCTTCATCGACAAATAATTGTTGATCGAATTTTTCTAGTTTGATACGGATGGTTTCATTCAGTTTTGGATTAAAACTCAAAACCAGCTGATCAACAAACCCAATCAGTAAAACCAGTAATGTCATAATAACGACAAAAAACAACATCATTCGATTGACAAAGCGACGCCGCAACGAAAAATACAAGAGATGTTTCACAAGACTTCGCTCGCTTCCAAGATTAAGTCCCGCAACGATATCATCTCTTTTCGTAAATAAGTAACAGAAGCCATTTGATTGAGATCATCGATGACATGTCTCGCGTTGGCCTCATGATCGATAATAAAACGCAGATAATTATCCATCGCTTCTCGTTTTAGTTCACCTAAGACTTCTATCTCATCTAGATAAGCGTCGCGATTTACCCAGATATAACGTTTTTGATATTTCTGTTTCAGATCTTTCAACGTGCTATTGATAATTTGGTGGCCCTGTTTTAGTAAGATGATTTTATCGCAGAATTGTTCTAATTCTTCATATTGATGGGAGGAAAGAATAACGGCTTTCTTTTGTTGAATCAACATCCGCATCGCTTCTTTGAAGACCTGAACATTAACAGAATCCAAGCCGGTTAATGGTTCGTCAAGGATTAAAATTTTTGGATCATGAATCAAAGCACAGATGAACTGTACTTTTTGTTGATTTCCTTTGGAAAGCTCTTGTAATTTACGATGTTTTTGGGTTTCTAAAGCAAAGAACTTAAGCCATTTGAAAATAGCGTATTCTATTTGTTGGCGATCCATGTTTTTTAACTTACCTAAATATTCTAGGAGTTGTTGGATGGTTATATCTTTATACATCGAACGTTCTTCGGGCATATAACCAAAATACGTCGACAAAGACTCAAACTCGGAACCGTAGTAGATATTTCCTTCGGTGGCGGTTAACAAACCCAGAATAACTCTAAAAAGCGTCGTTTTTCCACTACCATTATGGCCGCATAAGCCTATGATTTCTGAAGGATTCAGTTCAAAACTGAGGTTTTCAATGCCTTTAGTACGTCCGTAATATTTGGTGACGTTTTCTACTTTCAGTAAATGTTTCATGGTTTGATATAAGCACTAACAACAATAACTCCTAAAAAAAATAGCACCTAGCGTGCTATTTCCAATTATATTTTGCTGGTTTCCAAGATTTAAAGACTTTTTCTTGATTGACCATGACCAAAGTCTCGTGTGGCGCATCCTGATCCATAATAACTCCCGGACCAATTGCACAATAGGAACCAATTCTCACACCCGGTAAAATAATATTACCGATTCCAGTTCTTGAATAATCACCCACAAAAGCCATGCTGGTAGATTGATTTGACATTCTTCGACCATTGACATTAATCGCTGTGTTTTGATCATCGAATCTCAAATTTCCAACCAAAGTGCCCGCTCCAATATCAACATAGCGACCGATAACTCCATAGATTTCAGATTGGTGAACAATAGCAGCATAATCCATAATTAAACCACCCACTTCGCTATGAAATCCCAATTTCACCCCATTACCAATCACCGTATTCTTGGCAATGTAGGCATAATGATTAATCTGACAATCGTCGCCAATGATGACATTGTCTTCAATTATTACCCCATGAGCAATCTTGGTATTTTTACCGATACGGACATTATCTTTAACTACACAATTATATTGAATTTGGCTATCTTCTTGCATTGACAATTTACCCAAGACCTTGCTTGAAGTATCCACTTGCTGGGGTTGATACTTCATTTCTACTTTCTGTTTAGTCTCGAGTTGGTTAGCTTCAAGTAAATTCCATGGATAACTAATATCTAAAACTAATTTATCAAACTTATGAAACTTGATTTCAATCCCTTTCTTTAAAGCTTGAGTTAGCACGTTTTCCAGATAGAGTTTTTGTGGTGGCATGCCGCCAGTAGAAAGCTCGGACATGCCTAAAGGCGTTTTCGTTAATTGATCTAAGACAGCCTTATCTAATACCATCGCACCAGCTAAAAGAAAGTCGACATAATGGTCGCGAGCATGACCGTAAACTTTTGTTAAACGATTGCCATCGACTTTTACGCCAAAGCCATGAATGGATTTAAATTGCTCGTTCTTTTCTTGAACAAAGACTAGATTACTCTCTGCTTCCATTATTTTAGCCAAACTCGCCGCATCGAAATAATAATTTACATCCAATATAATTAAAGATTCAACCTTAGCGATGGCTTGCTCCAAATCACTAAACAGCTGAACTTCTATATCCTGTAAAGCATGTCGGTAGTCCTCTAGTCGATCTTCAACGAGGACGCGAATGTCTACTTCGCCTACAAGCGATTTTACTAGTTTAATAGTACGAATGAGATTGGGTTGATTTCCAACCGGTAATAAGCCCACCGCAAACGTCTTGTCGAAAGGAAAACTAGCTTCACTACTGCGATAGGTTCGAAATAAGACGGTCTTTTTCATAAATCGTCTCCTTTATTTTGTATTTACTTCAAATTCTTCTAATATCTTTAAGGTACTGCTGGTACCAATGCGTTTTACACCAAGGTCTAGAAAAGCTTTTGCGGTTTGATAGGATCTGATTTCACCAGCGGCTTTAACTTTTACGTTAGGCGCATACTTGAGCATTAATTTAACATCTTCTAGCCGTGCTCCAGAAGTTCCAAAACCGGTTGAGGTTTTGATAAAGTCCGGTAACACACGATTCGCAACTTTAGCGAGTTCAATAATTTCAAAATCTTCTAAATAGCAGTTTTCAAAAATAACTTTAGAAATAACTTGATGTTGACGGCAGAGATCGACGATAGCCTGCATCTCCTTTTCAATATAAGCATAATCTTGCTCTTTTACTTTGGAAATATTTAAAACATAGTCAATCTCATCGGCACCATTTGAAATCGCATCTTCCGTTTCAAAAACTTTGCTAGCAATGGTCTGTTGACCCAAAGGAAAACCAATCGCTGCCCCAACGTGAACCGCTGCCTTGTGTTGATCGAGATACTGACGACAAAACTTAGTCCAGTAGGAATTGATGGCTACCATTTTTGTACCTACACTGATCGCTTCATCGCAAAGTTTTTTTAGATTCTCTGTAGTCGCATCGGCTTTCAAATAGGTATGATCGATATATTGGGCTAATGTTTGTTTATCCATTATTTTTATCCTCCGTACTATATTTAGATGTCGTTTTGTTGCTGATTACTGTGTAGGTAAATACTTTATAATTATAAATCTGAACCGTGAACTCTAAGGGTGTGCCACTTTGATCAAAGGATAGGTTTCTTACCACCAGCGCTGGACCAGATTTTCGATTGAGTATAACTTTTGCCTGCTTACCAGAAATCCAATCGGCACTTATTTCGTCCCTAGCCCAAGAAACTTGAAGCTGATAATGTTTATGAAGGATGTCATAGAGTGAATGTTCTTCAAAGTTGAATCGTTCTAAATTTGGTACTTTGCTGACGACTAAATTAGCGTATTCAATCAGCATCACTTCGTGATCGACGCTGCGGATTCGTTCTAATCGATAAATCCATTCGCCATCCTTTATTTGTAGTTTTTCTTTGGTTTCTGGATCGGGAAATACTTTCTCTAGTTTAATCACCTTGTTACTAATCGTTAAACCTGAACGAGCGAACATTTCAGTAACGCCCATAATCTCGGTATCGCGATGAATTAAAGTGTTAGTTACAAAATAACCTTGATGGAAGCGGTTGACGATGACATTTTTCTTCATCAAAAACTCAAAAGCGTGACGAAGCGTCATTTTACTGACTTTATAAATGCTCGTTAATTCTCGCTCGGTGGCTAGTTTTTGGCCAGGAACTAACTTGCCTTCTTCAATTTGTTTTTCAATATCGTATGCGATTTGTTGATATTTCGGTATCTTCTTGACCATAGACTTGCCCCCTTCAAGAAATAGACTAAGGATGCCGTATAGTGATAGGTTTATTATAGACAACTGGCCCCTTAAAATCTAGACAAGTATATAGAAATTTTGTTTTATAGTACCAAGCATCAAAAAACGCGATAACCAAATCTATTGGTTATTTTGTAGATATTAAAAGTGCATCCCTTTAGTTCAAGCCATAAGTGATGCACTTTATTAAATTTAACGTTTTTTACCCATTAGTTCGAAAATAGATTTAATTCCCAGAAAGATAGAGAAAATCCCAACCCCGATTACTAGTATCTGAGAAAGTTGGTCTTTCGAATCAACGATACCCAGATAAACTAACAAACCACCAGCGACTAAATAGACCGCCACTTTCATATACATCATTCTATCGGAGATTTCTCTCTCTATCGGTTTATTCGCTTCAATATCATATTTCCTTAAGGGATTTAGCGATGGAATAATTTTAGTACGTAGCATATATTCAAATACCGCTAAAGCAATAATACCAATACCAACGCCGTAGTATGGATTGTTAGTCAAGTAGCCAACCATGGCGCCTACAGCGATGGCAATAGGAATCCGTTGATGGAAAGCATTTACTTTTTTAAATTCTTTATCTGGGACCAGACGTGCCGTATTTGTTTTAGTTTCTAAGTATATATGTCTTCCGCCTTTGTCTTGATAGAGCTGATTAAAGTTAAAAAATTTATTCATTTCACATACCTCATTGCCTATTTTAAATACAATTAATGACAATGTAAAGAAAGATTACAGGAAAGATAGTAAATACGCTATAATGAAACTGGAAACTGATAGGAGGAAATATGGTATTCAATTTAGATAAACAATCCTTAAGCGATATCGGTGCTGTGCACACCGTATCAGAGATTTTGCAACAACCCAAAACTTGGTTAAAAACCTTCGAGTTAGTCAAAGGACTTGAGTCCGAAATCAAAGCTTTCTTAGAAGAAGTAACCAACCATCCAGATTATCGGATAATCTTAACTGGAGCCGGAACTTCAGAATTTGTCGGTAATTCTCTAGTTGATCATTTACGCAGAAAATATGGTCATCGTGTCGAATCAATCGCAACCACTTCGATTGTTTCTCAACCAGACTTATATTTTACTAAAGAAATGCCAACGCTATTAGTTTCTTTTGCCCGTTCTGGAAATTCTCCAGAATCAATGGGAGCCGTTTATCAAGCAGAAACGATTTGTGATACCCTGTATCACCTCGTTATTACTTGTAATGCTGAAGGTAAATTAGCTCAATTTGAATCCGAACATTCCAAACTCTTAGCCATTAACTTACCACCAGAAACCAACGATCAATCCTTAGCCATGACTTCATCGTTTTCTAATATGTACTTGGCGGCGTTCTTAGCTTTCAATATTGATCAGCTTGACCAACTTCATAATCAAGTCAATTTATTAATCGAAGAAGCCAATGAATTTATTTCAAAAGGTATTCCAGAGGTTGAAAAATTCGTTGAGAATCATGATTTCGATCGTGTCGTTTACTTAGGTTCTAATTACTTTAAAGGCATTGCTCAAGAATCCGCTTTGAAGATGTTAGAACTAACTTCTGGTCAAAACGCAACTTTCTATGACACCGGATTAGGATTTAGGCATGGACCTAAGTCATTCTTAAATGACTCTACCCTAACGGTACTCTTTACCTCGGGTCGTAGCTATCCAACGCTTTATGAATTAGATTTATTCAACCAATTACCAAAAGAGGTAATCGTCTTCGATAATGGTAGTGAAGAGACCTACGATAAAGCTTCCCTAAGATTCAACTATAACCCAAATCTAGAAGATAGTTTTGTGGCTTTATTGTATTTAATGGTCGGTCAAAGCTTAGGTGTATTGAGTAGTTTAAAAGCTGGATTAAAACCAGATGCTCCATCACCAAGTGGATTAATTAGTCGTGTAGTACAAGGCGTTACTTTGTACGATTACAAAGGAGAATAAATAATGAACAAAGGAATCATAGTTTGTGGACATGGTAAATTTGGTGTTGGCTTAACCAATAGCTTGGAAATGATTGCCGGCAAACAAGAACATTATCACGTTGTCGTTTTTAGTGAAAGCGACCCCATCGAAAAATTAAGTGAAGACTTAGAAGCTGCCATGAATCAATTACTAGAAGATTGCCAAGGCGTAGTCTTCTGTTGTGATTTACTTGGAGGTAGTCCGTTTAAAGCAGCCATGACTTTGGCTAATGATAGAGATAACTGTGCTGTAATCGTTGGAACCAACTTACCGATGTTACTAGATCTATCTTTATCACGCGATATGGATGATGAGGAAGATGTTCATCAACTAGCTCGTCGCGTTGTTGAAACCGGAAAAGAAGGTTTATTAATGGTCGAGAAAATTGTCGTTTCTGAAGATGGTGTCGACGATGATTTTGATGGAGATGGGATCTAGTGCTAGTTTTATCAGGTTTTTGGGCTAATGTACTAGCCTCTTCGTTTGCGATTTTAGCCATGGTTGCGATTTTTGGCTTAATTTTCGGAATCAAAAATTTTGGCGCTATGAAAAAACGTCGTGAACATTTTCAAAAATTACATCAAGATTTAGCTGTAGGTAAACAAGTAGTATTTTCAAATGGTCTTCACGGAAGAGTAAAACGAATCAACCATGATACGGTTGATATCGAAGTCAAATCCGGGACCGTTATCGAAGTAAGTCGCTTTGCAATTTCAGAAATTTTAGGAGAGCAAATATATTTTGAATAACCCACTAATTAGTTTATTAAAGGAAAGAAAAACAGGAAGAGAACAAGCCGTCTATTCCGCCTGCACGGCCAACGAAGTGGCCTTAAGTGCAGTTTTGAAAAAGGCTAAAGAATACGGTATCCTAGCGGTAATCGAAGCTACCGCTAACCAAGTTGACCAAAATGGCGGTTATACCGGCATGACACCAAAAGATTTTAAAGCTATGGTTTATAGATTAGCCGACGAAATCAACTTTGATCACAATCGTATTATCTTAGGTGGCGATCACCTGGGACCTTTAACCGTCGCTAATAAACCAGAAGCCGAAGCTATGGCTTATGCTGAAGAATTAATTAAGACCTATGCTCAAGCTGGTTATCAAAAGATTCATGTCGATACTTCCATGCGTTTAGGAGATGATGATCCAAATGCCCCACTTTCAGATGAAGTAATCGCTCGTCGTGCCGCAAGATTAATTAAAGTAGCTCAAGAGCACAATGCTTCGGGTATGGATATTGCCTTTGTTGTAGGTTCAGAAGTTCCTATTCCAGGGGGAGCGGTTGAACTCTATGAGGTTCAAGTAACTTCGGTGGAAGATTTCCGCAAAACCGTCAAAGCTTTTGATGAAGTTTTCGCTGAAGAAGGTTTAGATGATATCTGGCGTCAAATTGTTGGCGTCGTCGTCCAACCGGGAGTTGAAGAACGTGATTCTGAAGCCGTTCGTTACGATCGCGAAAAAGCTAAAGACTTAGTAGCCGCTTTAGAAGACTATAGTCCTATGGTATTTGAAGGACATTCTTCCGATTATCAATCGCGCGCTCACCTTCGCCAAATGGCAGAAGATGGTATCGCTATATTAAAAGTAGGACCAGCGTTAACTTTCGCTTATCGTGAAGCTCTATTCGCTTTAGCTCATATTGAAAAATTGAGCGTTGAACCTGAAAAACAATCCAATCTAATGGAAGTGATTGAACAAGCGATGTTAGAAGATCCTTCCCGCTGGCAAGCTTATTATTCTGGGACCGAACAAGAAGTAAAAGTGAAACGCGCTTATTCCTTCTCAGATCGTTTACGGTATTATCTACCAACCGAGCCAGTACAAAAAGCAGTTGAAACCTTAATGAAGAATTTAGAGGGTGAGATTCCACTCAATTTATTAAGTCAGTATGCACCGATTCAATATCGTCAAGTCGTCGAAGGTTTTATCGAGAATAACGCACAGTCGATTATTGAAGACTGGATTGGGGTAACTTGCGAAGATTACATCTACGCTTGCTTACGTTAAATATAATATTTAGTAAATATAAGAGCTTACATTTACTAAACAATTACTCAAAGGTAACTCGAATAAGTTACCTTTTTTATAATGATCTACTAATTTTATTGGCATATTTATTAAAATTAGGTAAATTTTTGCGTGTTTATGCCTTGCATTTTAGTAACTCGCTCTATGTAATTCATGTATAGGCGAAATGGCCTAAGTTAGGAGGGTGAACATGCCTAATATTATGCTTACACGCATTGACAATCGATTAATTCATGGTCAAGTGGCTACACAGTGGACTGGAGTAATTGGCGCTAACTTATTGTTAGTAGCTAATGATGATGTCGCCAACAACAAAATGCGTCAAGGTCTGATGGACATGGCCGCTCCCGGTTTTGCTCAAACTCGTTATTTCACGATTGATAGAACGATTGAGATTATCGGAAAAGCAGCTGACCGTCAGAAAATTTTCATCATTGTTGAGAGTCCTCAAGACGTTCTTCGTTTAGTCGAAGGTGGTGTTCCGATTAAGAAAGTAAACATCGGAAACATGCACATGGCTGAAGGAAAACGACAAGTGGCAACCACCGTGGCAGTGGACGATTCGGATGTTGAAGCGTTCAGAAAACTTCAAGAACTTGGAGTTGAACTAGAGATCAGAAGAGTACCTGCAGAAGGTGCCGAAGATCTAAACAAATTATTTACTAAATAACACAGAAAGTGTACAAGAGGTAAAAAATGGATATTATTAAAGCAATCCTAATCTTCGTTGTTACTTTTGTTGCGGCGATTGACCAATTTAACTTTTTGGAATCGCTTTATCAACCAATCGTCATGGGACCAGTGGTTGGCGCAATTTTAGGAGATGTAGGAATTGGATTACAAGTAGGTGGTATCTATCAATTAATGACAATCGGTAGTATGCCAGTCGGAGGAGCTCAACCTCCAAACGCAGTACTTGGTGGAGTAATCGCAACAATTTTCGCAGTTACTGTTTCCGGTACTAGCCCAGAAGCAGCCGTCGGTATCGCTGTTCCATTCGCAATGATTGGTCAAGTTACCGTAACCTTGCTCTTTACCGCTATGTCCCCATTAATGGAATTAGCTGATAAAGCAGCTGAAAATGTAAACCCTCGCGGTATAGCTAACCTTAACTATTTAGCGATGACCATTCTAGGTGGTGTATTCGGTTTTGCAGCTGTTCTTGCTTATGTAGGTGGAGCTCAATTCGGAAATACTATTAAAGAGTTCTTCGATAGCGTGGCTTGGTTAAAGACAGGCTTTGAAGTTTCTGGTGGAATGTTACGTTATGTCGGGTTCGCAATCCTTCTACGTATCATGATGTCAAACGACTTATGGGGTTACTATTTCGCAGGTTTCGCAGCAGCTACTTTATTCGGAGCTGCAGGACTTGGTGGACCAGCCCTATTATTAATTGCAATGATCGGTATTGCTATTGCTTTAGCCGATTATCAAACAAATACCCGCTTGAAAGAAGTTGGTGGATCATCTGATGGAGGTCATAGCGATGGCATTTAAAGACTATACAGAATATGTTGATCAGACTCCAGCTGCACCATTAGATAAGAAAACTCTTAACAAAATGGCATGGATGTCCGTCTGGCTACAAGCATCGTTCAACTTTGAGCGTATGCAAGCTGCTGGATGGCTCTGGGGTATGTTACCTGGTCTTCAAAAAATTCACACCAATAAAGAAGACTTATCACGTTCAATGGCTCATAACCTTGAATTCTTCAATACTCACCCATTCTTAGTTACCTTCGTTATGGGTATCGTTCTTTCGTTAGAACAACAAAAAACTGATATCAATACTATTCGTTCGGTACGTGTTGCCGCAATGGGTCCTTTAGGTGGTATCGGGGATGCTCTATTCTGGTTTACCTTGTTGCCAATCACAGCTGGTCTAACCGCTCAAATGGCAATCAACGGTCAAGTTATTGGACCAATCCTATTCTTAGTTATCTGGAACGTTGCACAATTCGCGGTTCGTTTCGGACTAATGCACTGGTCTTATAACTTGGGTACTGGAGCTATCGATATTCTTACACGTAACGCTAAAGAATTTACTCGTGCCGCTTCTATCCTAGGGGTATTCGTAGTTGGTGCTTTAACTTCTAACTATGGAGCTACTAAATTAGGTATCGCGTGGAACCAAGGTACAACTTTTGCAGATGCGCCTAAACAACTCGTATTATCTTCGGAACAATTAGCTTCCAACGAATACGCAAACGTCCTTTATGTTGACGGCAATGCTGCACAAGCAACCGAAAACTTAAAAGATGGTGTATCCGTTCAACAAGTATCAGACGGTAGATATTTAGTTAACTATACCGAACAAGTAGAAGTCGACAAAATGGTCGAACTTCAACCAATTTTAGATGGTGTATTACCACAATTGATTCCATTATTATTAACTTTAATGCTTTACTATTTCTTCTCTAAGAAGAATTGGAAACCAACATATGGTATTGCACTAATGCTAGCAATCGGAATTATCGGAGCTATCTTCAATATTTGGCCGGGACAAACTTTCGGTAAATTATTCTAAGATTAATCCGTTTATGTTAAATAGGTAATGTTAAACCAAAAGAGCTCGAAAGAGCTCTTTTCCCGTTTCTGGGGTAAATAAAAAGTAGCTTGATCCAAGCTACTTAATCAAATCATAATGCAATAAGGCGTTGCGAATACCGTCCTTATCGGTGTCCGTAGTCACATAATCGGCCATCGCTTTAATATTACTATCGCCATTACCCATAGCGACGCTAACGCCTACCTCAGACAACATTTCGATATCGTTTTGACCGTCGCCAAACGCGATCACCTGCTCTGGATTGAAGTTTAATTCTGTTAAAATCTTATTCAAGCCAAAGGCCTTATTAATAAATTTAGCGTTGACGTCATAATATTCGGGCAAAAAACGAACAAAGTTCAGTTGTGGAAATTGCTTAATAAATTCCTCAAAGACATCGTCTGGGATGCGAGCCAAAATATGGTTTGGCAATTCTTGTTGATGCTTGTCTTGTCGTTTCGTATAATCAATTACTTCCTCTTCGTTAAGGTCAAGGTAATGTCTAAACCCTTTACCAAACCCTTCATTATCCAAATAACAATAACCCGCATGATTATATTGAAAAATTAGACCGCCCTTGACCGCAGCCACTTTATCCATTAAATCTTCAACTAACTCAATCGGATAGTCGTGCAAATACAAGTATTCCTGTTTTTCTACATCAAATACACTAGCTCCATTAGAACTAATCAAATAATCGAACTTAACCTTTTCTAATACCTCTTTATCCAAAGCATATTCGGTTCTGCCACTGGCAATCGCAACCTTAATACCTTGTTGTTGTAATTGATGTATCGCATCAACGGTTGAATCTAATAAGATATGGGTCACATGGGTAACTAAAGTCCCATCGACATCAAATAACGCTAATTTTATATCCACCTTTAAACCTCACTTAAATCGCAGCTATTATATCATAATTAACTTATTTTAATAGCCTTATACCTTTGAGTGAAATTGATGCCAATAATCATCAGACTTATCTGAAATCAGTTTGTTTGATACAATGAAACCAAGGAGAATAGATAATGAGTAAAGTCATCGATTTACATATGCATACCAACATCAGTAGCGATGGAGATTTTACACCAGAGCATCTGATGCATCTAGTTTATCAAGCTGGGCTTAAGATGGTCGCTATTGCCGATCATAATTCAACGCGCGCTTATCCACTGGCCCTGCCCGTCGCAACCTCACTTGATATTAAGCTAATCCCAGCGATAGAACTTGACGCAAAATATCATGATCGCACCTTACATATCTTAGGCTACGGAATCGATCCTTACGATGAAGCGATTATGGCCAACGATGAAGCGGTTCGGCAAATGGACTTAAACAATTCCGAAATCCTAATTGAAAAAGTAGCTGCTATGGGTATTCATTTTGATCGAGATAAAGTATATCAGTTAAGTTCTGAAGGTATTGTGGTCGCTGAAATGATTGCTGAAGTAGCGCTAGCCGATCCACGTAATGACGACAACCCACTGCTCAAACCATTGCGTCCGGGCCAACCACGCGGTGATAATCCCTATGTTAACTTTTATTGGGATCTTTGCTCCTATGGAAAACCAGGGTATGTGCCTTCGGATTATATTAGCTTAACGGAAGCGATTAAACTAATTGTCGATGCTGGCGGGATTCCCGTCTTTGCTCATCCCGGAAATAATATCCAAATGGATCGAGCCATGGCCTTGGATATCATGAGTTATGGCTTGAAAGGTATCGAAGCCTATTCCAGTTATCATACCAAGGAAATGACTCAATTCTATCTAGACTTAGCTAAAGAATTAGAAGTCTTTGTAACCGTTGGAAGTGATTTCCACGGAAAGAACAAGCCAGCGATTAAACTAGGTGGCGTTGAGGTAGAGAACGAAGAAGAGTTAATCGAAACCTTTTTAAAACAACTAGACTAAGCGATTATCATGAATCGCTTTTTTAATACAGTTATCTCTAACTATGTTAAAATAAAGCACATATGAAACTCAAAGAACTCCTACAAAAAAGAAAAGCTGGTTTCGTTAAATACGCTATTGGTAGTTTGATACCAATTTTTAATAATATTGTCTTCTCGATAAGTTTTGCGGCCTTAATCGGTTATATAAACAAAGAAGTTAATATCGAACAACTCACTCTTTTAGGAATTGTAGTTGTGGTGATTGGCCCATTATCTCAAATCGTTTCCCGTTTTTTAAGAATTGGTTATATGCGTGATATCTTACTGGATGTCCGAAAACTCGCTTTTAAGAAAATCTTAGATCAAGATTATCAAAACTTTGCTCGTAAAAGTAGAGATGTGTATATATCTAATCTAGTTAATGATATCAACCTCTTTGAACAAGACTTCTTTCTTTCCTTATTGAATATTATTGTCAATATTGGCGTTTTCTTAGTGGTTTTTATTTACTTGTTTTTGGTTGATATTCCTGTCGCTTTGATAACTTTATTAGGGATGGGGTTAATGGTTTTAGTCACCAAACTATTTGAAGAGAAAATTATAAATTTACGGAAAGAAACTTCGGCTTTAAATGAACGTTATTCGGTCGATGCTTCCAATACAATCTCTGGTTTAGAAATTCTAAAGTTAAATCATGTTGAGACGCTCTTTCAAAAGAAGTTTATTCAACGAGTCGAAGCCGTCGAAGATAAAAAGAAAGCTTTTACCTTAATTACTTTCTTCCAAAGTAGAATACACGAAACCATAGCGACTGTATTCAATACCCTAGCCATGGTTTTAGTCGCTTTTTATATTTTGAACTATAACATGTCGGTTACTACGGCTACCTTAATCATTCAATTTCATGGCATGATTATTTGGCATTTAGTGTATCTCTTCCAAATCATCAATCGCTTCAAAGCCAGCGTAAAAATTTACGATAAGATTTGCCTACCTGAAGCCAGCACAACTATTGATCCTGGACATCTTCCTTTCAAATTTGAGGATGAAATACGTTTCTCAAACGTCAGTTTTGGATATGACCCAAGTAAACCGATCTTAAAAGATGTGAATATGGTCATTGAAAAAGGTAAACGCTATCTATTAAAAGGTCCATCGGGAACGGGTAAAACGACGCTCTTGCAACTTTTTTCCAAAGTTTATAAACCCGACCAGGGTAAAATCATGTACGACCAACAAAACCTTAATGACATCAATACTCAAGAATTAAATCGTCAGATTGCTTTTGTCTATCAAAATGTCTTTCTTTTTAATGACAGTATTCGCAACAATATAACCCTCTTTCAAGACGTGCCTGAAGAACAGTTAGAGGCCGCCGTTTTACAAGCTGGGTTAGCTGATTTTATCCAGCAACTACCAGAAGGTTTAGATACCATTCTTGAAGAAAACGGAAAGAATATTTCCGGAGGGCAACGTCAACGTATTTCAATTGCTCGAGCTTTGGTCAAAAATTCTTCAATTCTTTTTATCGACGAAGCGACTTCCAGTTTAGATGCTGAATTAGGCGCTAATATTGAACAAACCATCTTAAATCTTGATAAAACCATCGTCGCTATCTCCCATCGTTACTATGAGAACATTACTGATCAATACGATGGCGTTTTACAAATCGTCAACCAAAGAATTAAACAAACCACTCCACAAGAATATTTCCAATTAGAAGAAGGAGATCAATAAGATGAAGAAAACGATGTATCGTTCTTTAATATATAGCTTGCCTTATATTTTCTTTTCAATTCTTTCGATTACCTTCTCTACCTTAGCTATGTACCGTTCCACGCAAATCATTGATTATGCCTTACTCGGTAATTTAGAGATGATCAAATCGAGTTTAATCCCTTTAGCTATTTTTACCGTATTAGATATCCCGGCTCGTGGGCTTTCTGTTTATAGCCTAGCGCGTTGGTCTAAGAAATTTAATATGAGTCTAAAGATTAAATATATTGAGACTTTATTTAACAAAAATATCGACGAGTTCCAAGAAGAAAGTAACGCACTCTATCTTTCCAATTTAACCAATGACATGAATACCATTGAGACCAAGTTTTTTAATCCGATCCAGGAAATATTTTATAACTTTATTCTCTTGATTGCTGGAATTGTAGTCATTATCTCGATAGACTATCGATTGTTGTTAGCGATGTTGGTGGTAATTATCTTTATCGTCACTTTTTCGACCATCATGGGAAAACCATTACAAAAACCAGAATCTCAAAAATCAGGTTTGCTTCAAAGCTATACCAATTATATTAAAGAAGTCCTCTCGGCTTTTTCGATTATTAAGAATAATAATTTAGAAACTAAGATTACAGAATCTTTTAATCAACACTCGTCTTTGGTTCAACAAAAAAACTATGAAATTGATCGTAAGTCTACTTTAATTGATGCTTTAAATGGGGTCATGATGAATTCCGCTTTCTTCTTTGGCTTATTATGGTTGATGAATTATTCTCGCGATAAAGGTTTCTTAGTCGGTACAGCCATCTTACTAATCAATAATATGAATCGAATTATGTGGCCGCTAATGTCGATGAGCCAGTATTTTCCTCAAATAAATTCGGTTAAGAAAGTTGTCGAAAAAATGGATCAAAATCTGACCAACAAGCATCCCTATCAAGAAACTATCGACCTAAAAGACATTAAAGAAAAGATTGCCTTCAAGGATGTCTCGTTTGCTTACGATGAACATACGGTTGTATTCGATGAGATTTCGATTGATTTTGAGATGGGTAAAAAGTATTTAATCGTAGGACCAAGCGGACGCGGAAAGAGCACTTTATTACGTTTATTGAGAAAATATTTTAACCCAGATTCAGGTGTTATTACTATCGACGGGATGGATTTAAAAGATATTAAGAAATTGTCTTATTTCCAACATATTGCTAATATCGAACAAAAAATCTTCCTCTTTGAAGAATCCCTGAAAAACAATATCACCTTATTTAAAAACTATAGTCAAGCTGAAATTGATAAAGCCATCCGCGATGCGGGGTTGAAAGAGTATGTAAATAGTTTAGAAGATGGGTTAGATCACATTATTGTTGATGATGGAAAGAATGTTTCAGGTGGTCAAAAAGCTAGAATAGCGATTGCTCGAGGTTTGATTTCAAAATCTAAAGCGATCTTCTTAGATGAGGCTTTTGCTAGTCTTGATGATCATATGGCCAGACAAATCGAACGAACCATCTTAGATTTAGAGGATGTTTTAGTGATTAATGTCAGCCATGTTATTTTCTCCGATACTAAGCATCTCTATGACCATATTTATCTCGTCAATAATCAAGAAATAGTAGAAATCAGTTAGCTAAACTTTGCTCTTCACCTTAAAGTTATTTAATTGACAATAAATATCTCTAAAGTTATAATTACACTAATCAAAGAAGGTATTCAACTATGAAAAAAAACTTACTATGGTTATTAATTATCTTGTTCTTAACCGCTTGTGGTCAGCCGCTAAAGACCAACGAAACCCCCACTGTCGAGACGTCAAACGTAGAAACGCCTTCAACAAAAAATCCAGAATTTGTATTTGAAACAAATCCCATCATCCTAGAGTATGGTAGTCAAGACCATGACCCCAAAGCTTGGGTAAAATCAGGAGAATGGGATGCTTTAGACGTGTCTGAAATAGATACCAAAAAACTAGGTAAACAAGATGTTATTTATCGGTTTACCGTCAACCAAGAAGTATTCGAAAAAACATTAACGATAACCATCGAAGATACACAAAATCCTGTTTTCACTAAAACGGTCGATACGATGAATGTCAAAGCGGGTCAAGCTTTGGATTTAACGGCCTTTCAAGCTAGTGATCCAGTTGATGGTGATCTTAAAATAAGCTATGAAAAAGATAGCTTTGATGAAAATAGCATCGGAGAACAAAAAGTAGTCGTTATCGCCACCGATAACAACGGCAATCAAACTAAACACACGATTCTAGTAACCGTTGAAAAGGTTCCAGTCATCAAAGTTGAAAATGAAACCAAGACGGAACCGGTGAATTTTAAAACGGTTCGTAAAGAAGATAGCACGCTGGATAAAGGTAAAGAAGTAGTAACCACCAAAGGTGTTAATGGAACGCGTACGATTACCTATAAGGTTACCTATACTGATGGCAAAGAAACCGAGCGGATCGTATTATCTAGTAAAGTAACTAAAGAACCAATTCATCAAGTTATTTCGGTTGGTACAAAAGTTGTCAGTAATAAACCGAAACCACCGGTTGATAATAAACCCGTAAATCCTAAGATTAAGTATGTAGCTTTTACCTTTGATGATGGTCCTTATGGTCCAGTCGATCAACGTTTGATGCGAGCTTTTGAAAAAGTAAATGGCCGGGCTACCTTCTTTGTCGTCGGCAACAGAGTATTAAGTAATGCTGATGTGCTTAAAAGTTTAGACGCTAAAGGTCATCAAATTGCTAATCATAGTTACAATCATCCAAATCTAACTAAGCTATCTCCGAAACAAATACAAGACCAAATTAATAAAACTAATCAAGTCGTTTATCAGGTTATTGGAAAGTATCCTGAAATCATCCGGCCAACGTATGGTGCGGTAAATAAAACCGTTTTAAATAGTACCAATCTTCCATTAATTAATTGGAATGTAGATTCACTTGATTGGAAGAGCAGGAATGCTAGTAAAATTATCGCTAAGGTTAAAAATAATATAAGCGATGGCTCCATCGTACTATTCCATGACCTTTATCCAAGTACGGCCTCAGCTATTGAATCGCTATTACCGGATTTATACAAGCAAGGATATCGATTTGTTACGGTCAAGGAATTGTTTAAAATTCGAGGTGCCTCCTTACAACCTCATCGTCTTTATTTCTCGGTTTACTCGAGTCGTTAATTGTTAGTTGTTTAGGTTGTTGCTTTAGTCTTCTTTGTTATAATAGACCTTATGAAAAAACAAAGAAAACTACTCTTATTTTATTTAACCCTCATCCTAGTGAATATGGGTTTGAATATTGCCCACCCCGCCACGCCTGCATTTTTAAAATCCTTAAACCTTGGAGATTATGTTTTTGGATTAGCTTATGCAACGATGGCTTTTTTTAATTTTAGTACTTCTTTAACTTGGGGATCGTTTTCTTCTAGATATCGAATATCTACCCTACTCTTGATAAGTTCCGTCATCTATGGCTTGGCGCAATTCTTGTTTGGTACGGCCACTTCCGTTATCGCTATTGTTTTTGCGCGGGCTTTAGCTGGAATAAGTGCTAGTAGCTTTTCTATTTTACCTATTAACTATTTAATCTCGGTGAGTTCCCGCCACGAACGCTTAAGTAATATTACGATCGCCTCGGTCCTAACGGCCGTTTCAGCCTCGTTAGGCTATTTGCTGGGTGGGTTGTTGGCAGAGGTTTCCTTATTGTTTGTCTTTATCATCCAAACGTTGTGGATGGTAATGGTTGGTATCGTCTTTTATTTCGTGTTAAATCAAAAACAAACCTTGACAAAAAGCTCGCTTCGCTTCGAAGACTTTAATCCATTTCGGATTTTCTCAAAAGCTAGAAAGATATTAAATCCAACCGCGGTTCGTTTCTTCTGGATTGTTTTTATCGTCTGGATTGCTGCGACAATCTTTGACAGCAGTTTTAACTACTACATCAAAGATGTCTTTGATTTTCCACCTAAAGTAAACGGCTATATTAAAGCCTTGATTGGTATATTAGCCTTGCTTATTAATAGTTTCTTGACACTACGACTCTTAAAGAAATTTAAACTAACTACGGTTAATCGCATCCTTTACGCTTTGTTGGTGGTTTCTTCGATGTTAGTGCTTTGGGTCGTCAAGCCTCAGCTATTTATCTTCGTCTCTTTTATCTACTTTATGTTTAATTCTATGGTTTTACCGATTCAGCAAAATACCGTTTCAGCGCTCTACGAAGATGCTTCCGAGATCAGTCTTTCTATGGGCTATTTTAATGCGGTTAAGATGTTGGGTTCGGTGGTCGGTTCCTTAAGCGCCGGCTTTCTCTATGAATTAAGGCCTATTTATCCTTTCGTTTTAACTACGGTTTTATTTTCTTTTGTTTTGTTACTGACTATGGATCGTTTGGATTAGTTTCTAGTTTGCTTTTTGTATAGGTAATGTCTAAAATATAAACAAAGAAATGCCACTTCAAGTGGCAAAACAATATTTAACCAACCAAGAACTTTAATCATAGAATAATAATCTGAAGGAAGGATAAATGTTAACCAATCGCCAGCTAAAATTAATCACCTATTTAGCACAAAACCCCCAGGGCGTAAAAAATCAAGAACTAGCTAATTACTTAAAGATTTCTTTAAGGACTTTGCGTTTGGAAATTTCGAAACTAAATCAACAAGAAGAAAAAGAACTGGTTATTATTCGTCGTGGAAAAGGCTATTTTATTAATAATGAATTTGAACCGGATGCTCAGAAACTGATAGAAGCATCGGAACTGAGACCGGCAGAAAAAGATACCAGGAGTATTAAGATTGTTTCTTCCTTACTTTTTAAACCTTCGATATCACTATATGAATTAGCCGATATTTTATATTTATCAGAAACCGCTTTAAGACTTGAAATCCAAAACCTTAACGCACAATTTGAGCAACCTTTGGTGGTAGTAAAAAATGAAGAAGTTTCTTGGAGCTGCGATGTCATCGATAAGCGTCGTAAATTGGTACGTTTTATTAAGAATACTATTGTTGATGAAATTCATACTTTGAATAATATCAAAGAATTTTTACTGATGAGTTTGATTTAAATTATTGGAACACGCTCAATGAAAACATAAGTTCCTTGGCCAAGCTTAATGAGCTAACCTTAAGAACACAGGAACGTCATACCTTGGCTGTCTCAATTTGGACGACTATATTGCTTAACCGACTGGAAGGAAAAATCAATTCTTCCAAGAAGGAGCTTGAACAAATATCGATTCCTTTCTTACTCAAATTAATTCATGTTGAATATCCTCAGTTAAGTAATTCTGATATTTATAATCTAGCCAAATTAGTCAATACATTTAGAACTTCAATGAGTGAAAGCATTGATATATCCGAGTTTGCGGATTTGATATACGATGAATTCTGTAATGAAGTTTTTGATAAATATTCGCTTGATTTAAGAGATTCGAAACAATTAACACACAATCTAAAAATTCATATTGAATATATGATGCGACGTATTGAAAGTGGTTTAGAGCTTAAGAATCCTTTAATCGCTGAGATTAAAACCAAATATCCCTACGCGTATGAAATTAGTACTTTGATGGTCCATATTTTATACAAATATCGACGTTTCTATTTACCGGATGATGAGTTATCTTTTATTACTATTTATGTTGAACACTTTTTAGTCAACGAACATAAAAAATTAAAAGCGGTCCTTATTTGTTCCCAACGTTCCTCAATCCAAAGTATCATTCACCATTGGTTAGAACGTCATTTCTTCAATCAAATTGAAGTGATTGCGGTGGTAGAAGAGGTTGATTTTAATCTGGAACAATTTGAATCCGTTGATTTAGTTATCGGTCATCCGCATCTTCCAAGGAATTTAGAAATTGAATCCTTCCGATTTGCTGGTTTACCGAGTGATAAGGATATTACAACGTTTTATAATATCCTACACACTATCAAAAATCGGACCCGCTTACGTAAATTAATTAAAAATTTATTTGATGTAAATCATATTAAGATTTATCATGAATCGATTGAGTTTGACGATCTGATTCGTTGTCTATCCTCTAAGTTTAAAAATGATGGTATCATTTCAAACATCGACTTGTTTGTTGAAGACATCTTAAATCGGGAAGTTCATTATCCTTCCTATCTAGTACCCAATGTTATGATTCCCCATCCCCTTTTTACCTTTTCCAGTAAAAACGCTGTGGCGGTAGCTTTAATTAAAAAACCAAACAGCCCGGCGCGATTAGTTTTCCTTTTGGCCTTGACGAAAAATCGAACGGAAGAGGTTAACGCCTTGTTTCAGTACTTTAAGTTTTTAGCGATTGATGCGAATTATATACAACGCTTAGGCAGTGCCCAAAACGCTCAAGATCTCTTAGAGAAAATCTATGAGCTACCTGATGTTATTTAAAAAAGTCCCAACTCCAGAGAGTGGGACTTTTCAATTAACCGTCTAAACGACGGTATAACTCAATAAATTCTTCAGCAATTATCTTAAAGGCATCAGCGGCCATCATTTGATCTTCCGCATGAAGCAATAATAAATTAACAAGAACATTTTCTTGTTCTGGATCTGCTTCTTGTTGAATCAAAACCGCATGAGCATGGTGAGCTTCAAGGAAGGCTTCTTCGCCTTCTTTGATGAGACGATCGGCATCTTCAAAATTACCTGCTTTGGCCTCTTGAACTGCTTCGATAAAACAAGAACGTGCCGTTCCCGATGCTGAAATAATTTGGAATGATACTAATTCAATTCCTTCCATTTTATTCTCCTATTAGTTTTAGAGCTTCATCCAAGGCTTTTTTTCCATCGACTGTTCCATAAGCTTTCATATCGATAACATCAACCGGTTTGTCTGGAAATATGGCTTTGACTTTAGCTAGTTGGAAGCGAATTTGCGGCCCTAACAAAATAACATCCGCATCTGCGCCTTTAGTGCTGGCTTCACCAATAGCATAAGCGTTGATATCAACATCTACACCACGGTCAGCCGCTGCTTTCTTCATATTGGTAACCAACAACGAAGTTGACATACCAAGATTACAGATTAGTACTATTTTTTTCATAGTTCCTCCTTACTATTATCTTGGAGTATAGGTAACCCCTTGCTCTTCAAGTTCTTTAATCTTTTCTTTAAATTGTGGTAAGTAATCTTTATTCGCTACTAACATTTCGTGCATCATTTCAATGGCTGTTTCACCACTGGTAATAATTGGGTTAATAGTGAACGCTGAGAGCAGAGAACCATAGTCTCCCTCACTGGCTGCTTTGATGGTGCACTCTTCCATCGCTTTCATTACTTGTAAGGTACCACGAACTTGAGGTGGGAATTTCCCCCAATTCAATGGTTCAGCACCGTGAGAGGTAATCATCGAGGTGATTTCTACGATACTATCGTATGGTAAATCAGCAATGGCACCATTGTTTTGAGTAGATACTACCATCAGTTTGCGCTCGTCATTGTGAATCGAAGAGATGATATCACAGGCAGCATCGGAATAATAAGCTCCACCACGTTTGGTTAATTGTTCTGGTTTATAGTCGAGATTTGGATCTTTATACAATTCCAACAATTCCGCTTCCGTGCGTTTTACTGTTTCCGCTCGGGTGGTGTTGGTCTTAAAGGCTTCAAGTTGATCATCCAACATCTTTTCAGTCAGATAGTAGTAATTATGATAAGAAATTGGAATCATACCTAAATCTTTGACAAAATCATAAGCTATCGGGAAATTTTTGACGTTAGTCATGCCTTGATATTCAAGTTTTGAATCCGGATGGAAATAGGCATGGATTAATTCATCTGTTTTCTCAACACCTTCTTTGTCCCAAACGCGGTGCCAATGAAGATGGTTAATACCAGCGAACTTCATAAAGGCTTTTTCTTCCTTACCGTATCCTAATACCTCGTTTGCTAATTTAATAAAGGTAACTGGTACATTACAAAGTCCGATGGTTCTCTTCCAACCACCTACTTTGATGGCGGCTTCGGTAACCATTCCTGCCGGATTGGTGAAGTCAATTAACCAAGCATTTGGACAAAGCACTTCCATATCTTTAATAAGTTCTAAAATAACTGGAATAGTTCTTAAGGCTTTGAAAATGCCACCTGCACCATTGGTTTCTTGACCAATCATACCGTAAGAGAGGGGAATCCGTTCGTCACGAATTCGAGCATCAAGTAAACCTACCCGAAACTGGGTGGTAACAAAATCAGCATCAACCAATGCTTCACGACGATTTAAAGTGAGGTGAACTTGCCAATCTAAACCGGCAGCTTTGATCATCCGTTTGGCCATCTCACCAACAACTTCTAGCTTTTCAAGCCCTTCTTCAATATCAACTAACCAAAGTTCTTTAATCGGTAGTTTATTTTGACGAAGAATTAGTCCTTCAATCAACTCTGGAGTATACGACGAACCGCCCCCAATAGTTACAATTTTCATTATTCTAAGTCCTCCCCATTTGAATTAATAACTTTATTATACCAAGCGAAGCTCTTCTTTTTATAACGTGCTAAGTCTTTGAGGTCAAAGTTTTCACGATTCACATAGATAAATCCATAGCGTTTATCGAAACCTTGATGGGTACTAATTAAGTCCATAACCGACCAAGTATAGTAACCCCATACTTCTACACCGGAATTGACCGCATCACGCATCGCTGAGATATGATCACGTAAATAATCAATACGATAGTCATCGACCACGTAATTATCTTCGGTTAATTCATCGTAAGCACCAAGGCCATTTTCAGTGATGATGATTGGTAAACGATAGCGACTATAGACTTCATTTAAAGTAGTTCTGAAACCTAAAGCATCCATTTGCCAACCAAATTCGGTAAATCCTAAATTTTCATTTTTGACGGTTTGGAAAAAGCCCATTTCGGCATCACTCATCACCGAATCGCTTAGGTCGCTTTCATCTTTATAAGCTTTTACCGTTGAGGAAACATAGTAGTTTAAGGCAATGAAATCCGGTTTTGCGGCTTTCATGATTTCCATATCGCCCTCTTTAATGTCTACTTTGTAGCCCTTAGCTTTGATGATTTCTATCGAAAGTTTATTGTATTCGCCAAAGACCGCCATATCCAAGTACATCCAGTTTCGATGAGCGTTCAAATATTGAGCCGCTAATACATCTTCTGGTTTAGAACTGTTTGGATAAACAATAGCAATATTCGGTGCTGGACCTATTTTTGCTTCTGGAAGCATTTCATGACAGAGAATCATCGTTTTAGCTTGAGCTAAAAGCATGTGGTGGTTTTGTTGATAGAGATCTTCAGCTTCGTTAGCTTCAATGACATTCTTAGCATGAAGAATCATCATATTTTGTTCGTTAATTGTGAGCCAATATTTAACTCGATCGCCGTAACGTTCAAACAGCAAGCGGGCAAAATCGACAAAATAATCAACCACTTCTGGATTACTCCAACCACCAATTTCTTGTAAAGCTAGTGGTAAGTCGAAGTGATACATGGTAATCAATGGTTCGATATTGTATTTCAGTAGTTCGTTAATTAAATTGTCGTAGAAAGCAACCCCTTTCTCGTTAACCTCACCGCGTCCTTCTGGAAATATTCTTGCCCAAGAAATGGAAAAGCGGTAGGATTTCAGTCCGAGCTCAGAAAACAATTTTACGTCTTCTTTATAGCGATGGTAATGGTCACTGGCTACTTTAAAGTCTGGAGTACCCGGCCATAGTTCTTTGACATCTTGGACGGTAAGACCTTTACCGTCTTCGTTGTAAGCTCCTTCGACTTGATACGCAGAAGTTGAAGAACCCCATAAAAAATCTTTCTTAAACATTGTATCCTCCTGTAATTATGATTGAATTAGCGCAGCCGCTTCTTGATCGACTAAGACCGTTAGGTTCGGATGTAGTCTTAATAGAGTTGAAGGATTTTCGACACTAATCGGTTCGGTTAAAAACCGTTGCAGTATTTCTGCTTTTTCTTTACCATTTACGATCATGACTAAGTGTTTTACGCGCATAATACTTTGTGGACCCATGGTAATTAAGAATGGTTGATTTTCGTTTTTTCCATAGACTGGATTTAAAGCGTGTGTTTCTTCGCGCGATACAATATAAGTAAGTGCGTCAATTGGCGTTATTTTTGGTAGGTTGCCACAAAAGTGACCGTCAAATCCTAATCCAATAGCCATCACATCGATCCCACCATCATTGGCAATCATGGCATCATAGGTTTTCCAATTTTCCATTGTTGGTACATGGATTTTTGAAGCGTCAATATTGGCCGGCTCGAAGAAAAGCTCTTGCATTTCATAATAGTTACCACCAAATTCGCGTCCAATGATTGGAGCATCATCGAAGAGGTAGTATTGGACTTGATCAAAAGCGGGATTATCTTTGACCAAAGGAACCATCATCTGATATAACATTTTCGGCGAACGTCCGGAAGTTAAAGAGATATTAACTCGACCATCGCGATACATAGCTCCCATTAGGATCTGTAACGCGGCTTCGCTCATTTTTTCGTTATTTTTTGTAATTACTAGTTTCATTTTAAAATAAAGCGCGAAAATATCTTCGCGCTATCATTCACTATGCTTGTTCAGCTTGGTCAGCTTGTGCAGCTGCTTTTTCTTGCTCTAAGTTCATTAAGTCTTGCTTACGAGCAAACGGGAAGTAAATGGCGACTGAAATAGCTATGACTACTACTTGTAGTAAGGCCATTCTCCATCCACCAATGATGAATCCCGAAATAATTGGTGGTGTCGTCCAAGGCGGTATAACATTACCCATCAACGGAACTAATCCTGTTGCGAAGGCAAAGTATGAAACTAAAGCAGAAACAACTGGAATGGCAATGAATGGAATAAACATAAGTGGGTTAAGCACAATTGGCATCCCAAAGAGAATCGGTTCGTTAATATTGAAAATTGACGAAGGTGCCGAGAGTTTACCTAAACTCTTGAACTGCTCTGATTTAGCAAAGAATAGGAAATATACAACCAGTCCAATAGTAATTCCTGATCCAGTAATAATTAAGATATTATCAAGGAATTGCTTGGTAACAATATAGCCACCATTAGCTAAGGTCAATGCATTACCAGCATCAATAATCGCTTGGTTTTCCATCATATTGGCTGTTAAGATACCACCGATGATACCGGAAACAATAGAAGCTCCATGAACTCCGAACCACCATAAGAATGGTCCGACGAAAGCCATCAATAAGGCGCCTGGTAACGAGGAAGTCATACCTTGTAATGGAATTTGGATAATCGTATAGATTAAGTCAATGAAGGTAGTATCATTCATTCTTAGAACACCATAGAGTACCATGGTGATGGTAATGATAACCGAAGCAGGAATAATCGCAGCAAATGAGTTAGCGACTCCAGGTGGAACTCCGGCTGGCATTTTGATGGTTATATCTCTTTCAAGGAACCAAGAATATATCCAACCAACAAGTAAACCAATAACAATGGCAGCAACCATTCCGCGAGCCCCTAAGTAACCAAAGTTAATAAAGGTTCCGCCTTCGAAACTATTAAATTCAATTAATAGAACGTAGGAAACAAGGGACAAGATACCCGCTGATAAAGGTTCAACTTGTTTTTGTTTTGCATAAGAATATGCAATAGAGAATACAGCAACTAAAGCCAACATATTAAATGTTGCATTATAAGCTTGTAGTAACCATGGAGTTAATCCAGCATTCGCAAAGAATAATTCAACAGGTTTCCAAGGGAAGAAAGCTAATAATAGGAAAATCGAACCAACAATCGTTAACGATAAGGTAGCGATAAACCCTTCTTTTACTGCCGTAACAGGAGTAGAGTTAACAAACTTCATTACTGGCGGAAGTAGTTTCTCTTCAATAAAATTCTTCATATCTCAATCTCTCCTTTCAAAGATTTTTGATAACTAGAGTTATCTGGACATTTCTAGAGTAGCATCACCACACTTAAACGTCATATAATAAAATGCCATTTGTATCGGCAATGTATTTAAAAAGAGATCTAACAACGATCTCTTCCTATTTTAAATCACGAGCTGGATTGGTAATGCTAATAAATTTGAAATCTTGACCATCGTACTCATATTCTAAAACACAACAATTACCAAATTCTAATCCCGGAACTTCAGCCGCCGTATTACGAGTTAAATAAAACATCCAAGAAGCTCCAGCGTGGCTCACCGCCAATACCGAATTATGTCCTTCTTGATCCATGATTTCCTTTAGCGTTTTGTTCATTCGTTCTTGAACTTCTACTTCGGACTCGCCACCAAAGCGAACAAAAAAGTCACCATGGGTATTAGCTATCGTCCCAGACCAAGGATCGCGACTACGCTGTAAATCTTCTGGTTCTCCTTCTAAGATTCCGAAGTTCCACTCTTTTAACCCTTTGAGACGTTTATACGGTTGATCGGTTAATAGTTCGGTGGTATCACAGCAACGCTCCGATGTTGAAGAATAGACCGCGTCAAAGTGGATGCCTTTTTCTTTTAAATATTCTGAGGTTGCTTTAGCTTGTTGAATACCAAGCGGTGTTAAGGGGGAATCACACCATCCCTGTGTTTTTTTTCTTAAGTTAAATAAGGTTTGACCATGTCTAACTAAATAAATTTTTTTCATAAATCCTCCTTAATTTGCTATGTATAAACTAAATATATATAAAAAGATAACTAAAAGCAATTAACCATCTTATTGAGCATCGCTAACCCCTTTAATCAGCTGAATTACGTTGAATTAGTTTTCTGATTTTTCTAGAAACCGAGTATAAAAACGCATTTCCGATAATCCATTTAGCTCGTGCTTTAGCTTCTTTACTAGCATTACTAACCGCATAAGAATGTTTAAACTCTGATAATAATTCCAAATCATTACCACCATCGCCAAAAACCACAACTTGATCATAATCAATCTTCAACTGATCACATAAGATCCTTAAACTTGATGCTTTATTTACGGAACGCTCGGTTATTTCAAAAATTCCATTATCATACGGCGCATTAACGACTTCAGGAAAGGCTTCCAAATGTTTCTGAAAATCATTGCTTATTTCTTTATCATAAATCCGCACATTAATCTTAAGAATCTCCTGTTTCAAAATTTCTTGGTGTGGTACTTCAAAACTTCTCGTTTGCGAATGATGATGGACAAGTTTAAGAATTCTTCGATTAATCAATCTTTTCTCGGTATTAAATCCATGAAGATAGTCCGTCTTACTTACGGATACCAAGATATCGGAAGAAGTTACAAAAGTTAAAGGCAAAGTCGAAAACTTTTCTAGGGTAGCTTTGACAAATTCTTTAGGTAAGGCTTTCGTAAAGATTGTTTTGCCTGCGGTATCTTTAATTTGTGCTCCATTATTACTGATGATATAAATCGGTCGATTCTTAAAATCAAGACCAAACTCTTTGCCTTCTTGCATATTTCTTCCTGTCGCAACGACAAAAACTATGTCTTTGGCTAAAACCTTATCGATGGTATTGAGAATATAACGATCTGCTTGATGAAATCGATTTAATAAAGTTCCATCCAAATCGGAAGCAATTAATTTAATCATATCTACCCCTAGTTAAGCCTTACGTTATTAATTAATGCTAAAAATCATGTAAGTAATATCATTTTAACGAGCAAGGTCTCTTTAATCAATACTGTTAATCTTACAATTTGTGTTGAAGTACCTTGACACACATAGCAATATTAATTATAATTAGCACTGAGGTGAGATAAATGTCGTTTCAAAACATTAATAGCGATCTAATACGCGGACATATCGATACGATTATTTTGAGAATTTTGCTTGATGGCGACAATTATGGTTACGAAATCATCAAAGCCGTCTCTTTCAATAGCGATAATGAATACGAGTTAAAAGAACCTTCACTCTACACCAGTCTGAAACGACTTGAGAAACAAGGCTTTATCACCAGTTATTGGGGCGATGAATCCCAGGGTGGTCGTCGCAAGTATTATCGCATAACCGAAAGTGGTCATTTAGCTTATCAGCGATACCTAAGCGAATGGCTACATGCTAAAACCATTATTACCAGACTTATTCAGGGAGAAAAGACAAAATGAAAGAATTAACTAACTATGTCGATAAACTATTTCAGCACCAAGCCTTAACGCCTGAAATTAAAGATTTGAAAGAAGAAATATTAAGCAATATGGTCGCTAAAAGAGACGACTTAATCGGACAAGGTTTTGATGCCAAAAAAGCTACCATATTAGCGAAAGAAAGCTTGTCCAGCATCGATAGTATTATTGAAGGCAATCAACTGACCAATGTTAGCCAATATCGTTTAGAATGCACACAAACTCTACTACTCAATAGTATTATCTTTTGGATTCTTTCTTTACCTTTATTATTCACTCAATACGCTGTCTATAGTCACTTAGGAATCATTATTACATTTTTTACCGGCCTATTCTATCTTAGTCAACGCAACGATAGAACGGATGAAGTAGCTTTTCTTTCCATATCAGCAAGTCGTAAACGCAGCAGAATAGCTTGGTTGGTTTGGGGCTTATTCTTTGTCGTCTTTGTTGGAACCATGCTTTTGTTAATGTTTTCGAGTAATTTTTGGTTTAGTCGTCCAATCAAAATCGATGGGCCTTATCAAATGGCTCATGTTGTAGCTCGGATCTATCTTCCTCTATTGACGATTTTAATCCCGATAACCTTTAACAACTTTAATACCATTTTACTTAAGCACCGCAAGGAGTATGACTATGAATAAGAAAAACCAAATCATTGTTGGTCTCTTGGTTATAGCCTCGATTTCATTTGTTATTTTCCAATTTCTGATACTCCCAGCACAACAAAAAGAGCTAGATATTTATCACCAAAACCAAACCGATGCTTTGAGCCACGATATCACTTCAATAAAAAAATTCCAGCATCCTTATATCGGAAATACAAGTAATGTCATTAATCTATTTAACCGATTACCTTTAAATCATATTGACATGAAGTTTGCTATTAACAGCAATCAAAAAACGCTAACTGTAAAATACTCTGGTAACACCAAGAATATTGGTACTAGCAAAATTCAACGCGACCTGCTCTATAACTCTGTAGTGGCTATGGCCACCATCGATAATTTATCCGCTATTACTTATAACTTCAGGGATAATAGCTATCAGTTTGGTCGAGATGAAATTGAATCGATCTTTTCAGAACCATTATCCACGTTGCTTGAATCCGAACAATTCCAGCAAAAACTAAATACAAAACTCAAAGATGACCAGTTTCTTCGAGAACTTTTCAAAAAACAGCAACCAAAATAAATAAATTAATATTTCCATAAAAAAACGGAATTATCGCAATACGAGGATAATTCCGTTTATTTTTATTACTAGAATTGATACTTAATCCGATCACGGAAATTATCAATCATTTTATCGTTGAGTTCTCGGCCGCCGTCAATATTAGCTGAATAGAAGATTGGTAGTGGATCCATGCCGGTTTCAACAAGATTACGAACGGTTTCAACCACCAAGGTATTGGCTATCAACGCACCAATAACCGTTGAACTGGCACCAACCGTTTGTGGGCAACCTTCGATGCTAATAACCGCATCCCCAGTTTTACCATGATTATCAATCACAATATCACTGATTTCATAGAGTCGCAAACCGGAAGAATGACGTGATTTTGTTTCTTTTGAGTATTTTACATTGGTAATCGAAACAACCTTAACCCCTTTCTCCTTAGCGGCTAAGACAATGTCAATAGCAATTGGATTGCGTCCAGAAACAGAATGAACCAACAACATATCCGCTTCTTGAAAATCTATGGATTGAGCGATTACGGTACCATAACCCTCTAAGGATTCCATGGCACTGGTTTGAGTAATAGGCACCGCATCAACCATACATTCTTTAGCGAAAATCGGATTGATTAAGGCTAATCCACCAGCTCGATAGAAGACTTCTTGAGTAATAATGCCCGCATGAGAAGCGCCAAACGCATAGATGGTCTTTCCATCTAAGATAGTTTTAGTCATTAAATCAATCGCAGCTTTCAGTGTTTCCGTTTCCTTTGCTTCAACTACTTCGATGATTTCTTTTATTTTGTCAAAATATTCGAAACTCATTTAAAATACGACTCCAATCAATTGACCAATCCATTTAGCGATAGAACCAAATAAGGAGAAGTCGTTACCACCGAAAATTAACATCCAGTTTTGAATCGTTCCTTTATAAATAACGACCGAAACACCCATAATCAGTACCATGACGATGGCTGCAGCTACCGTACCGATAACCGAACCACGTAAACCTCCTTGACCTTCCCCAATGACTGCGGCCGTACCACATTCAAAGAAGGAAGTAATAACTAATGGAATCAACATAACTCCAAACAAATTCATCGTATTGGCTAAAATCAACATGATGGTTGAGGTAATCATCGCTACTACAAAACCGATTAATACCGCATTTGGTTTGTATCCAAAGATGATTGGACAGTCAAAGGCTGGTAGCGCATCCGGAACTACTTTTTCAGAAATTCCTTGGAAGGCTGGAACGATTTGACTGATTAATAAACGAACCCCTTGAAGTAGGATCAACAAGCCCGCACCAAAGGTGAGTCCTTGTTTATTTGCTACCATGATGATATTTTCGCTTTCACCAATCATCGATGGGACTAAGAGGCCGACCACCACAAATAATAGAGCAATTACAGTAGCTCCGGTGATGGATATTTCTCTAAAGAAGGAAAGTCCTTTAGGAATTTTTATATCTTCCGTTGATTTGGATTTATCCCCAACTTTACTGGCTATAAATCCAGAAACTAAGGAAAGAATCCCGGTTGGGTGTCCCAACGTGAACGATTGATCGCCAATGACATCCCAAACGTATTTACGTAATACCCAAGGCATCAACGACCAGTAAAGCGCGGAAGTAATTGCTCCAAAAGCAATTAATACCGTCCCGGTTAAACCAGCTTCAACTCCAGCTGCGACAAAGATGAATGGGAACCACCATATCATATGCCCAGTTAAGAAGATTGATTTAATTGGTGTGAAACGAGCAATCAACAAGTGAAGACCAAGTCCAAATAACATAGCTAGTCCAATGTCTCCACCAAAGGAAGCCGTGAATGTTACATCGTTAAGACCTTCTACAGCGCCCGTACTTGGACCAACAATTTGACCAAAAGCGGAGTTAATCGGTAAGATAGAACCGACTAACATACCAACCCCTGCATCGAGAATGACCATACCAAAGGCGGTCATTACAGTTCCTTTTATTATATCCGCAACGCTTTTTTTCTGGAGTATTAATCCTAAGGCCGCAATTAAGCCTAAGAGGATTGGCGGATTTCTTAATATATTGTTTGTAATAAAATCCATATTTCTTCTCCTTTCGTTTTATCTCTCTAAGAATGATTTTAGTTGTTCAGTAACTTCAGCTACATCCATATAACGTTTGATGCCATAAACCGGTACCTTTACCGAAGAGCGTAGTTCCTCAGCCAGTTCAACACTAGTAAAAATAGCATCCGCGTCAATACCACGTACCGATGCGATATCAGTGTTTTCTACTTCCGCTTCGACTCCTAGCGCTTTTACCGCTTTATCTATGCTCATCTTTAATATCATTGATGAACCAACGCCAAAGCCACATACTGCTAAAAACTTCATTCCATCACCTTGCCTTTCCTATCATGATTACGGATTAACTCTAGAATTTCTTCTACAGATTTGGATGTAAATACTTCTAAGTGTTTTGGATCGTATAGTAATTCTGCTAAAGCGGTCAAAGCTCTAATATGAGAATGCTTATCGACCGTAGCCAATACCATAACGGTTTTAACTGGATGACCTAAAAAGTCTATTTCTTCTTCTAGTCTCAGTAACGATAGAGACAATTCATTAACATCGCCAAAATTGGAAGCATGAGGTAAGGCAAAACCATCCGCCAGGATGATGTAAGGCCCATGCTTGTCGATAGATTCAATCATTCGATCAATATAAGCTTCCTTAATAGCTTCTTGTTGTAACAAAGGTTGAGAAGCAACCCGAATAGCCTCTTCCCAGCTATTCACGGACGCAACAGTTTGTGCTCTTGATTCATCGATAAGTTCACTCAGCATCGGATCTTCCTCCTTCAATATCGATTTAAATTTAGGTTTCATTTTAGGATTGAAATAAATATATAAATCTTCCAACAATTTTTTAGAATCAATGATGGTACTACTTTTTGAAATAATACCGATGAGTTTCTGATAGTCTATCGGAATCGGTCTTTGGTGATAAATGGCATCAAAAATCATCGTAAGTTCGCCTTCGGATAATATTGGTTTTACTACAATTTCATTGCTTTGATAGGTCAGTGGCACCGTAGTTATGATCCAATCGTAAGGTAAATTAAAGGTTTCAAATTCTTGAATAGAAATTGAGTCTACAATCTCAATTCCAGGAATCGACTGTATCAGTTGACTTTCAATGGATTTTGAAATCATTACCCCAAAGGGACAAACAATCAAGACTCGATTACTCTCATGAGGAAATACGGATAAATTTTGTGCGTAAGAAGCAAAATACAAGGTCATAAAAGCTAGTTCATGATCGGATATGCCACGAAAATCGTCAAGCTCTTTATTTCCCGCAAAGACCTGTTTCAAGGTCTGAAACATGTAGATGTTGTTTTCAAAAACCGTATTTAGGATGGGATTGATTACCGGGAAATTATATTTAATTCGATAATAGGAGCCTAAGAGATGTTTATACAGGTTTTCTATAAAACTATTATCTTTATAAAAGTTAATGTTGGTTCTTAACGAAACCTCTGAGACGATGATATGCGTCATTTGTAAAATATGTTGCTGGTTATGCCAGTTTCTTACGCTTGATAAACTAAGTAGATAAGCGGTGATGTAACGTTGTTCGTCGGGACTAATATAATCCAGTAGTCTTGTTAACTTTGGATAGATTAGTGGTTGGTCTCGTTTATCTATCCAATCAAACTTAAACTCGCTTATATTATCTTGACGGTATTCTACAAATTCAATTAATTGGGATAAAAAAGCTAGGGAGTAATCCGATAGATTTAAGCGTAATTCATAATTTATCATTTTCGCAATCTCGGTTACTTTGTTTAAAATATTATTGTCAAAATGCATCAGCCGAATTAATTCATTTCGAATCGCTAATTCATCGCCTTCAACGACCCTATTTAAAACAAAGCCTAGGGATTTTAATTGAGGTTCGAGTAATTCTTGAATCTGATACTTGCTCATGTTGTAGCGTTCTGAAACTTCAACTAAGGGTCTGTTGAGTACTTCATATAATAAGCTTTGTACATCATACTGCGCTTCGTCGGCGTGTTCTTCTTGAAGATATAATCGAAGATGGGGTGTATGCCCAATAAAAATTAATTCTTGGTTGATTATACCAATATGGCCAAATTCCCGAATTATTTGATTGATGGCTTCGATATCATAATAAAATGTCCGTTTTGAAATTGAAAATTCTTCTAGGACATCATAAAAATTAGTTTTAGGATTATCTAAGACATAGTTTAAAATAGCCTTCCATCTAGGTTTCATAACCTTATTATGCCATATCTTGTTAGAAAACCCTTGCAAAAAGAAAATATTGTTGCATGGTTTTTTAATAGTAACTATTTCAATAAAAAAGGACTAGTTTCAAGTTACACTCAAAACCAATTCTTTTATTATAAAAATATATCTAGGTTATTCATTGAGTTCTTTGGTTAGTCGTTCAATTTCAGTGACCACAAAATCCAAGAATTCTATCGTATCAAGCAACGGTTGGTCCGTTGTGATATCCACTTTAGCCATAGCTGCTAATTCAACTGGTGTTTTCGAACCACCTGATTGAAGTACTTTTAACCAATCCTCAATAGCCGTTTGACCTTCGTTTACTACTCGATTGCGCATACTGGTAGCAATAGTAAGTCCTGCCGAATACGTATACGGATACAAGCCACGATAGTAGTGAGGCTGACGCATCCAGGTGTATTTAGCTTCATCGTTAATTTCTACCGCATCACCCCAGAACTGACGATAAGTATCTAGCATCATTTGATTGAGCAAATCGGCATTAAAGCCTTTGCCTTCATCAATCAACTGATAGACTTTACGTTGCCAATGAGCCTCAAGTAAATGGGTTACAAAGTTGTGATAATAGGTGCGGGCGATCAGTGTGGAGTATATCCAACGTTTCATCCGTGGATCGTCGCTATCTTCTAACATAGATGTAGCCACTAAAAGTTCATTCATAGTACTCGGTGCTTCTACAAAATACATCGAAGAGCGGGAATTCAATAAAGTTTGTTTTTGATGAGCGTTATAGAAATGTCCGGCATGCCCTAATTCATGGGCTAAGACAAAGACTTCCCGCATTTTTGAAGTCCAGGAAATCAAAATGAAAGGATGGGCGCCGTACGGACTTGCACAAAAAGCTCCCGTTGATTTGCCTTGATTTTGAACAAAATCAATCCAACGTTGGGAATAAGCTTTTCGAATCATTTTTAAGTAATCTTTACCTAAATAGGCAAGACCTTTGAGTAAGTAATCTTGAGATTCTTGAATCGTGATCTTTGGCTCAAACTCAGGATCAACAATTAACTTTAAATCCATAAACGTCATCGTATCCAATTGTTGAATCTCTTGTAAAAGTTTAGCGTAACGTCGAGCTATTGGCGCAAACTTTTCCATAATAATATCAATTTGTCGATGATATAACTCTTGGCTGACTTCTTGTTTCTCTAATAAATAATCAAAAACCGATTCATAGCCACGCAAATTAGCTATCGTCTTTTCCATTCGCACATGATTGAGATAGTTTGTAGCGGTAGTCTTTTGATACTTCGACAACACTTCAGCAAATTTCTTGTGCGCCGCATGTCTGATGCGATGATCCAGCGCATAATCATAATGGCCTTCAAAAGTAACAAAGGACAGTGGATAGGTTTGGCCTTCGACCTCAAACGTTCCAAAATCCATATCACCAAGTTTGATAGTATTATACAAGTTCAACGCTGAATTTAAAGTCGTCGACAAAGCCGCCAGTGTTTTCTCGGCTTCTGGATGTAAATAATGTTTCTTCTCGCGAAGTAAATCATCGATGTATTTTTTATGCTCTGGATTATGTTTAGCTACTTCTTCTAGAACTTCAATATCAACCATAATCAATTCGCTTTCAAAAAAAGACATGCTAGACGCGATTTTAGCCGCAATTTGTCCAAACTTTCCTTGACGTTCTTGATTAATCGAATCGTTTAAATCTACCGATGAATTTAAGGAAACATAAGTTCCAGCTAAGCGAATGACTTCAAGAAATTTTTGATAATCTCTTAAAGCAAAATCAATAACTTCGGCGGTATTCAATCTTCCTTGATAGGTTTCTATGAACTCATTAGACAAGTTTTCAGCTTTTATGAGTTGGTTTTCATAATCTTCTTCGGTCTCAAATAAACTACTTAAATCCCAGGTTTCTTCTGGGTTAACCTGATTACGTTTCAACATTTCTTTCTCCCTCACCTTTATCTAATCGTTTTACATTTGTTTTGGTCCATGCCGTTTAATAATATCATGATATTTTTCTAAAAGGGCTCTTCCGCTCTCGGTAATGACAAAGCGTCTCAAACTAATGGCTGCTTCGAGTTGTTTCAACTCGATATTGTCAATAACCCTTTGAAGTATTTCAGCTTTCTTCCCAGCTTGTGAAAGTCCGTTTTCTTTTAATAAACGTTTTAACACCGGAGTTGATATTAAGGGTAGGGTTTGCAGGACGCTTCCTTCGTACATATAACCTAAATCTTTCAGTCTTTGTTGGCTTTCTAGATGGTTAATGCCATAGCGATATTCAAAATAGGCTGGTATTACCGATTCGTTGGTAAAATTATCAAAACCGATACGCCAAAGCATGATAATATCCCCTGGCAATAAATCTTCCTCTAAGCGTTTCATTTGTTTGATTTCAACTTTAGCATAGGGATACTTTTCAGGAAACTGCTCCCAATCTGCTAAATCTCGATCTTCAGATATAAAAGGTTGTTCTGGATAGCCTTCATATACTTTCGATATTAGTTTTTTCATAAGATCACCTCATCATCATTATACTTTATAAACCCATGGCTTACCTTTAACATACCTTACGATTTATGATAAAGTGAAAGCAAGATAAAAAAAGGACCGGAGATTAAATACTATGAATATAATGACCGAATATCTATTAAAATCACCTAAAGTTCTCAAAGAACTTATCCAACATTCTCAGTTTGAAACAATAGCCAATCAAGTTAAACCATTCTCTAGAGTTCTTTTAATCGGAACCGGATCGTCTCACATAATGTCAAAAGCAGCCTTGCCCTATATGAGAAAAGCGCTGGAAACTGAGGTTCATGCTTTTCGTGCTAGCGATGAAATTGGAGCTAAAGCTTCTGATTTACTAATTTATATTTCACAAACCGGCACATCCATCAATGTCCTAGAAAACCTACAAGCTCATCCCAATCAACAAAAGATTGCGATTACTGAAAATCCGGATGCGATAATTGCTAAAAGCGCTGCTTTTACCATTGATTTGCTGGTTGGTACGGAGCCCTGTAACGCCAAGACCGTTGGCGTTAGCGCAACGTTTTTATCGTTAGTTTTACTTAGCTATGCCCTAAGTAAACGTTCACACAAAGCCGCAATAGAAAAGCTAGAAAACGAAATCGATCAATTGGAACTTATAATAAATAACTATTTAAATCTCGGCCAAGAAACTAACCTAAGTGAACCTCAACATCTCTTTGTATTAACCGCACCAAGTCTAAATGCTGTTGGTGAAGAAGCTTCGTTAAAGTATATAGAAGTTGCTCTAAGACCGGCCGTTTACTGCAATATCGATGAGTTTAGTCACGGTTACAATCGAATGATTAATAAAGATAGTTTGATTCTTTATTTACCCGATCAAAAATCTGACTACGAAGAACCGTTGCTTCAGTTGGTCGAAGAAGCCAAAGCGAAGATACTAATAGCCCAAAGTACTAGTTCCATCTTACATAGTTTAGCCTTTGTTCATGGTATCATCGCCATGGTAGCGGACCAATTAGAAATTGATCCAAACTATCCAATTTATGATTGGTTCAACCGATCGGTAAAAACACGCCTTTAAGAAAAACCACACCATGTGAAGTGTGGTTTTATTTATCAAAATCAACTTTTTTCTATCCTCAACGAGCTTGAGCTAACATCAAAATTACCGGCTGATCACTGATAATCTTATACTCCGTAATCGATGCTGGTACGATGAAAGTTTCCGCATAGTGAACCTTCAAGCGATAATCCCCTGCTTCAATATAACATTCACTACCTTCGACAAGGTTTAGCATCGAGACATTCTTATGAGTTTGCATTTGTAGTTCCCCATTAACATGAATACGGTAGGTATTTAGCAATTGTTCTTTAGGTAATCCCGTCTTTTCAATGCGATTATTTTCATCTTCATAAACAATTTCTGATTGATTGATGAAGTGTTCTTTGACATACTTGGTGTCATACTCAAAATTAAGAACTTTTTTGCCTAAATCAATATGGGTAGGTCTTGGTTTTCCATCTAAATCAACTCTTCCCCAATCCCATAATTTAAAGGTGAAAATATAAGGCGTATGTGAAATCTCTAAAACAACGGTATCTTTTCCTGAACAATGGATAGTTCCTGGTGGAATCAAAATATGATCGTGTTTCTTAACTGGAAATACATTTACATACTTCTCGGCATCAAACATGATTTTGCCTTCTTGAGCAAGATATAAATCATCGAACATTGCTTTTTGATCAACATCCTCTTTAACGCCCAAATAGACCGTTCCGTTTTCTTTTGATTCTAACAAATAATACGATTCCGATTGCGTATAAGCCATGCCGAACTCTTTTCGATTTACTTCAACATTGGGGTGGACCTGTAAGGATAAATTTTGGCCACCAACCGTATCTAATAAGTCAAAACGAATTGGAAATTCTGCCCCAAAACGTTCATAGACTAATTTGCCTAAAAATTCTTTAGGGCGTAATAGCGTTAGATTTATTGCTGGGGTTTGAATATAGTCATCACCAAATTGGAAATTGATAGAGTTTTCTTCGGGCACACCATCAAAAGACCAAGCATAATTGGAATTGTTTTCTGGTAAATTGAAATTCTCTTTCATCCAATGGCCGCCCCAGACACCTGGATCAAAATATGGAACCAAGCGAAACGGAACTTTTACCATACGATCTAAAGCATAATGATAATCCGCACGAGAAATCATCTTCATCTCACCTTTAATAGTTGTATCTAAATAATAATCCATGCGTTCCATAACCTCTGGCTTTAATTTATCGGCAATCCGCCACTCGACAAAGAATCCTCGCTTATATTTCTTTAGCGGTTCTTCTTGATGATTATTAGCCTTGTAGTTTGCCATGCCTTGGCGGTAGCGTAGCTGTATTTCCCAGCGGGTTAAATCAGCAAAAACTAGAGTACCTTCATCGGTTACTAGTGAAGCCCCAAACCCATAGATTAAGGTCCGTTCGGAAGCCTTCAAGCTGTTTTGAACTTCGCTTAGTTTTTCTAAATCCATGAAATCGGTGACTTCGCCAAAATACATTTTTCCCCGTACTCGATCTTCCGTTAAGATGGGCGCGAGTTGTTTGTTGATGGTCGAGGTATCTTTAAAGATATCAATCGTCTCAATGACACGATCAAAATTTAGTGCTTTAAACGCTTCTAAGATTTCATCATCTACTCCGGGATAGGTTTCAACGACTACTAAATTTTCATTTTCAAATACATCCAAATTTCTTAGTATTCTTTGTGTATCATTACTGATTTTTGTTTTTGGGTTTAAATCATACATTTTCAAAATCCTCTATCAAATTAAAACGCACCAACGCATTTTTAATTCCTTCTTGTTCGGTGTTATCGGTGACATAATCGGCGACTTCTAAAATCGCTGGTAAGGCATTACCCATAGCCACACCTAAACCAACTCCTTGGATCATTTCATAATCATTCATGGCATCCCCAAAAGCCATCACTTGGCTCATATCAATACCAATGTCTTGACAAATATCACTAATTCCAGTCGCCTTATTAGTTCCTTTGGGAAAGACATCATAGAAATTTGGTATGAACGACAAAAATTCAAATTCAGGAAATTTACTTCTAAACAAACCTATGTGCGCATCTTCGATGTATCCAATAATAGCATTAGGTTTTGATTGAAGATGACGAATTTGGCTGCGGTGATTCACCACAAAATCAATTCTGCCTAAAGTGTCGGACATCATACCTACGATTTTATCAAAGCCGGCATAGGCGTAACCAGCATCCTCAAAATTGAAGAGCGCTCCTGATTTAGTTGTTTCACAATACAGTGCATATCTCATAACTAAATCATTAGGTATCTGAAAAGCATTAATAATCCTTTTTCGATTGTTGTTATAAACAAACGAGCCATTGGAAGCAATAATATAGTCGAACTTTACCCGCTCAATAATGGAGCGTTCCATGGCATAGAAAGGACGTCCACTCGCTATCGCTATCTGAATCCCCCTGTCTTGAAGACGATGAATCGATTCAATCGTCGAATCTAATAGTATCCGGCTATGCGCGGTAACCAAGGTACCATCAACATCAAAAACCACTAATTTTATATCCATACTTTCCCCTTTATTTAAACTCATCGCCCCTTGAATAAACGATTTCCAGAATATTTGAATTTATCATTCTTTACCGTCTTGGTTAAAGACCTCTATCGCTAATTTAGCTAAGCGTTTATTGACCATACTTTCATAGACATCCATACCAACGGTGACCGCGTGAGCCCCCGCATCGATCGCTTCAAAAACTTGGGCTGAGTTCTTGAAACTGGCACAGAGGATTTTAGTTTCTAATTGATGTTCATCAAAAAAGTCACGCATCTTCGCTATTTCATTTTGGGCATCTATGCTTTCATTTAACATTCGATTATAGTATGGCGCTAAATAATGACAGCCCGCCAAAGCAGCGATAATGCCTTGATCTGAAGAATAAATAGCGGTTCCCAGTATTTTAATATCCGGATAATTATTAATGATATAACTAATCAACTCCAAGCCAACCATATCAATCGGAACCTTGGGACCAAAGTTAATATGTTGTTCTTCACAAAATTTGTATATTCGGTAAAAATCTTCTTTACGTTCTTCAAAACTATCTCCAACCACTTGTATAAAAACAATTTCTGGTTCCAATAAAGCCAGTTGTTGTAACGACTCAAAGCGCGGTCTGTTTTCCTGCTTTAAAATGGTCGGATTGGTGGTGATGCCTTTGATAATTCCGGTTTTATAACCTTTTTCTAAGGCTTCGAAATTTGCGGTATCCAGATATATTTCTAACATTTTTATTTTCCTCTCAACGCTTTCGCTTCCTTAGCACTAACACCTAAAACCACTGGTACTGAAGCAAAACCAACGCCCATGCGATCGACCCCCATGTCGATAAGATCTAAGAAATGTTCTCGGTCACGAATCGCACCAGAAGCTTTTACTTTCACCTTAGCTTCAGCTTTTTCAATCATATGTTTAATCATTTCTCTAAATCCACCGCTGCGATCGCCATGCATTTTTGTTCCAGTATAAAAGCCCGTAGATGTTTTAATAAAATCAACACCGCTTTGGATGCAGATATCAATAGCGCGATCAATTTCTTCATACGTTAAAGCATCGGTTTCAAAAATAACCTTTAGTTCGCATTGGTATTGATGGCATAAATCGGCTATAGCCTTTAGGTCTTCAATGAGTGGTTCATCCTTGTTTGAACGTAATAGTCCGTAGTTCATAACAATATCTAATTCAAAAACAGAACCTTCTTCCAATATCTGTTTGGTTTGTTCTAGCCTTGATTGAGGACTTGAATTTCCGAATGGAAAATCACAGACAACACAAAGTTTGGTATCGCTATTGGCTATGATTTCTTTAGTGATTTCAATAGACCACGGATTAACACAGACTGTTTTACAGCCGAAGTCAACCGCAAGCTGTACTTGTTCTCTGATTTCCTCTTCATTAAACTCTGGTTTTAATACCGAATAATCAATATACTGGGCTAATTGTGAAACTGACATATTTTTTGCGTGCATGGTATTACCTCCTTATACCCAAATCATATTTTCTAACGTTGTTTCGACATCATCGACTTGATTACAGTAGATGCCACTAAACTGATGAAGTGATGCGATCGAACAAAAACCAATCATTTCTATTTTCGAATCATCTAAAACGAGATAAGAATGTAGGCTCTGTTTCATCACTTGTTGTTTGATAATATTAGTCGATAATTCGGCCGTATAAGCAATTTCTTTCTCAAAAGAGACGCCGGAGCAAGAAATAAAAGCAGCATCAAAATTAAACATCGATAACTGCTCTGAAGCTACCGATCCCATCGTCATATGATATTTATCTAAATACTGCCCCCCTAAGAAATAAACTGAAGCCTTGGCTTGGTATAAATTTTGTAAAAAGAGAACATTATTAGTAACGATACTAATATCGCGCTGACTTAATAATTCTGCCAAAGGAGCCAGCGAAGAACCACCATCAATAAAAATACATTGATGATCTTCAATATTTTTAGTTATCGCTTGAGCAATTTTAGTTTTGATCTCCCAATTAACTTGAGTACGATCGGTGACATAAATCTCTTTTGAGGTATTGTATATACTCATACCATCGCCTAAAACAGCACCACCATGGACTCGATTCAATTTACCTTCTTTTTCTAAATTGATAAAGTCACGACGGATGGTGGATTCCGATATATCCAACTGTTCAGCAATGGTTTTTACATGAATAATCTTATGTTCGTGCAATTGTTGTAGGATAAACTGAATTCTTTCACTTGGTATCATTGATAACCTCCATTTTTGAGATTTTAAAGCTTACAGGCTTATTATAGTTTCATTTTCGAGCAAATTCAAGCATATTCGAGCATTTACGTTCAGCGCAGAAATACAATCGAGCATTCATTATCAACGCGAACCTATAATATCTTGTATAAAATATGATAAAATAATCATAACAAGGAGATTGTTCATGAAAATAGCATTTTTATATCATACCCATGAAGTTTCTAAGGAATTAGTTAGAAACATTCGGTCTTTAAGTAATCAGGGGCATTATGTTTTTCTTTTAGTTAATGATGCTAATGGGCGCAAAGAAGCTTATTATGAACTATCCACCTCACCGACTGTTCATGTCGAACAAGAAGTTGAATTTGCTAATAGTGGTGATTTATCGTTGCCTCGATATTATTTATTAATGATGCGTAAAGGTTTGGAGAATCCAAACATAAAATACTTTGTGACCATCCATCCCCATATGGCACCATTAAAAACAAATACCTATATCGAAGAATTCCTTACTAAGCATTATCCAAGCAATTTCTATAAGGTATTCGAACAACCGATTGATGCTAAATATATCCAACGCTATTTCCCCTATACAAACATCAAATCCTTTGCTACCAGTAAATTCACCCAAAACTGGTCGAAGGCAACCGCAAGTCTTTTAAATCTTGTCGGAATACGGCGTAAACCCATCGAGAAACCGCTGGTAGCCTCGCAGTATTATATGATTAGCGATCAAGGCGCTCGAGATTTAGTGGCCAATATCGAATATCTCTTAGATAATTTTAAATTATCTTGGTTTCCCGAGCAAATCGCGATACCAACCATGCTTGATAAATTTGCAACTCAGATGCACATAAATAATAACTATATTCTCTCTAATCAGACTTGTCCTTTCACAATTCCGACGGTGATTGATTTTAATCCGATGGACTTTAATTCCGAACAGCTCTTTGGTGGTCCTTTTGATTATGGAACCATTAAAGAACTTCTCGCTCACTATCGTGATCAAGAAGTCTAGTGCTCTGGCTTAGGAAACTTTTCTTTGCCCGATACAATATCCATTAAATACAAGACGCGACGTTTTCCGTTACGATAAGATAAGATACCAAGTACGGATAAAACAGCTAGGATAATCGCTAAAACCACAAATATTACTTTCATCAAGGTGACCAGCGAAGGACTTATATTCGGCAACAAAACGTCTCGTGCCCCCGAAAAAGCCCATACCGATAATAACAAAAAGATTCCCGCTAGACTTAAGAAGTTTCGATTCAGTTTGCGGTTTTTTTGTAATAATTCATTTTCCCTTAGTATTTGTAGCTTTAAAGCTTCTCGTTCTTTTCGATTCATCGTCTTCTCCAATCTAACTAAATTATACCTTAAACTTAAAAAAACTCCTATTTGGGAAGAATAGGAGTTTGTGCTTTCGCTGATACTTTTTATTAGTAGGATAGTCGAGGGTCGAAGAATCCAATCGCAACCCCAGCAAACGCAATAACTACCATGATTAACATGACTGTTAGTGGCTTGATATTACGTTTTGCCATTAACCACCAAGCGAATAATACAAAGGATACTGATAGTAATCCAGGTAGTACACCATCCAATTGTTTTTGGATGTTCAAGAAGACTTCACCTTCAGCGTTAGTGAATTCTAGAGGTGTTGTAATATTAACCCAAGCTCCAGAAATCGCACCGACGATGATTTGTCCTAGTAAGACTACCGAGTTACGTAGTGCGGTGGCTTGGTCTCCAACGAGAACGTCAACCGCCGATCCACCTAACTCATAACCTTTTGTAAAAATATATTTTTGGAAATACGTCGAAGTAAGGTTCCAAACAATAATATAGAAAATGGCTCCAATAACCGATCCACCATCGGAAAGGGATAATGCGATGGCTAAGAGAACCGGAATATAGGTTCCAACGATTAATGAATCCCCGATACCAGCTAAAGGTCCCATTAGACCCGCACGGATACCGTTAATCATTTCATCGTCAATGTTTTCATCACCATTAGCTCTTGATTCTTCAAGACCAGCGGTGATACCAACAACGATTGAACCAATTTGTGGTTCAGTATTGAAGAATGGCCAATAAGTTCTTAGTTTTTCGCCTTTCTCTTCGGTAGTTTCGTATAAATCGTCAATGATTTGGTACAGCGACCACATGTAACCAAAGGTTTGCATATGCTCGTGAGTAAAGCAAGTTAAGTTACCATACCACCAACGCCAGAACGAAGCATTTAGAGCTTTTTTACTAACTTTTTTCTGAGTTACTGCGCTCATTAGATATCCTCCTCTTCATCGTGATAGGCCCCACCACTAGCTTTTTGTAATTTCATCATTTCAATACGGTAATTGAATAATGCGAAAATTCCGGCTACTAGGGTAGCTGAAACTAGTCCTAAACCTAAGGCTTTTGCTAAAACAAAACCGAATAGGAATGGGATCAAGTCAGAAACATTGTCAACAACAGATTTCAATAGAATAGCAATCCCGACCGCTGGTAATAAGCTACCAACCGTAAACATCGCTTTCATTACAAATCCATCCATTGGAAGTGCTTTTTGTAGTTCAATTACGGCATTTTGACCATAGTATGTCATCAAAATCGTAGGAATGAACGAAATAACTAGGTGTGTAATTAATGGAAGTACAGCATCTACTAGTGGTAACGCTTTGAAGTTGTTCTTTTCTAATTGAGCCCAACCCCAGTGTTGCCATAATAAGTTCATCATTGCGGTTCCATAGAACATAACCGTACCAACCGTACCAACCAAGGCACCGATTGGTGCCGCAAAACCTTTAACGGCATCTACGTCAGTGATATTAATACCAGCACTCTTAACCGCTACATAAGCTAATGGAATACCTATGTAGGATACGGCACGGAGGTCTGCAGAAACAGTTCCTCCAGGTGTTACTAAGGCGATGTAAATAATTTGCATCGGAATAGCAACTTGAATCGCTCCAGGAATGTCACCGAGAATTATACCAACGAATAAACCACCAATTAGTGGACGATTCAAGGTATAGTTCCCAATGGTTGTTCCTAAAGCAGCAGGTGTGGAACCCGCCAGAACACTCATTACGCCAAGCAAGACTGCTTGGAACATAGTAATTGTCATATAGAAGACTCCTTTCTCTCTCTTTTATCTTAATTCGGTCTCTAGTTTCCCAGGCTAGAATCCAAATTGCGATCTAAATTTAGGCCATAGTCCGATACTTGTTTCAGGGACTAAAGCAAATTCTACCTCATAGCCTTTTTGTGTGATATCTTCTAAGGCTTGAGCTTCTTCTTGGGTAATCGATTGATTGCCGCCAAGTTTAACCGCACCAGGGCGATCGTTCGCTGGTCCGACAATAATACGCTTCACGTTAGAAGGTACAAAATCCATGTCAACCAATATTTTTTTCATGTCAATCGGATCTTTAGTAATTAAGAAATAAGCTCGATCACTACTAAGGATGCGCTCTTGACGTGCTTTAAACTCATCTAAGGTCCAGATAAATACTTTTTTATCCGTGGACGCAATAAAGGAGTTCTTAAGAACTGGGGTTTTGGCTACGCGGTCATTGACAATTATTAACCCATCACATGGCCTTTCTTTAGCCCAACGGGTAATAACTTGTCCATGAACCATACGGTCATCGATACGTACAAATGAAATCATAAATTTCTCCTCTCATTATATGTTTATTTGTTTTTAAATATCATCTTCATCGGCTTCTTCAGTATCTAATTCAAATTCTGAAATACCTTCTTTACCTTCCATGAGTACCATGTCTACAAGGGTCGGTAAATCTACATTATCTTTCATCGTCATCGCCGTGATTACCATCGGCATGTTCATTCCTGTTAGAACTTTTGTTTTTGGTAACAAACCACGATTATGTAACAGTTCTAAGGATGAGGTTAATGGGGAACCGCCAAGAATATCACAGAACATCAAGATTTCGTCTTCTTGAGTGATTGGCGCAAGTGCTTTTTCTAGCTCAGCTAAAAAATCATCCACCGATTTTCCATCTTTTAATGAGGCAGAAACTAGATCTTCTCGTTGTCCTACCATCATCTTAACTGCGGACTCTAAACCCGGAGCAAAATCTCCGTGACTAATTAAAACCACATACTTCATTGTTATTTCTCCTTTTCTTCAATACAACAATAAAACATCTTCATGACAACATTATAACATAATACTGTGTTTTTCAATTTAAATGTTAGTGTCTAGAGAAGCTTTCGTTTGCTATATAAATCAAGTAAATTCTTTAAGGAGGTCAATAAAAAGTAAAGACCAACCAAAACCAATAGAATGGTGCGCATTTGATCTTGATTACTACCATCCCATAACGCCACCACAATGAAAACCACGGACAAAACCAACTTCAATAGCGTCCAATAAACACCCCGTTTAATCATCTTTGGCGTAAGTTCTTTTTTGGTCATTTCTTCGATATTATATTTATGAATTGGGTGTAATTGAGGTAGCACCCGTTGCTTTAAAATAAACTCCATAATCGCCCACAAAAACAGGGTTCCAACAATAGCAAGTAGCAAACTTTCTCTATAGAAATAAAGCAATAAGCCTACTAATATGCTGATGGTAAAACGTTGATGTAGCAGGTTAACCATCGTTTTCGAAGCATCAGGAACTTTATAAGCCAATTTATCCTTGGCGTGATAATAAATCGTCTGACCACGATTATCAACAATCAATTGATTAAAGTATTTTAATATTTTATTCATATTTTGAATGACTTATTAAAAGTCTACCTCGCCCTTCTATCTCAATAGTATCGACTTCACTGCTAATAAATAAATTATCATATATTTTCGTCTCAAGACCGTTTATTTTGAGACCTTGATTTAAGACGGTAATATATAACGCATTATTAAAGGTATCAAAGATAAAATGATCCTCAACATCAAGACAAGTCACTACGAAGTGTTCATTGTCGGTTAATGTCTGGAATTGATTGATTAGTTTCTCTGTTTTTATCAGCTGCGGTTTTAAGCTCAAATCAACATTATCCAACACTTGTTGGACATGCAGTTCGCGAGGATTGCCTTGATCATCGGTCCGACCAAAGTCATAGACCCGATATGTCGTATTCGAATTGGTACTAACCTCGATAGCAAGTATACCCGCCCCTAAAGCATGGAGTGTTCCGGCCGGTAAATAGATAAAATCACCCGCTTCTACCGGATGATCGATCATTCGGTCGACAATACTGCCATTTTCAATAGCTTCTTTCAATTCATCTAGATTTTCAATATCACTGCCAGCCTTCAAATAAGCTCCTTCTTGAGCTTTTATAATGTACCACGCTTCCGATTTCTCATAATCCTTAATATCATGGCGCAGCGCATAGTCCAAGGTTGGATGAAGCTGGATTGACAACCAATCCTTGGCATCTAAATAAGCTAAGCGAAGCACGCGTTCGACATCGATATCACCGATTAGAGCTAAAGAGTCTTGGTTCAATAAATCCAATAAGGTTTGATTACTACCTTCAATTAGATTAGAGCCATAGGGATGAAAACTTATTTCCCAAGAAGTACCACCAAAATCTTGGCTATTGTAACGCAATTGATTAAGTCGATTATTCCCCCAAATCGTTTTATCTACTATTGGTTTTAAACGATAAATTCCCATTATTTACCACCTATAAAATTCATAATCTGTGGCCAATACATAAATATCATAAAAATAAGCAAAGCTACAATTGGCGCCAGTAACATCACCCAGTAAACACGATTTACTCGGCGTTCAATCTTATTCCATTGTTTTTGATCAAAATAGAAGGTATCAGCTTCGGTTTTATGAAGCACGCCTTCTTGTAATAAATTGCCAAATGTATAGCCTATCATTTCTGATGATAGAGCCACGTTTTTAAATTTATCAATACTAATTGCTTTACTTTCGTCGTATGCTTTATGTTTATGAAAGACAGCCATCACTAAGCGGCCGGCAGATTGTTGTACGGTATGTTTTTTAGCCATCAATATCCTCTATTTCTATACCATTATTACGTTTGAAAACGCGCACCGGAAAGATTCGTTCTTCTATTTCTTCATAATTATGACCCGCATGTTTGCTCCAGATAGCCACAACCTTTAGTTGCGTGTTGCCGGTATTAATTAAACGATGCGCATATTTACCATCAATGATATGAACACTACCTTCCTCTACTTCTTCAAAATAAGGTTTGTTTTCACCATCCCACATTAACAGTAAGCCCGTACCCGAAAGTCCCAGATACACCTCGCCATAACGTCGATCTAAATGATAATGGCCACGGGTCATATTACATTCGTCATCAATGGTGATTGCTTCTAAGGTCGTGACGCCAACATTGAGTTCATTGTCTGAATCGGCTGAATTTACCGAATGCACCGTGTAAGCTATCGCCTCTGAAGCCTTGGCTTGGGTTGCGTTTTGAAAACAATGATGAATTTCACTAATTCTTTTCTCGTATTTTTGAACGCGCTTACCGTTTAAGACCTCAGCTTGATTAACATCTAGTTTGGCAATGATTTCTTTAAATCTACTCATAAAACTCCATTTCTAAATTTATTATACTTCAGCAATCAGAAGTTCTAGATTACCATCGATTTCATATTGGCTATTGGCTTCAACAAAGAAACCATCACCTGGTTTTAACTTATATTCTTGGTCTTGATCACGAATCATACCTTCGCCTTTTAAAACAACTAAGGCTTGAAACGATAATTCAGAAGCTTCAAACGAAGTAAGTTTATTCAACTTAACTAGTTGAGTTTTAAAATACTGATTATGAATTAACGGCGTTACTTCCTCTTTAATTTCAATTGGCTCATAAGCCATTGGACTTAGCGTGGATACAGCTACCGCTTTGTCAATATGTAATTCTCTTAGATTACCCTCACTATCACGACGATCAAAGTCATAAATTCGATAGGTACTATTAGAACTTTGTTGAACTTCAACAATCACATTGCCCTTACCTAAGGCATGAATCGTTCCCGTAGGCATGTAGAAAAAGTCGTATGGTTTAGTTTCTACTTTTCGCAGTTTTTCTAAGATGGTTTGATTTTCAATGCTTGCTTTGAACTCGTCTTTGGTTAAATCTTGATTGACGCCATAATAAATAATTGAACCTGGCTCCGATTCAAGAATTAGCCACATTTCATTTTTCCCATACTCGCCTTCGACTTCTAAGGCGTATTCATCGTTGGGATGAACTTGAATGGATAAATCTAAATTAGCATCCAATAGCTTAACTAAGATAGGAAAGGATTCATAGGACTTACCATGGGTTCCCAATATATCGCTACCTTGCTTTTCGATATATTCGGTTAATGTCATGTTTTCAAATGGTCCAGACTCAATTTTCGAAGGACCATCAGGATGACAAGAAACCACCCAAGCTTCCGCAACCTTTTGATCGGAATTGATTCCATAGGATTCTATTAATTTTTTTCCGCCCCATAAATAATGTTTTAGAGCTGGTTTTAGTTTTAAGATAGCCATATTAAAATTCCTTTATTGCGTCGATAAAACGAGCGGTAATTTCTAATGGACGGGTGATAGCACCACTGACAACGACAGCGTGCACTCCAACTTTTAAAGCTTCTAAAGCTTGATTTGGATAGTGAATGCGGCCTTCAGCGATGACGGGAACCTTTAATACTTCGCTTAATTCTTTCATAAGTTCAAAATCGGGCGCTGGTCGACCTTCCGTATATTCGGTATAACCACTTAACGTCGTTCCAACAAATTGACATCCTGCTTTTTCAGCTAAGATCCCTTCTTCTACCGTGGATACATCGGCCATTAATAATACATCTGGATACTTTTCAAATATCTTTTCAATAAACTGATAAGCAGTTAGGCCATCGCCTCGTTTTCGATTGGTCGCGTCCAAAGCAATAACATCCGCACCCACTTCTACAAGCGCATCGATCTCAGCCATGGTCATGGTGATATAGCCATCATAGCCTTCATAAACTTTCTTGATTAATCCAATGACGGGTACATCAACCATTTCTTTTATCTGAGCCACATCTTGTGCACCTTGTGCGCGGATCGCTACCGCACCCGCTTCTACTGCGGCCTTAGCCATCAGGTCCATAATATGACCTTCTGGACGATAGAGTGGCTCGCCTTCTAAAGCTTGGCAAGAGACAATTAATTTCCCTTTTAGATAATCAATTAAATTTTCTTTCATCATTGTCACCTCTTATATTATTAAACAATACGTATAAATGGTTATTTGATTTATACGATAATCATTAATCTTAGTATACAACAAAAAAGATTATTGATACAATTTCATAAGGATTTTGTGAATATTAAAGCACATTTTTTGTAAACACGGTATACAGGATTTGGACTTCTAATTGTCAAAGTATAACTATATATTGAAGATGAGGTGATGAAATGGAATTGTTGAAGCCTGTTATGTGGATGACATTTTTTGATATCACTGAAAAATATGGGTCTTATTGTATTTTGGTAGGGTATTTAGCGTTTCTAAATTAATCAAAGACCTATCCAGTTACAATAAATAATGACGTTTTTGAATAATCTTTTTGAAATCTTTTAATTTAGAGATTGTATTAGGCTGTCATTTAAAATTCGATATTTAGATGCTTAAAAATTTTATTAATTTCATGACTGAAACAAAAAGCGAAAGTCTTCTAGCCGGCATCTAATTGTATCAATTACATGTTTCTATATTTCCAAACTCTTTCTGATTTTATCATAATAAGAGCTATAATAATTATATCGAAAAAGGAGGGTTTATTATGCAGATAGCATGGATTGGGACGGGAGTCATGGGAGCTCCGATGGCTTTGCATTTAGCCAAAGATCAACATCAAGTCATAGCTTACAATCGCACATACGAGAAAGCAAAAAAGCTTGAACCACAAGTTAGAGCTGTATCCACAATTGCTGAAGCGGTAAAGGATGTCGATGTGGTTTTTACCATCGTTGGCTATCCGAGCGATGTTCGTGAAGTATATCTTGGTGAAGATGGTATATTAAATCATGTTAAACCAGAAACGATTGTTGTTGACATGACAACTTCAGATCCAGAACTAGCCATAGAAATCTATAATAAAGCAAAAGAGAAAAGAGTTTATAGCCTAGATGCTCCCGTTACTGGTGGCGACTTAGGAGCTAAGAATGCTACCCTATCGATTATGGTCGGTGGCGATTACGAAATTTATGAAAAAGTTTTGCCATTATTAGAGAAACTTGGAAAAGCAATAACCTATATTGGCTCTGCCGGAAACGGACAAAATATGAAATTAGCTAATCAAATTTGTATTGCTGGAGCGATTGCCAGTACTGCTGAAGCTTTAAGCTTTGCTAGTACCAAAGGTATCAAAGCGGAAGACTTTTTTTCAGTTATTAATAATGGTTCCGCAGCTTCTTGGCAAGCAACTAATAACGGAATTAAGATGGTTAATCAAGACTTTGAGCCTGGATTTTATATCAAGCACTTTGTTAAGGATTTAAAACTTGCTAAAGCAAATGATGAGAATAATAACCTAGATTTAACGCAGTTGGTTTTAAATCATTATGAAGCTTTGATTGAAGCAGGCGATGAGGATCTTGGAACTCAAGCCATCATTAAGTATTATCAGTAATCTTATGAGCATAACAATAGCATCCAATTAATAACTGGATTACAATAAAAGTACCTTAAAAGTAATAACTGGATTACAATAAAAGTACCTTAAAAGTAATAACCAAATTCACTTCTCTAGCACAGCAGTGAAAGAAAAAAGAATCGCCGATTCTTTTTTTTTTTTAAACAAAAAGCCAGGATTTTTATTTTCGTGTATTTAACTTTCTTTTAGAAATGTCCGTGCTATAAAGAAGTTTTAGAAAATAAATGGGTTGAATTTGTCAGCTATAAAGAAGTTTTAGAAATCTATAAGACAGAACCTTTATGATTAAGTTTAAAGAAAAATCAGGAGGTTCTGTCATGAACAATAGTATCATCGAATTTTTAAATTTGAAAGA
>JAEWFZ010000004.1 GCA_023388535.1 Bacillota bacterium | reverse complement strand
AGCAAAGTGGTCACACCTGTTTCCATCTCGAACACAGAAGTTAAGCACTTTAGCGGCTACGATAGCACCTTGTGTGAAAATCGCACGTCGCCAGGTATCTGGACTCCCTCAGTGGAGTCCTTTTTTTCACTTAAAATAAGGAGCGCCATTGAAAACAACCATCACCACCCACAGTCCTCAACAAACTCAAGAATTCGCAACCTTTTTAGCGCGCTTGTTAAAAGGTAATGAAATCATTTTCTTAGAAGGAAATTTGGGAGCAGGTAAAACCACCTTTACCCAAGGCTTAGCCAAAGGGTTAAATATCCGTGATAACGTCAATTCTCCAACCTTCACGCTGATGAAAATCTATCATGGCGATCATCCGCTTGTACATATCGATGCCTATCGTCTGGAAGGAATCGATCAAGATCTAGGGTTTGAGGACTATTTTGATGGCGAACATATAGTCATTATTGAATGGGCTAATTTTATCCAAGATCAGTTGGAGACTCCCGATATTAAAATTCAGATACACTATATCGATCAACAACAACGTCAGATTGAAATTGAAGCCGACGCCGCTTTAATTGAGGAGCTAAACACTTATGGAAACTAGTTTACTACTGGATACCTCAACCCGTTTTTTAAACCTCGGCTTAATCGTAGATGGTCAATTAATTGAAAAAATCAGCGAACCTGCCAATCGCCAACAATCCGAAATCACGATGGTACGCATCGATGAACTCTTTAAAAGACATCAACTCAGCCCAAAGACTTTAAAACAAATCGTTATTAGCGTGGGTCCAGGTTCCTACACAGGAATTCGCATTGCTATGACGATCGCCAAAGTATTGGGTAGCGTAGCCGGCATAGAGGTATATACCTTGAATAGTTTACAAATCTACTGTGGGGTAAGTTCTAAATCACGCTTAGCCTTATTAGATGCCCGCTCTAAAAGAGCTTATGTCGCCATTTATCAAGATGCAAAAATGATTTTAGAGCCACAGATTATGTTTCTTGAAGAAATTAAAGCGATGCTTGATTTTGTCGACGAAGTGGTTGGCGATGCCCATCTGATCGAGGCTGAGGCGATCGATATCGATTTTGTCAAACAGATGTATCAATTAAAAGAACAATGGCAAATCGTTGAAGATATTGATCATTTAGTACCGCTTTATTTAAAGAAATCATCAAGTTATGGACAAAATCAGTAGTTCTATCAAAATCGAAGATTTAGAAAAATTCAAACTTCCTTACACTAAAGAACAACTGCGTTCAATGTTGTTGTTTTATGATTTTATTGGTTATTATGAAAACGACGCTTTAGTTGGCATCTTAATCTTCAAAGCGGTCTTAGATCAAGCAAATTTAATATATATAAAAGTATTGGAAGAATTTCAAAAGCAAGGGATTGCTTCCTATTTAATGCAACAATACCACCGTATATTAGGACATACATTTACTTTCTTTCTGGAAGTTCACCAAGACAACCAAGCAGCGATTAGACTCTATAAAAAAATGGGTTATCGACGCAATCGTATCCGCAAAAATTATTATCCCGATGGGGATGGTTGGGAGATGGTCTACTATGAGTAAATCAAAAATTATATTAGCCATAGAATCAAGTTGCGATGAAACCGCCATCGCTATTTTGAAAGATACTAAAGAACTATTAGCCAACGTCGTCTATTCACAGATTGCAACACACGCTAATTTTGGTGGTGTTATCCCTGAAGTCGCTTCGCGGATCCATGTCGAAAAGATAACGGTGACCATTTTGGAAGCTTTAAAAGAAGCACAATTAAGCATCGAAGATATCGATGAAATTGCGGTAACTATCGGACCGGGACTAATCGGCAGCCTTCATGTTGGTTTACAAGCCGCCAAAGCTTTGGCTTGGTATTATCAAATACCATTAATTCCAGTTCATCACATCGCCGGTCATATTTATGCCAACAATTACGTTAGTGAATTAAAATTTCCTTTATTAGCTTTAGTGGTCAGTGGTGGTCATACGGAGTTGGTATATATGGAAAAACTAAACGACTTCAAGATTATCGCTCAAACCAGCGATGATGCGGTTGGAGAAGCCTATGATAAAGTAGCGCGTCTTTTAGGCGCCGGGTATCCAGGTGGACCAATCATCGATAAATTAGCTAAATCCGGAAAAGCCAATTATACTTTCCCTAAAATCCATGTTGCAGAGGATCAATTTTCCTATTCGGGATTAAAGAGTTTTATCTTACAACTAGAAGCTAGAGAACAAAAAAAAGGACGCCCATTAATTAAAGAAGATGTTGCTTATGGATTTCAAGAATCAGCGTTACAACAACTGATGGAGAAAACTATAAGCGCTATTCAAAACTATCAACCAAAACATTTTGTTATTGCTGGTGGGGTAGCGGCCAATTCCCGTTTGCGGGAACTTATCTTAGATTTAAAAGATCAATTTCCCGATTTAGAAGTTACCATTCCACCGCTTTGGACCTGCACCGACAACGCAGCCATGATTGCCATGGCGGCGGCCTTATCGGACTTTCCAAGAGATCAATATAGCTTAGATATCGGGGCTCAAAGTTCGTTAGATTTGAAGAATTAATAACAAACATTTGTCTATCTGTGATATACTTAACTACAGAAGATTAAAGAAATAAGGAGAATTATCATGGAAAAGAAAGTAAAAGTTCCAAAAGCGACGATGAAGCGCTATCCAGTTTATTTAAAAGCTTTAAAGAAAATGAGACAACGTGGCATCGACCGTGTATTATCCAGTGATTTAGCGGAATACTGCGATACCCAAGCGACCACGATACGTCGTGATTTTTCGTTTATCGGCTCGTTAGGTAAACAAGGATTTGGTTATTCGGTCGATCATTTAATTAGTGTCTTTGATGAATTATTAGGTGTTAATTACGATGAGAAAATTGTCTTAGTAGGGGTTGGTAACCTAGGTAAATCCCTTTTGAATTATAATCGCTGGGACCAAGTCGTTGGAGAAATCATGATTGGATTTGATACTGACAATAAAAAGCAAGGTGAAATTGCTGGAGTACCGGTCTATCATATGAGTGAACTCAAAAATCGCTTACCAAAAGAATGTCGATTAGCAATCGTTACTGTAACCCAAAAAGTTCAAGAGACGGTAGATTTATTAGTTGAAGCCGGTATCGTTGGTATCATTGACTTTAGTCACGAACATGTTCAAGTACCTAATGGCGTTTATCTCAAGCAAGTCGACGTCGTCGCAGCCATTCAAGAAATTGTTTTCCAAGTCAATCATTTAGATTAATATTAACAAGGGGGAAGCTATGTTTAACGAAATGACCATTCGAGAATTATACGAAATTACCAATAATCATCATGAAATTGAAATTGATGAACTGAATCCAATCTTATTGATGGGATGGATTCGCACCAATCGTACAGGAAAAAATGTATCGTTTATTGAACTCAATGATGGTACCTATTTTCGTAATGCTCAATGTGTCTATAGTTCGGCGTTAAATAATTATGAAGAAGTCTCCAAATACCTAGTTGGAACTTCTGTAAAAATAATTGGAAATTTAAAATTAACCCCCGAGATGAAACAACCATTTGAGATAGAAGTAACCGAAGTGGAATTAATCGGAGCCAGTGACAGTAGCTATCCTTTACAAAAGAAACGTCATAGTTTTGAATACTTAAGAGAAATCGCTCACTTACGTCCGCGAACCAATACCTTTTCGGCAGTCTTTAGAGTCCGTTCGGTGTTGAGTATGGCGATTCATGAATTTTTCCAAAATCAAGGATTCGTCTATGTGCATACGCCTATCATTACCTCAAACGATGCGGAAGGGGCTGGAGAAGTCTTCACAGTAACAACCCGGGAAGATGGCAATTATGAAAAAGACTTTTTTAATAAACATGCCCATTTAACCGTTTCTGGTCAACTCCATGGCGAAGCCTATGCTTTAGCTTTCAGAGATATTTATACTTTTGGACCAACCTTCCGTGCTGAAAACTCGAATACGCCGCGTCATGCGAGTGAGTTTTGGATGATTGAACCGGAAATTGCTTTTGCTGACTTGGAAGATAATATGGATTTAATCGAGGATTTGGTTAAATATTGTATTGAGTATGTGTTAGAAAACTGTCCTGAGGAAATGAAATTCTTCAACCAACATATGGATAAAACCTTATTAGAGCGTCTCAATCAAATCGTTAATAGCGAATTTGTGAGAATGCCTTACAGTCAAGCAATTGAGATCTTAAAAGAAGCCACCGTTGACTTTGAGTATCCCGTTGAATGGGGTATGGATCTACAGTCCGAGCATGAACGTTATATTTCCGAAAATGTTGTCAATGGTCCGGTTTTCTTAACCGATTATCCAAAAGATATTAAAGCTTTCTATATGCGCTTAAACGATGATGGAAAAACAGTAGCTGCCTGTGATTTACTGGTACCAGTAATCGGTGAGTTAGTTGGTGGTTCCCAACGGGAAGAACGCATCGATTATTTAATAAAACGTATGGAAGAAATGGATGTCAAGGTGGAAAGCCTAGAATGGTATCTGGATTTACGTCGTTATGGTGGTTGCCCACATGCCGGTTTTGGTATTGGTTTTGAGCGCTTCTTAATGTATATTACAGCAATGAACAATATACGCGATGTTCTATCCTTCCCGCGTACCCCACGTCATATTGAATATTAAAGTTTATGTTGAAGCCTAAGTATTTAGCTCCATCTCCATCTAAACCCAAGAAAACAAGAATTGTTCTTCTTGTGGTTTTTTTGTTGTTAATCGGCATCGGATCCTTTTATTTCATTCATCTCAATAAATTAAAAGAAAAAGAACCGGTAAAATCCTATAATACTATCTGTAGTTATTCGGTGGAGAAAACCAAAAAAATCTTTTCAGAACGTCCCGAGTATCCGTTTCTTGATGTCGCTAATATCTTTTTCTATGGAGAATCTTTAAATATCACTAAAAATCCCTACCAGGTTGGCGAAAAGGATGAATTAAACGGTAAGACCATCACCTTGATTAATCTCTGTACTCAAGAACAATTTAGCTTTCTAAGCTCTAGTCAACTTGATATCAACGTACTAACCTATACCTTACCGGAAGGCTTTTACGAAGTTTTGGTAGAAGATAATTTTGTTTTCCATCATATCAGCACCGTAGAGAAGACAGAAATTGATTTTTACTCAATTACACGTAACAAACAATCAAAACACTACCGAATCTTTTCCGACAAAGATTTCTTTATTGATCCAGAAAACGACCAGCCACTACTTAGAAAACACGCTTTGTTTATTGAAATCAAAGATGAAGAAAGTCAAAACTTAGATATCATTATTGATGCGGTGGGTTATGATCAGGATTTCAATCGACCAAATACCGGAATTCAAATCGATGAAAATTTTAATACCGCCCAGGTTTCCTATAAAATGGCTTTAGATTTGAAAAGTAAATTAGAAAGTCATGGATTAAAAGTGGGTCTAACCCGTGAAGTTGAGGATGTTTTTGTAAATACCTATGGGGAGAAAGGGCGTGTTTACCAAGCGCTCGATCAAAAAGCGAAACTGATGATTCAACTCGATTTTGCCCAAATCGAAAATGCGATGAATCGTTCTTTCATGGTCACTTCTTCCAATTACGCCAGCCGTAGCTTAGGAACTTTATTAGCTGATGCGATTCTTGCTAATTCGAAGTTAAAATATGAAACACAACGTGGCTTTAACGGCTCGGTTTTACCACAGCGATTAAAACAATTGGATCGTCAAAACTTGATTCGTGAAAGCGGAGGACTTTCGTTGGGAGCGGGTACCTATTCGGATTTATCCGCTAGGACCAATCAGTTCGCTAAGGACAATATTTACGGCGTTCAAACGGTATCGATTAGTTTTGGTAACATGAAAAATGAAACCCAACGCCAAACCTTTGAACAAGAATACGAACAAATCTTAAATGATTTGGTAGCGGGCTTATTAAAATATTTAAGGATTGAATCTTCATGAAATTAAGCTTGAGTCAAGTTTATAAATCGTTTGCTGGTCAGATTGTTTTTGAGAATCTCAATTTTGAAGTTAAGGGCAATGAAAAAATAGCCCTAATTGGTCGCAATGGCAGTGGAAAAACGACCTTACTAAATATCATCTCAGGACAAGAATCGATCGATCGAGGGACATTTAATCGGGCGAATCGTCTCCGTATTGGCTATTTGGAACAAATATCTATCGATAATCCTAAACAAACCATCAACCAATGGATAGCGAGTATTTTTGTTGAAATAACCCAACTCGATACAGAGATAAAACGTTTATCAGCCAGTATCACGAATGAATCGGATATCGCTAAAATTCAACAGCTTGGACAGATGATGGAACGCTTTGAACTTTTGGGTGGCTATGATTTGGAGTTTGAAGTCAATACTTTGCTAACTAAATTTGGGTTCAGTGTTGAAGATCGTAATCGCTTAATTGAAGAATTATCCGGAGGGGAAAGAACGCGCCTTGCTTTTGTTATGGTCTTAGCTCAAAAACCGGATATTCTTTTGTTGGATGAGCCAACCAACCATTTGGATATTGAAACTATCGAATGGCTGGAAGGCTATTTGAAACGATACCAAGCGGCCTTGGTTTTAACATCCCATGACCGCTTATTTTTAGATCGAATCTGTGATACCGTAGTTGAACTAGAGCATCATCAAGCCTATCGTTTTAATGGTAATTATAGCGCCTACTTCCAACAAAAAGAAACCATGATTGATAAACAATCCAGTGCTTATCAACAACAACAAAAAGAAATAGCCCGCTTAGAAGCTCTGATTGATAAATATCGAGCCAGTGCTTCAAAAGCTGCCTTTGCTAAGTCTAAGCAAAAATACTTAGATAGGATGGAGAAAATCGAAAAACCAACTACCAATATTCGTCCTTTTGTTGCCCGCTTTATATCGCGAGTACGGGGTGGTAAACAAGTGCTTTCTTTATTGAATTGTGTGGTTGGCTATGATGAACCTTTATTTAAGCTCAGTTTGGAGCTAGAAAGAGGACAACGACTAGCTATTATTGGTCCGAATGGTTCTGGGAAGTCGGCGTTTTTAAAGTCGTTGGTAGGTGAAATTGAGTTTTTAGATGGAGAAATGCTTTGGGGTCATCAGATAGAAATTGGTTATTTTCGCCAGGACTTGCAGCAATTTAATCCCCAAAATACTATCCTAGAAGAAATCTGGCAAGCCTATCCGGATTTAACTCAGACGGAGGTTAGAACTGTCCTTGGCCGTGCGCTGTTTAGTGCCGATGAAGTGTTTAAGAATGTTTCGGTTTTATCCGGTGGTGAGAAGGTGAGACTCTCGATGGCGAAACTGATGTTGCAACAGGCCAATGTTCTTATCTTAGATGAACCGACCAACCATCTTGATATCCCAGCCAAGCAAGCTTTGGAAACCGCTTTACAAGACTTTGATGGAACGATTATCTTTGTCAGTCACGATCGTTATTTTATCCAACAAGTGGCTAATGGGATTATGAGGATCGATGAAAATAAAGAAGTTCAAGTCGAATGGTTAAAACCACTAGAACTTTTTGATAGTCAAGTTTTTGAAAAACCCAAAGAATTTAAAGCCATTAACGAACATGTCCTAAGTTCACAAACGCGCCGCCGCAATCAACGCAAACTAGAACAGGTTTTAGAACAACTGGCACAGGCGGAAGAACAAATCGAATTGTTAAGAGAATTACGTTTTGAGCCAGAGTATTACCATGATTATCAAAAAATGGATGAATTGAATCAACAAATCGATGAAGTGAACAACGAGATCGCTCATTTAGTTGAAGAATGGGAGCAATTAGAAGCCATTCTTGAAGACAAAAATTAATTGAATATGATATAATCTGAATGCTCTAAATGGAGGAATACCCAAGAGGCCGAAGGGGTCGGTTTCGAAAACCGATAGGAGTGAAAGCTCGCCTGGGTTCGAATCCCAGTTCCTCCGCCAGAGGTTGATTAACAAGCGATGTAGGTATCGCTTGTTTTTGTTATTTTTATGTTAATATGTGATAAAATAAACCGAGCAGGAGGCAATGATATGGATAGAATCAAAACTCAAACTAACGCGCCTTGGCTACAAGCCATGTATATATTTACGGTACGATTATTAAGTGGACTTTTATTTAGTTGGTTGGTATTTGATAGTCTTTCGCTTTCCTTGTTTAATTTTTTCTTTTCAGTCTTATTTGGTTTAAGTGCTTATTTTATCTTGAATCTAGTGCCATCTAGAATTAGGCCATGGGTGGTGGGTGTTCTTTTATTCATCATGGGACTTTTGTTTGTTTCTCAACTTTTGTATTATCAAATGTTTAAAACGCTTTATACCATCTATTCCATGATGAATGGAGCACAAGTAGCTGAGTTTTATAAAGATATTATTAACTTAATCCTACAAAACTGGTGGGCGATTATTTTATTCTTTATTCCGACTGTTTTATTTGTAGTAGTTTATGCCAAATCGGAGCCGGTAGCCAATGGCTTTCAAAAGTCTGGTTTATGGTCTTTGGTGCCTATTTTTGTGCTTTGGTTTGGTTTAATTTGGTTAATCTCTACTCAAACTAACGGAGCCCCTTCGGTTCGAGCTTTATACCACACGGAAAGTCAACCTTTGCAGGCTAGTAGTGAATTTGGTCTTTTAACGGCGATGCGGATTGATTTTAGAAACTATTTTTCCCCAGAGCCTATCGAAATAGATACCGATCCGGTGGTCGTTGAACCGGTGATTCCAATTGTAAAAGACCCAGAAACAATGACGGAAACTGGAGTGGAAACGATAACCGAAACACCGGTAGAAACCAATGTTGAGCCAGAAGCTCCGAGAATTCCATGGACCTTGGATATTGATTTTGATAAATTAATAAATTCCACAAATGACAAAACCCTAAAACAGATGGACGAATATTTTAGTCAGGTAAAACCTTCCTATCAAAATGATTATACGGGCATAGCTAAAGACTTTAATATGATCTTTATCACCGCCGAAGCTTACTCTCGTTTTAGTGTCGATAAAGAATTGACTCCTACTTTATATATGATGCAAGAGAAGGGCTTGAAATTTACTAATTTTTATAATCCGGTTTGGTCGGTTTCGACCTCCGATGGTGAGTATGTTGGGGTGACGGGTTTGATTCCGAAAGGCGGAGTTTGGTCCCTAGCTAAGTCGGGTGAACAAAAAAATGATTTAGCCTTTACTTATGGAAATCTTTTACGTCGCTATGGATACCACACGATGGCCTTTCACAATCATACCTATTCCTATTATAAACGGAATATTTCTCATCCAAATATGGGTTATATTTATATGGGGATTGGTAATGGTCTTGATATACGTAAAACTTGGCCAGAATCCGATATTGATTTAATGACTGAAACTATGCATCGCTACATGGACCATGAAAAATTCCATACCTATTATTTAACCGTTAGTGGACATTTAGGGTATAAATTTAGCGATAACTTTATTGCTACCAAAAATCGTAGCTTAGTCGAACATTTGCCTTATAAAACGATGGAAGCCAAAGGCTATATGGCTACTCAAATTGAGTTTGATCGGGCGATGAAGCTTTTGATTGATACGTTAAGAGAAAAGGGGTTAGCTGAAAAGACCTTAATCGTGGTTAACGCGGATCATTATCCTTATGGTTTACCGAAAGCATCGATTGATGAATTAGCGGGTGAAGTGGTAGAAGAACATTTTGAATTATATCGCGGTTCGTTATTGGTTTATTACGATGGGATTAAACCAGCGACCATAGAAAAACTGTCGTCTAGTTTAGATATACTTCCGACAGTCTATAATTTGATGGGCATCCCCTTTGATTCGAGATTAGTTATGGGACGTGATATATTATCCGATACCCCAGGCTTGGTTATCTTGGTTAATCGTTCGTGGATTAGTGATTTGGGACGATATAATACGAAGACGAAGAAATTTACCCCAAATCCAGGGGTTGAAGTACCGGAAGGCTACGTTCAAACTATGAACCGATTGGTAAATCAACGGTATAATTATAGTCGATTGATTTTAGAAAAGGATTATTATCGTCATATTAACAAAGTAGCTAAGTGGCCTGAATTAGACTAGACTTTGTTGATAAACGGCTTCTACCAGTTCCACGCAGTTAATGGTCATTTCTGGACTCATTACTGGACTGGTGATGAGATTATTACTTAGACATTCATGGATATGATTAACTTCATAGATCATTTCATAATCAACCGGAAGAGATACATAGTTCTCTTCTTTTGTTTTCCAATGGTGCACTGTATAACCGCGCGCTTTCCAAAACTCAAAGACTTCGATATAACCTTCTTCAAAGTAAAAGGTGGCTGTGTTTTTGGTGGCGGTTTTAACCGATATAAAGCTATGGGCTAGGACGTTCTGATAACGTAAGTTAATACTGACTTCATCGATCGCTTTGGTTTCCATTAACGTTAATTGTGCTTGATAGTCATCGGGTTTTGAGCCGATTAAGAAATCGAGGTATTCAATCGTATAGGTTGCGGAAGGAATCCATGCACCACCTTGGTGTTGATCTAACATCCAATGGCCATCGGAATGTTTACCGGTATGAGAAGAGCTCATTTCAACTTGTAGCAGCTTGCCAAGTTTTTGTTGATCAATATATTCTTTGATCTGTAGGGTTACTGGTAAGAATACCGATTTTTGAGCTTCCATCAAAAACAGATTCTTCGCTTTAGCCAACTCGAAAACTTCTCTGGCTTGTTGGGTGGTAAGCGTAAACGGTTTTTCACAGACGACATGTTTGCCGTGATTTAGAGCATCCATCATATCTTGATAGTGATTTTCGTTTATCGTCGCAATATAAATAATATCAATCTCAGGATCATCGTATAGTTGTTGATACGATCCGTAAGCGCGTTCGATATTGAGTTCTTTAGCTAGGGCATCGGCTTTATTTTGACTTCTAGAAGCAATCGCTAAAACTTCACTATGATTCGTGTTTTGGACGGCTTTGACAAATCGAGGTACGATAGTAGCTGTTGAGAGAATTCCATATTGTATTTTTTTCATCTTTTTTCACCAACTACATGATACCATAGCGATGTCCTTATTCGTTAATAGTATGCTAAAATAGATAAGTAACAAGTGAGGAACCGGCGTTGAAATTAGTATTACTTAATGGAATTGTGATTGTCGTAGCTGGGTTACTAGCTAAACTCTTGTCTAAGTTTTTTTCAAAATCACAATTGGAATTCACCTTAGTGATGGTCAATATAGTAGTGTTGATTGTTGGTATCATGGGGGCTATCGAAACCAAATTACCGATTTTAATGTTGGTCAGCATCGTTATTGGCTCACTGCTGGGTTCCATAATTGATATTGATGGGAAATTACAACAATTTGGAAAGTCCATCGAAAACAAGTTTGCTAAAAGAGATGAAGGTTTTTCTAAAGCTTTTATCATGATGGTGATGATCCACTGTATTGGTTCGATGGCGATTATTGGACCATTGAACTTGGGTTTAACCGGCGATGGAAACATTCTCTGGATTAAAACGATATTAGATTTCATCAGTACTTTAATTTATGGTTCGATTTATGGACTAGGCGTTATCGCTTCGGCGTTGGTGGTCGTCTTATATCAGGGTAGCATCTTTTTATTAGCTAAAGATTTGAGCGCTTTTTTGTCTCCCGAGGTAATTGTTGAGATAGGAGCAGTTGGGTCGGTTTTGATTGTAGCTTTGGCTTTAGATTTATTGGATATTAAGAAGATCAAAATAGCTAATGGTTTACCAGCTATTTTGATCGTTATTTTGTATCAATGGGTGGCATTATGGTAAAACGTGGCTTACGATTGCTTGGTTTAGTTATCATAATTTTGATTGGATTATCGTTAACGATTAATCATCATTTAATTAAACCGTATCGAAACTATTTCTTAAGCGAATCTACCTTATATAATCAACCGTTTGAAGCGATTGTGGTTTTAGGGGCGAAAGTTGAGGATGGTGAACCGCTCCCAGTAGTCAAGGAACGATTGGATACCGCCTTGTTCTTATATGAAAAAGGCGTGAGTCGTAGAATCATCGTGACCGGTAAGAGTTTTTATGATAATCAAGATGAAGTCTCGGTTATGAAAGACTACCTAATTGAAAACGGCGTACCTTCCTATCGCATCTTTATAGATTACGGCGGTACGACGACCTATCGTTCAATGTTTAATATGGGTCGAGTTTTCAACCTTAAGTATATTTTGGTGGTGACTCAACAATATCATTTACCGCGTGCTGTCTATCTGGGTCATCGTCAAGGTATCGAGACTTTTGGCTATCCTGCCAAAGAACTTAAATCAACTAGTCTTTATCAACAGGTTCGTGAGTATTTTGCGCGTAATAAAGATTTTGTCCAGGCTGTTTTAGATCCACAATACCCACTTCGCCAATCGGATATAAATATTGAATGGTCGGGAGACATTACGAATAAACCATAAAAAAACCAGCGAGGCTGGTTTTTGACTATAAGACTAGACTAGGAGGACTATAGACTCTGGTACCGAGTTCTTGGTCGAGCGCATATAATCCCTGTGGGGTCGAAGCGAAGAGTTCATATTTTGCGATTAATTCGTTGGCATTCGTTTCTTCTTCGCTTTGTTCTTTCACAAACCAATTCAGAAATTCTAAAGTTCGATAATCTTTGGCTTCGTGAGCCGCATCGACAATTTCATGAATTGAAGCGGTGACAAACTTTTCGTGTTCTAAACCTTTGTTGAGAATTTCTAAGACGTCCTGATAATGTTGGTCTGGTCTTTCGATAGTTTCTAGAACGGGTCTAATGTTTTGGTTTAACAGATATTGAGCGAATAGTCTGGCATGGTCGCGTTCTTCTTGGGCTTGAATGTCATACCAGTTTTTGAACCCTAAGAGCGACTTGTCTTCTAAATAATACATAAAATCGAGATAGAGATAGGCAGAGAACCATTCTCTTTGAATTTGACGTTGAATTAAGTCAATAACTTTTTGATCTAACATGCGAAAACCTCCTTTAACCTTATTATAAAACTCTGAAACGATAGTTCAAGAAGATTGAAGGAAATACCTCGAATTTGATTATCTGTGATATAGTTAATGTACGGAAGAGAGTTACTTTATACCCTTATAAAAATAGAAGAGGTAATACTGTGAACGTTATTTTTTATGAGAATGATATTTTAAATCAGGAAATGGAAGTTTCTAAATTAGTTAGCGATCCTGAGATTTACCAAGAGATGGTAATGCGCTATAGCTGTGCCTTATTAGAAATTGAAACAAGACTTAATGTATTAAGTAAAGAGGCCCAATATCGTCAACAACATATACCAATCGATTCAATACGCAGTCGAATCAAAGAACCACGCAGTATTTGTAAGAAATTAGAGCGATTAGAATTGGATGTCAATTTGGATAACGCCTTGAAACATTTACATGATATTGCTGGAATTCGAGTTATTACCCCATATATAGATGATATCTATTTGGTGAAACAAATGCTGTTACGACAGGACGATGTAAAGCTGCTCGAAGAAAAAGACTATATTAAACATCCTAAAGAGAATGGCTATCGTAGTTTACATATGATTTTGTCGATTCCGGTTTTTTTCGAGTATAACAAAGAGATGTTAACGGTGGAACTACAACTAAGGACGATCGCTATGGATTGGTGGGCTTCGATGGAACATGAATTAAACTATAAACAAGATTTAGCGAATAAGGATGAAATTAGTGAACAATTAAAACGGGTCGGCGATGTCATCAGTCAGACCGACTATCGGATGCAGGAATTGTTCTATCTAATTAATATGAAGAAGAGCCTCGAATAAACCTATGTTTATGAAAGTTTTTTCATAAATGAAAACAATAATGAAACTAACTTCCTGATTTTATCAGGAAGTTTACAATATTTTCTTGACATTACAAAATAGAATCAATATAATAGTTACATGCAGAATACTCTGTAAACATTTCATACAAGGAGGATGGATATGAAATTAATTAAAAAACTTCTTGCTGTAATGTTTGTCTTAGCGTTATTGGTATCGTGTGGTACAACGCCACCGAAACCAGCTGAAACGCCAAGTGAAACACCAGCAGAAACACCAACAGATACCCCTACGGAACCAGTAGAAACTGGTACGGGTGGTAAAGCTCCAACCAAAAACCCTTCGGATACGTTAGTAATCGGAGCCCCTGAGTTGAGTGGATCTTATATCGACGGATTTGGTAACTCTACCTATGACGTATGGATTAAGAACTTAATTCACGGATACGGTACTTACGTGACCGACGAAGGTGGAAAGTTCCAATTGAACCCAACAGTTGTTAAAGGTGAACCAGAAGTTTCTACGGATGAAGAAGGAAACAAAACCTTCAAATACGTGTTACAAGAAAACCTAGTTTGGAACGATGGAACTCCAATTACTGCCAAAGACTTTGTCTTCTCCTATCTCTTTACAGATTCTAAAGAAATGGCTGCTACTGGATCTTCTTCGATTCCTGGAGATGGTTTAGTCGGACATGCTGAATATCGTAAAGGTGAAGCTGACTCATTCCCAGGCGTTAAATTGCTCGGTGAATATGAATTCCAGCTAACGATTGCTGCTAAGAATCTTCCTTATTTCTATGAAACTGCTTATGCTTCAGCGGCTCCTACACCGATGCACGTCTATTCACCAAACTTAGCAATTGGTGAAGATGGATCGTCGTTAGTAGTTAAAGAAGGATATACATTATCCGATGCTGACGTTAAAGCGTTCCAAGATAACTTAGATTCTCGTATCAAGCGTGACCAAGCTGCAGTTGATGGCTTAAAAGCTAAATTAGAAGATGCTCTTAAATCGGATGACCCAGAGGTCAAGATTGAAGAAGGATCAGATGCTCATAAAGCTGCACAAAAGAAGATTGATGATGGTCAAAAAGCAGTTGATGCTTTAGTAGCTCAAAGAGAAGGCGCTGCACTTCCTGGTGCTGATGGCGCTGCACGTTTCTTGTTACAAACAAACGCGTACTGGGTAGCAGATACATTCCGTTTTAATCCAACTGTTACTTCAGGTGCTTATAATTTTGTTTCTCTAGAAAACAAGACGGTTACAGTTACTCTTAACGACAAATACGTTGGCGACTTCCGTGGTAAGAAACCTACGATCAAAAACGTAATGATTAAGACTATTAACCAAAAAACTGATATGGACCAAATCTTAACTGGGGATATCGATTTAGTTCTTGGTGTTATCCAAGGTGAAAAGATTGAGAAAATTAAACAAAACCCAGATAAAGCTGGTTACACTTCATATAGCCGTAATGGTTATGGTATGATCTCATTTGTTAATAATGGTGGTCCTACGAAACATAAAGAAGTACGTCAAGCTGTTGCTTACTTGCTTGACCGTCAACAGTTTGTTCAAAACGTTCTTGGTGGATATGGATCCATCGTAGATGGTGAGTATGGTTTATCACAATGGATGTACCAAGCTCGTAAAGATCAATTTGAAGAGAAAGCTATTTCCTATACAGAAGACTTCGATAAAGCTAACGCAGCTCTAGATGCTTCTCCATACAAATTCGAGAAAGACGGAACCACTCCATGGGACGCTGCCAAAGCTATTACTGCTTATGAATCTAATAAAGAAGGATTCGATTACTGGCGTTATGACGCTGATGGCAAACAACTTCGTATCAACCACTTTGGTACTACTGAGAACGAAGTAACGGATACCATTAACGCTCAATTACCAGACAAAGGTAAGAAAGTTGGTCTCCAATACACCGTTACAATGGGTGACTTCGATACATTATTAGCGTTATACTATAATGACGAAGGTACTGAACCAGAAAGCCGCGAATTCTTAGCTTATAACTTAGCTACTGGATTCACAGCTGTGTACGATCCGTTCTACAGCTACCATAGTTCGTTCATTGGAACTGACTATAATACAGCTGCAGTTGATGATCCTAAGGTTGACGAGTTAGTAGAAAACATGCGTAAACTATCTTCCGACAAGGTTGAAGAATACGCAGACGCCTGGTTAGAGTGGGCACTATGGTATAACGAAAACTTACCAAGACTGCCTCTATATTCTAACGAATACTATGACATGTATCATATTCGTGTTAAGGGCCTAGAAACTACTCCAGTTTGGGATTGGTCAAACGACATTGCGGATCTAAGCTTAGATTACTAGAAAGTAATTAAACATTAGATAATGAAAGTGGAATTAAGGTCTTCCTTAATTCCCTTTCTTTTCTATGGGTATAGTGAAAGAATTACAAGATGCTGATTAGCTCTTTTCAACTTTGAGCTAATCTAGTATAATGTATTAGTTAATGTTTAAAATTGAGATGAAACTACATTATCTAGTTTTAAGTTGAAAACAGCTAAACTATTAAAAGGTATTAAGGAGTATGAAACCATGATTAAATATACGATAAAACGAATTATAACTTTAATCCCTGTCTTCTTCATCATTTCATTAATTCTATTTGGAATGATGCGTGCGATGCCGGGTGATCCAGTTAAACGATATATGACGATTGATGTTCAAACGGCTAAGAATCCTGAGATTTATCAAATGATGTATGAAGAAACAGCTCGTAGATATGGATTCGATCAACCGCTTCCTATTCAATACGCGAAATGGGTAACAACTTTAGCTTCTGGCGATTTGGGTTATTCTACACAATTCAAACGTTCCGTTAGCGAAGTTATTAAAGAACCATTGAAGAATACTTTGATATTGAACATCGGAGCGACGATTATAGCCTTCCTCTTTTCGTTATGGGTAGGGATAAAATCGGCGGTTAAACAAGGGAAGTTTTTTGATAGATTCTGGCAAGTAATGTCGATGGTGGGATTCTCCTTACCGACTTTCTTTATAGGCTTGAGTTTAATCTATCTGTTTGCGGCTAAATTACAATGGCTTCCTTTTGGTCAAATGCCTAATAGAATTCAAAGTCCGACAGATTGGCAATATTTTATTTCCTGGATTAGAACCTTAATACTTCCAACGATTACGATTACTATTGGTAGTTTTGCTTCTACTTCTCGTTATGTCCGTAACGCTATGATTGAAGCTCTAAGTCAAGACTATGTACGTACGGCGCGTTCAAAAGGAGTTGCAGAGAAGACGGTCATTTATGGACACGCTTTCCGTAATGCTCTGATTCCAGTGGTGACTATTGTTGCTTGGAGTATCGCTGGTTTATTTGGTGGTGCAGCAATTACCGAACAAATATTTTCCTATAACGGAATTGGCCGTTTATTAATTCAAGGGGTTTTGTCCCGTGATATGCAATTGGTTCTATCGATGAACATGTTTTATACGATATTATCGTTATCGTCTAACTTATTAATGGATTTAGGGTATGCGTTAGTTGACCCGAGAATTCGCCTGGACTAGGAGGTTATTATGGCAAAAAAAGAAAAAAAGACTGCTAAAGAGTTACTTGTAGAAGAAGCGATTCAGTCGCCAACTCGAACAGTAATTAATAACCTAGTACGTAACAAGTTAGCAATATTTGGTTTTGTTGTATTTGTTTCAATATTTGCGTTGGTGTTTATTGGATCATCATTAACTCCTTTTGATCCATACTTTAACCAACCGGTTTTAAGAAACATTAAGCCGGGATATGGTTATATGAATTTTCCTAAAGCTTTAGAAAGGGAAGGAGTACAACAGATTGAGTCTGGTATCTCCTATTCTGTTGCTGTATCTAAAACTGGCAATGTTCACACTTGGGGTAAGGACTTCTCCGGAGTATTAACGATTCCTAAAGATGTTCAAGACCTGATTGATGCTGAAGGCGTTGAACAAGTAGCCTCTGGTGACCGACATATTGTTGGTTTTACGAAGCAAGGTACTTTCTTCGGCTGGGGTAAAAACGACTTTGGTCAAGCAGGAATTGAAGTTTTAGCACCAAAAGATGGAGCTGGTTCAACGGTTATTTGTCCGCCGACAGGATGTCCGGCTAGTATGACTAAAGATAACAAACTACTTGTTGTTGAATCAGAAGGTATTCAAAAAGTAGGAGCAGGGGATATTTATTCCGTTATTTTAACCAAGAAAGGTAATGTTGTCGCTTGGGGGGCTACTTTAGCCAATCAATTAGATCGTATTCCTTCTTCTTGGCAAGATAATGTTGTTGATTTCAAAACTACGAGTATGAATATTATGGTTCTGCTCAAAAATGGTACCTTAGATGTCGCGGGAGCTCGTGGATCGGTTCAAGCCGAATATATGCCTAAAGAGCTGAAAGACGGATCAGTAAAAGTAGTGGATTTTGCGATTTCGTTTAAGAATGCGGCGGCTGTTGATGAAGACGGGAACTTCTATTTATGGGGTCCTAAGCAATATCCAGCAGGTCGCATGCCTGAGATTAAACAAAAAGTCGTTTCGGTTGAAGCTGGACGCGATCACTTCGTCGCACAATTAGAAGATGGTAGTTACATTACCTGGGGATCTAATTTCTATGGAGAAACTATGATTCCTGATGGTGTCAAGGATTTAGCGTATTTCTCAACCGGTTATTTTCAAAACTATGCAGTTGAAGAAAATGGAAATATTATCACCTGGGGTAATAATGGGTTTTTATTAGGATCAGATGATTTAGGTAGAGATATGTTTAGTCGTTTATTGCACGGGGGTAGAATTACCCTAACTATTGGTGCTGTTGCGGTAATTATTCAGGTTATCATTGGTGTAATTGTTGGAATGATCGCTGGTTTCTATGGTGGCCGTATAGACAACCTACTAATGCGTTTTGCCGAAATAATCGGTTCATTCCCTTTCTATCCATTGGTCATTACCATATCCGCAATGTTGCCAATTGATACGACACCTATGCAGAGAATGATAATGGTAATGGTTATCCTCGGTATTATTGGCTGGACAGGAATAGCACGTCTAGTTCGTGGACAAATCTTGCAAGAACGTGAGAAAGACTTCGTTCTAGCGGCCAGAGCTTTAGGTATTAAAGAGCGCGGAATTATTCTTCGTCATATTTTACCGAACGTATTGAATATAGTTATTGTACAAATGACCCTTGGTTATGCGGGTTCGTTATTAACCGAAGCGGGATTATCATTCTTAGGATTTGGGGTACCTCAACCTTATCCTTCATGGGGTAATATGTTGACAGATGCGCAAGAAATGGAAGTTTTAGCGAACTATTGGTGGCGTTGGATCTTCCCAGGATTTATGGTCTTTATCACTGCTCTATCCATTAACTTATTGGGTGACGGCTTGCGTGACGCATTAGACCCTAAATCTAACGAAAAATAGGAAGGAGCAAACTATGTCCTTATTAGAAATTAAAAATTTACATACCTACTTTAACACCCGTAGAGGGTTGGTTAGAGCGGTTGATGGAGTTAATTTATCCGTTGAGGAAGGAAAGACTTTAGGGGTTGTTGGTGAATCTGGTTCAGGTAAAACTCAAACCGCTATGTCTATCCTTAAACTATTTGAGTCCAATCAGAAAATCTATGATGGAGAAATCTGGTTTGATGGAAAATTAATTTCTGAATATACACCTGAACAAATGCGTCATATCCGCGGAAATGAAGTTTCAATTATCTTCCAAGAACCGATGACTTCTCTAAACCCTGTTTATTCTGTAGAACGTCAACTGTCTGAGGTGTTAATACTTCACCAAGAAATGAATAAAAAACAGGCTAGTCAGCGGGTGGTGGAACTTTTATCCATGGTTAAAATTCCGAATCCGGAAGTAGTAGCTAAACAATATCCGTTCCAGCTATCTGGAGGTATGAGCCAACGAGTCATGATTGCGATGGCTCTAGCTTGTCGTCCTAAATTATTGATTGCGGATGAACCAACAACGGCTTTAGACGTTACCATTCAGGCTCAAATTTTGAAGTTGATGAATGAGCTTAAACGCGAAACAGGAACGGCTATTCTCTTTATTACCCATGACTTAGGTGTAATAAACCAAATGGCGGACGATGTTGCAGTAATGTATTGTGGTCAAGTAGTTGAGAAATCACCAGTTGAAAATATCTTTAGAGCTAAAGGTGATTACCAACATCCTTATACAGAGGCTTTATTGGACTCTATCCCTAGTTTATCAAGTGATCCAAATGTCCGTTTGGATGCTATTCCAGGCGCGGTACCTCATCCATTTGACTTACCAGAAGGTTGTCGCTTTGCGCCTAGATGTAAATACGCCACTGAAAAATGTCATCTGGAAATGCCAGAACTAATTCAGGTCAACGACGAACAATCGATTCGTTGTTTCTATCCAGAGAAAGGAGATCGTACTAAGCTATATGAGTAATGTTCAAAAAAATCATGCAACACCATTATTATCAGTACGAAATCTAAAAAAATACTTTCCAATTAAAAAGAAAAGTATATTTCAAAGAGAACAACTATATGTTCATGCGAATGAAAATATTAGTTTAGATATTTACAAAGGTGAAACCTTAGGTGTAGTTGGTGAGTCCGGCTGTGGTAAATCAACCTTCGGTAGAACCATCGTACAACTTTATGAACAAACCGATGGAGCAACCCTGTACTACGGGAATACGCTAGCTGAAATTGCTCCAAAGTATGTTGAAGAAGTTATCAAGACCTTACCTAAACAATTCCCAAATTATTTAGTAGCGGTCAAAGACGTTGAAAAACTCAGCGAAAATGTTAAAAATGCTGAGCCAGGTTTAGCTCGAAATGAAGCTGAAGATAAGCTTTTAATTGCGCGCCGCGAACTGAATAATCGTTATTCCAATATTTTGAGAATCGCCGGTGGTCTTGTCGTTCATAAGGACTTATCTCAAGTATCAAAAGTTCTGCTTGATCATTACCAACTAACGGTTGAAAACGCGGTTCTAAATCAAAAAATTGGCGAATTAGAAACTTCGAAAACGGCTGATAAGATTCATGAGAACGAAGCTGAATTAGCTAAAATCGATAAAGAAATTGAAACAACCTATGCCAAAATACAAGCAAAGGAAAAAGAAATCGCAGCTGCATCAGAAAAGATAGAAGCTATGAGAAATGAACTGAAAGGTCATCCTGAGTTTGAAAAATATGAAGCTCAGAGAGACGATGGAATTGATTTGTCTCAACTTACCACAAAAGAAATGCGTCTATTACGTAGAGATTTACAGTTCATTTTCCAAGATCCGTTTTCTTCGTTGAATCCACGTTTAACAGTTGGTCAAATTATCGGTGAAGGAATTGTTGCTCATGGTTTCTTTAAAAACGAAAAATCAAAGGGCTACAACGAATACATTCAACAAATTATGGAAGAATGTGGTTTAGCGCCATACTTCATACACCGTTATCCACACCAATTCTCAGGCGGTCAAAGGCAAAGAATAGGTATTGCTAGAGCCTTAGCGTTACGACCAAAATTCATTGTCTGTGACGAAGCAGTTTCGGCATTGGACGTTTCTATCCAATCTCAAATTATTAACTTACTTCAAGATCTTAAGGAAGAGTTTGGATTAACCTACTTATTTATTACACACGACTTGTCGGTTGTAAAATATATTTCTGATAGAATTGCGGTCATGTACTTAGGTAATGTGGTTGAATTAGCTTCATCGGAACGTATTTTCGATAACGCACTTCATCCATATACTAAAGCTTTGCTTCAAGCGATTCCTCGTACCGATGTGGACGGAAAAGCGACGGAGCTTCAAATCCTTGAAGGGGATATCCCTTCGGCGGTTAGACCTCCTGAAGGCTGCCGTTTTAACACTCGTTGTCCGTTTGCGTTCGAACGTTGCTTTAAGTTTGAACCAGAATTGCAAGAAATTGAAAAGGATCATTTAGTAGCCTGCCATTTATATGATAAGCAAACCGAGGCTTAACCTATGAGTTTTAGAAAGAAACCTAAAGAATATACAAGGGAAGAAATAGAAGCTTTAAATAAAAAACTTAAAGATATCGAATTTGAAAAGGGAGATACTTTGGCTATGTTCTTAGCCGCTGTTAAAAAGCTCTTGCCACCGGTATTATTGTTTCTAGGAGCTTTATACCTTATCTTTTACTTGTTATTTTTAAGAGGATAATATGATGGAGAGGTGATTAAATTCACCTCTTTTTTGTTATTGCTTAGAGGCTGATGGTATAATCATATGTATGTTTGGAGGTTTTATGCAACGCCGTTATCTTTGGTTTAATTCAAAAATCATTACCTTTATTCTATTGACTATAATCGCCATGTTAATTGTTTTCATGGGATTTTATTCTGAAATTTTAATCTTAATTATTAGTCCTTGGATTAGTTTTACTTCTACGACTCTTTTGTTGACTCAAAGTCAAAAAACACGCTCTTTAATGTTTTCATCAGCACTTACGGCTGTGGTTGTTTTTGTCATGTCTTATCGGGTTTGGATTACTTTCAAATGGCCACCTAATTTATGGGAAGTACTGAATTCATGGATGATTTTTATTATCCTTAGTGCCACCGTCTATGAGATTATTTACTATTTGTCGAGCTCAGATTTAAGAAGACGGTTTATGTCAGGCTATCGATTTCTTTATAATGGATTTGCGGTGATTTCTTCATTAACGATTTTGTATGTTCGTTTTAATTTACAATGGTTGTGGCCGGCGTTGATTATACTAATGCTAGTCTGGTTAATCATTACCGGATTGCTGGTAAATCGTCTAGGAGATTTATAATGGAACTACTAAAACAACATTTAATTGACAAATTTGCGAATGAGCAAAGTGGTCATGACTTTGATCATTTACAACGGGTAGTAAATAACGCACAGTTTATTAACGAGAATCAAGATGCTTATCTAGTGGAACTAACAGCATGGTTACATGATTACTTTGATGATAAATTTTATCAAGGAAACATCAGCAAAGACTTAAATCAGTTGCTTCAGGAAACGTCCATTACACTGAGTGAAAATGATTATTTACAATTAGAGTCTGATTTAAGTAATTTTGGGTTTAAAGGTGGATTTAATAATGGAAAGTTATCCGAGGTTGCTAAGGTCGTTCAAGATGCGGATTATTTGGATGCAATAGGGGCAATTGGTATTGCTCGAGCTTGCATGTACGGTGGCTTTAGAGGCAGTAAATTATATGGCGAAGATGGCGATTCAGAAACGATAGATTCACTACAACAATATCGAAAGAAACGCTCAATCTTACAACATTTTGACGACAAATTATTGAAACTTAAAGATTTGATGAATACACCTAAAGGAAAAATACTGGCTCAAGAACGCCATCAATTTATGGAAGCGTTTCTTATTCAAATCAATAGGGAAATTAATCTAAAATAGTTAGTTTTAATTTGATAACAACAAATATTTAGAGTAAGATACGAACAATATATATCATTGACGTAAGATTACAGAAGATAAAATTATTGTCTAACACTTGATGCACAATACCCTTAAATTTAATGTCTGGATGGGTTACACTTTAATGGACAAATAAATTAGTTATATCGCGATAAACAAAGTTGTTTGATAAGATGTAATTAAAGAAAGTAGGAATCCATTATGTCAAAAAGAAGCCGAAGAACATTCACTGAAGAATTTAAAACACAAATCGTTAATTTATATTTAAGTGGTAAAAAGAAATCAGAA
>JAEWFZ010000035.1 GCA_023388535.1 Bacillota bacterium | reverse complement strand
AAAAACAAGAGTCACTAGAAACCAAAACCTGAAATAAGTCTAAGAAACGGAAATAGCCTGTTGTTTTCAGCGTGTTTAAGAACGATTGAATTAACTGTTATTTTTATTGTTAACGCCGTTTTGTGCTTCTGAAAATGAAATAAGTCTGCTAAATTAACAGACTTATCGGGAAACGGAATTAACTATGAGAATTCACACTGATACAAATTAAAAAGAACTCTTACAAGTTCTCCTTAATCCAATCAAACATTTCTTTAAAACTACCCGATAATTGCTTCGATAAATCCGTATCTTTACGATCAATTAAGTGATCGGTAACGAGATAAGTTTTGATGCCCAGTTTCTCAACTACTAAATCTTCCTCTACATCATTGCCAATCATTAAACATTGTTCTGGTTTTAAATTATACTTATCCATAATTTCTTGGTAATACAATAAATTTGGTTTGGTGTAGTGATAGTTTTCATAGGTTGTTATTTCAATAAAATCATCTACAGACAGCCCCGCCCAGATAATTCTTTGTTCCGTAGCAATCCTTGGAAACATCGGATTGGTCGCTAAAATTAAACGATAACCTTTATTTTTTAAATAGTCGACCGCTTCTTTAGCTAAAGGTTCAAGATTTGTTCCGTCTTTGGCTTTAATGAATTCGTTACGATAAAATGATTCTAACTCCAACGGATGTTGGGCGATCTTATCCCCCAAATCGGCTGTCCATTGGTTCCAGAAAACCTCTTCGTTGGTTTTAGTACCATCGTGGTTTAACATCCTATAAGTAGCCTTTTTCAAAGCCTCGATTAGCTGATGTGGCTCATAACCAAAACGTGTACAAAAAATCGCCAATTCAGCAAAATAATGTTTAATAAATACCTCAATATCCATCGGCAACAAGGTCCCATCTAAATCAAACAAAATCGTATCAATCATAAATTTCACCTCAAGAGACAGTATAACAAGAAATAACTAACGAAAACAACCACGATCAAAGATAAACAACAGAAATGAGAATCTATATGAAAAAGTTGTACTTTTCAGTACAACTTAGTTACTCGCTTTAACTTTATTCCAATAATCGGAGATGATTGGACGGGTCTTAGCGTTAAAGTGAAATTCTTCGTCTTTGGCGCCTTTGACTGGGAGATAGGCGTTATTTTCATAATAGTCCCCATCTTCTCCGGTAACTTCGTCAAACACCGATTGAATTACCGTGGTATAGCCGGTAGTTTCAACCAACCCAAGCCCTTGTTCATGTTCTAAAACAAAATCAATAAATTTCATGGCTAATTCTGGATTTTCAGCATCGCTTGGAATTACCATAGCATCGATCCAAATATTAGTTCCTTGGTCTTCCGGAACATAGAAAGCTAAGTTATCGTTCTCAGATAAGATATAAGCAGCATCACCACTGTACATGACCGCAATGTCTTTTTGTTCGGTTAATGTTTGGTCGATGATTTCATCCATCACTAGAACTGGATTTGTTTTTGTTTTCATATCTAAGAGCCAGTTATAGGCTTCTTCCAATTCTTCCGGTTTATCGCTATTCATCGAATACCCAAGCGCTTTTAGGGCAACCATAAAACCATCACGTTCTGAATCGTATAAGAAGATACGATCACGATATTTTTCATTCTTTAAAATATTCCAACCTTGAGTCTTAAGATCGGCTTCATCAACTTTATCCTTAACATAGACGATACCGACATTCCCCCATAGATAAGGGACCGAATACTCGTTATTAGGATCAAATGGCATGTTCAAAACTGAATCCATAATCTTGTTGTAGTTTTCTAATTTTGAAGTATCGATTTTTTGAATCTTTTCTTCAGCAATTAAACGTTCAATCATGTAGTCGCTAGGAATCATAATGTCGAATTTTTCTCCAGAGGATAATTTGACATACATTTCTTCGTTAGAACCAAAGACCGAAGAGATGACACGAGCATCGTATTTAGCTTCAAAATCTTTTATCGTGTTTTCACCAATATACTCGCCCCAATTAAATAATTTAAGCACATTATTGGAGCCCTCCTTTGGTTTGGATGTACCACAACCTACTAGTAGTAATAAAACTACCAAACTAATCAAAAACTTTTTCATTTTTCCTTCCTTTCTCCTTCACTATAGGAATAATATTGATAATAATTAATACCACCGTAACAACCACAACTAGGATGGTACTTAGGGCATTAATCGTCGGATTAATTCGTTTAGACATAGCATAAACCTGCATAGAAATATTGTTAACGCCATTTCCAGAAACAAAATATGAAATAACAAAGTCATCAAACGACATCGTAAATGCGATCAAAGCCGCTGACATAATTGATGGTGTTATCTGAGGTAAAATCACCTTTGTCAAAGCTTGAGTTGGCGTCGCTCCCAAATCCATCGCCGCTTCGGTAATATTGGGATCTAAGGATCGTAAACGCGGCATTACCGCCAAGATGACATAAGGGATACAAAACATAATATGAGCCAGCAACATGGTCATATAACCTTTGTTGACTCCGGAAAAAATAAACAAAAGCATCAAACCAACCGCCGTCACAATTTCCGGATTAAGAATCGGAAATTCATTTAAAGTCAAAGTAATATCACGAATAATACGACGCGATTTACTCAAACCAATAGCGGTCAAGGTACCGACAATCGTAGAAATAACCGTCGCCATCAAAGCGATGGTGACCGATACCCATACCGAACTCAAAATCTCGCGGTTGCTAAATAACGACTCATACCAACGTAAGGAAAATCCAGACCAAGAACTGAGCGAGCGGGCATCGTTAAACGAGAAAAACATCATCACCACAATCGGTGCATAAAAGAAAGTCAACATTAAGCCAAGAACTAAAATCTTGGTCCAACGACGATTATTATACCCGACCATATTGATTCCTCCTTGAGCTTCTGGCTTCCTTATTCTCAATATCCTTATCAAAGTAACGAATCAAAGCCATCGATACGAGAATAACCAACGTCATCAACAATGAGATTGCTGAACCAAAATTCCATTCTGCGGTTAGAATAAACTGTTTTTCTATGAGGTTCCCAATCAACATATAGGAACCACCGCCCAAGAGTTGAGGGACAATAAAGCTGGAAACGGACGGTAAAAAGACTAGTGTAATACCGGAAATAACCCCAGGTATTGATAACGGTAAGGTTACTTTCAAAAAGGATTTTATCCGCGAAGCGCCTAAATCGGATGCCGCTTCTAATAATGAATTGTCCATTTTAGCTAATTGCGAATAAATACTTAAAATCATAAATGGTAAAAAGGTATAAATCATTCCTAAAGTAACCGAAAAGTCCGTATACATCATCTTAAATGGACCGATGCCCAATGAACTCAAAAGTCTGTTAATGATACCATTATCCGCAAGTAAAGATATCCAAGAATACGTACGAATCAGGGTGTTAATCCACATCGGAATAGTAACAAACAACATCATCAAAACCTGAAGTCTTGGTGAAAGACGTGAAATCATATACGCCATCGGATAACCGATAAACAAACACAAAATCGTTGTAACTCCGGCGATATACAAAGATCTCAATAGCACGTTGACAAATATCGGATCAAAGAAACGTTTGAAGTTATCCAAGGTAAAGACAAAGGAAACCAGTTCATTGCCCGAAGTTGTAAAAGCATACATCAATATCAACAACATCGGTAAAGCAATGAAGACCCCCATCCAAGCTAGGTATGGATAAACTAATTTACGATAAGACTCCATTAGTAACTCTCCAATTTCCACATCACATGGATATCTTCCGAACCAAAATCAATACCAACTTCGGTACCGACTTCGGTTAAATCGGTAGTATGTATCATATAGGTACGGTAGTCGGTTTCGACCATAATTTCATAATGAACGCCCTTGAACAAATGGGAGGTGACGACCCCATTAAACTTACCTTGGTCTTTTCCAACGATATCTAAATCTTCAGGTCTTAAAACGATATCGACGGGTTCGTTATCATCAAAGCCATAATCGACGCAGACAAATTCTTGGTCATCCCAATACACCCGGTAATCATCGATCATTATTCCATCAATAATGTTGGAAGCTCCGATGAAATTGGCCACGAAGCGATTCTCTGGTTCGTTATAAATATCCGTAGGCGATCCTATTTGTTGGATCTCGCCATGATTCATGACAACGATTTTATCGCTCATGGTTAACGCTTCTTCTTGGTCGTGGGTGACATAGATGAATGTGATTCCAACTTCTTGTTGAATCTTTTTTAACTCAATCTGCATTTCTTTACGAAGCTTTAAGTCTAAGGCGCCTAAAGGTTCATCCAACAGCAGCACCATCGGTTCGTTGACCAAGGCGCGTGCGATGGCAACACGTTGTTGTTGCCCACCCGATAACAACGTAACCGGTCGATTTTCAAAACCGACTAAGTTAACTAAGGAAAGCATCCGGGTTACTTTTTGTTTAACGATTTCTTCCCCTTGTTTTTTGATTCTTAAACCAAAAGCAATATTGTCAAAAACATCCATATGAGGAAATAAAGCATAGCGTTGAAACACGGTATTAATTTCTCGTTTATAGGCAGGAACTTTAGAAATTTCAATGCCATCAAAATATACTTCCCCTTCCGTCTGTTCCAAAAAGCCGCCGAGAATACGTAATAAAGTCGTTTTACCACATCCAGAAGGACCCAATAAAGTGACAAATTCATTCTCGTAAATATCTAAATTAATACCTTTTAATACTAGTTGCCCGTCAAAATCTTTGACGATATTCTTAAACTCGATTAGTTTTTCCATTATTACTCCTTCTAGAATATTGGTGGGGTGCTTACCCACAATACAGTGGCTGTTGATTTTGAGGTATTCTCTAAAGAATACTGTTGATCGCCAAAGACATAAAAGCATTGGTTAGTTTTAACTTTCAACCTTTGATTCATCGTAACTAAATCGACTCTCCCCTTCAATACATAGCCAAAGGTTTCGGCTTGTGAAGGTCCAATTAATTCTGAGTGTTGCTTGGGGGGCAGTTCGATGATTAATGGTTCCATTTTGTTTTCATGCGCATTGGGTACAATCCAGTGCAAGATATAATTTTCTTGTTGATCGATGAAACGATTATCTTCAGTATAAACCATTTGCACGGGTTTATCTTCGGCGAAGAACTGGGCTAAACTAATTCCCAAAACATAACAAATATCTTCTAGGGTAGTTATTGAGGGCGAAGTTAAGTCATGTTCCAGCTGCGATAAGAACCCTTTAGAAAGTTCGGTTCGGCTAGCTAGTTCTTCTAAGGTAAGATTGTTCTTGTGCCTTAATCTTTTAAGCTTTGCACCAATTTTCATAGGACCTCCTTTGTTTAGTTTAACTAAACTTTATAAATTGTTTTGCTAAACATGTTTATTATACCTGGTCCTAGACTCATTGCAATAGTTTCTATCATTTGCTTCATAAAAAATTCTACAATGGAATATTTTAATTAAGCTATTTGCTTAGTCGAATTTATAGCACACCATCCTTGTGATTTCTTCAATTTTAAAAACAAAATTGACTTGGTTTATATCATATTTATATAATATTCTTGAAATTAAGACCTAATGGATGGTACTGGCTTTGAAATCAGAAACGGATTTTACTACAGGTACTTAGAGTTTATTCTTTTTCCATCAACATCTATTTTCATAAGTTCTTATAACTAAGGAGAAAGCAAACCATGAAATATATCGCCGCTCTAATTACTATTTTTATAGGTATATTACTGATCCTATATCCCGAAAAAGCTCACAAAATATCTAACTTTTGGAAAATAGATGGCGACTATACACCTTCTGATTTTAGTCTTTATATGGTTATGATTAATGGTGTTGTTTATATTATTATCGGTCTTTGGATAGCTACTTTTTATTAATAATTTTTTCATGAACAACAAAGAAAAAGTGGCATCTTCGTCATCTGAAAGATACCACTTTTTCAATAAACGGAAACAAATCAATGATTTGTTTTTTTACTTAGTAATTCCGTGAGCTGCCAAGAACTCGTCAAACATTGGTTTTGGTCTAAATCCCATCATCATGTCAACTTGTTTTCCATCTTTGAATAGAATCAAAGTAGGAATCGATTGAACACCGAATTTACGAGCTAAACCTTGTTCAACATCTACGTCAACTTTAATAATGTTCAAATTTTCATGATATTCCTGATCCAATTGTTCTAAAACTGGACCTAGCATTTTACATGGACCACACCAGTCTGCGTAAAAGTCGACTAGTGAATAACCTTCTGCAATCGCGTCTTGGAATTCTAATTCTGTTACTTTTTTCATATTAACTTCCTCCTATCAGCGAACTGATTATATCAATACTTAAGGCATTATTCATTGAAAATGCCCAGATGTTTATCCAAAGCAAAAACAATACCATTTTGTTGGTTCGATCGGGTCGTATCATCGCTGGCTGCTTTTAAACTTGGCATAGCATTACCCATTGCGATTCCAAGCTGTGCGCGTTGGATCATTTCTAAATCATTTTCAGCATCGCCAAAAGCAATCATTGATTCTAAACCATAGCCGAGTTGATGTTTAATCAAATCGATCCCCGATGCTTTGGAAATACCCACTGGCATCACATCGAGCCAAACTCGGGAGATGCGAATCGCATTTAAACGATCGCCTAAATTCTTATTAATAATTTCCTGATAGCGATTAATTCCCGGTAACAAGTGCATCAGCCCTAGTTTCATAACCGGGTAATTAATTTCATCAACTGATTTGATTCGGGTTAAACTTTGTTCTTTTGAGAATCTAAAATCCGCATAAACGGTAAAGTTTATCTTTCTAAAATCGGACCACTTTTTCTTAGCGGTTAAAAGCTGAAAGATAGGCGTTAGCGCTTTATATTGGACGGGTACATACAATTGCATACCGCGAAATGACTCAAACACCGCCAGCATGTTTTCTTTACGCGCCAATTCATAGTATTCCCTTACTAACCAAGGTTTGATGTAATCTTGGCGAAAGACCTCCTGAGTTTGAACGCGTACCGCCTCCATCCCATTCATACAAATCGCATAACCATCATATTTAGCGAGTTTAAGCTGTTTGATGATTTCTTCCATCATAAAATAGGAACGAGAGGAAGCTAAAATTAATCGATAACCTTGCTCCTGAGCTTTTATCAAAACCCGTCGCGTTTCATTAAGTAGTTTTCGATCTTTGGTTAATAAAGTACCATCAAGGTCAGTAATAATTGCTTTAATAGCGGGCTTCACTTCTCACCTTCGAGTAAGCGGCTTCGTCCACAATTACGACAACATCCGGGTGATTGCGAAGTACCGTACATGGCCAATCTTCGGAGATTTCTCCCTTTAACATTTCATAGACTGCATCCGCTTTTGATTCACCATAAGCGAGAACTAAAATCTTTTTAGCACGCATGATCGAACCGATTCCCATCGTAATCGCATCGGTTGGGACTTCATCGATGCTATCAAAGAGACGAGCGTTGTCTTGTCGGGTCGAATCCGCCAATTCAACAATATGGGTTAGGGTTTTAAAATCCGTTCCCGGCTCGTTAAACCCAATGTGACCATTCGAGCCTAAACCTAAGAGTTGTAAATCGATAGGATTAGCTTCTAATTTTTCTTCATAAACCAAGCAAGAATTAAAAGCCGCATCATCTAAAATCTTAGGAATATGCGTGTTGTTTTTATCAATATCAATATGATCAAATAAAACTCGATCCATAAAACTATGATAGGACTGAGGATGATCGATATCTAAATCTAAATATTCATCTAAGTTAAAAGTGGTAACGTCTTTGAAAGAGATTAAACCTTCTTTATTGGCTTCTATTAATTTTTCATATAAACGCATTGGAGTCGAGCCTGTCGCCAGACCTAAGACTGCTTTTGGATTTTCCTTTAATAGCTCTACGTAGACTTCATAGGCACGGGTGGACATTAATTCTGGGTTTTTTTCAACAAGTATTTTCATATTTTCCTCCTATTTTAATTTTGATTGTGCAGAAACTAATAGTTTTAAAGCATTAGGTAAAACCTTGATATGGATATAATCCCCATATTTTAGTTCGCCGTCTAAAGCATAATTGACCTTTCCATGGGTCTCGATCAAAACTTCCTTAGCTTGATATAATTCAAAGGCTGGATGACCTTCATGCTTCCCTTTCATAAATTTACGTAATAGATACGGTAAGCTGGTTTTTTTAATTGGTCTTACCAGGCAGAAATCTAAAACTTGATCTTGAATTTCGGCATTGGGGGTCGGTTTAAACCCACCGCCATAAAATTTCCCATTATTAGTTGTAGCTACTAGATAGTAGCGATCATCTAAGGTTGTTCCGTCAATCGTGATTTTGGCATGATAGGGTTGTAGATTTTTGACGGTTTTAAAAATTGCGGAAGCATAGGAAAGTTTTCGAAAGTTCTTATATTTATCGCGCAACTCGTCGTAATGAACTAAGACATCACTATCGAGACCGGTATTGCAGGAATTAACGAACTTATAGCCATTGACTTCGCCGAGATCGATGGTAACTACCTTACCTTCAATGGTTTCTCTTAACCATTCACTAATCTTTAGTTTTTTTGGATAATCCAACATTGCTGAAAAGTCGTTGCCCGTACCATTAGGGACTACCCCAAGGATACAGTTTGGATGTAATCCATTGACAACTTCGTTTAAGGTACCATCCCCACCTACCGAAACCACGACATCGCCCGCTGTAGTGATGCTTTGTGCAATTTTCTTGGCATGGCCAACTTCTTGGCTCAAATAGACTTCATAGTTGAAATTGGGGATTTCATATTGGTAAGCGGCTAAGAAGGTAATGACTTCTTGATATTCAGACTTACCAGCTATCGGGTTGATGATGAAATGAAACTTCATTTCTGATATTCCAAGTTCCCCATAACATAGGTTGCTACGACATCGTAATTATTATCTAATACTACGATATCCGCATCATAACCCACTCTTAAATAACCTTTACGATCATCCATATTCAATAATCGGGCTGGGTTTGTACTTGCGGCCGCAATCGCCCAATCCCAAGATAGTCCCACTTTTTCAATGATGTTTTTCACTCCAACATTGGTTTTTAAAGTAGATCCTGAAAGACTGGTAGTTCCTTTTAAATAGGCCGCTCCATCTTCACCTAAGACAATAGGATGTCCTCCCAAGGTCCATTCCGAGCCAATCTCTGCCCCTTTACAAATCAAGGCATCAGTAATTAAAACGACACGCTCTTTACCTTTATTTCTCATAAAGACATTGACCGCATCAAAACTACTATGATTCCCGTCGACAATGATTTCTCCGAAAACATCCTCAAAACGGAAAGCAGCTCCGACTAAATTAAGTTCACGATGATTAAAACGTGACATACCATTATAAACATGGGTAAACGATTTAGCGCCATTGGCTACGGCTTCTAGAGCTTGTTGATAAGTAGCAGCAGAGTGTCCAATCGAGGCGACGACTCCGGTTTCGGCTAAATAGCGAGTTAAGGTATGATCAGGATCTTGTTCCGGAGCTATGGTGATAACTTTAATCAAACCATTAGCAGCTTCTTGGTAACGTTTAAATTGTTCAAGATCAGGGGTAACAATATGTTCTTCCGGTTGCGCCCCTTTGAAAGCCACGTTAAGATACGGTCCCTCAAAATGGATACCTAAAATCCTAGTACCACTTTGTGGTTCCTTTTCTACCGCCGCAACATTAAGTAACGCTTTGGTTAAGACTTCTTCAGATTGAGTTACTGTAGTTGGTAAAAAGCCCGTAACCCCTTCTTCTGGTAGTCGCTTTTGCAACATTCTCAACCCATCTTGATCGCCATCGTTGGTATCAAAACCATAGCCTCCGTGAATATGAGTGTCGATAAAACCCGGTACGATTTTGTTATCGCCATAATCAACATCGGCTGGATGAGTGTTGTAAGGATACATTCTTTCTATTCTTTCGTTTTGAATATGCAATTGCATGGGTACAAACTGGGAAGCTACCCACACCTTGGTGGATTGAATAATCATACTTTATTCCTCCTCTATCTATATCATTATACTATGATTTTCTCAAAACAGCTCACGGATAACTTAGTCATAAAAACTTGCAAACAAAAAAAACCTATGGTATGATACTAAAGCTAAATCGAAAGGAGGTCGTCCAATGCCTAGAGTATGTGCCGTATCTGGCAAAAAAGCACAATCAGGAAACAAACGTTCACACTCACTTCGTGCAACTCGTCGCAAGTGGAATGTAAATCTTCAGAAAGTTACGGTGATGGTTGATGGAAAACCTCAACGAATCAAAGTATCAACACGTGCTTTAAGAACATTAAGAAAACAAGAACAAAAGTAGGGCTCATTGGAACCCTACTTTTTCTTTTGGGTATTTCAGGAACTTTTAGAAATGTCCGCACTATCAAGAACTTTTAGAAAATTAAAGGTTCTTTTTTTGTCAGCTATCAGGAACTTTTAGAAGTAATAAAGCAGGACATCCTATACTTAGTTTGA
>JAEWFZ010000034.1 GCA_023388535.1 Bacillota bacterium | reverse complement strand
CATAAAGACACCTCCAATTCTGAGCACTGCTGTGTAAGTCCACTATAGTTCTTCCATGTAGTCTCGCGATTCATAAAACATCAAGGTGTTAATCAACTAATTACCATTAGAAAAAGAACTGTGGTGAGGATCTCCTTAAACCAGTCAAGCTGTACAAATATGAGACAAATCCACAGTGCTTATAGAAAGCATATCAAATGGCCATATGATATGCATTCAGATTTATGGCCTAGAAAGAGAAATTATCAATTTAGACCTTAAATTGATAATACGAGATTGTATGAAAACCCTATTACTGATTGATGGAAACTCGATGGTATTTCGAGCTTTCTATGCTACCATGCGCCAAGCCATGACCTCCAAGAGCGGTCAGCCGACCAACGCTGTCTTTGGTTTCTCTAATATGCTGTTTAAGGCTATGGAATTAATTAATCCAGACTATGTTTTTGTGGCTTTTGATACCGGCGCTAAAACCTATCGACACGAAATGTATGAGGACTATAAAGCGACCCGTAAAGCCTTACCGGAAGAGTTAATTTCTCAATTTCCTTTGGTCCGAGAATTTTTAGACGCGGTACCGATGGTGCGCTATGAAAAAGAAGGCTATGAAGCCGATGACCTGATAGGCTCGATGGTGCATCGTCATCCGGAACTACGCAATGTCATTCTGACTTCAGATCGCGATATGTTACAACTAATCAATTCCAACACTACGGTGTTGTTAATGAAAAAAGGCATCACCGAAATGGAGGAAGTCGACCTAGAACTTTTAGAAAAAGAATATCAGCTACGACCTGATCAAGTCATTGACTTAAAAGGTCTTATGGGAGATAGTGCGGATAATATTCCAGGCATTCCTGGGGTAGGAGAAAAAACGGCACAGAAGCTTTTAAATGAATACGATACGCTCGAAAACATTTATCAAAATACCGATAAATTAAAAGGAAAACTAAAAGAACGAATTATAGAAAACAAAGAACTCGCTTATTTCTCTAAAGAACTGGCCACCATCCATACGGAATGTGAAATTGATTTAGACTTAGATGAACTAACCAATCAGTATGATCCACAACTACTGGCTCGTTTTTATCGCAAGTACGATATGAATTCCTTATTGCGAAGAATTGAAAGTGATGTTGATTTGTTCAATCAACAAGATAGTGAAAACGCCGCCTATTATTCCCTAGATTTATTTGACCAATCTTGGCTACAGGATGATTTGATTCTGATGGCCGATGTTAAAGAGGGTATGGGATATCACGCCTTGATTGAAGGTTTTTATATTGGTGATTTTTCAGGTAGAGTGACGTATCTTTCGCTAGAGGAAGCGGGTGAGGACTTTAATTTTAAACAAGCAATTGAGGGTAATTATAGTAAACACTTAGTCAATGGTAAAGAAACCTATCATGGCTTGTATCGCTTAGGATTAGAACCGGATGCTATCGTCAACGATGTTTTAGTCTTGGCCTATTTGGTGGATTCAAATATCACGACGCTCGATAAATTAAAGGACGCTTTTGATTTATGGAACACTTCCAGCAATCCCCATGATGCCGCGATTCACTTAATCAAAAACTGTGTTAGCTTAATTCCATCTTTGAAAAAACAAGCTCATCAAAACGAATTGGACGAATTATATGAAACCATCGAACTCCCTTTAGTCGAGGTTTTAGTGAAAATGGAAATCGAAGGTATTGATACCGATCTTGAGATGTTAGTAGAGTTTGCGGATAAAACTTACGAAAAGATTGAAAAATTAACGGAAAAAATTCACGCTCAAGTCGGACGTGAGTTTAACATCAATTCACCTAAACAACTTTCCGAAGTGCTTTTTGATGAATTAAGACTACCGGCCAATCGAAAACGTTCAACCGCAGTAGATATCTTAGAAGGTTTAGTAGAGTATCATCCAATTATTAATGATATTTTAGACTATCGTAAATTAACTAAATTCCATGGGACCTATGCTTCAGGTCTACAACGATTTGTTGGCGTAGACGGTAAGATTCACTCGACCTTTAGCCAGACGACGGCGGCTACGGGTAGACTTTCTTCCTTAGAACCTAATTTACAAAACATTAGCATTCGCGATGAAATGAGCAAGGAGATTCGCAAAGCCTTTGTCGCTTTAGAGGGCTTTAAATTGCTGGCTGTCGACTATTCTCAAATTGAGTTAAGGGTTTTAGCACATCTAGCGGATGAAGAACATATGATTGAAGCTTTTAATAAAGGCCATGATATTCATAGCGAAACGGCGATTCAGCTCTTTGATCTTGGTGGAGCCAAGGTAACCAGTGATATGCGACGCAAAGCCAAAGCCGTCAACTTCGGTATCATTTATGGCATTAGCGACTATGGTTTATCTCAACAAATTCAAACCTCGCCGAAAGAAGCCAACGCGTTCATTACCAAGTATTTAGAAACATTCAGTGGCGTTAAAACTTATATGGATGAGGTAGTTAAATATTGTGAAGAACATGGTTATGTAAAAACCCTATTTAACCGACGCCGTTATTTACCTGAAATTAACGCTTCTAACTTTGCTCGCAAACAAGCAGCAAGACGAGCGGCCATGAACGCACCGATTCAAGGTAGTGCTGCTGATTTGATGAAAATAGCGATGATTAAAATAAGTGATAATCTTGAAAAACAACGCTTAAAATCTAAATTAATTTTACAAATTCATGACGAAGTCATCGTCAAAGTGGCCGATGATGAGCGAGAAATCGTTACCCAACTCGTCGTTGAGGCGATGGAAAATGTCGCCCAGCTTAAGGTGGCTTTAGATGTCGAAGCGACTTTGGGTCAGAATTTATATGAGGTTTAATCGATGCCAGAACTTCCTGAAGTGCAGACGGTAATTGACACCCTGAAACCCTTAATCTTAGGGACAACAATTAAAAACATAGAGGCTTCCTACCCTAAAATTATCGAAAACGATTACTTGAGCTTTCAAAAGCAAGTAATCGCTCAAAGAATCGTTGATATTAACCGCCATGGCAAGTTTATTATTGTGGTTTTTAGCCAAGGTTTTTTAGTGATTCATTTGAGGATGGAAGGGAAGTTTTATGTAGTCGATCGCCAAAGTCCTTGGCTTTATGATAAACATAGTCATGTTCGCTTTTATTTAGATAATGGCCAAGTTTGGGTTTATCATGATGTCCGTAAATTTGGTCGCATTGGCTTTGTCGAGCATTTACATCAGCATCCTGGTTTACAACGCTTGGGTCTGGATGTGTTTGATCAAATACTCAATCCAGACTATTTATTTAAAGCGGCGAAAAACCGCAGTATTGCGATTAAAACTTTTCTTTTAGATCAATCGGTCATCGCCGGTATCGGTAATATTTATGCGAATGAGATTCTCTTTGATAGTAAGATTTCGCCGTTTCAACCAGCCAATACCATCTTTAGAAGTGAGTTTGAAAAGATATTACAAAGTACGATTAAAATCATGACCTTGGCTTTAAATCAAGGTGGTACTACCATTCGCTCCTATACCTCTTCGCTAGGGGTTAGCGGTTTATTTCAGCAATCCTTAATGATTCATAATAAAGAAAAAGAAGCTTGTCATAGCTGCCAACAAACGATTAAACGCGTCAAAATTAGCGGTCGTTCCAGTTTTTATTGTCCGAATTGTCAAACTTTACGCAGACGAAAGGGTAGAAGTTAATGAAAATTGCTATTTCAGGAACCATGGGTTCAGGAAAGTCCCAAGTGGCTAACTATTTAAAGGAAAAAGGCTATACCGTCAGTATTGCGGATGAAGTCGTTGAGCATTTATATAATAAAGACAAGGAATTAATTAAAGCCATGGTCGATATTTTTTCTAGTGAAATATTGAGTTGGGGTAAAATTGATAAAAACAAATTAAAAGACTTTTATTTTAAATATCCAGAGAAAATGCAACAAGCCAATCATCTGATTCATGAAAAAGTCTATCAGCATATTGAACAAATGAAAGATAAACATAATAAACCGCTATTCTTTGAAATTCCGCTTTTATTTGAAACCAATAAAGCCTGGCTTTTTGATGAGATCTGGTTTATCGAAGTAAGCGAGGATATTAGATTGGAGCGTTTGATTAATCAACGAAATATGACCCAGGAAGAAATAAGCGAAAGAGAACAATTTCATATGAAACCTATTCTGAAAAAGTTTATGTCTGATGTTATAATAGATAATGAATTAAGTATTTCAAAGCTTTATCAACAGATTGACGAAAATTTAGAACGGATTCATCATGATACTAAGTAAACTTCTCATTAAAACTGAATATTTCGAAGGTCTTAATGCTTTACAACATCAATCTTTGGTCTTGTTGTATCCATCGTTACTCTCTAGCTTGGCTTTAACTTTGTATTTAACCCTAGTTCAAATGAGTCAAGATGGTTTTGTTTTATCCTACCAAGATTTAAGTCAATTAATTGGCTCTGATGTTTTGGAATTAGAAAATGCACGGATTGAGCTGGAGCAATTTGAGCTCTGTGAAACCTATGAGTATCAAGCGATGCACCAATTAATTTTGAAAGCACCGCTTACTATTTCAGCCTTGATGAATCATATGATTTACGGCCGGCTGTTAACTCAAAAATTAGATGAAACAATCCTTAAGCAATTAACCTTACAACTAGATTTACAACAAAAGACGAAACCGCAAGGCAGAAATATCAGCGCAAGCTTTGATTCAGCGCTTTTGGCTAAGTATGATGAAGCACAAGAAGCTATTTATCAAGATATCTTATCCAAACCAGCTAGCACAGAATTCAATATGAAAGGATTACTAGATCAACTGACGGATACGCAGTTGCCAATGTCGCAGCGTACTCAAGCCAATTTGAATCTTATTGAATCCTATGGCGCCAAATATAAACTAAGTCTTTTGGAAATGAAGAAACTAATTGCCAGAGCCGTTGATCAACAGCGCTTTTTCAATCCAGAGGTCTTTAGAAGTATTATGGATCGTCAACTGGTAGTGGTCAGCCAAAATGTTAACAACCCGTATGAATTAACTTCCGAACAGTTTTTACAATTGAAACAACCCAATTTACCGATAGCTAATTCAGATTTAAACTTAATTCAACTCATGCGTGATACCTATAAATTTAAAGATGATTTAATTAATGTTTTAATTGATTATGTCATCGGAAAAACCAAGGGGGGACTACCTAAAAACTATCTTGAAAGTATTGGCTCGGCTTGGGTTAGAGGCAATATTAAAACCAGTCAAGACGCTTTAGCGCACTTGAGAAGTTTGAAAACCGAACAAAAAACAAGCAAACCTTCTAAGAAAATTGTCTTAGATGAAGGTTATCAACCGGAAGTGATTTCCGATCAAACGATGGAAGAAATAAAAGCTGCTTTAAAGGAGTTTTACCCTGATGATGAAAATTTATGATTTACCCGTTATCGAACCTAATCCTGAAGCTTTAAGTTATCAACAAGAACGGATTCAACAATTAAAACAAGATCCGCGAATCTTAAGGTTTCTTTCCCGCAACGATTTAGATATCGAAGTTTTAGAAACTGATTTTCCGTTTTTTGATCGTTGGTTGTTGTTTCTGGATAACGATGCTTCGGTCTCAAATTTACAGATAGAAGGCTATCAATATCAATTAGTTTATGATGGTGATTTCTTTTTTCAATATGTCAAAACCGAAGAACAAATAGCTAAAGAAGACAAAGTCAAATTCATGGATCGGATCATCATCAATCATATTCCCAATTCGATGAAATTTAATAGTTTAGCCAACATTAAAATTGAGGAAAGTATGGATGAACAATATCAAATCACTTTATTAAAACTCAACCGCTTTTTAGCTAATCCACAATCCAATGATGGTTTTTATTTGTATGGTGGGGTCGGTAGCGGTAAAACCTATTTAATGGCAGCCTTGATAAACGATTTAGCGAAATCAGGCTATCGGGTTGGATTTGTAAATATGGTCCGATTTTTACAGGAATTAAGAAATTCATTTACCACGGATGACCGCTTCGCCACACTGATGTATCAAGCCAAAACCGTTGACTACTTAGTGCTGGATGATATTGGTGCGGAAGTGGTGAGTGATTGGAGTTTGCGGATTTTGATTGAAATATTAGATGAGCGGATGAATAATAATTTATCCACCCATTTTACGACCAATTTCGCCACTCAACCGTTATTTAATTATTACACCAGAAGTCAAAGTAGCTTTGATGAGATTAACGCGAAACGAATCATGGATCGGATTGGATACTTATCCACACCCTACATGATTAATCGAGAATCTCAGAGAGTTAACAGAAAACAATAAGTTGAAAAAGGGGACTTGTATGAAGAAAATTGGAGTATTAACTTCAGGCGGCGATGCGCCGGGAATGAATGCGGCTATCCGTTCCGTAGTCAGATCAGCCTTATCACGCGGATGGGAAGTTTTTGGAGTTAAAGATGGCTATCGGGGTTTGATTTATAACGATATGAAGCCGATGGATCGCTCTTCGGTTTCAGAAATTATAATTCGCGGCGGAACCATCTTAGGTTCGGCACGTTCCGATGAATTCAAGGAAATCGATGGCCAAAAACAAGCAGTCAAGAACCTAAAATACATGGGTATTGAGGCTTTAGTCTGTATTGGTGGTGATGGAACCTATCGAGGCGCCAAGGCTTTGACGGATTTAGGAATCAACTGTATTTCCATACCGGGTACCATCGACAACGATGTTGCGGCGACTGATTTTTCCATTGGCTTTGATACGGCCTTAACGACCATCGTTGAGAATGTAGCCAAACTTAGAGATACCTCTAGTTCACACCATCGTTGTTTCGTTGTTGAAGTTATGGGTAATCACTGCGGTGATTTAGCCATCTGGGCGGGTATTACTTCCGGTGCTGAAATGGTCATTACCAAGGAAACTGGATTTGACATAGAAGATACCATCGAACGCTTAAACCAAATTGAACGGATTAAGAAGAAGCATCACGCAATTGTAATCATTTCCGAGAAACTGACCAATGTTTATGATTTAGCGAAAGAAATTAGTGCTCGTACTGGTTTTTCCGGACGCGCTACGGTACTTGGACATATCCAAAGAGGGGGCGCACCGACGGCTTCCGATCGTATGCTAGCGTCCAAGATGGGTGATTTTGCGGTTCAATTACTCGCCGAAGATAAAGGTGGGTTATGTGTCAATATCATTGATAATCAATTGGTTGCTTTAGATATTACCGAAGCGGTTTCGATGCAACCGAGAAGTAGAAAATATTTGTTTGATCTCTTAGAAAGGTTGGTATAAATGAAAATTCATCATAAGACAAAAATCGTCTGTACCATCGGTCCAGCGATTGATCATTACGATACTTTATTAGAACTGGCTAAAACCGGTATGAACGTGGTGAGATTTAACTTTTCTCATGATGTTTATGAAAATCACGCTCGACGTATGGATTTAGTACGAAAAGTTGCGGATGAGAATGACTATCCATTGGCGATTATGATGGATACCAAGGGTCCTAAAATTCGAGTCGGTAAGATGGAAGACGATAATGTTAACTTTACTACCGGTGATCAGGTAAGAATTATTAAAGAAGAGGTCATTGGAAATAACGAGCGTTTTACCATCAATACCCCAGAGCTTTTCAATGACGTAAAGCCTGGAGATTATATCTTAATTGACGATGGTAAAATCCGTTTGAATATTTTAAAAAATGATGGCGATGCCGGACTGTTATGCGAAGTCGCCAACTTTGGCGTTATTAAAACCCGAAAAGGCTGCGCGGTTCCTGGGGTCAAACTGTCGATGCCGTTTATATCGGAGGCTGATAATGCCGATATTCGCTTTGCTTGTAAAATGAAAGTTGATTATATCGCCGCATCCTTTGTGCGCCGTAAAAAAGATATTTTACAGATTCGCGAAATTTTGGAAGAAGAACAATGGTTTCCTCAAATCATTGCGAAAATTGAAAACCAAGAAGGCATGGACAATCTCGATGAGATCCTTGAAGTGGCCGATGGCATCATGGTGGCACGCGGTGATTTAGGACTTGAAGTCTCTCCGCAGTTAGTACCTATTTTCCAAAAGAAAATGATCGAAAAGGCTAATATTGCCGGAAAAGCAGTCATCACCGCTACCCATATGTTGGAATCGATGATGCAAAATCCGCGACCAACCCGAGCGGAAGCTTCGGATGTAGCCAACGCGATTTTAGATGGTACCGATGCCATCATGTTGTCTGGAGAATCGGCGGTTGGTGCTTATCCAATTCAAGCGGTAGAAACCATGGCTACTATTGCTGGCGAGGTTGAACAAATAATTCCGTATCGCGATAATTTGAGAAAGAGTATTCTAACCTCTCATCGCACGATTCAAGACTCGATCGGAATGGCAGTCTCTGAAGCTTCGTTGAATATCGACCAAGTAGAGGCTATTGTCGCCTTTACCCAATCCGGTTCAACGGCTCGACGGATTTCAAAGTATCGACCATCGGTTCCGATCTTTGCGGTAACGTTCTCAAAAGAAGTTGTCAATTCCCTAGCTTGTAACTGGGGCGTTATTCCCGTTTATTCGGATGTCCAAAACAATATGTATAACGATGACGAATTGGCTAGTTTGGTAGCAAAAAAATATGAAATCCAACCGGGTGCTTTTGTCATCTTAACGGCCGGATATCCAACTGGAACGGGAACTACAAATATGATGAAAATAGTGGAGGTAAAATAATGAACTATTATTTAGGTATTGATTTAGGGGGTACCAATGTACGGGTAGCCAAGGTAAGTAAAGCCGGAAAAATCTTGGACGTCAAACAAAAATCGTCTAAAGCGCTTGAAGATGCCGAAACAATTTTTAAAAACATGTGCGATACGATTGATGAAATTGGTGATTTAGAAGGTTGTCTGGGTATCGGTATTGGTGTCCCTGGACCGGTAGATCAGGAAAAAGGTTGGCTTAATATGGCTACCAATATTCCAGCTTTAGCTAAATTTCCTTTGGTGAAACGCTTAGAAGCGTATACTAATTTACCAGTCTATATGGATAATGATGCCAACGTGGCTGGCTTAGCGGAAGCTTTAGTTGGTGCGGGTGCGGGATTACCGGTAGTGGTATACGTTACCCATAGTACCGGTATCGGTGCCGGAGTTATCGTCAATGGTCAAGCTGTTTCTGGAAAACATGGCTATGCGGGGGAAGTAGCGAATCTGATTATTGATCCTTTAGCGCCGAAAGTAAATCACTTAAACGTTGGAGCACTGGAGAATCTTGCTTCCGGTACGGCTTTAGTTAAAGCCTCACAAGAACAAATTGATCCAAATATTACCAGTGGGGCTCAATTGTTTGAACTGTTCAAAGAAGGGAATGAAACCGCCAAAGAAATCGTTGATAAAATGGCTAAAGATTTTGCGACCGGTTTATCCTTGATTGCTCATGTTTTAGATCCTCATGTCTTTGTTTTAGGTGGTGGGGTAACCAAATCCGCAGATTCATACTTTGATTTAGTGAAGGCTTATTATAAAGAATTAGTCCACCAAGGTATGCGCGAAGTGGATATCGTTCTAGCTCAATTAGCTGAACCTGGAATAATTGGTGCAGCCATGTTACCGGTGTCTCATGGTAAATAATATAATCAAAAACGAGGTCTTAGAGCAGTACGCTCAATTAGCCATTAGAACCGGCCTCAATGTTCAAAAAGATCAAAAAGTACTGATACAAGCCAATACTGATGTCAATTATTTTGTACGCTTATGTGTCAAAGAAGCCTATGAAGCGGGCGCTAAATCGGTGATGGTACAATGGATGGACGATGAAGTCAGTCACTTGAATTTTAGCTATGAAACCGCCGAAGAATTAGAAAAAATACCCGGCTATACCTTAGCACGTACTCAATATCTGATGGATGAAAACTACGCACGTTTATTCATTGCTTCTTCAGCACCAGGTGTGATGGCCGATATCGATCCAGAAAAACTTCAACGGGCGATGATGGCGCGTCAAAAAGAACCGGTTATTCAAGCCTTTCGTCAGTATTCCATGGCCAACACGACGCAATGGAGTATTGTCGCCGTACCAACATTAGAGTGGGCGGTTAAAGTCTTTCCAGAAGAAGAACCTGAAGTAGCTCTAAAGAAAATGTGGGAAGCTATTCTTAAAGCGGTTCGGATTAAAGAAAACGAAGACGCTAACTTAGCCTGGCAAGAACATAATCAACGCTTGCATCATCAAAATGCCGTACTCAACAAATATAATTTTAAGTTCTTACATTTCAGCAATAGTTTAGGAACCGATATTAAGGTCGGATTGATTAAAAATCACCACTGGGCGGGTGGTAAGGAAACCGCTAAGAATGGTATTGTCTTCAATCCTAATATGCCGACCGAAGAATCTTTTACCATGCCAGATCCAAATAACGTCGATGGTATCGTCTATGCTTCGTTGCCGTTAGATCATTCGGGTCGTTTAGTAGAAGATTTTTGGATTAAGTTTGAAGCGGGTAAAGTGGTCGATTACGACGCTAAGAAGCATAAAGAAGTCATCAAAGAAATTGTTGAAACCGATGAAGGCAGTTCACGTTTAGGAGAAATTGCTTTAATTTCTTATCACTCACCAATTTCGGAAATGGGGATTTTGTTTTATAACACCTTATTTGACGAAAACGCTTCTTGTCATATGGCTTTAGGGGCTGCTTATCCGATGAATCTAAAAGATTCTGAAAATCTGACTCAGGACCAACTTAAAGAGATTGGTATGAATCAGTCCGCTCAACATGTTGATTTTATGTTTGGTACGCCTGATTTAAAAGTGGTCGGTACTACTTATGATGGTCAACAGGTTGAAATCTTTAAAGATGGAGATTTTATATTGAAATGAAATATGAATTTTTAGTAGGTGGATATACCCGGGTTAATAGTAAAGGTATCTATCATCTTGAGATTGATCCTCTAACTAAAAACTCGAATCGTATTTTACTGGATGAAATTGCTCGTCCAACCTATCTTTACTATACACAAAAGCAATTATTTTCTACTTGTGTGGTCGAGGATACGGCTGGTGTTATGGTTTATACCTATGATCATAAAAAACTAGCCCGGCAACAATTTTTGAATATCGATGAAAAAAATGCTCCGGCTCATATTACTTTATCTAAAGACTTAAAGTATATCGTTACTTCTAATTATCATGAGGGTTGTTTAAGTATTTATGAAAAGACCTTGGAAGGCTATCGAGCTTTGGATAAAATTGTCGAAAGTCGTGAGGGTTCTCATTTGCATCAAGCTATTTTCATCAAGGATGATCAATGGTTATTGGCTACTGATTTAGGTATTGACCGCGTAAGTGTTTATGATGTTGAAAATAATTTTGAAAAACTATTTGAACTTGTTTTACCGGATGGATTTGGTGCTCGCCACTGTCTAGTAAACGACCAGTATTTATATTGTATTGGTGAGTATCATCATCAAGTTGCGGTTTTTGAACTCTTTGAAGATTATGCTGAACTGTTACAATTAATTGATATCGTCGATGAAAAACTAGAAGGATCCAGCTCGGCAGCGATTCGCTTATCAGCGGATAAGAACTTCTTATATACCTCAATTCGTGGGCAAGACCAATTATCCGTATTTAAAGTCAAAGCCGATTATTTGTTGGAGAAAATCCAAGAACTTCCAGCCGCTGGGGTACATCCTCGAGACTTTATCTTAACTAGCGATAACAAATACTTATTAGCTGCTAATAAGGATAGCGACTCAATAACGGTATTTGACCGAAATTTTGAAACGGGTAAATTAGAATATTTGATGGAAGCTTTTTGTGAAGAAGGCGTAACCATTGTCGAAATTGTTGAAGATAATTAATAGTTTTGATATACTACTTTCATATAGAAAATAAATAAGACACGATGCTAGTAACTTTAATTCAGAGAGGTGGATGGTTGGTGTGAATCCACTGCAAACTGCTAGTATTACTCCTTATTTTTCTGGATTTATCCCGTAATCTTGGCGTTAACAAGGAAAAGTGCACATGGAAAATCTATGTGAATAAAGGTGGTACCGCGATCTCTCGTCCTTTGGATTGGGAGATTTTTTTATGGAGGTAAGCAATATGAGCTTTGGAATTGATTTTAGAACTGACCCACAATTACATGATTTAAACCACTCTACCGCCCATTTAATGGCCCATGCCATTAAACGACTATACCCACAAGCAAAGTTTTGGGTAGGGCCCGTGGTTGAAGAAGGATTTTATTACGATATTGATCTTGGCGATGCGGTAATATCAGAGGCTGATTTACCCGAAATCGAAAAGATGATGAAAAGAATCTCTAAGGAAAACAAACGTATTTATCGAGAAGAATTAACCAAGGAAGAAGCCTTAGAGCGATTCAAAGACGATCAATACAAAATTGATTTAATTGAACGAATGGATGAATCAGAACAAGTTATCTCCGTCTACAAACAAGGAGACTGGGAAGATTTATGTCGTGGCCCACATGTCGAGTCCACGCGCGATATTCGCCATTTTAAACTCGATAAGGTAGCTGGTGCGTATTGGAAAGGCGATGCCAACAATAAAATGCTGCAACGTATCTATGGCTTTAGTTTCCCGGATAAAGAAAGTTTAGAAGATTATTTACAGCGCATCGAAGAAGCTAAGCAACGCGATCATCGTAAGATTGGTAAAGAACTCGATCTATTCTTTGTTTTACCGGAAGTTGGTCAAGGGTTGCCGTTTTGGAAACCACGTGGCGCAACCATCCGTCGTATTATCGAACGCTATATTATCGATAAGGAAATCTCGTTAGGCTATCAACATGTTTATACGCCAATTTTAGCTAATGTCGATTTGTATAAAAAATCAGGACATTGGGATCATTATCATGAGGATATGTTTCCACCGATGGACATGGGCGATGGTGAACAGTTGGTTTTACGACCAATGAACTGTCCACATCATATGGAAGTCTATAAACAAGATTTACATTCCTATCGTGAATTACCGATCCGAATCGCTGAATTAGGCATGATGCATCGCTATGAGAAGAGCGGGGGACTTTCTGGGTTACAACGGGTTCGTGAAATGACATTAAACGACGCTCATATCTTTGTTCGTCCCGATCAGATTAAAGATGAATTTTTAAGAACTTTAGATTTAGTGATTGCGGTATATAAAGACTTTCATTTCGATAACTATAGCTTCAGACTTTCCTATCGAGATCCTGAAAATAAAGAGAAATATTTTGATGACGATGAAATGTGGGATAAAGCCGAAGCAATGATCAAAGCAGCGATGGATGAAACCGACCTGAAGTACACAGAAGCGATTGGTGAAGCGGCGTTTTATGGTCCTAAATTAGATATTCAAGTTAAAACTGCTTTAGGAACCGAAGAAACTTTATCGACGATTCAATTGGATTTCTTATTACCAGAGCGTTTTGACTTAACCTATGTCGCCGAAGATGGCAGTAAAGATAATCGACCGGTGGTTATTCACCGTGGTGTTGTTTCAACGATGGAACGTTTTGTCGCTTATTTAATTGAGCAATACAAGGGCGCCTTCCCATTATGGTTAGCTTTCCAACAAGCCACTATTCTACCGATTCATCATGAAAATCACCTTGAATACGCCAATATGGTGAAAGAAGAACTTCTAAAACTTCAAGCTCGAGTAGAAGTCGATCATCGTAACGAAAAATTAGGCTTTAGATTACGTGAAGCACAAATGGACAAGATTCCATTACAAATCGTAATCGGTGATGGTGAAGTAGAACGAAATACAGTTACCGTACGTTTCTACGGTACGCGTTTATCGGTCGAAATGACCTTGGAAGAATTCTTACAGTGGTTTAAAGAAACCGTAGATAGTAAAGTTATAGATGCAACGGAGGGTTATCATGAAAAAGCTTAGTTTAATTATTTTAATGATTTTAATATTAGTTGGTTGTAATAAACCACAAGAAAAAGCAACCAGCTTAAAGGTCTTATCCCCAGCCGGGGCACCAGCTCTAAGTACGATACCTTTATTTGATGAGGCTAATGTGGAGGTTGAGATTACAGCTGGCGCCGATTTAGTTCAGGCCGCTCTAGTCAATCCAAGTAGCGATTATGATGCGATTATTGCACCAATTAATCTAGGGGTAAATTTACTTAATCAAGAAAAGACCAATTATCAATTACATTCGGTAGTTACTTGGGGTAATTTATATATCTTAGGTAAAAAAGAAGCCTTATCTAAGCCACAATTAAGTTTAGCTGGTTTTGGTGAGAAAGCGATTGTTGGTATTGTCTTAAAACAAGTGGTAGCAGCTAATGAAAGTTTGTCTAAGGCGAATTTAGAATGGTTTGGCAGTGTGGTAGATGCGCAAGCAGCTTTACTATCCGATAAGGTTGATTTAGCTATGATTGCGATGCCAGCAGCTCAAGCCACGTTAGCTAAAGCTAAAGAAATGAACAAGGATATTGAAATCCTATTTGATGTTCAAAATCTTTATAAAGACTTAAAACAAAAAGACAATTTCCCTCAAGCCGCCTTATTTGTACATAAAGATAAATACGCTAGTCATTCGAAGGCGATCAATGAAATGGTTGATAAGATGGCCGGATATGTTGCTAATCCTGTCGATTTGAAAGCAAAAATCGAGTCGATTGGGGCGGAAAAATTAGGGGTACCTAATGCTGCTTTAATTGAAGCAACCTTCAGTAAGCTATCGATTAATTTAGTTAAAGCGAATTCGATCGAATCTGATTTAGCGGAATTTTTAAAAGCGCTCAATCTTGAGCTTTCTGGTAATCATATTATTAAGTAGTTTATGAAAAAGCTATGGTCTTATTCGTTTTTACTCTTGGTATGGTATTTGATATCGTTTTCTCTTAACAACGATATCCTTTTACCATCGCCGATTATGGTGATTAACAAGATGATGACAATGCTTAAGCAACCCAGCTTTTATACTCATCTATTAGCAACCGTCGTTAGAATTTTTTGGACGGTTGTTTTTGGTTTTTTGCTGGCCTTGTTAGCCTTGATACTTACCTTGAAAAGTAAGTTATTAAAGCAAATGCTGGAGGCTATTAACGACATTATTCGAACTTTACCAGTAGCTGCTTTTTTAATTATCTCTTTAATTTGGCTGGGTCGGGAGATTTCTATTATGGTGGTAGGTATTTTAATTATCTTTCCCATTTTGTATGATTTTTTGGTTAACGCGACCCACACCATCGAGACACGCTATAAGGCGGTACTTAATTTATATGGTTCCACTTTCTTGGATAATATTTTTAAAGTGTATTTACCACTGATGATGAGTGCCTTGATAGCGATGTTGAGAAGTAGCATCCTTTTAGCTATTAAAACGACGATTAATGCGGAAGTTTTAGTCGCCATAATGAATGGGATTGGTTATCAATTAGCGTTCGCTCGATCCAATTTGGATATGGTGACGGTCTTGGCTTATAGTGGTTGGATGGTTTTAATTTCCTTGTTAATTAGTTCTTTTTTGGGTTATCTTTCAGCTAGATTATCCTATTTGGATGAAGTATAATACTAATTAAGAGGAGGTATTCTAATGTTTAAGAAAATAAAAACACCTTATGGTGGTGAACTTGAAGAAATTATGACTACCCCAGATGTGCCAATTGATCAAACTGAAACCGAGATTTATCGCCGCAAGCACGAAGCTCACCAAGAGTTACAACGTAGATTGGATGAACCCGTTAACAGGATAAGAATCAAAGAAACGAAAAAGAAAACTAGTTTCTTTGAAAGTTTGAAAAAAGAATGGAAAGAAACTCTCGAAACGATTGCTAATGAAATAAATCAAAACAAGGAATAGCCCCAAAAAGCTATTCCTTTTTATAAAAAAAATGCTAGAATTTCTAGCATTAATTTTCAAAATAAGTTTCAACCCAAGTAGTTAGGTCATCCAAAGAGACTAAGACCTTTTCGTCTTGATCAATGGCTTTGACTTCAACTTGCTGGTCAACTAAATCGCGTCCCAAGGTAATTCGAACCGTAGTTCCTATCAGTTCCATATCGTTAAACTTAACGCCCGGTCTTTGGTTACGATCATCGAGTACGGTGTCATATCCGAGCTTATTAAAGCGTTCGTATAATTGGTTGCCGATTTGTTGTTGTAGTTCGTCCTTGGCATTGATGAGGACGATACCAACTTGAACAGGCGATAGATTTTTAGGCCAGAGGATGCCTTTTTCACTATGATTTTGTTGAACGATGGCAGCTAAGCAACGGCCAAGACCAATCCCATAGGATCCCATTTGCACTGGATGTAAGGTGTTGTTTTCATCTAAATATTCAAGATCTAAAGCTTTTGAGTATTTATCGCCTAGCTTGAAGGTATTACCAACTTCAATACCGCGTTTAAAGACTACTGGACCGACGCCGTTTTCACAAAGATCGCCTTCTTCGATATTACGCAAATCAGCAGTTTTGAAGACTTCAAAGTCCTTTAGATTGACATTGATAAGGTGATGGTCGGCTTTATTAGCCCCAACTGTAAAGTTAGCTAAGGCCGTGACTTCTTGATCCATTAGAATCGGTACTTCAAGTCCGATTGGACCCGCAAAGCCTACTGGAGCTTTTGTTAAGGTTTCGACATCGTAAAAACTAGCCAATTCAACTTCGGAAGCATTTAGTAATTTGCGTACTTTCGTTTCATTTACTTCGTGATCGCCACGCAGTAATAACGCATAGAAGGCATCATCAACTTTATAAATTAAGGTCTTAACAAAACTTGTCACCGGCTGTTTCAAGTAGGCGCTGACTTCTTCTATGGTTTGAGCGTTAGGGGTATATACTTCTTCGATTGTTTTTGGTTCTTCGTTTGAAATTTCAAGTGGTGGATGACATGCGGCGACTTCAATATTGGAAGTATAGTTGCTTTCTTCCTGGACTACAATGATATCTTCACCGATGTCCGATAAGGCTTGGAACTCTTCTGAGAGTAAACCACCCATAACGCCAGTATCCGCTCGTACGACCATGGTTTTTAAATGAAGCCGCTCAAAGATGCGTTGATAGGCTTTAAACATCGCATCATAGGACGCGTTCATACCGGCTTCATCTTTATCAAAGGTATAGGCGTCTTTCATAACAAATTCACGGACTCGAATTAAACCAAATCGAGGTCTTGGTTCGTCCCGGAATTTAGTCTGAAATTGATATAAACTGATCGGCAAATCTTTATAGGAATGAATTGCCATTTGAGCTGCGGAGACAAATAATTCTTCGTGGGTTGGTCCTAAGACAAAGGGTTTATTAAAACGGTCTTTCATCGTAAACATGGAGTTACCGAAAGCCTCTCTTCGACCAGAATTAATAAAGACTTCTTCCGCTATCAAAGCTGGCATACTTAATTCCAAGGAATTAATCGCATTCATTTCTTCGCGGATGATCGTTTCGATTTTCTGGAACACTTTTAAGCCCAGGGGCAGTAACATATAAACGCCCGATGAGGTCTTTTTGACCATTCCGGCTCTTACTAATAAATTTCCACTTTGGGAATCTTCATCTTTTACATTCTCACGTAATGTAAAGAAATAACTATTTGATAATTTCATAGACACCTCGCTGATACATTATATCAAACAATCATTTCTTTTGATAACCTAATTACTTGAGTTATTAGCAATTATATGGCTTATATCGTCCTTTTGAGCGAATTGGTTTGACAAGAGGTAAGAGCTGTGTTATTCTTTTGTAGACGTTTAGAAAGTAGAAGCACTCTTCTCACCTGATAGCCCACGGCTTTAGGTAAATGCTATATCGAATCTTTTAATTAAGCCGGATATATCGTTGAAGAAGTGCTCAGTGAGTGCTTTTTTTATGATATAGGAGGTGGAGCTTATCTCACGTAATAGACATAATGAAGATCTTGTGAATGAAAACATTCGCTTTAAAGAAGTCATGGTCATTGGACCAGAAGGGGAACAACTAGGCATTTTTATGCGTCGTGAAGCCTTGCAGAAAGCCTATGATTACCAATTGGATTTACTTTGTGTAGCCCCCAACGCTAAACCACCAGTCTGTAAAATTATGGACTATGGAAAATTCAAATTCGAGCAACAAAAGAAAGCTCGAGAATCAAAGAAACGCCAACATTTAACGGAAATTAAACCTTTGCGTTTATCACCCGTTATTGACACCCATGATTTTGAAACCAAGTTGAACCAAGCAAGACGTTGGATTCAACAAGGAAAAAAAGTTAAAGTTGACATGCGCTTTAGAGGCCGTTTAATTACCCGTTTAGACGTCGGTCGGAAAACAATGAGTGAATTCATTGAGAAAACATCCGATATTGCTGATGTCGAAATGAAGCCGAAAATGGAAGGTAATACTATGTCAACCATCATTGTCCCAACCAAGGATAAGAAGAAGGAGAGTAACGAAAATGCCAAAAATGAAGACTAAAAAATCGGTTCAAAAGAGATTTAAAAAGACAGCATCTGGTAAATTAAAACGCGGTCACGCTTATACTAGCCACTTTGCTGCCAATAAAACACAAAAACAAAAACGTAAACTACGCAAAGCAAGTCTAGTACATCCAACCGATCAAAAACGTATTAAAACATTAATTTAAAGGTAAAAGTAGAGGAGAAACAACATGCCAAGAGCAAGAAGTGGAGCTGCAACCAGAGCTCGTCGTAAAAAAGTATTAAAACTCGCGAAGGGTTATTATGGTTCAAAACATACTTTATATAAAACAGCTAATGAACAAGTCATGCGTTCAATGCGTTATGCTTACATTGATCGCCGCTTATTAAAGAGAAATATGCGTAAATTATGGATTACCCGTATCAATGCTGCGGCCCGTATGCACGATATGAGTTATTCCCAATTAATGCATGGTCTTCGACTAGCCAATATCCAATTAAACCGTAAGATGCTATCTGAAATCGCAATTCACGATGCTAAAGGTTTTGAAGATATTGTCGCTCAAGCTAAATCTGCATTAAGCAACTAAACTAGGGTTTTACCTAGTTTTTTTCTATGAGAGTCATTGTTGCTAGTCATAATTCCGCAAAAATTGCAGAATTTAAAGATTTACTAAAAGAACTAAAGCTTGAAGTCATCGGTTTGAATGAATTGGGAATGCTGGAAGCGATTGATGAGACGGGTAACTCTTTTATTGAGAATGCCAGAATAAAGGCAAAAGCTATCGCTAAATCTTTTCCCCAGGATTTAATCATTGCGGACGATTCGGGTATTTGTATTGCCGCTTTTGATCTAAAACCTGGGATATATTCGGCTCGCTTTTTATCCGAATATCCAGATTACAAAGATAAGAACAAAAAAGTTCTGGAGCTATTAGAAAACCAATCTAATAGAAAAGCTTTTTTCCTTTGTGCTATTCATATCATTTATCAACAACAAGGATTTGATATTCAAGAAGTGGTCTATGGAAATATCGCTATGGAAAGTAGTGGAGAAGATGGATTTGGCTATGATCCAATCTTTGTTCCAAAGGGTTATAATCAAACCTTTGCTGAAGTTCCAGAACTAAAATCAAAGATCTCCCATCGTGCTAAAGCGCTGAAGAAAGCGGTCGAATATGTCCAATTTCTTTACTAGTCGTAAACTAATCGCTTTGCTTGCGCCACTTATCTTTGTGGTGCTTCTGTTAAGTAGTATTTATACTTATGGATTTGATAAAGCTTTTTTGTATCAGGTCTATCAAGAAAACAAAATAACCGAACAACTTCAGATTCAGGAAACTGATTTATATTATTGTACCAATATACTCTTTGAACAAATCCAAGGCTTGCGTGATGATTTAGCTTGTCAAGTAACGATTGCTGGAGAAAAACAAGAATTTTTCAACCAAAGAGAAAGCGATCATATGGTGGATGTCCAAGGTTTATATCAAGCTTCCTTACTGGTTAGGAATATTAGTTTCGGCTTAGCTTTAGTGATTTTAATTGGTTTAGCTTATTATTCAAGACATTTTTTCTTTGATTTATATCAAGGTATTAAGCTAGGATATAAGGGCTTAATTGCTGGGTTATTATTGATTGGTACTTATTTTATAATAGACTTTAATAATTTTTGGACGAGTTTTCATAAACTATTTTTTAGAAATGATTTATGGTTGCTTGATCCAGAGAAGGATCGATTAATTCAATTAGTTCCTCAAAACTATTTTGAACCGCTTGTTTATAAAGTATTCTTTACGACACTAATTGGTTTAGGTTTAGTGTATATAGTTCTTTTTCTAATCAATCGAAAAAGAAAAACTAATCCAGCCAAAATTCATGTTGTGCTCTTTGAACCAGAAATCCCTCAAAATACCGGTAACATTATGAGGACTTGTGCTGCGGCTGGCTTTCATTTGCACATCATTGAACCTACCAGCTTTATCTTAAACGAGAAAAAGCTAAAACGCAGTTCTATGGACTATACCGAGCATCTAGAAATGACGGTCCATGATGATTTGAACGCGTTTATGGAAACGGTCGATGGTACTATCTATTACATTACCCGCTATGGTAAACGGCCGACTAATGATTATGATTTTAGTCAGGTTAAGGATAATATTTATTTAATGTTTGGCAAGGAATCAACGGGCCTGCCATTAGATCTTTTGAAAAACAATTTTGACCACTTAATTCGCATTCCCATGCATCCACAAGCACGTTCTTTAAACTTGAGTAATAGTGTAGCCATTGTTGGTTATGAGGTACTTAGACAACTAAATTATCCTAATTTGAGCTATACCGAAGTTCAAAAAGGAGAGGACTTTTTAGAAAATAATCACTTTAGTTAATTTAAACAAACAAATCGATTATAATATCGATAGTTCAGAAAGGAATGATACCATGATCTATGAAGTTTTAGATCCAAAAGAAAACGCAACACCGATTGGACCATATTCTCCTGGTTTAAAACTTGGTGACTTTCTATATATTTCCGGTCAATTGGGGATTGATGCGGAAGGTAACTTGGTCGGTGATGATATCCAATCCCAGACTTTACAAGTGATTTCAAATTTAGCCAATGTCTTAGCTGAAGCAAATTTAGAGATGCGTCATCTGGTTAAGACGACGGTCTATTTAGCCGATATGAAGTATTATGAAGAATTTAATTTGATTTATGCGACGTATCTGGCACATCCTTATCCGGCACGCTCCGTTGTTGCGGTGGCTGGTCTACCAAAAGGGGCTTTAGTGGAGATTGAAGCTTTTGCTATCGATACCTTACGCTATGAAGAGCTAAATCCAGAATCTGTATATGGTTGCGATTGTGGTGATATGGTCGATTGCGAAGACTGTGAAACCGGATGTTTTGATTAACCAGCTGAATTAGTATTCAGCTTTTTTTAGAAAGTGGAGCTTATGTTGACCAAATTAAGTGACGATTATAAAGAACTATTACAAAAAGTTCTCTTAGTAGTTTTAAGTGCTTTTTTTTATGCCATTTCTTTAAAGGTATTTATTGAACCAGCGGATTTAGTTCCGGCTGGGTTTATTGGTTTTTCTCGATTAGTTGAGAAGATTTTAATGGACTTTTTCCATATTAAATTAGGCTATATGTCCCTTTACTTTGTTTTACAAAGTTTGATGACTCTCTTAGTATTTAAGATTATCGGTCGTCGCTTTACTTTGATGACCATCCTCTGGTTTGGGCTGATGTCGTTGTTTACTATGTTTATTCCAGTTTTTTATATCGAGTCTGATTTGATTTTAATGACTATTTTCGGTGGTGTGGTCAGTGGAATTTCAACCTTAATTGCCTTACGAGCTGGAGCCAGCGGTGGGGGAACGGATTTCATTGCCGTGTATTTTCTTAATAAAGGTAATATTCCGATTTATGACTATATTATGTATGGTAACTGGATCGTCATTGCTATTTTTGGTTATTTATTTGGTTGGAAATTAGCGATGTATTCCATGGTCTTTCAGTATGTTTCAACCTCGCTAGTTACTAATATGAATACGCAACAGAAATTGGCTAACTTGTACATTATCTCGGCCAAAGCCAATGAGGTCGGTAAAGTTTTGTTAAAAGCTCAAAAACATGGTATTACTCGAATTTGGGGTGATGGTGTCTATACAGGTAAACCTCGTGGTATGTTATTTATGGTAGTCAGTGAGTACGAAGTGGCTCAGATTGTCCATTTGGTTCAACAAGTCGATCCAGATGCTTTCATTAATATCAGTAAGGCTGAGCGTGTCGTTGGTAATTTTAAACGAAAACAGATTACTTGACATTTAAAAGCTTAAGGTTTATATTTACAGAGCATTATCAAGAGTTGAGGGAGAGAGTTAGCTCGAAGATCTCACACCAACCTGCATCCGCAAGGTGGGCCAGCTAACAACGATAAGAATATCTTTAGAGGGCTTCTTATCGACGATAGGAAGTTTTTTTATAAGGAGGATTAGAAATGACCTACTATTATTTCACATCGGAGTCTGTTACTGACGGACATCCGGATAAGATTTGTGATCAAATATCCGATGCTTTTTTAGATGCAGCATTATCAATGGATCCAGAATCACATATGGCGGTCGAAACGACCATTAAAGATAATACCGTCTTTATTTATGGAGAAGCGGAAACCAAAGCGGAGATTGACTATGTCGCTGTCGCTAAAAATGTTTTAAAAGAAATTGGTTATGATGAAGAATTTGAGTTCATTCAACGGATATCAAAACAGTCTAGTGAAATTAACCAAGCCGTGAAACAAGATGAAATTAACGCGGGCGATCAAGGGATTATGTTTGGATATGCCTGTGAGGAAACGCCAGAATTAATGCCTTTACCAATAGTTCTAGCGCATCGCTTAGCGTATCAGCTTAAGCAACTGCGCAAGGAAGATCCACGTATTAAGGCGGATGGAAAAACACAGGTAACGGTGGCATACGACGATCATGGGATGCCGGTATTTATTAAAAATATCGTTATTTCGACCCAACATGTCAAAGAAATTAGTCAAACCGAACTTCGTGAATTACTAATTGATAAAGTAATTAATCCTGTGGTAGAGGCTAAAATGATAACCGAAGATACAGAAATCTTCACTAATCCAAGCGGTTCGTTTGTCTTGGGTGGTCCATTTGGCGATTCAGGAACGACGGGTCGTAAAATTGTCGTTGATACCTACGGTGGGGTTGGCCGCATCGGTGGTGGATGCTTTTCCAGTAAGGATCCATCAAAAGTGGATCGTTCCGCGGCTTATTATGCACGCTATGTAGCTAAAAACGTGGTGGCTAATGGTTTAGCGGCGAAATGTGAGATTCAATTATCGTATGCGATTGGTCAATCAAAACCACAATCGGTTTGGGTGGAAACCTTTGGTACCGGTAAAATGAAGTCATGGCAAATTAAAGAAATCATACTCAAGAATTTTGATTTTTCGGTACAAAATATGATCGATGAACTTGATCTCAAACGACCAATTTATCAAGAAACCGCAACCTTTGGTCATTTTGGCAGAGACCATTATCCATGGGAACAATTTAAAGAAATAAAATATTAGTTGCTATAAGAGTGAAATTTTAAATTTCACTTTTTTCTACTCATTACTGATATATCTTAAATCAAAGCTAACAATGTAAAAGATTAAAAATTAAAACTTTAAATCGATCGCACATATTGAATGATGAAAAAAGGTTGATTCAATTATTTTTCGAAAGAAACTGAATTAACTAAGAAAGAAATCTATGTAATTTGATACTAGGTATTAACGTTAAAATTCTACGAAACACACAAAAAAATCGAATCCACCATGTTGTGATTCGATTTTATTTTGTCTTATCTTATCCTTATAAACGTTGTTTAAAGAAAGTCTCTTTACTCTTAAGTAGATAAAGAAAAATGATAACAAGAAGTAACGTAGTCACTAATAAAACACTCGCATATAACAACATAGGCGGTTGTAATTTAAAGTAAAGATAAAAGCTTAATCCAATCAACGCCCAAGAGCCAAATAGTGGAAACATTCCATTAAAGTTATTCTTAGTCGCTTGCATTTCCGTGTCCCAATTCAACTTTGGAAACGTTGAATCAATTAAAACAGATACTAAATTAATAGCAAACGATGCAATGAAAACAGGAATGATAGAGAACAAAGCTACCATGATAAACTTTGGAAAAACAGCCACCGCAGCAATTATCATAAACATCGTAACCGTAAGACTAAGCAAAGTACCCAATAAGGCTTTAAGAATCAATTGTCGGTAATAGGGGAAAGGTATCGAAAGATTGCTAAAAACCTGATTCTTATCGCGTGTGACCGCCGTCGCAGCAACCATATTAGAGGAACCATTAAAGAGTCCCAAAGCCAATCCTAAAACAATACCAAATGCTAAAGCATCGGCATTAGGAATATGAAATTCACTGATTGCGGCTGACATTTCCTGAAATTCACCCGATTGGGTCATGAAAATAGAAACAAACATAATTACTGGAAATAGAAAAGCGCCCAATACATTGTTCATTAAATAAGCCGGTGTCCTAAGCAGAAATCTTAGTTCTTTTTTCAAGTAAGCGAGATCTTTAGAACCTTGTCTTTGATGTTGGTAATTAATCTCTTTATTTGAAGTGGAACTTTCTTTAATATTAGTAACCGTAGAGAAATAAATTTTCTCGCTTATTGCTAGAAAAAGAAACATCAGTACGCCAGAAACAATAATTAGTTTAGCCAAAGCCCAATAAGAAGAATCGACAACAAATTCAGCAGCATACTTAACTGGAGGCAAAAAGGTAAACATAATTTTGGATATAGAGTTTGCGCCAGATTGAATCAATTCAATCAACAAATTAGGATCTTCAAAAATAGCCACATTCTGCATCGATATACTAAAACCAACAATAAATACAATCGATACAAACCCAATCACCATCGTCATAAAATTTTTATTACGCATGAACGGAACGTACTTTGTCCCAATCATGATTAAAATGGATGCGATTAGTAAAGGGAATAATGGTAAAAGAATAAATAATAAAATAAACCCAATCAATAAACTAATAGAAGGAAAATGATTAAAATAAGCAGCCAATGCTGGCACTAAAGTAATGACGAGAAGTAAATACTCACTCAATAAGGAAACTACCAATTTACCACTAATAATTTGATAAGGTTTAATCGGCAAAGGCAAATAATACTCGGTATCTTTACTAAAGAAGTAAACATTAGGCAATAGCAAGATAGAAGTTAAAAAGATGAGAATGGTATTGATCGCTACCACTACGTTAATCACCAAGCCCTGTTGGTTGATTTGCTTTAAACCAGCAATCAAATTACTAAAGGCGTAATAATACAAGACAAACGTAGGAAGGGTTGACACAGCAATCAGAGCTATTAACCCATAGTTGAGCCACTTCCTTTTTGTCATTGAAAATTGTCCTTGACTAAATGATGTTTTTAGCATCACTTTAATTAACTTTAAAAATTTAAACATTTTGAGTTACCGCAAAGAAAATCTCTTCCAATGATTTTTCTGGATGTAAAGCACGCAAATGCTCCAGCGTACCTTGGTAACGAATTTGACCATGATCGATGATTATGATTTCATCGCATAGTTTTTCCGCCACTTCCAAAACATGGGTCGAAAATAAGACGACATTATTACGATCTGCATGTTGACGCATCATCTGTTTTAAAGAGAAGGAAGCAGTCGGGTCAAGACCAGTTAAAGGTTCGTCCAAAATCCAAATTGATGGGTCATGGATTAAGACCGCAATCATCATTATCTTTTGTCTCATCCCATGGGAATAGGTAGAAATTTTATTGTCTAAGACCTGTTCCATCTGGAATTGTTTGGTTAATTCTTCAATGCGTTGCTTTCTTTCCGTTGATGAAACATCGTACATATCCGCAATAAAATTAAGGTATTCGATGCCCTTTAATTGCAAGAAAGAATCGGGACTATCGGCCACGAAACCAAATTGTTGCTTGGCTAGTAAATCTTGTTCTTGAATATCATAGCCATTGAGTTTACAAGTCCCTTGATCTGGAGTAAGGATGCCACAAATCATTTTTAACGTGGTTGTTTTACCAGCGCCGTTTGGTCCAATAAATCCTGTAATCTTTCCTGGTGTTATTTGTAGGTTGATGTCATCAACCGCCACCGTCTTACCAAATACCTTGGTCAAATTTTGGCATTCAATCATAAATTTCTCCTTCATATTTACTAAAGTATTGTACCATATATGAAAACTAAGCTTCCATATGCTATGATATTTTTTGAAAGTCAGGTATTAAGTATGATTATTGAAATTATTAAGGCGATTATCAATGGAATTGTAGAAGGAATAACGGAATGGTTACCAATAAGTAGTACGGGACATTTAATCCTGGTTCAGGAGTTTATTCCTTTTAAATTGATGACCGCAAACTTTATTGAAATGTTTAATGTGGTTATTCAACTAGGCGCGATAATGGCGGTCGTGGTTACTTTCTGGTACAAAATCTGGCCATTAAGAACCAACGCCAAAACCAAGAAATTATTTTTGGATGCTAAGATCACCAACCTCTGGATTAAAATACTAATTGCCAGCGTACCCGCTGCCGTTATAGGTTTATTGTTTGATGATAAGATTGATGAATTATTCTTTAATCCTTGGGTGGTTTCCGCAATGCTTATTTTATACGGTATTTTCTTTATTGTAATTGAAAACTACTACAAGCATAAAACCTTCAAAATTACCGATATAGAAGGCATTGATTATAAAACAGCTTTATTAATTGGTATTTTTCAACTATTAGCTTTAATTCCGGGTACTTCCCGTTCTGGAGCTACAATTATCGGAGCGATGTTGATTGGTGTCAATCGAGTTTCCTCTGCACAGTTCACCTTTTATCTAGCGATTCCGGTGATGCTAGGGGCGAGTCTATTAAAATTAGTTAAATTTGTTGTTAAGAGTGGGCTTTTAAGTTTTACCGAGCTTTCCATCTTATTATTAGGTTCTATCGTTGCCTTTATCGTTTCGCTAAAAGCGATTTCCTTCTTAATGGATTATGTAAAACGTAACGACTTTAAAGTATTTGGTATCTATCGAATTGTACTTGGGGTTGTGGTCTTGTTAATCTTTGGTGTAAAATTGCTATTAGCCTAAGTTTAAGGAGTTTTTATGAATAATATGAAAACTAAAAAGAAGCTTAAATTAACCAAGCAAGGAAAGATCATTGTTTCCGTAATTAGTTTAATGCTGCTTGTAGTGCTTGGTTTTCTGGTTAAAAAAATCCTTAATCCAAAAGTTTATGATAATCAACATTTTAATTATTCGACGGTTAAATCCAACGTCGATTTTAACGATAATGGCATCGATGACTATACCGATTTTCTAAACGGTGCCTTAAAAGATGCTCGAAATAGACCAAAATACGATGGTTCCTATGTCTCTGAAAATAACGGATATCCTCCGGAAGACAGGGGAGTTTGCAGCGATTTGGTTTGGCGTGCTTTTCTTGAGGCGGGCTATTCGCTTCGTGACATGGTGAACTTAGATATTAAAGATAACTTTCATAGCTACGCTGGTACCATTAAAAAGCCAGATCCACATATCGATTTTAGACGAGTTAGAAATCTAAAAATATTCTTTGACCGTCACGCGGTTAAATTAGGTTTGATACCAAACAATAATCCCGAAATCTGGCAAGCTGGAGATATCGTAATTTTTGGTAGTGATTATAATCATATTGGGATTCTTTCTAATAAACGCAATGCTTCTGGTATTCCTTATTTATTACATAATGCCGGCCAGCGCCATCGCGAAGAGGATGCTCTTTTATCCTTTGGAGTGATTACTGGCCATTATCGCTTTGATGCTTCCCAAGTCAATAGTCGTTACCTAATTCCTTTTAATTCCAATGATTAAGTCACAAAAGCTTGATGGTAAGGATATTATGAGTGAAGGAAGGTATTAAATATGAAACGAATAATAGCTATACTCATCTTAGTTTTAGTCGTCACTGGTTGTAATCCAGCTAGTTCAAATGAAACGGGCAACTCAGAGGAAGTAATTGAGGTTACCGTCTTAAGTGTTAGTCAAGAAGGGCTACTAGTATACCAACAAGATATTGGATTAATTTCCTTAGAAAAAAGTGATGATTTCAAACGCGGCGATGTTTTAGATATTGTTTACGATGGGGGCATTAGAGAATCCTATCCAGCTCAATTAGGTAAGGTTCTAAAAATTTCAAAGAAGAAAACGAATGAAAATGAAATAATCTTATATATGAAAATGGTTGAAAAACTACTTGAACAAACTAATTTAGCCAAGGATATTGAAGAAGCCGCCGTTAACATCAAGGGTTTAAAACGTGCTGATCTCTCTGCTTTAAATTATCTCTTACATGGGCTGTTGAAAGTGGAAAAAATCCACGAAGTAGAATCATTGGAACAACTCAAATCATTAGTTCCAAGTATCGAAAAATCTCCAGAAAAAGGTTATGAAAACGGAATCTACTTAATAATCGAAGCCTCTGAAGATAGTTTTATCAAAGCTGCTTTTTGGAAGAGTCAAGAAAAGATATTCTTAATGGAATTCTCTTATGAGAAAGAAGCGGGGATTTATCAACTAAAGGTAAGAGACGATAACTAACATAGCGCTTACTAAGTATATAACTGAAAAAACAGACTAGCCATCGCGCCAGTCTGTTTTCATTTGCTTTATTATAATAATATAAGACTGATTAAGTAATCTTACCAGACAAACGGGATTAGTCTATATTTCACCTTTTTCATATACTCTGGATATCCCGGCAAATGTTCTATTAAAAAGGATTCCTCGTTTTTCAAACGTATAATAATGGCTAGGATATAAAATATCATGGGAAGAAGCGCATAGTACGACCCAAGTACCAATACAGAGGAAGTAAACACGAAGATGGCAGAGGTGTATAAGGGGTGACGAATAATAGAATATACGCCTGTATCGATGACTTTTTGTTCGCTTTGAATCTCAATAATTTTTGAAGCGTATCGGTTTTGAAGCAGTGTTACCACAAATAATCCATAGCTAACCAGCAAAATAACAAGTCCAAAAATCACTACCGCAATAGGCATATTCGACCAACCAAACCGATAATCAAATCCACTTAAACCAAAGGCTCCCAAGAATACAATCGTAGTCAATATCGCATACACTTTTTGATTATTTTCTTTTTCCTTTATTTGAAGTCTCTTTTGTAATAACTCTTTGTCTGTTCGATACAAGTACGTAGCAAAAGCTAGAAGCAACACCATAAAGGTTAGAAGAAACAGCCAGGCGTTCCAATATCGAAGACTACCTGCGCATAAAAAAAGAAAAACGCCCAGCAAAAGCATGCCTGAAACAAATCGTTTTCCAGCCGTGATAAGTAATTGTCTATTCGTGTTTTTTTCTTGGTACATTTACTTTATACCTCTGTTTATGGAGCGGTTTTCTGTATCGTATAGTTGGTCTAAAATCTATCCAAATTTTATCAAAACCAAATATCCAAAACAATAAAGTCATTTCTAAATGAAATTATTTTAAAAAAAGACTAGGCTTCAAGCGCTAGTCTTTCATTTAATTAAATTTCTAAACCGATTACTTTTTGAACTTTATGTAGTTTTTCTTGAGCGATCGAGCGTGCTTTTTGTGCGCCTTGGTCAAAGATTTCATCAATCACTTTTGATTCCAGGACTTGTTTATATTTTGTTTGTAAGTCAACTAAAAAGTTCTCGACAATGTCCGCCACATATTTCTTAAAACCACCGTACTGTAGACCTTGGGTTTCTTCAATCACAGCCTCAATGCTTATTTGTTTTAAGCTAGCCGCAATGGTGAGCAGATTAGAAATACCGGGTTGATTTTCTGGATCAAATTTAATCTGATTTAAAGAATCGGTAACCGCCGACATAATTTTCTTACGAGCCTTTTTCGGATTATCTAACAAATAAATATTACCCTTATCATCTAATCTATCCGATTTACTCATCTTCTTAGTAGGATCAGAAAGCGAATAAATCTTAGCACCGACCTCTTCGATAACAGGTTGAGGAACAACAAATAATTCTTGCTTATAGAGATTATTCATTCTAATTGCTACATCACGTGTCAATTCAACATGTTGTTTTTGATCGATACCAACCGGTACAAAATCAGCGTCGTATAGTAAAATATCGGAAGCCATCAACGTAGGATAAGTATATAAACCAACGGTAATGCTTGTTTCCTTGCGAGCAATGCGATCTTTATATTGGGTCATCCGATTCAATTCTCCGAGATACGAATTGCACTGTAGAATATAAGCTAATTGGGAGTGTTCTAAGACATCCGATTGAAGAAATAAAGTGGTTTTTTCAGGATCTAGACCGGCTGCTAAATAGAGCGCCGTCGCATCCCGTAAGTTTTTATTTAATTCTTCTGGATCTTGATACTCGGTAATACAGTGTAAATTAGCCACAAAAACAAACATCTCATAATCGTTTTGATATTGAACAAAGTTCTTTAAAGCTCCGATATAATTTCCTAAGGTTAATGGGCCAGTTGGCTTTATGCCGGATAACATGCGTTTCATATACAACTTCCTTCCTTATTCAACTATATTAGCACAAACTGTTAAATTTAGATGAAGATTCACCAATAATTGATTTAAATTACTGATTTTTGTCTAGTATTAGCTAAAACATTCTCTTATAATAGATACGATAGGAGGAACTTAAATGATAGTTGTTTATACTTCCCCTGGATGTGCCTCATGTCGTAAGGTTAAGACCTGGCTAAAAGAACACGATTTAAAATTCTTAGAAAAAAATATATTTCATACCTATTTAGACGCAAACGAAATTAAACATCTGCTGATGCGCAGTGAAAACGGTACGGAGGATATTATTTCCAAGCGAAGTAAGGTCATCCAAGAGACTAAAATAAATATCGAAGATTTATCGATAGACCAATTAGTAGTATTTATACAAGAGCATCCATCGGTTTTAAAACGACCGATTGTTTTAAACGAAAAAACCTTCCTAGTCGGCTATGACGAAGAAGAAATTGGTGCATTCATTCCATCGAGTATGCGGAAGTGATATAATATAAAAGCTGTAATACAGCTTTTTTTATAGGGGTAGTAGTATGAAGATATTTTTAGGACTTTCAGGAGGCGTAGATTCCGCGGTCGTGGCTTATTTATTAAAAACACAAGGCTATGATGTAACTTGTGGTTTTATGCGTAATTGGGATTCTACCGCTAATAACGATTTATTAGGAAATGATACCTTAACCGAGGATATCTGCACGCAAGAAAGCGACTATAACGACGCCAAAGCGATTGCGGATAAATTAGGTTTACCGCTGATTCGAATCGATTTTATTGAAGAATATTGGCGGGATGTTTTTGATGTCTTCATTCAAGAAACCAAGGAAGGCTTTACCCCTAATCCCGATATACTCTGCAATCGTCATATTAAATTTGACCAATTCTATCGTTATGGCAAAGCCAATGGTTTTGATAAACTAGCCACCGGTCATTATGCCGCGATAAAAGAAGTCGATGGACAACGACGCTTAGCCAAAGCCATCGATCAAAATAAAGATCAATCCTATTTCTTAGATCAAGTAAATCAAGAAGCTCTCAATGATACGATATTTCCACTAGGTGATCTTACCAAGCAAGAAGTCCGGCAAATAGCCAAGGACTTAGACTTAAGGGTAGCTGATAAGAAAGATTCAACGGGCATTTGTTTTATTGGCGAACGCCATTACCAACAATTCTTATCAAACTATTTAAAAGAAACCGAGGGGGATATCGTTGATATTGATACTAATAAGGTTGTAGCTCGTCATCGTGGCGTCATGTTTTATACCATCGGTCAACGTCATGGTCTTAATATATCCGCTTCCGTTGGACCTTATTATGTCTGTGCCAAAGATATCGAAACCAATACCCTATATGTAGTTAAAGGTTCTAAAGCTGAAGCGATGAAAGCCGACCGCATCGTAGTCGACCGAATCAATTGGTATGACCATAGACAACCAAGAGCTTGTAGTGTTAAACTTCGCTATCGACAAAAGGATAATCCTTGTCTAATCGAATTTGTTGATGACGAAATCATCATTAGTTTTGAAAAACCGGTTTACAGCGTCGCTGCCGGTCAGGAAGCGGTTTTCTATGAAGATGATTTGGTTTTAGGCGGAGGACGAATTAAGACGGTATATAATCAAGATTTAGAGCAGTTACAATGGGTGAAGGAGTATATGAAACATGTTAGAAACAGATAATCATCAACCAAATAACAATCAGCGAACCTTTCTGATATTAAATTACTTTATCGGAAATATGTTTTTGTATTCCATCCTTTTTACGATTTTAATTAAACCTTTCGCTTTAGAGCAAGACTTAGAAAGCATAATAGCAACGCTTTTATCCAGCGCTTTAGCGATTGTTATTGGGTATTTAATTGCTAAACCTGAAATTAATAAACATTTAAACATTGAGAAAATCGATTGGAAACTCGTTGGTCAAACGATATTGATGATGTTTGTCACGTTGTTTATTATTTCCTACATAATTAGTGCTTTATTTGAACCGCCAAAAGCGGATAACCAAGCCATCATTGAATCCATTTTTAAGAAGTACCCATTAATAATGGTGTTAAATATTACCTTTGGTGCCGCCTTACTGGAAGAACTTACGTTTCGCTATGCGATGATTGATTTTGCTAAACCTACGAGTACTTTGTGGATTTCTTCATTGCTGTTTGGAGCGATCCACTTAATTAGCGTTTTGATAACTAAACAATGGATTCAATTACTAAACTTACCCGTTTATGTAAGTTTAGGATATTTCTTAGGAAGATCGTATTTAAAAAGTAAATCAATCATTAATCCGATGCTGATTCACTTTATTTATAATGGCATTCAAGCCGCGTTAATGTTTTACTTGTTATAGGAGTTAAATTTGTTATTATCTGGAAAAATTGTTCGTAAATTATATTTTAATGAAGATAACCTTTACTCGGTTTATCTTTTTCAGCTGGACGATCTAAGCGAAGATATCGTTACGATTACCGGATACTTTCCAGAATTATCCTCCGATTTAATGTATCGGGTAGAAGGGGAGTTTGTTGATCATTACCGCTATGGCATTCAATTCAAAGTTGACGCAATTAGTAGTTATACGCCAAGCGATAGAATAAATATAATTAGTTTTATATCTTCCTCACTATTTCCTGGGATTGGTAAAGTTAGCGCTGAGCGCTTAGTCGATACATACGGGGAAACGGTTTTGTTAGAAGTAAAAGAAAATCCAAATTTTGTCATCAGTACAAAAGTGTTGAGTAGAAAACAACAAGAAGTACTAAGAGCCGGTTTAGAGCGCTTAGATGATTTAGACGAAACGATTGCGCTTTTGACGACCAGTGGTATCACCATGCGTCAAGCGATGAAAATCAACGCAGTTTATAGCGATCAAGCCTACGACAAAATTATTGAAAATCCCTATCAACTTATTGATGATATCGACGGTATTGGTTTTAAAACTTGTGACAAAATCGCGGATAAACTTGGGTTTAGTGAAATCGATCCGAAACGTTTAGAAGCCATCTGTACTTATGAAGTGCTTCAAGAAGCGATGCAAACCGGATCGACCTATACCGATCAAGAGAGCTTATTCAGACGCTTTAATAAATATAAACTAGACGAGGATAAGTTTCAACAAGGACTAACCTTAGCAATTGAGAATAAGAAAATTGTTGATCTAGATGGTCGCTTGTTTCATAATTCACAGTATTGGGCGCTAAAGACTTGTGCAGATTTTTTTGTTAATTTCCCAATCTATACGCTTGAGCCGGTAACCGCTTATTTAGCCGATGAAATAAAGCGTTTTGAAGCACAAGAAAGAATTAGATACGATGATTCACAAATCGAAGCGATTAGTAATTTCTTTAAATATGACAAATCGTTAATAACTGGAGGTCCAGGTAGTGGGAAAACAACTATCGTGACGGCTATTATCGCGCTTTGCCGACAGCTTTATCCGAGCTATCAATTATCGGTTTGTGCGCCGACCGGACGAGCGGCTAAACGGTTGAAAGAAATAACCAATGTTGAAGTCACAACGATTCATTCGCTCTTGGAATGGGATTTAGAAACCAATACTTTTGGCCGAAAATTATCCAATCCTTTAGATACTGATATTTTAATCATTGACGAGTTTTCGATGGTCGATCAGTGGACGATGGCTAATTTAACCCAAGCCTTACATCGGGTGCGAAAGATTTTATTTATCGGCGATAAGGATCAGCTGCCTTCGGTAGCTCCTGGTTTTTTAATTCGTGATTTAATCGAATCAGAACTTTTTCACACTACCACATTGAATCATAATTATCGTCAAGAAGAGGGCTCACAAATTATTACGTTAGCCCAACAAGTAAATCAAGGTATCTTTGATCGTCAGCTTTGTACTCAAGATATTCGCTTCTATCAAACCAATAACCAAATACTACCGGTATTAAATCAAATTGTTACTAACGCTTTAAATAATGGCTATGACATTGAACAAGTTCAAATCTTGGCTGCTAAATATGCTGGTAGTCATGGCATTGATGCTATCAATTATGATTTACAAAAGTCTTTTAACCCAGCCCATCCATCCAAACGTCAAATTAATGTGGGGTCGGTTATCTTTCGCGAGGGCGATAAACTTTTACAACTGAAAAATCAGCCCGATGATTTTGTTTTTAATGGCGATATTGGGATTTTAATCGAAGTAGAAGATGAAACCAATAGTTTCGATGGTAAGCGACGTTTGGTAGTTGATTTTGATGGTACCATCGTCGAATACACCAGCGATAACTTCCTAAATTTACGTCACGCCTATTGTATTTCTGTACATAAAGCTCAAGGCTCGGAACATCCTATTGTCGTGGTAATCGGTACTAGTCAACATCGATTTATGATGCAACGGCGCTTGTTGTATACAGCCATCACCCGTTCCAGCAAAGCACTTATCTTAGTCGGTGATGAAAACGTCTTTAAGGACGGAGCCGCTCAAGATCGCTCTTCATCAATTAAAACCCATTTATTAGAAACCATGGAAGCGTTAATGAAGACTCAGAATTGAAAACAATCAAAGATTTGATATAATAGGTTTAAATCGTAGTAAAGATAAGTAAAACATTGCTTAGTTATAGAGAGGAAATGGCTGGTGAAAATTTCCCTAAACGTGTTTGAAAGCTCCTTTACAGAGGAAGCAAAACTTCCCGTCGGGTGCGTTAAGCCTATCGAGTGTACGAATTTTTATTCGTAAAATAGGATGGTACCGCGATTTAATCGTTCCTTAGGGGATGGTTTTTTTATTTTGGAGGGTGATAGTTATGTATAGCAGTGCACAAATTAGACAAATGTTTCTTGATTTCTTTGTCAGCAAAGACCATCGCGTTGAGAAAGGTCATTCGCTGATTCCTTACGATGATCCAACATTACTATGGATAAATTCTGGGGTTGCGGCCTTAAAACCGTATTTTGATGGACGCATTAAACCGGATAATCGGCGTATTACTAACGCCCAAAAAGCGATTCGTTCCAACGATATTGAAAACGTCGGCAAGACCAGTCGTCACCATACTTTTTTTGAAATGCTAGGTAATTTTTCCATCGGTGATTACTTTAAAAAAGAAGCCATTGAATACGCTTGGGAGTTTTTAACCTCACCAAAGTGGATGGCTATGGATCCTGAAAAACTATACGTTTCTATTCATACCGCGGATGATGAAGCTTTTAAGATCTGGACCCAAGACATCGGTTTTCCAGCCTCTAAAATCTTAAGAACCGAAGACAATTACTGGCAAATCGGAGATGGACCTTGTGGTCCAAACACCGAAATCCATTACGATCGTGGTGAAGCGTTCGATCCTGAAAAGTTTGGTGAAAAACTATTCTTTGATGAAATTGAAAACGATCGCTATGTCGAAGTCTGGAATATAGTCTTTTCACAATACGAAGGCGTTGAAGGACAACCAAGAGAGAGTTATAAAGAACTACCTCAGAAAAACATTGATACCGGTATGGGCTTTGAACGCTTGGTAAGCATTCATCAAGAAGCTCAAACCAACTACGATACCGATTTATTCTTGCCGATAATAGCTAAACTTGAAGAGATTTCGAATACCAAGTATCAAAACCACCAAGAAGCGTATCGCGTAATTGCTGATCATGTTAGGACCATCGTCTTTGCTTTAACGGATGGGGCTATGTTTTCTAACGAAGGTCGTGGTTATGTCTTAAGACGAATCTTAAGAAGAGCGGTTCGCTATGGTTTATCGCTTCAGTTAAGTGAGCCTTTTATGTATCAATTGGTTGATACCGTAGCTAAGATCATGATTGATTTCTATCCTGAATTGACCGAGAAAAGCGAGCTGATCAAACCTTTGATTAAAGCGGAAGAAGCTAGGTTCTTTCAAACCTTAAATGAAGGCGAAAAAATGCTAGAACAAATCTTAGCGAAAGAAACAAAGGTCATTTCTGGAGAAGATGTCTTTAAGATGTATGATACCTATGGCTTTCCGGTTGAATTGACTCAGGAAATCGCTTTAGAACGTAATATTGAAATTGATTATCAAGGCTATTTAGACGCGATGGCCCATCAAAAAGAACAATCCAGAGCTTCTCGTAAAGATGTCGAGTCCTTCAATTTTCAACAAGAAGAACTCATGAATTTTGATTTACCTTCAAAATTTGTGGGCTATGATCATCTAGAAAGTGACTCAAAGGTTATTGCTATATTTAAAGATGGTCATTTTGTCGATCATTTAAATGAATCAGAAAAGGGCTTAGTTATTACCGAAGAAACCCCATTCTATGCTGAATCGGGTGGACAAGTAGGGGATACGGGCTTTATTACAAACAATCAAGCAACCCTAAGGGTAGTCGATACTCAAAAAGCCCCTCAACAACAACCCTTACATTATGTTGAAGTTGTTGAAGGAAAGATTGAAGTAAATCAATCTATTCATTTGGCGGTTGATCCTTTTAGACGTGAACTGATTAAACGTAATCACTCGTCTTTGCATTTGTTACAAGCGGCCTTAATTGAAGTCTTGGGGAATCAAGTTCAACAAGCCGGTTCTTATGTGTCGGATGAAAATGGTCGATTCGATTTCTCCCATTTTCAAAAGGTAACCCCAGCTCAATTAAAAACCATTGAAACTAAAGTTAATCAATGGATCTTTGAAGGTCATCCGGTTAAAACCGAATGGATGAGTAATGAACAAGCCCATCAACTAGGAGCGATCGCCTTGTTTGATGAAAAATATGGCGATTTGGTACGCGTCGTAGCGATGGATCAGGTCTCTTTAGAATTTTGTGGTGGCACCCATGTTGCTAATACCTCGGAGTTAGGCTTATTTAAGATAATTTCTGAAGAATCGATTGGTTCGGGCGTACGTCGTATCGTCAGTAAGACCTCGAAAGGGGTTTATCAAGATTTAATAAATTTTGAAAATGAAATGATTAAACTGTCTCAAAAAGCCGGCGTAAATTCTTTAGCTAAATTTGAAGAAAAGCTCAATCAATTGCTCAACCAAGTCGAAACTCAGAAACAGGAGATTCAAAAACTACACCAACAAAGTAACACCGTCATGCTCGATTCCTTATTAACCAAAGTGGAAAAACTCGCGGATGTTAATACCTTAGTATTCTCAGCGAAAACCCCTGTAGCGGCTGGGAAGGAACTGGTCGATTTACTGAAACAAAAATTAGAGAATGCGGTAATCTTTGCGGTATTCGAACAAGAAGATAGTTTGACATTAATTGCCTCAGTCAGTGAATTGGCGATTAAATCTGGTCTAGAAGCGGGTCGATTAGTTCGTGAAGCCGCGGCTATAGCCGATGGTCGTGGTGGTGGTCGTAAAGATTTCGCTCAGGGCGGTGCTAAAGATGTTACGAAAACTGAAGAAATCATTCGCTTTGTAAGCAATTTACTAACTAAACACTTTAAATAACTTTTAAGATACGATAGAATTATAGCTAAAGGAGGGATTGTCTTGGAAAAGAAAGATTTAACCCAAACCATGCATTATTCAACCGAAGTCATTCATCAGGAAAACATCAGAAACACTTTAAAACAAGTGGCTGAGGCTTTGGATGAGCGCGGATATAATACCGTAAATCAATTGGCGGGGTATTTAATAACCAATGATCCTGCCTATATTTCAAGTCATCGCAACGCACGTAGCTTAATTCAACAAATTGAACGTTTTGAAATCATTGAAGAATTAGTGCGCGCCTACTTGTTTGAAGAATGAAACAACCGATAGCTGTAGGCTTTGATTTGGGATCGAAAACTTTAGGAATCGCCGTATCCGATTCCTTAGGTTTGCTGGCTCATCCACATAGTACCTTGACCTTTCATGGCAATAAATATGAAAATATCTTAAATCAATTGGATGAGATTATTGATGAAATAAAACCTGAGGTTTTTGTCTTGGGTTTACCTAGACTATTAAATGGAGATTTGGGACCGCGAGCTCAAATTTCTTTAGATTTTAAAGAAGTACTAGAACAACGTTACGAAAAGGAAGTTATTTTAATGGATGAGCGCTATTCAACGTTAGCCGCCGAAAAAAGCTTAATTGCGTTAGATATGAAACGTAAAAAACGCAAAAAAGTTATTGACCAAGTGGCTGCTATTGAGATTTTACAGCGCTATTTAGATAAAAGGAGATTAGACAATGAGTCAAGAATTAATGGATGAAACTCTGACCATCATCAATGAAGATGGTGTTGAGAAAGAAATGGTAATTTTGTTTACCTTTACCTCGGATGAGAATAATAAAGCCTATGTCTTTTATTATGATGCTCAAGAACCGGGTGGCGATGTTTATGTATCTTCATATACCGATGAAGGTCAACTATTCCCGGTTGAAGATGATGAGGAATGGGAAATGATTCAAGAAGTCTTTAATACGTTTATGACCGAAGATGAATCGGAAGACGATCATCACCATCACCACCACCATCACCACGATTGTGATTGTGAAAAAGACGATCCAAATTGTGATTGTCACGAAAAAGAGACCAACTAATGAAGAAGTGGATAATAATCATTTCAATAATTCTAGGATTAGTGGGAATTACCGGATACTTTGTCTATGATTATTTCATCCATTTAGGTGATCCTATGAGTAGCGAAACCGTTGAAAAAGAGTCTTTTGAAGTCGACTCTGGTTCAAGTTTTAATACGGTCGTAGCTAAACTAGAAAGCGAAGGCTTCATTCGTTCAGCCAGTTATAGTAAGTATTTAAATAAAAGCAAAGGTCCTTTTGTCCCTAAAGCGGGTGAATTTGAAATCTCAAAATCAATGTCTACCCAAGAGATTTTGGAGTATTTATCAGACAGTAAGAATATTGTTCAAAAGGTATATACTTTTACCTTAATTCCAGGCTTACGTCAAAAGGATTATGCTAAAGCGATAGCTAGTAAAGGTTATGTCACAGAAGAAAGCCTTTTAGAAGCGTGGAATAGCGAAGCGTTTTTACAACCCTTAATTGATAAATACGAAGTCTTAAGTGAAGATATCTTAAGCGATAATTTGTTTTCAAAATTGGAAGGGTATTTATTTCCTGAAACCTATGAGGTGATGCAGGAGGCTTCTATTTTAGAAATTACCACTAAGATCCTGGACTTAACGGAGCGCTACTATAAAACCAATAAGAGCAAGTTTGAAGCTACCAAACTATCGACCCATGACATCTTTACGTTAGCTTCGATCGTACAAGCTGAAGCCGCCAAACCGATTGATATGAAAAATGTTGGTTCGGTTATTTATAACCGCTTGGATAAAAAAATGAAGTTAGGTATGTCGGCAACGGTATGTTATGCCAAACAAATATTTAACGATTGGAGACAATGCGAACTGGTTGTTTTTGATTCCCCATACAATACCTACCAACATGTAGGACTACCGATTGGTCCCATCGGCAATCCTTCGGTGACCGCACTAAACGCTATTATAGATCCGATTGAAACGGAATATTTATATTTTATCTCGGATGTTTATTCGGTAGAAAAAACGATGTATTTTGCTAAGACAAGCAAAGAACATCAAGCTAATGTCGACAAGTATTTGAGGAATAGATAATGAAAAAAGTATTAATGATTGGGATTGCTGGTGGTTCCGCTTCGGGTAAAACCAGTATTGCTAATAAATTAAAAGATCAATTTGAACATTCTTTTCAAATCATCAAAATGGACGATTATTATAACGACCAATCGGAGATGAGCTTGGAACAACGCTATCTTCAAAACTATGATCATCCCTTAGCTTTTGACAATGATTTAATGCATTTTCAGCTCAACCAATTGAAACAAGGTCACACCATCGAAAAACCCGTCTATGATTACGTGCAACATACCCGTTCGGACAAAATTGAAACCATTTATCCGACCGATGTCGTGGTTATCGAGGGTCTATTCGCCTTGGAAGATGAAACGATGCGTGAATTATTAGATATTAAAATATTTGTCGATACGCCAGCCGATGTCCGCTTTATCCGGCGTTTACTGCGCGACGTTAAAAAGCGTGGTCGCTCGCTTGAATCGGTCGTCCATCAGTATATGAATACGGTCAGGGTGATGCATGAGCAATTCGTTGAACCAAGTAAACGTTACGCCGATGTCATCATTCCTGAAGGTGGACATAATAAAGTAGCCATTGATTTACTGGTAACCAAGATTAATAGCATCATTGCCCAAAATATGCTATAATCGCAAAGGAATTTAAGGAGATACTATGAGCAATAAACAAAAAGTAATGGTCACCCAAGAAGGGTTGAACGAACTGATTAAAGAACAAGAATATCTAATTCATGTCGTTCGTAACGAAATCAAGGACGAGCTACGTGCCGCCCGTGAACAAGGAGATTTATCAGAGAACGCAGACTACGATGCCGCTAGAGATCGCCAAGCAAAAATAGAAGCGCGGATTCGCGAACTTGAAAATATGCTAAATAATGTAGAGCTAATTGATGAAAAAGCTCCGACGAAATCTAAGAAAGTTCAATTAGGCAGAAGTGTAAAATTAAAAGAACTCGATACCGAAGAAGTTTTTGAGTACACCATTGTAGGTTCCGTTGAATCCGATCCTGAAAACGGAAAATTATCCAACCAAACCGCTTTAGCTCAAGCAATTCTTGAAAAAAAGGTTGGCGATGTCTGCCTGGTTAAGGTCAATCCGTCCTATAGTGTGGAAATACTTTCTATTAAATAAATAGGAAAAAACTAAACAGAAATAATATAAAGAAGTGGTGATACCATGAAACCACTTCTTTTTTTATTAGCCATCCTAGCGATTTTAGTTTATTTTCCTTATAGTTCGATGGATAAAAAAGCTTTTATCGAAGAAAGTCCTTTTGAAGTTGTGATAAAAGGAGAAGTCGACCAAGTAACAAGCTTAATGGTCGAGCCATTTACTCAACTCAAGGATATTTTAAATTTAATTCCCTATAGTCCAGAGGCTGATCTTGATAGTTTAAACTACAATCAATACTTAAAGAAAAACGACATAATAACCATCCCCAAAAAGAAAGAAAAACAATGCATTTCCCTCAACCAAGCCAGTTTAGAGCAACTTCAAAGTCTAAAGGGCATTGGTCCAACCACAGCTCAGGCGATTATTGATTATCGCCAAAATCAGCCTTTCTTGTTGATTGAAGATCTCTTAAAGGTAAAGGGAATCGGAGTTAAAAAATTTGAGTTAATTAAAGCTGATATTTGTCTATGATTGAGCGTCAAAGTTTATTTATTTTGTTGGCGCTGATGCTTAAACCACTTTTACCTACTGGATTGTGGTTTATCTGGTTAATCGCGACTTGGATCTATTGTTATTATCAAAAAATTAAATTTAACAAATATATTATCGTTACTTCTTCAGTTTTTATTCTCCATTTATTAACTACAATAACCCCTACGGTAAATCAAGGCTGGGTTGTTTATCAGGACGAGTATCGAACTATTATTCAATCTGGGATGAATCAGTTTATTAGTTTTGATACCAGTTCAGAAGTCGGGGACTATATCGTCTTTGAGCCACAAATTTCAAAGAAAAATGATAGCTTTGAGATTTACAGTAGTTTACGTCATCAATATCAAATTGATCCGGTTGAGAATATAGAAAAGCTTTTCGATTCACCATTAATCAAAGCCCTAAAACAAATGTCAAATCCACCCATACAAGCGCTAATGTATAAGATTCTTGGTTATCAATCCATTCAAGACACAACCGGGTTACTTACCATTATTATTTCTACAGGAATTTTGTTTTCTTCCTTTTTAAGTTATCTTCAACGTTGTTTAAGTCTTTGTTTTTATCAAAACACTGTTAAGAAAATAATGTTAGTTGTAGTCATGTTTTTATTTATCATCATGCCGATCTCATTTGTTATGATGCGGATTTTACTAAGACATTTTTTGAATTTTAGCTCTAAAGACAAGCTTGGACAACAAGTATTGCTGTATAGTCTTTTGTTAGTAATTTATCCGCTAAGTATTTTTACTTTAGCTTTTTGGTTTCCTTTTAGTCTTGCGTTTTATCGTTTTGTTTCTACCGATAAGAATGCTTTTGCTCTGCGAATTCAATGGTTATTGTTTTTACAAATGAATTTTCTTTTTCAAGCAAATCTGGTTTCGATAGTTCTATTTCCGTTGTTTAAAATACTATCAACCATGCTAGCTTTGTTGTTATTATTTTTTCTTATACTTGGTCTTGGCGAAAGCTATCTTTCTGGGTTGGTTCAGTTATTGTCTACTATCGATCTCAATAGTTTTCGATTAATTGGTAAGCCTCCGCTATTGTTATCGTTGATTTGGTTAATGAGTTTAATAAAGAATCATAAATACTTTTGGATATCGTGGCTATGTCCGCTTATCCTTTTTTTACTTCCATGGGTAAATCCGATTACGACAATATCTTTTATCGAAGTTAAACAAGGCGACGCCAGTTTGATTCGACTGCCCTATACAAACCAAGGCATTCTTATTGATACTGGTAAGTTAAATCAAAGTTTTCAGGTAATTACCGAAATGAATCGCTTGGGCATCGCCTCTTTAAAATATTTAATTGTCAGTCATCAAGATAGTGATCATAGCGGTGGGGTAGAACGGATGTTAAACGAAGTATTTGTAGAAGATTTAATTACCCAAAAAGATGATCTCAAGCAATTACCAAATTTTATTCAACCCTTATTAGCCAAAATTGAGTTCGAGGATGAAAACGATAATTCTATAATTTTATTAGTTAATATTAACGATACAAAGATTTTGTATACGGGCGATATCTCTAAACAGGTTGAGAGACAACTTTTAGTGAAATATCCGGATTTGAACGTTGATATTATTAAACTAGCGCATCATGGATCCAAGACATCCAGCGATCAGTTTTTCCTTGCAGAAACAAGACCCTATTTAGCCATTATTAGTGCTGATAAAGAGGTCTATGGTCATCCCTCACCGGAGACCTTAAAAACCTTACATCAATTGAATATTAAATACCTAGTGACTCAAGATCAGGGAACTATCCGCCTTCATTTTTCAAGATTTATTAATTGGATAGAAACGAGACATCTCAGAATCCGTTTCTAGTAAGATATTTTTGATATAATAGACCTGGTGAATTTATGATACAGGTATACTATGGTAAAGATTTAGAGTATCAGCTCTATTTAGTGGAACAAGAAATCAAGAAAGAGGCGGATGAAACTTATGATTTGATTCAATGGAACGCCGACGATCCGGCGTTTGAATTGGCTGATTTTATCGCTGATTTAGAAACGATTTCTTTGTTTGCTCAGCCGAAAATTTTTGTCATCAAGAACTTCTTTGGTTTATCCGCTAAATGGCCGTTTTCAGAACGAGAAGCTACCTTAATTAATCATCATTTAAAAGCTAATCAGGATTGGAAGTTTTTCTTTGTTAACGAAGCAACTAGGTTATTAAAAAGTACACCTATCATGAAGTTTTTGAATACCCATGCGCGATTTTTTGAAAACGTCAGCTATACTCCTAATGAACTAGTTCGGATGTTAAATCATAATTTAGAACGATACAATATCAAACTATCAAAAAATGTCTTTGATGAAATCGTCAAACGAACCACCAGTTTTAGTGAATTAAAAACGACGTTAAATAGTTTACAACTAGCGGATAATACTTTAACAGAATCACAAATCTTAGCTTTGATTAACGATCCCTATGAAGCCAAGATATACGAGCTCTGTGACGCTTTATTAATGAAACAACAAAAGAAGGCTTTTATCATTTATCAATCCTTCAAAGACCAATTCATTAAAGCACAAAGCATCTTGTTTCAATTGGCCCGTCAATTACGTCAGTACTACCAATTGTTTACCTTAGCCAATTTCATTCGTAATCACGATGAAATAGCCAAGAAACTTAAACTCAGTGATCGCCAAGTGCACTATATTCTTAATCACAAACGTCATATCATAACCCCAAATCTAGCTCTTTCATATCTCTTTAGATTATCGATACTCGATCAAGAAATCAAATTAGGTAAGATAGAAGCAGATCTTGCTTTAGAGAAATTTATGTTGGAGATATTAGTTTAATGAAAAGTATTAAAGAGTTATATAAGACCGGTTCAGGACCTTCCAGTTCCCATACCATCGCCCCACAAAGAGCCTTAAAATTATATAAAAAGTCTTTTCCCCAAGCGGATCACTTTCTTGTGACCTTATATGGTTCTTTATCTTTGACCGGAAAAGGTCATTATAGCGATGAGGCTTTAATAAAAGCGGCCAAACCCGCTTCTTGTGAAGTTAAATTTGCTTTAGATTGGTCCTATGATTTTCCAAATGGCTTAACGATAAAAGGCTACGCTTCTAATCAGCCATTAGATACCTGGGTAGTTTATTCTTTGGGCGGGGGCTCAATCAAAATATTGGGTCAAGACTTTGACTTTCAAAAGCAAGTCTATCCAGAACAAAGTTTTAATGAGATTCATGAATTTTGTACAAATAATCAACTAACGTTAGCTGAGTATGTGTATTTTTATGAACCAGAGGCCAAATCCTATTTGAAGGGGATTTTACAACAAATGTTTACCACGATAGATAGCGGCTTAGCCAATGAAGGTTATTTATTAGGTCGTTTGAAAATGCCAAGAATTGCGAAGAAACTCTATCTAGATACTTTAACCAATGATGCCCTGAGCGATGATGAAATAAAAAGGCAACGGCTAATTGCTTATGCCTATGCGACGATGGAAGAAAATGCGACTTTAGGGACCGTGGTTACGGCACCGACTTGTGGTTCCGCCGGGGTGTTAGCGGCCGTGATGTATTATTATCACCATGATTTAAAATACGATAAAGATAAATTAGTTGATGCTTTAGCTACCGGTGGTATTTTTGGGAATCTGGTTAAAACCAACGCGACTATTTCCGGAGCCGAAGGTGGCTGTCAAGCGGAGGTTGGCGTGGCCTGTGCTATGGCTTCTGCCGCAATTGCTTCGTTAATGAGTGATTCTATTGAAGAAATAGAATATGCGGCTGAAATTGGGATGGAACATCATTTAGGTTTAACCTGTGATCCGGTAGGTGGTTATGTGATTATTCCATGCATTGAACGCAATGGGGCGGCAGCGCTGCGATCGATCGATTCGGCTTTTATGGCTAAACAATTAATAAGAATGAAGCCGAACCGAGTTCGTTTTGATGATGTTGTGGAAACCATGAAATATACCGGACAAAAGATAGCGGTTGAGCTTAGAGAAACTTCGTTAGGCGGACTAGCGACCCAAATTAAAGTCGAATAAAAAAAACCACTTCAATGTGGTTTATTCTTTTATGGCATTAACCGCTTTAGTTAATCTTGATTTTGTACGATTTACTTTATTTTTATGATTTAGATTACTGGTAATACTAGCATCTAATAATTTGTTGGCGGTATTTAGTTTTTCAACCGCAGCTTCATAATTATTTTCGTTAACCGCGTTCTTAACTGCTTTTACGGCAGTTTTTAATTGCGTCCGTTTGGCTTTATTAACGGCACCACGTTTTTGATCGGTAATTGCGCGTTTCGCTTGTTGTTTTGTATTAGGCATCCTTTCACCTCCTAGAAATGTCATAATGCATTATAGCAAACTATAAAACGACTTGCAATTAAAATTAATGTTTTAAAGTAAGTGATAAAGTCGATATCTAGCCGTTTGTATTGAAGCGTCTACTAAGTTATCTCATATGTTATAATATCTGGCAGGAGTGATGTATTTGTCAAAGATTAAAGTGGCCTACATGGGCACCCCCGAATTTGCGGCTGAAGTTTTAGAAGAATTACTAAGCTATGAATGGTTAGTCATAGAAGCCGTCATTACCCAACCCGATCGTAAGGTTGGTAGAAAACGTCTCTTAACCGCCAGTGCTGTTAAAGAAGTAGCCTTGAGTAAAGGTCTTTTAATCTTGCAACCGGATAAAATTAACGATATTTTTGAAGACTTAAAGGCATTAGGGCTCGAGGCCATCATTACTTGTGCTTATGGACAATATATCCCAAATAGTATCCTAAATATGACCCCGTTAGGGGTAATTAATGTACATGCTTCTTTATTGCCTAAATATCGTGGTGGCGCCCCGATGCAGCATGCCTTGATTCAGGGAGAAACGGTTACTGGAATCAGTTTAATGCGTTCAGCAAAAATTATGGATGGTGGTCCGGTTTTCTCGCAGTACGAAGTCGAAATTGAAGCTCAAGATACTTTAGCTAGTTTAGAGAATAAGCTAATCGATGCCGCCAAGCAGCACTTACAACGCGACTTAAAGAAAATTCTTGAATCTGAAATATTAGCTCAACCCCAGGATGAAAGTTTGGTCAGCTATGCACCAATCATTTCTCGAGCGGACGAAAAAATTGATTTCAGCAAATCAGCCAAACAAATCTATGATCATATTCGAGCTTTAAATCCAATTCCCTTGGCCTATACAAAGATCGATGATAAAATCGTCAAATTTAAAACCTCAATCTATCAGTTAAACAATCACAATTATCCCGTTGCGACTATTGTTAGTTTTGATGTTAGCGGCTTAAAAATTGCGGTTAACGGTGGCTTTATACTTGTCACTGAACTTCAAGTGGAAGGTAAACAATTAAATCTAGCTCGAAATATTTATAACGGCTACCAAGATTGGATTGGAAAGAGATGCCATGACTAAAGCTAAAATTATCGTATACAATATTTTTATTGCTTTATTGTTATTTTCTTTAATTGCTATTCTGAAAATACCGATTAATCGAAGTTTTTCGATTCAGCTTAGTTATACTTTAGTCTTTGTGGTGGGGGTTGTTATCCGGGAAATCCGCTTAAGTTTGGGTGTCTTTCTAGGATTTTTTCTCCCCGTATTAATTACTGGTTTTAATCAGGTAACTTTGTTTAGTAGTTTGTTAGCGTTGTTTATTTTTAGTTTCATAAGTTTAACTAAGATTTCCGATTCTCAGAGGTTTAATAATAATGCTTTAATTATTATGGGGGCTATCTTGTGGATTGTTAGTCTAAGCCTGATTGATATTTTTGTCAGTGATTCTAGCATTTGGTACGAAGCCATATTAAATAATTCTATTATTTTAATCATCAATTCTTTATTTTCAATAATTTTAGCGCCTTTGGTACAATATATAAGAAGTCAGATACCAAAGACTTTGGAAGGATAGTTCATGAAACAATCTCATATAAGAAATTTCTCTATTGTAGCCCATATCGATCATGGTAAATCAACTTTAGCCGATCGTCTTTTAGAAGCTACCAATACGGTTGAAAAACGACAAATGAAAGCTCAATTACTTGATGCTATGGATTTGGAACGCGAACGCGGTATCACCATTAAGCTTAATTTTGTACAACTAAATTATCGGGCTAAAAACGGAGAAGACTATATCTTACATCTAATTGATACTCCAGGACATGTCGACTTTTCCTATGAAGTCTCACGCTCCTTAGCTGCTTGCGAAGGCGCTATTTTGGTTGTGGATGCGGCTCAAGGGATTGAAGCTCAAACTTTGGCTAATGTCTACTTAGCGATAGAAAATGATTTAGAAATCATTCCCGTGATTAATAAGATCGATCTTCCCACCGCTCGTCCTGAACATGTCAAAGAAGAAATCAAAAATGTCATTGGTTTAGACACCACCGATATTCCGCTTATTTCCGCCAAAAGTGGCCTTGGAATTGAATCGGTTTTGGAAGCGGTGGTTAATAAAATTCCAGCCCCCAAAGGCGATGTTAATGCCCCTTTACAGGCTTTAGTGTTTGATTCGCTTTATGATGCCTATAAGGGCGTTATCGTTTCTGTGGTAATTAAAAATGGTTCGGTAAGTGTAGGAGATGAAATTCGTTTTATGGCCAACGATGCCGTTTATGAAGTCAATGAAGTAGGGGTCTATGCTCCACATCAGATTGCTAAGAAATCCTTAGTAACCGGAGAAGTCGGTTATTTAACCGCAGCTATTAAATCGATTCAAGATGTTGGTGTAGGGGACACCATTACCTCGGTAGCTAATCCAACCGACAAGGCTTTAATTGGCTATCGTAAATTACCTTCGATGGTATTTTGTGGACTCTATCCCGTTGAATCTTCCAAATACACCGATTTAAGAGATGGTTTGGAAAAACTATCGCTTAATGATTCCTCGCTTCGTTTTGAACCGGAAACTTCACAAGCGTTAGGTTTTGGTTATCGCTGTGGTTTTTTGGGTCTTTTACATATGGATGTTGTTCAAGAACGCTTGGAACGAGAATATGGCATTGAATTAATATCTACGGCACCCTCGGTAATTTTTCATGTTACCACCACCGATGGTAAGAAACATGAAATAGAAAATCCAAGTCAAATGCCGGAACAACAAATGATCGCAAAAATCGAAGAACCGTTTGTCAAAGCCCAGATCATCGTACCTAATGAATTCATTGGTGCCATCATGGAACTCTGTCAAAAGAAACGGGGTATCTATGTGGATATGGAAGTCCTCGATGCGAATCGGATGAATATTATTTATGAACTACCTTTAGCAGAGATAGTCTATGACTTTTTCGATCAATTGAAATCACAAACCAAAGGGTATGCTAGCTTGGACTACGAAGTCATCGGCTATCGCGAATCTAAACTAGTGAAGATGGATATCCTATTAAACGGAGAAGTGGTCGATGCCTTAAGCGTGATTGTGCACCGCGAATTTGCTCAACAACGTGGGCGTAGTATCGTAGAGAAAATGAGAAAATTAATTCCAAGACATCAATTCCAAATCCCAATTCAAGCCGCTATTGGACAGAAAATTATCGCCAGAGCCGATATCTCCGCCTTGCGTAAAAACGTCCTAGCAAAATGCTATGGTGGCGATATTAGCCGTAAGAAGAAATTACTGGAACGACAAAAAGAAGGAAAGAAACGGATGAAGCAAGTTGGGCGTGTCGAAGTACCACAAGAAGCCTTCATGTCGGTTTTAGCGATGGACGATGACTAAGATATCCAGCATTTATGAACTCATCGAAGATATGCGCAGTCATTTTGGTTGGGATCAAACCGATACCAAAGAGTTTGTGGTCAACTGCATCGTCGAAGAAGCCAAAGAATTAAAAGAAGCCTTTTATGAAAAATCAAAGGAAGATGTATTAGATGAATTGGCCGATGTTTTATCCTATGCTTTTACTTTAGCTAAAATGTACGATGTTGATATCTATGATTTAATTAAGCATAAAATGGATATTGTAAAGGGTCGCCACTATGACTAAGGCGGCCTATTTGCATATTCCTTTTTGTGCGCATCATTGCAGCTATTGTGACTTTACCCGTTGTGGCTATCATCAGGGATTAGCTGATCAATATATCACCAGTTTAGAACAACAAATTCAGCGTTTACCGCAAGAATTAAAGACCTTTTATATTGGTGGGGGCACACCTACCGCCCTCAATGAAGAACAACTAAAATACCTCTTTGATTTATTAACGAATTATCTTAAGGATTGTCAGGAAGTAACCATTGAAGTTAATCCGGAAACGATGACGCCGCTTAAGTATCAAATCTTAAAAGAATCTAAGGTTAATCGGGTATCCATCGGGGCCCAATCAACCCATCCTCATATTCTTATACAAATGAATCGCCAACATCAGTTTGAAGACGTGATTACTTGTATCCAAGACTTTAAAGCGATTGGTATCGATAATTATTCACTTGATTTAATCTATGCTTGGCCCAATCAAACTTTAGCGGAATTAGCCCTTGATTTAGAACGATTAATTGATTTAGAACCGCCTCATCTAAGTGTTTACAGCTTAACAATTGAAGCTAATTCATATTTAGGTCGTCAACAAATCAAACCGATTTCCGATAGCTTAGAGACGGAGATGTTTGAGTTAATTGTAGATAAACTAAAAGAAGCGGGCTATTTACATTATGAGGTCGCCAATTTTTGTAAGCCGGGCTTCCCGTCGTTGCATAATCAAGTCTATTGGCATTATGATGATTTTATTGGTATAGGATTAGGGGCTTCCGGTAAAGAGGGTAATCAACGCTATACCAATACCACAAAATTTGTTCAATATTTAAATAATCCATTTTTAAAGGAAGACGTAATTCAATTAACGGAGAGTGATCGTTATTTTGAGTTTTTGATGATGAATCTTCGACTTGAAGAAGGGGTCTCGTTTGAGCGCTTTAAAAATAAGTTTAATAAAAATTTCTTAGACATTTTCCCCTTAACTAATGCGAAGCTACAATCGTATTTGAAAGCTGGTTTGTTAGTCCTTGATGATACTTCGTTAAAAGCCACTTCACAGGGACGGATGATGTTGAACGATATTTTAATTGAGTTCATGGATTGATGCGTTTTCACTTGAAAAGCCTTCAAAAGCTTGATATACTTACTAAGCTTTAGTACTGGGCATTACGAGTTGTCGACGGATGCGCGGTTCTATAGGACTAGAAAGAAGGACAAAAATATGATTAGTCAAGAAAGAAAACAAGAACTAATTAAAGCTTATGCGTTAAGCGAAGGCGATACCGGATCTCCAGAAGTACAGATTGCGGTTCTAACTGAACAAATTTCAGTTTTGACGGAACATCTTAAGGTTCATCCAAAAGATTTCCATTCACTTCGTGGCTTACGTATGATGGTTGGACGTCGTCGTCGTTTACTCAACTATTTGATGAAAAAAGATGTTAACCGTTATCGTACTTTAGTTACCCGTCTTGGATTAAGAAAGTAGTTTTGAAAACCCAGTTTCTGGGTTTTTTTGTTCTATAAGTAATGAGTATATAGATAATAGCTTCGATATTGTTATAATCGAAGCTAATTATGTTAAAATAGTATAGATATATATGTAAGGAGAAAAAATGGCAAAACATGTATTTACAAGAGATTTCTGCGGTCGTGAACTAACCGTAGAAACAGGTGAAATCGCCAAACAGGCCGGGGGGTCTGTCTTAGTTCGTTATGAAGATACGGTAGTCTTATCTGCCGCAACCGCTAGCTCACAAGCTAAAGATTTGGATTTCTTTCCATTAACGGTATTATTTGAAGAAAAATTATATTCTGTAGGAAAAATTCCGGGTGGCTTTTTACGAAGAGAAGGACGTCCATCCGAACACGCAACCTTAAGTGCGCGTTTAATTGATAGAACTATCCGACCATTGTTTGCGGAAGGGTTTCGTAATGAAGTCCAAGTAGTTAATACTATTCTTTCCGTTGATCAAGACTGCTCTCAGGAGATGGCTGCCATGTTTGGCGCTAGTTTATCGTTAATGGTCTCGGATATTCCATTTAATGGTCCGATTGCAGGAGTTCAAGTTGCCTTAATAGATGGCATGTATGTAATTAATCCAACTCAGGAAGAATTAGAACAATCAAAAATCGATTTAGTCGTCGCTGGTACGAAACAAGCCATCAACATGGTTGAATCCGGAGCTAAAGAAGCCACGGAAGCTGAAATGTTAGAAGCGATGCTGTTTGGTCACGAGTACATTAAACAACTTTGTGATTTCCAAATAGAAATCGCCGAAGCAGTTGGCAAAGATAAAAGAAGCATCGATTTATATGAAATTGATACTGAAATATCCAATTATGTTAAATCACAGTACGAAGCGGAACTAAGAGAAGCCGTTTCCATTGTGAAGAAGTTAAAACGTTATCATAAGATTGATGAAATCACGGAATTAGCTATCGCTCAATACGAAGCGACTCAAACTTTTGATAATGAAAAAGTCAAAGACAAAGCGTTAAAACAAGTCAAACAGTACTGTGACTCCGTTGTGGCCGATGAAGTACGTCGCTTAATATCGGTTGATAAAGTACGTCCTGACGGGCGTAAGCTTGATGAATTACGTGCGCTGGACTCACAAGTCGATATTTTACCTAGAGCTCATGGTTCCGCCTTGTTTACCCGAGGGGAAACTCAAGTCTTGTCGGTCACGACTTTAGGTGCTCGTGGAGACAATCAAATCATCGATGATTTGACGGAAATTGAAGAGAAACGTTTCATGCATCATTATAATTTCCCACCGTATAGTGTCGGGGAAACTGGTCGTATGGGATCTCCAGGACGTCGAGAAATCGGTCATGGAGCGCTTGGTGAACGCGCTTTATCCTATGTATTACCGACCTTTGAAGAATTCCCATATACGATTCGTTCAGTAGCGGAAGTGCTTGAATCCAACGGTTCATCCTCGATGGCTTCGGTTTGTGCTGGAACTATGTCGTTAATGGCTTCAGGAGTACCTATTTCTGGTATGGTATCGGGAATCGCAATGGGACTTGTTACGTATGGTGATTCTTATTCAATTTTAACCGATATCCAAGGAATGGAAGACCACTTTGGGGATATGGACTTCAAAGTCGCTGGTACCGAAAAAGGGATAACCGCGTTACAAATGGATATCAAAATCGCTGGTTTAACCGAAGAAATCTTAAAAGAAGCTTTAGAACAAGCTAAGATTGGTCGCCATGCGCTATTAGAGAATATGAAAACCGCAATTGACACACCGAGACCAAATGTTGGCCGCTATGCGCCTAAGATCGCTCAATTACAAATTGATCCGGATAAAATCCGTGAGGTTATCGGAACTGGTGGTAAGGTTATTAATGCCATTATCGAAGAATGCGATGATGTCAAGATCGATATCGAAGATAGTGGTTTAGTCGTAATTTATCATACCAATTTAGAACCAATCGAAAAAGCTAAACAAATGATTGAAAATATCGTAAGAACCGCTGAAGTCGGAGAAATCTATGACGCAAAAGTGGTGCGTTTAGAAAACTTTGGTGCCTTTGTCGAGTTATTCCCAGGAACCGATGGTTTACTACACGTTTCCAAGATTGCTTGGGAGCGCGTTAATAAACCGGAAGACTTCTTCAAAATTGGCGATAAGGTACGCGTCAAAGTTACTGAAATCGATGACAAAGGCAGAGTCAATGTTTCGCGCCGCGATTTGATTGAAAAACCGGAAGGTTATGTAGAACCACAACGTCAGGATCGTAGACCACAACAACGACGTTCTTATCGTCCAAGAAAGGAAAAACAAGAATGATAGATTTTCTAAAACACGCTCGTCAATACCAAGAGGCCATCGTTAGCGATCTAAAAGAATTGATTGCTATTGAATCCATAGAAGATCCAGCCACTAAATCCGAAACAGCACCATTTGGTGAGAAATTAGATGAAATTTTACAACTAATGCTTGCTAAAGGGCAAATCTCTGGTTTTAAAACAACCAATGTCGATCATTATGCGGGCATTATTGAACTTGGTAGTGGTGAAGAAATAGTTTCTATGCTTGGACATTTAGACATCGTACCGATTGGGGATGGTTGGAGCAAAGATCCGCTAGCCGGTGAAGTTGAAGATGGTTATATCTTTGGTCGCGGTAGCGATGATGATAAAGGCGCAACCGTAGCTGCTTTTTACGCGATGAAAATCCTTCAAGATTTAGATTTAAATTTCAAACGTAGAATCTGGCTAATTTTGGGAACCAACGAAGAAACGGGCATGCAATGTATGGATTACTTTGTTGCCAATCATCCAGAACAACCAACTTTCGGTTTTGTTCCTGATGCCGATTTCCCAGCTATTTATGGAGAATGCGGTATTTTTGATACCCGCTTAGAAACTAAAAATACGACGGTGATTAAGAAACTAAACGCTGGAACTCGCCCTAACATTGTCATTGCTCATTGCGATGTATTAGTGGATGGTGAATTGAAAGATGATTTATTTAAATTCTATCTAGAAAGCAATCGTTTAGAAGGTAGTTGTAAACTAACTGAAGAAGGGGCTTTGTATACCATTCATGGGAAGGCGTTTCATGGCGCTTGGCCACATAAAGGTGTAAACGCCGCTTACCATGCAATTAACTTTGTCGCCAACAGCTATCATGATGACTTATTAAAGAAGCTTGCTAAGATGTTACATAGTCCATTTGGTCATGGCTTAGGGGTAGATATCGATGGTTACTATATGGGGCCTTTGACGATGAATTTAGGGATTGTAAATATTGATGAAACGATTTCGCTTACAATCGATATGCGTTATCCAAACGATACCAATGCAAAGGCCATTTTAGCTAAAATGAAAGAAGCCTTAAGCAAACAAGACCTCGATTTAGAAATTACGGTCTTGACTGATAGTGCACCATTATTTGTAGATCCGAATTCGGATTTAGTTAAAGTTTGTGTGGAAACGTATCGTGAATTTAGCAAGGATACCTTTACTCCTGCTCAAACAACCCGCGGTGGTACTTATGCTCGAAAATTACCAAATCATTTTGCCTTTGGTCCAAGCTTACCAACTCGACCAAAACCAAGTCATGTCGGTGGACCACATGAAAAAGATGAAGGTATGGAAATTGAAAGCCTAGTATTAGCAACCGCTATTTATGCGAAAGCTCTCTATCGTTTAACCGTAGACCTTAATGAGGCTGCGTAAGAAACCTTGGGCCAATCAGGTATTAGCCCAAGCCGAAACTTCAAACCTATTGATCACAAATCCCAGCGCTTATAAAGGGCGCTGGCGCTCACTGGGCGACTTTGAAAAGGTTGTTTTAGAAATCGGGGCCGGAAAAGGGGACTACTGGCTAAATCTAGCTAAAGAGGATCCAACAACCCTGGTCATCGCCATTGAAAGAATGACCGATGTGGCGGTGATTGCCCTAAAGAAAGCCTTAGTGAGTGATATCGGAGATAATCATCGTTTCATTATTGCCAATAGTGATGCGATTACGGAGTATTTTGCTGAAAGCGAATTGTCGCGAATTCATTTGAATTTCAGCGACCCTTGGCCTAAAAACCATCAACAAAAGCGACGTTTAACGTATCCAAGTCGCTTAGCTATCTATGAAAAATTGCTAGAAAACAATGGCGAAATTATTCAGAAAACAGATAATCGATCGTTCTTTTACGACTCGATCGGCTATTTTGAAGAAAACCATTGGCAGCTGATCGATCGAAATGATGATTTTAGACAAGTAGAAAATGATGACCCAATTACGGAATATGAACAACGATTTATGGATTTAAATCAGCCCATTTATCGGGCAGTATGGAGACGAAACAATGTTTAATAAAACCAAAGCCATTCACTATTTAAAAGAATTGACTCAAATATACGGTATTTCTGGACATGAAAATGCCGTGAGAAATTATCTAAAACCACTTTATGAAGAATTTTCGGATGAAGTATTAATAGATAATTTAGGTAGTATCGTAGCTTTGAAGAAATCGAAAAATCCAGAAGCGAAAACAGTATTGTTACTCGCTCATATGGATGAGATCGGTTTTATCGTAAATTATATCAGCGATCAAGGCTTACTAAAATTGCGGACAGTAGGGGGCTGGAACACTCAAAATATCCTTGGACATCGCGCCGTTTTAGTTACTGATGATTATCAAATTTTCAAAGGCACGATTGGATCAATTCCACCGCATTTACTAACTCCTGAACAGCGTAATAAGCCAAGCAATATCGACGATATGGTTTTGGATTTAGGTTTTACCAGTAAAGAGGAAGTGCTAAAAGCCGGCATAAAAATTGGCCATCAGGTGGTTCTTGATGGTCCATTTGAGCAGTTAGGTGAGAAGCGTTTGCTTGCGAAAGCTTTTGATAATCGCTTTGGCTGTGCCCTTGGATTGATGCTACTTGAAGAACTTAAAGATATAGAGTTAGACTATCATTTAGTAGTTGGTGCTTCGGTTCAAGAAGAAGTTGGTCTACGTGGTGCTCAAACGATTACCTACCTAACCCAGCCGGATTTAGCGATTGTTTTTGATTGTTCTCCAGCCAACGATATCGTTTCCAATAAACCTTTAGGCCAACTCGGTCTGGGCGCTTTGGTTCGAGTCATGGATGGTAGCTTTATCGCACATCGTAAGTTTATTAACCATTATGAGGCGATTCTCAAAGACAATGAAATTAAACATCAATACTTCTTATCCAATGGGGGTACCGATGCTGGAGCGATTCATAAGTCATTAGCTGGCGTAGCCACTTTAACCGCCTGTATTTGTGGACGTTATATTCATACTAATTCAACGATAGTTGACCTTGACGATATTGAAGCGGTCTTTTTAGCGATGAAGCATTTGCTAGAAGGACTAAATAACGATAAAATAGACTCAATAGTTAGATACGATTAATTTAAGGAGTGATTCAATGTTTAAGAAACTGAAATCGATACTTTTCGAAGAGGTTGAAATTGAAGAAGAATTATCTGAAATTGAACTTCAGCCAAAGCAGCCCAAAATTAGAAAAGTAGAACCCATTCAACCGAAAGAAAGTCCACAGGAAAGAAACGAAACAGTAAAACCTGAAGCTTTTCAGCGTCCGGTACAAAGAATTGACCTAACGGCCGCACAAGCAATCCTTGAGGAGAGTGATGAGACGGTTGAACCGGTTCAACCAAGCTTTGAAAGCAAACCAAAACCAACCCCAATCGTTGAACGAAAAGCTCCACTTAAACGACCTCAACCGTATAAACCAAAACCAGTGATTTCACCAATGTTTGGTTTAACTGAGGAAGAAAAACAAAGAACCGCCCAAATTGAAGCGATGAAACCAAAACCACCAAAACTTGAAGATACGCAAATCTTATCTCCAATTTATGGTGAAGTTGATTATAAAGCTGAAAAACCGGTGGTTAAACGCCGTCGTCGCAAAAGTCCAACGATCAGAAAAAGCGATGATAAAAACATGACCTTAGAAGAAATGTTGGATTTAGAACATCAACAAGATTTAGAATTTACGCTGTTTGATGTGGAATTGGATGCTACAGAGTTTCAAAGCCGTGAACATGTTCGTTTTATCGACATAACGGAAGATAACTAATGAAAGGCTCAATTTACTTCATCGGCATAAAAGGATCGGGGATGGCCTCGTTAGCCTTAATCGCAAAATCTTTGGGCTATCAAGTCAGTGGTTCGGATGTTGATCTTTATATTTTTACGCAGAAAGCTTTAGAAGAAAATCAGATTCCGATTAAGAAATTTAGTCGAGCTAATATTGTCGATAATATGACGGTAGTCATTGGTAATTCCTTTGATCAGCGCAATATTGAGGTTTATGAAGCGTTAAACAATCCTACCGTTAAGAAATATAAATTTCGTGAATTTTTGGCTGAGATTATGTCTCAATATACTTCAATTGGCGTTGCTGGAAGTCATGGTAAAACAACAACTACGGGGATGTTGACGGCACTACTAAGTGAAATTGCTCCTACCGGTTATCTGATTGGCGATGGTAGTGGTAAGCTTGATAAAGAAGACCAATACTTTGTCGTCGAAGCGGATGAATATAGCAATACCTTTTTAAGCTATCATCCAACCTATGCCATCATTACCAATATCGATTTGGATCATGTCGATTTTTTCCCAACGATCGAGGCTTATTTGGATTCTTTCCAAACCTTCGTCAATCAAATAAAGAAGGGCATTGTTGTCTGTTGGGATGATTTGAACGTTAGAAAGTTAGATTATAGCGGTTTAGATTTATTTACCTATGGCATCGATAGTGAGGCCCGCATTAAAGCCATCAATATCGTGGAAAGTCGAGAAGGTTCTCAATTTGATTTAGTGGTTGATGATAATTATTTAGGCACTACTTATATTCCGTTTGTTGGTCGTCATTATTTATTAAATTCTTTAGCCAGTATTGGTATGGCATTAATTCTAGGCGAACCCGTTCAATTAGCTTTGAAATATATTTCCAATTTCAAAGGTCAACGTCGTCGCTTTATTATCGAAGAAGAAAATGGTTCGATTTATATCGATGATTATGCGCATCACCCAACCGAAATCAAAGTAACCATCGATGCTTGTCGTCGTCGCTTCCCGGATAATAAATTAGTCATCGTTTATAAACCCGACCGTCTCTCACGAGCTCAATACTTCGAACAAGAGTTCTATGAGGCTTTACATATGGCGGATGTCGCTTATATAACTCCGTTTTATTCGGGAGCACGGGCCGTGGAAGATATCCAATACTATTTAGAAGACTTTGTTAAAGCAATGGAAGATGTCGAAGTTGTATCCGAAGATTGGGAAGGGGCAGCCAGAGTAGCCGCTAACGGAAAAGCTTGCTATTTGTTTGTTTCCACTAAGGATGTATATAAATTAAAGGATTTAGTTAAAGAAGTTCATCGAAAAGAGATCAAATAGTCTCTTTTTTCTTTGTTAGCGGTATCAAGATTATTGAAAATTGTTTCAGAGATAGTTATAATTAGTACGAGGTGGTAATAAAAATGGATCAAGTAAAAGAAATTTTTTCAGCACTCTTACCTGTTGCTGGAGTATTAGCTTTATTAGCTTTAGTTTATGTATTTATACATGTAGTTAAATTGTTAAAAGAACTGAAACGAACAATTGAACTATCAAACGATAATATCGTACCCAATACCAATAAGGTTATCGAAAATGTCAATACCTTAATGGCGGATGTAAACAAGAAGATGGTAGCTTTAGATGAACCTTTAGAAATGGTAGCTAAAGTATCGAGTTCAGTTTCTGCTGTGAACGATACGGCTAATAAGGCCGTTGGTAATGTTTTAAAGACAGCTAATAAAGGCGTCTCCAAAATGAGAGATGGTGTAGCCTTTGTTCGTTCTAAGTTTGATGGAAAGGATACCACAAAATGAGTGATTTAAAAAACAAAGTTACAAGTATTTTTGAAGAGATTCAGTACGTTAGTGAAGATTTAATCGCTGGTTTAATTCAAGAAGCACAAGATTCTCCAGTTGAAGATCGTCTTAAAGCACTGCGTGTCGCTAGTTCTTATCGAATTAGTCATGATTTAAAGAAAGCTAGTAGTGATTTAGTTAGTTTAGAATCGGTAGAGGAAGTTGAATCATATCTCGATCATTTCCAAGAACGTTTTAAGCTTTTTGTAGATCAAGTTAAAGAACAAGAAGCTCATGCTTTAGAAGGTATGGATATTAGTGATTTTATCCATCAATTAAAGGAAGAATCCGAAGACTGGGTTTATAAAGCAACATTAAAGTCCAAAGAACTGGCTCAGCAGGTTTCGGACAAATTAAACCTTGAAGACCTCAATCAGAAAGCGAGCGAAACTTGGCATCAAGTTAAAGATAAAACCGCTGATGTTTACGAAGAAGTAAAACAAAAAAGTTTAGATACTTGGGAACACGTTAAAGATAAAGTCTCCGGTGAATCCGTTGAAGAGGTTGTCGAAGAAATAAAAGACGAAGCTCAAGAAATCATCCACGATGAAAGTCATTAGCCATGAAACGAGTTACTATTTATGATGTAGCGCGTGAAGCTAAGGTTTCTTTAGCTACCGTCTCCAGAGTCATTAATGGCGTTGATGTAGTACGCAAAGACACGCGCGCCCGCGTTGAGGCGGCTATTGAGAAACTTGGATACAAACCCAATGCCATTGCTCAAGGTTTAGCTTTGCAGCGTACTACGACCATCGCTTTGATTATTCCAGAAGCAAGTTTTACCTATACCGGTAATATCATCAACGGTTTATTGGATGTAGCCCGTATTTATAAGTACAATATTATGCTACATACCACTACCGAAGGTATTTCTGAGTTAAGCGAAATTATCGAAACCGTGATTAAATCGCGGGTTGATGGAGCCATTATATATAACGACAAGCTTGAGCAGGAAATGCTTAATCAACTGGCTAATTATGAGATTCCGATTGTCATTATTAACAATCGATTATCGGGCGATTCTTTATCCTCGGTCTTTGTTGATATTGAAAATGCCGTCTATGAACAAACGAAGCGCTATTTAGCTCACGGGTATAGGGATATCGGCATTATTCAAGACCGTAAAAACAATTATTCCTGTCGCTTGATGATTAATGGTGCTAAGAAAGCGTTTAAAGAATTTGATTTAGAATTTGATAATTTTATTAAAATTCCTGGAAAGTTTAGAACTTCCTACGACTTCTTATTGGAGCATTTCAAAGAAAATAAATATGATTTGCTCTTTGCCTATCGTGATTCTCAAGCTTTTGCGGCAATCAACGCGGCCACCGAATCGGGCATCAAGGTTCCAGAGGATCTTGAAATTATCTGTGTCATCGATACTAAATACAATAGTATGGTACGGCCAAGAATCTCAAGTTTCTCCATTCCGTCCTATGATTTAGGGGCGGTAGCGATGCGTGTTTTGACGAAGATGTTAAAACAAGACAACTCCTACGATCAAGAGATTGAGCTCAATTACGTCTATACGGAAAGAGAATCAACTAAACCTATGTAAGAGCACTTAAGTCGTGCTCTTTTATTTTTTGCTTTTTTAAATTAGATAGGCTATAATCTACATGCAATGAAGAGACTGGTTCTGAAAACCTGATTCGATAGAGACATCCTGGTTGGTGAAAAGGATGGTATCAGCTTCAGAAGTACCCCTTGGAGCATTTTGTGAAAGCAAACGTTGATGGCGATAACATGATTTGAGTACAAACTAAGGTGGTACCACGCACTGGCGTCCTTGGAGGCGCTTTTTTTATGGAAAAGGAGAGCTATTATGAATTTTTTTGAAGAATTAGAATGGCGACATTTACTAAAAGATATGACCGATGAAGAAGGTCTTGCCAAACAATTAGAACAACCAACAACGATCTATTGTGGATTTGATCCGACTGCCGATTCTTTACATATCGGTCATCTACAACAATTGATTCTTTTAAAACGCTATCAACAACAAGGACATTTTCCAATCGCCTTAATCGGTGGGGCTACCGGTAGTGTTGGCGATCCTTCAGGAAAATCGAGTGAGCGCGTTTTACAATCTTTAGAAACCGTTCAAGATAATGTTAAATCGATTCAAAAACAAATTGAACATATACTGGATATCGAAAATTACCCGATAAAAGTTTTAAATAACTACGATTGGCTCTCAGAAATATCGATGTTAGAGCTTTTACGTGACTATGGTAAACATTTCAACCTGAATACCATGTTAGCTAAAGAAACCGTTTCATCGCGCTTAGATACGGGTATTTCCTTTACCGAGTTTGCTTATACCATCCTTCAAGCCATCGATTGGCTAAAACTCTATCAAGAGCACAACTGTAAGGTTCAAATTGGCGGTTCCGATCAGTGGGGTAATCTTATTTCTGGATCTGAATTGATTCGTAAAATGCTAGGTCATGAACATCAAGTATTTGGTATTACATCGCCATTGATTACTAAATCGGACGGTTCTAAGTTTGGTAAATCGGAAGGTAATAATGTCTGGTTAGATCCAAACAAACAATCTCCATATTCTTTCTATCAATACTGGATTAATGTTGCGGATGAAGACATTGAAGAATTTTCAAGACGACTATCGTTAAAACCAGTTGCTGAGTTAATCGAGATTTTTGAAGAACATAACAAAGCTCCGCATCTACGTCACGCTCAAAAACAACTGGCTCAAGAAATGACTGAATTAGTCTTTGATAAAGAAAGTTTAGAGCAGGCTTTAAAAATAACTGAAACCTTTTTTTCCAACAAACTTGAATCGCTAAACGCTCAAGAAATAAAAATGGCGCTCGAAGGCGCTCCGCAAATCATTATTGAAGATACAAAATCTCTGATTGATACTTTAGATGAAGCTGGTTTTGTTCGCAGTAAGAGCGAAGCCAGAACCTTGATTAAACAAGGAAGCATCAGCGTCAATGGCGAGAAGGTGGATGATTTTGATTATCAATTATCAAAAGCCAATGCGATTGATGAAGAGATAATTATTGTTCGAAGAGGAAAGAAAAACTACTTAATGGTTCAAGTTAAGTAGTTTTTTTACTTATTTGTAGTAACGATCAAATATAAACCGATAACCACTAAGATTAATGGTAAGGTTATAACATTAAGGAAGGACTGTAAAAACTCAGGAAAGTATTGCTTTAGTAAGAGAAATCCTCCTAAGACTACTAGAAATATACCAAGTTTACGTTTAGAACTCATAATTCACCTCGACTAGAATTATATCAGATTTAGCTAGAGACGGTGGTATAATTTATATATGAAACGAATTAAGTTATTTATAGTTGTATTACTTACTTTAGTTGGTTGTCAGCCCAATCAAAACTTTTTTAATACCATCAGTAACGAACAATCTCAAAACTATCGCTCTTATTATAATCTAACCTTATCCGCGGTGGCCTATCAAAGTATGTCTCAATACTTTGATATCTCAACTAAGATGACCGAAATAGCGGGAAAGTATCGTTACGATATTTTTATTGAGAATCCGAAAGTAGAAATGAAAAATCTACTTGTCATGGTGGTGGAAGATAATACGATTTATGAAATCCAAACGGAGATGATGCCCTGTATCGGTATTTTTGATGATGTCGTTAATCTGGTGCCGCATCAAAGTAATCCAGAACCAGGCTATTACAAGGGCATTAATCTTAATCGCGTTATAGAAAGTTCTGCGGTTAATTTAAAAATATTTGTTCAGTTTGAAAGTGGCGAAAACAACCAAATTATCAAAGAATTCTTTAACTTTAATTTAAAAGCTTAAGGTTTCCGTTTGGCGGCACTAACTTTATTTTCCGTTCCCGCTAAAAGGCGTTTAATGTTTTCACGATGACGATAGATGATAAATAAAGCAATCAGCACCAGCATGATGGAAGCTAATTGATTGTGCATCATAAAAAAGGAAAGCAAGGCAGTGGTTGAAGTTGAGACCATCGACGATAATGAAACATAACGCGTCGCAAACGCTAGTGCGAAAAAGATGGCTACACCTAGTAAAAACAACCAAGGACTTCTTTGAATAAAGACGGCAATCCCTAATAAAAAGCCAAAGAAGGTACTGACCGCTTTTCCACCTTTAAATTCAGCAAAAACCGGAAAGGCATGTCCTAAACTGGCCGCAAATCCAGCGACCAAAGTAATATTTGGATTATTTTGAATAAATGAGAAAACCAACATCGCGATAAACCCTTTGAGAACATCTAAGATGGTAACGGTAATACCGGCCGTTTTCCCTAAAACCCTTAAAGTATTGGTACCGCCAAGGTTATGTGAACCATGTTCTCTAATATCGGTATTAAAGAACAGTTTACCAATAACCAAAGCAAAGGGGATGGAACCGAATAAATATCCAGCGATAATGGCTAAAAATAAGAAGAAATAGTTCATAATAATTACCTCTAGGTCATTCTAGCATAATTTAAGCTAAAATGCTTTTTTAAGTTGAAAACTATTTTGTTATAATATAACGTGAGTGAGGTGTTAGTATTTGTCAAACAAAAATTACGATAGTTCAAGTATCCAAATCTTAAAAGGTTTGGAAGCAGTTCGTAAACGTCCGGGAATGTATATTGGATCTACCGATTCGGTAGGCTTACACCATTTGGTATGGGAAATCCTTGATAACGCGATTGACGAGGCCATGAATGGTTTTGGGAATCGAATTATCTGTACATTAGAACCGGACAATATTATTTCTATAGAAGATTTTGGACGTGGCGTCCCGATTGATAAACATAGTTCCGGGGAAAGTACTTTAAAAGTTATCTATACAGAACTCCATGCTGGTGGCAAATTTTCGGAAGCTGGCGGATACAAAACTGCGGGTGGTTTACACGGCGTTGGTGGCTCAGTGGTCAACGCGCTTTCGACCTGGATGGAAGTCATTGTTCAACGCGATCAGCGTAAAGTGATGATGCGTTTTGAAAAGGGTGGAACCAAAGTTAGTAAGTTAAAGGAATTAGGAAAATCCAGTCAAACCGGAACCAAGGTACGTTTTAAACCCGACCCAACGATTTTTAATGATCTAACCTTTAGTTATCAAACCATTGCACGCAGGATGGAAGAATCTGCCTATTTACTAGAGAACATTAGCTTTGAAATCGTTGATCAACGGGTTGATCCAATCAAAAAAGAAGTTTACAAATTTGAGGATGGACTCACCGCTTTTGTCGATGTACTTTGTTCCGATAAAGAAGTATTTGGTCCAAAATTAATCTTTAAAGGAAAAAGCGAACCTATTGAAATCGCTTGTGCGTTACAATTTACGGATGATTATTCAGAAACCTTTGTTTCCTATGTCAATCTCGTTCGTACCCGTGGTGGTGGTTCTCATGAGGTTGGTTTAAGGATGGCGATTACCCGGGCTATCAACGATTACGCTCGAAAATATGGCATTTTAAAAGAGAAGGATACCAATTTTGAAGGTAATGATATTCGTGAAGGTTTAGTAGCTATCTTAGCCGTTTCGATTCCAGAATCGATTCTTCAATTCGAAGGCCAAACTAAAGATAAATTAGGAACACCTCAAGCTAGAACTTTAGTCGATGCTTTTATTTATGAAAAATTAACCTATATCTTAGAAGAAAATCATAATTTTACCGTTGATTTAATTAAAAAAATCCAACGCGCTCAAGAAGCCCGTAAAGCCGCTAGAAAAGCTCGCGATGATGCTCGTCAAGGTAAGAGTCGAAAAAATAGTGAAAAGATCTTATCCGGAAAACTAGCTAACGCTCAAACTAAGAACGCTAAAATTAATGAATTGTTTTTGGTGGAAGGTGATTCCGCAGGGGGTTCGGCCAAGCAAGGAAGAGATTCTAAGTTTCAAGCTATTTTACCACTACGCGGTAAAGTACTTAATATCGAACGATCCAATCAAGATCGGATTTATAAAAATGAAGAATTAAATACCATTATTCATACCATCGGTGCTGGCGTAGGCCAAGATTTTGAAGTCGATGAATCTAACTACGACAAAATAATCATTATGACCGATGCCGACGATGACGGTAGCCATATTCAAGTCTTATTACTAACTTTCTTCTATCGTTTTATGAGACCACTATTCGAACATGGTCATATATACATCGCTCAACCTCCGTTGTATCGAATTTATAATAAGAGCGAATCTCATTATTGTTACTCTGAGGCTGAACTTGAAGAACATCGCCAACGGATGAAACGATACGATATCCAACGCTATAAAGGACTCGGTGAAATGAATGCCAGTCAACTCTGGGAGACGACCATGAATCCTTTAACGCGAACCTTGTTAAAAGTGAGTATCGATGATGCTCACCAAGTCGCCAAAACCATTCAAACATTAATGAAAGATGATGCCAGTTTGCGCCGTGAATGGATTGAAGAAAATATTAATTTTGATGGGATAGAACAAGTATGAGCCGAAAAAAGAAAGAAACCATAAAAGATATTTCTCAAACGATCGATAAAAGTCTGACCGATGTTTTTGAGTCTCGCTATGCGCGCTATGCGAAATACATTATTCAAGATCGCGCTTTGCCAGATGTTCGTGACGGTTTAAAGCCGGTTCAACGACGTATTTTGTATGCCATGTATAAAGATGGCAATAGTTATGAAAAACCTTACCGTAAATCCGCGAAAATGGTGGGGTTGATTATAGGAAACTATCATCCTCATGGCGATGCTTCGGTGTATGATGCCATGGTGCGTTTATCGCAGGATTGGAAAATGAACGTTCCTTTGGTCGATATGCAAGGTAATAATGGATCAATTGATAACGATCCCGCCGCGGCCATGCGTTATACCGAATGTCGTTTACAAGCGATTGCTAATGAGCTCTTGATTGACATTGATGAAGAGACGGTACCATTTACATTAAACTATTCCGATACGGAATACGAACCGGTGGTTTTACCCGCTCAGTTTTGTCAATTATTGGTTAATGGTGCCAGTGGTATTTCGACCGGATTTGCTACAAAGATCCCACCTTTTAATTTCAATGAAATTATGGATGCCACCATCTATCGCACGCAATTTGCCGATGCTGCCGAAGAGGATATTTACCATATCATCCAAGGACCAGATTTTCCTACGGGGGGCATTGTATTAGGTAAAGAAGAGATTTTAGAAATTCTAAAAACCGGCTCTGGTAGAGTTCAAATCCGTGCTAGTTTAGAAGTAAAAACCACTGCCCGCTTACAACAAATCATTATTAGCGAAATTCCTTTTGAAGTGGTTAAATCCAGTTTAGTGGAACAAATTACGAATCTTCGACTCAGTCAACTCTCCGATATTACCGATGTTCGCGATGAATCCGATCGTAATGGTTTGAGGATTGTTATTGATGTTAAAAAAGAAGCCGATATTAATTTGGTTTTAAATGTTTTATATAAGGAAACTTCGCTACAAATTAATTTCTCCGCGAATATGGTAGCCATTTCCAATTTACGCCCAAAACAGATGGGAATTATTGAAATCTTAGATTCCTTTATTAAGTTTCGTCGTGAAGTGGTCTTTAATCGTTGTAAATATCGTCATCAAAAAGCGTTAGAACGAGCCCATATTCTAGAGGGAATTATGAGAATGGTTTCCTATCTAGATGAAGTTATTCAAATTATTCGAAACTCTAACGATAAGTCTGATTCTAAGAAGAATCTGATTGAACGTTTTGAATTTAGTGAAGCTCAAGCCGAAGCGATTGTCTCGTTGCGTCTTTATCGCCTGAGCAATACCGATATTGTCGAGGTTCGTGAAGAATTTGCTCAATTACTCAATCTCATTGAAGAATTAGAAATGATCATGAATGAACCACAATTATTAACCAATCTATTGATTACCGAGTTTAAGCAAATCAAAGAGAAATACAACCGACCACGAAGAACTAAGATCGAAGATGAAATCGAAGAAATTAGCTATGATCCAACCGATTTAATTGCGTCGGAAGAAATCATGGTTTCGTTCTCGCGTCAAGGTTATTTAAAACGCTCTAGTTTACGTTCCTATACGGCTTCTAATGCGATTTTATCTACGGTTCGGGAAAATGATTTTATCGCTGGTCAGGGGAGTATCAACTCCAAAGATCGAGTCCTTTTCATTACTAAAAAAGGACAGTATGGTGTCCTTTCCGGTTTTGAAATTCCAGAGGCACGTTGGAAAGACGTTGGTTTCCATGCATCGGCCTTATTACAATTAAGCGGTGATGATGAAATCTTAGCGGTATTTAGTAATGCCGATTTACAATCGGACGCTTGGATTGTGATGGTCTCAAAGCTAGGTAAGATTAAGAAAACCACGATACGTGACTTTGAAGTCATTCGCAATAACAAGATGTTTAAAGCGATGAACTTAAGCGCTAAGGATGAACTAGTCTCCAGTTTTGTTTTAGTGCCGGACAAAGATATTGTTCTGGTTACGGAAAAAGGCTATATCACTCGTTTTAATGAGTCCCTAGTATCCATTCAAGGATTAAATGCGGGTGGCGTCAATGCGATGAATTTAACCGAGCAGGATAGTATTGCGGCGGCAGCTAGTCTTGAAATGGGAGAAGATATTGTCGTGATTACCAAAGATTTCGAAATGAAACGCTTTAATGAAACGGATTTAGAGCCTATGGGGCGTCCGGTGCGCGGTAATTTAGTAGCTAAACGGATTAAATCGAGAACCATCCGTATCGCAGGTATTTATACGGGGAAGGTTAATGATGAATTACCGTTTTATGACCAGTCGATGGAAACCCTTAAGTTCAAAGACGTGCGCTTAATGGATTTTAGCCAAACTTACAGTAGTTTTGAGAAAAGTTTGTATGTACGCGCCGATAAAATCATATCGTTACCGATGATCGTTGAACAAAGAAAAGAACCTGCTTCTAAAGGTTCTCAACAAGTTAGTTTAGATTTGTAGTCCCAATACTTCAGCGACCTCTTCGAGGGTCTCAAGCTGGCGTAGCGAATACTTTTGGGCTCGTAGGGTCCTTAAGGTAAAAAGCTCAACATAGATGGGCTTCATATTCGCTTCATAGGCACCAAGTACGCCGTTGACCGTCGCATCGATACTAGCGATATCATGGGAATCAACGCCCATGGCGCGCGCTAGTTTAATATTGGTGCTGCGTTCGGGTTTACCTTCGATGACTTCGTTATAATAGACTAGGGGAACTTCTTTAAGCCATGGCGGCAGCTTGTCAACTAAAACTTTGGCTTCCCTACGATTTAAGCCACTGCTCAAACCAATTTTAAGATTGGCTTGCTTCGCTTTTTCTAAAATAGCCAAAGCTACGGGATGAATTTCTTGATTAGCCAAGACGGCCACGTAGGCTTCGCGCATTTCTTGATGACGTGGTTCATATTGATAGAAATGAAAGAAAGCCCGCTCCATGGCATGTGGACCCGCATCCAAATACAGTTCGTAGAAATAGTCGTTAGCCTCAATCTGATGGCTTTCTAGGATGGTATCATACGTTTGTTTTAATAAGGGATAACTGTTAAAGAGGACACCATCTAAACTCATAACAAGCCCTTGTAATTGTTTATACATAAGAGTATTCTAACAAAGATGTAAAGATTTGTCTTGAATAATGAAAGGAAGACTATGGATTATTGTAAAGGTTGTGGGGTAAATTTACAATCTACAGACCCCCATCAAGTAGGCTATCGAGTACGTGATGATCAAGACTATTGTCAGCGTTGTTTTCGTTTACAACATTATGGGGACTATCATGACTTTGATCAGAACATTCTTTCTAATCGTTATCTGTTAGAAAAAATAACGGAAACAGAAGCGCTCTATTGTTGGGTGGTCGATCTTTTTAATCTAGAAGCTTCTAATATAAAAGGTTTGTCTACAGCGTTAAAAGGAAAAGATGTAATTCTTTGCTTAACTAAGCGTGATTTACTTCCTAAAACCTTAAACCAACAAAAAATAGCCAGAACCATCAATCAATTACTTGATTGTTTGCATATTGAGCTAAAAGGGTGGGTCATCTTGTCCCATCATGCCAGCAAAGGCTTGGATGATTTAGTCTATCTGGTGAAGAAATTTAAACGAGATCGCAACATCATTTTTATCGGGACTTCAAACGCTGGAAAGTCCACCCTAATTAATCAATTGACCGATAGTTTATTAACGGTATCTCCATTGCCAAAGACGACGCGAGAATTTGTTAAAGTGGAGACAAAAGCGTTGGGGGTCATTTATGATAGCGCTGGCTTTGTTCACGAAGATTCGATCTTGAATTTTTTATCCAATGAAGATAAATTAAAACTTCAGCCGAAAAGTTCAATATTTCCAAAAGTATTTCAAATCTATGAACCACAGGTCTTATTTTTTGAAGGATTCGGTTGGGTTAAACTTGAAGTTGAGAGTCTTTCCACGGTGACCTGTTATTTTGCGGAAGGCTTTAAGATCCATCGAACGGCGGTCGATAAAACCCAAGCGCAATGGCAACGTCTACAAAGTGAAGCCATTACCGTCAGTAACCAAGAACTTATCAGCAAACAATATACGATAACCCGTCCTACCGATTTTGTTATCAAAGAAGTCGGTTGGTTTACGCTCAAAGGAAATTTCAGATTAGTTGAAACCAACTTCATCCAACCCGTAAAATTAGTGCTAAGGAGAGCCATTATATGAAATTAAGTAATCAACAGAAACGTCAGTTACGTAGTCTGGCCAATAGTTTAAGTCCGATTATTCAAATCGGTAAGGATGGACTAACTGAAAATGTAATTCATACCATCGAACAAGGTTTAAGAGCCCATGAATTAATTAAAGTCCATGTTCATTCCACCAGTCCTCAAAGCGCCAAAGAACTAGCTGAAACAGTGGCTCATCAAACAGCAAGTTCGCTAGTCATGTGCGTGGGGTCTAATATAACCTTATATCGACCTTCGGAGAAGCGTAAAATTGAACTTGACTAAGAAAGTAATCCTATTAGGCGGTAGTTTTGATCCGATTCATTACGGTCATTTAAAAATTGTATTGCATGCAATAAAGCAAAGTCAGGCCGATGAGGGTTGGTTTATTTTAGCCAAACAAGCGCCTTTGAAATCCGAGACTCAACTAAGTTTTAACAAGCGCGCTGAGATGGTAAAGATGATGATTAAGTCCTATTCGCATTTAAAGCTTTGTAGTATTGAAAATGAACTGCCGGCGCCGAACTATACCATCAACACCGTGACCCGCTTAAAAGAGTTATACCCAGAAAATGAATTTGTTTTCTTAATCGGTTCCGACCAAGCGGAAAACTTTGATCAGTGGCATAGTTATCAAGCCTTACTTGAGATGATTGAAATAATGGTCTATCCACGGGAAGCCGATGATATTATCGATCAATCTATCTTTACCAAACTAGAGGCTCCGATTTTAGATATTTCCTCTACCAATATTCGTAAAGGCCTTTCCACAGCCACCCATCCTCAGATTTTATCGACGATGATACAAAAAGGCTATTATAGTTTAGAAATGATCAAACAAGAGCTCGATGAAGACCGCATCAAACATAGTTTATCGGTCGCAAAATTAGCTAAAGAGTTAGCCTTAATTCATGGTGTGGACGACGAAAAAGCCTACGCCTTGGGCTTAATTCATGATTACTTTAAACATAAAACTAGCTCAAGCTTAAGACCATACTTAAGTGAAGATGAGCGCCAACAACCAGACTATCTGCATCATGCTTACGGACTTGCTCATTACATATCAAAAGTATATTATGTAAGAGATAGAGAATTTCTTAAAGCCATTTATCACCATGTTACCGGTAATAGCGGCCATAAATTAGCGCAGATATTATTTATTGCTGATAAATCAGAGCCTTTAAGACATTATCCAACCGAAATCTATCGGAAAATGGCTAAAACAAGTTTGAATCATGCGGTAGCCCGCATTAAAAAGGATATTGAAGAATTTGAAAGGATGAATAAATGAACGAAATAAGTAAACTACTACAATTTCTAGACCAACGTAAAGTTGAAGATTTAGCTTTATTAGATATGAGAACCACCTCGCCAATTATGGATTATATGGTAATTGGCACCCTAAGTAATAGCCGACTCTTAGATGCCACTGCACAGTATTTAAAACAATATTTGGATGAAAATAATAAGTCCTATTATCCCATTTCCAAAGCCGGGGAGTCAGGCTGGTTATTAGTGGACGCTAAAGATGTGGTAATTCATTTATTTTTACAGGAACAACGCTCACTCTATAATTTAGAAAAACTGTGGTCGGATTGCTTAGTGAATATCGAAGATTTGGTTTATGATGACGGATTACTTGAGTCTTAATTACGATGTTTTGTTGGGCGATCGCCAAGGCACCGAGTTATATTATAATTATTTATCGAAATATGTTGAATATCCGTTGTTAGAACTTGCATGTGGTACCGGGGATTTACTGGCACTATTGGCCCAACCAAAGCAATATACGGTAGGCATTGATTTGGATGCTCAAATGCTGAATCAAGCCTTTGAAAAATCGAATAATTTTAAATTATTTAAAGCGGATATGCGCGATTTTGAATTATATGAAACGTTTAAGACAATTATCTGTGTGGGTGATAGCTTAAATTATTTAAATACAAACGATCTCTATTTAACTTTAGAACAGATGGACAAACACCTCGATTTCAACGGAAAAGTGATTATTGATTTGCATCATCCTAGTCGCTTGGAAGAATTTGAAGATCCATTCATCGAAGAGGGGATTATTAATTCTAATTTATTTTATCAATGGACCATTGCCAGCGATCAACAAGAATTGATCCATTCCTTTCATTTCTTTGATGAGAACGGTCATGTCTTACAAGATAAAACGATTGTTCAATACGTTCATTTAGCTCATCCTGTGATAAAATGGTTTCATCAACATGGTTATCATGTAGAATACAATCAAGATTTTGGTCTTCCCATCAAAGCAACGGGAGAAAAGATTTTTATAATAGCAAGTAAAGGAGAAAGAATATGATTGGTATTATTGGAGCAATGCAAGAAGAAATTGATGCTATTTTGGCATTAACAGATTCATATCATGAAATAGAAACCCGGAAGCGGATGTTATATCTAGCGACCCTTGCCGGTAAGAAAGTTGTCATTTGTAAAAGCGGAGTTGGAAAAGTTGAAGCAGCCTATACGACGTCGGTTTTATTAAGTGCTTATAAACCATTTTCAATTATTAATATTGGTTCCGCCGGTGGTTTAATGGAGGAACAAGAAATTGGCGATGTGGTCGTCAGCGATGAAACGCTGTATCATGATTTTATTTTGGATTATAGTAATCCAAAATGGGGGAATGAATCGCGTATTTTTACACCCGATCGACTATTGGTAGAAAAAACCAAGACTTTGTTGGAAGAGCACAATATTAAACATTGGGTTGGTCAGACGGTCAGTGGCGACGCTTTTATCTCTCACCAAGATCAAATTGATTTCTTACAAAAAGAATATCCAAATGCCATTTGTGCGGATATGGAAGGAGCAGCTATCGGCCATATTTGTACCATCAATCGAGTGCCTTTTGTCATCATTCGTTGTCTTTCCGATGTTACGTTAAGAGACGATAATCAAGCCCATTTTGAACAATATCTATTGGAGGCTTCTAAAGTTAGTGCCCAGATTACTAAATATCTAGTCGAGACTTTATAAGCTGATGAAACATAATCTAAAGCAAATACTTATTTCTCTACTCCTTTTTGGATTGGTCGTTTTTTTAGTCTTTTTTAATTTAAATTATTTTCTCAACGCTCCTAAAGTCCAAGAAGAGAGATTTATTAATAGTTTAGCTCAATCTCTAAATAGTCAATACGAAGATCAGGTTGCTTTTCATAATGAATTTGCTTTAGAACAACCGATGTATGTATTTTCTTCCCCTAAAGCCATCTATGTCGTTTCTCAAGACTATAAGCTTTTATATCGCCTTAGCGATGGTTCAAAGCTTGATGCTAATAAGCGTTACGGGTTGTATCGCGAACAATTGGTTATCGTCGAGAAACAGGGGACTAAAGAGCGGTTTTTAGATTTTAAGACTGCAGAAGAAGTTTTTAGTTTTGATAGGAGTTTTTAATTATGTGGTTTGAAAAAGGCTATTTACATCGACGCGATTGGATTTTGGATCATTATCACCAACTCCGGCTTAATCCAGAAACTTTACTGATTGTTTTACTTATTGATTACGCCAACCAAAATAAGACTGTTTTAACCAATCAATGGTTAGCGAAGCAATCAAAAATGACTAGCGAAGCCCTAGATGAGGCCATCTCTGAGTTGGTTGAATTACAAATATTAAAAATAGAAACCAGTCGTAACGAGATTATTTTTAATATCGATGCTATTTTTTCTATGTCAAATCCTTATGAATATGTGGATGAAGGCTTACTAAAACGGTTTGAAGCCGAGTTTGGTCGTCCCTTATCTCAAAATGAATTAGCTCGCCTCAACGAGCTACAATCCAAACATCCTGAAGATATTATTATCTATGCGTTGAAAGAGGCCTTTGTCCAAGGCAAACTATCGATGACCTATATTGAAAGGGTAATTCATAATGCCAAAAGCAAAGCCAGCTAATGAAATCTTAGATATTTTAGAAGAACTATTTCCTGATGCGAAGGCGGAACTTGATTTTAGTAATTCCTATGAATTAGCGATAGCGGTAATTCTTTCGGCACAAACCACCGATATATCGGTCAACAAAGTTACTCCAGCACTATTTAAAGCCTATCCACACCCCAAGGATTTAGCTGAAGCACCCTTAAGTGAAATTGAATCGTATATTAGAACTTTAGGTTTATATCGAAATAAAGCTAAGAGCTTAAAAGGCTTTGGTAAAGCCTTGGTTGAAAACTTTGATAGTCAACTACCCAACACCCGTAAAGAGCTCATCAGTTTGCCCGGGGTAGGTCGTAAGACCGCTAATGTTATTTTATCGGTAGCTTTCGGTATTCCAGCCATAGCCGTTGATACCCATGTTCATCGCACATCGATGCGCCTTTACTTGGCCAAGAAAAATGCTACCGTCTGGGAGACCGAACAAGCCTTGATGAAGAAAATTGATCAAAGTCGATGGAATCACGCGCATCATTTACTCATCTTCTTTGGTCGCTATCTCTGTAAAGCTCAAAACCCTAATTGTAATATTTGTCCATTTACGGAAAACTGTCGTGATTATAAACGATTGAATCCAGAAAAAAGCACTTCTTGATGAAGTGCTTTTTAGATACTTAATCGTCGCTACCGGTTTCAGGCACTTCGATTACAACTTCTACTAAGTTGGCCATTGCTGTTTTCAGCAAGTTGGTCGCTTGATTGACTTCGGCCTGAGTTACATCGGCTTTATTATATACTTGTTGAGCGTGTTTTCGCGCGTTGTCGAAACTATCCCAACCGGAACTATAATTCTGTTTAACCAGTGAATTAGCCGTATCTAAGACTTGCTTTAACTCCGACTTGTTCACTTCCGCTTCGGTTCCAATCGTTATCAGATATTGGCCACCGAGTTGAGATAAACTGAAATTATCGAGGGTACGGTTGTTTACGGCGATACTACGGATAATAGCTTGCGGGTTATCGCTGCCATTGATTCGTACCTGTAAGATATTTGGATTAGGATTTTTAAAGGTATTTAAGCGTTTGCCTACATTGGACTGTAGTCCAGATATTGTTTGATCATAATAGGCCACTTCAAACTTGGTTTGATTCAACTCGAGCCGATCGACGTTTTGTCCAGCGTAGTTAGGCGATAAATTATAAATTTTACCAACCTGAGCCGCTTCGCTCGGTGTAACGATTGAAGTTTTCACCGACGCTTCCGAATTAGTAGCGATCCAGTTTTGGAATTCTTGAATTGGTTGGGAAATAAAGTTAGGGAAGGTGATGGTGTCATCTCCAGAGTTTACCAGCTGACAAACCGAATTACTTCGAATCGTTGGCTGGCTCGCCCAAGTATAGAAGGAACATACTTCTAAATTGGTATTAGAACTAATTCCCAATAACGTTATATTACGCTGTGGATTGGCGTTTATTACTTCTTGAATCACTTCACCATTTCTAATCACCGAAGTTCCGTATTGAGCCCCGCCAAAGACCCAGGATGGGTCAAAGAGAACCCGACCGGTTGCGGTAATAGTTTTACCGTTGGCCGAAGTAGCGCTCATAACTTTGGTCGCTTTACCAGGCGTTGAGCCATTTTGAGCTTGTGGATACGGCGTCATCGCTACATCTAAATTGAAGATACCAAATAATAGTTTCGTCGAGTTAACCTTCTGTTCTTTGAGATCTTCTATTTTAGGAGCGGTAAAGTCAACTAATTTAGCGTTATCTTTAAGAATTAAAGCGTTAGCAATATAGGCGACACTCATATTTTCAATTGGCCGTGCGTATGGGAAGGTTGCCAATATATGTTTAACTTGAACGACATCAGCCGGTTGTTTTAACAAGGTCGGTTTCGAGAATTTAGTCGTTTCTTTTAATAAACTATTTACCATCTTAACCTGACTGTTACGCAAGGTGTTACGATTGGTAATTCGACCATCGCTGGCTTTATCCAGTCCCATCCAGTTGGCAATCGTATATTCGCTGGTTGAGGCTATAAACCAGGAGTCCTTTAAGGCCCCGACTTTTTGGCCCACCGAAGGACCTTCAATTCCCCAGTTAGAACTACCAGTTTTTGCGTAAACTGGAAATCTTTGTTTTAAGCGCATTGCATCCGTACCAAAACCGGTAACGTCAACGGCGTATTTCATAATATCGGCGGCCATATAAGCGGCACCTTCCGATACTAGTTGGATTGGTTTATATTCTGGTACCAAAGGCGGCTGTCCATTCATTTCAATTCGTTTAATGGTATGAGGTTTAATATATTTCCCACCATTCATAGCCACGGTATGATGACCGGCTGCTGTGATTGGTGATATCGCGTATTCGGCACCACCGATAGCGTATTGGTCTTTAAACTTAGCGACGACTGGCTCAGGATAATCTAGTTTCCGTAAGAAATCTCGAATCGCTTCGTTACCTATCTTTTCAATGACTTCATCCATCGTTTTAATGGCTGGAATGTTCTTAGAGGCGGCCAACGCATCTCTCAGAATCATATCGCCGATATAGGTTCTAGACGCGTTTTGTAGTTGGGTATTGGTTCCCTTATAGAAATAAGGACCATCTTCAATAACGTGCATATTTGACCAACCGAGATTGTCAAAAGCCAACATATAAGGTAAGACGGCTTTCATCGCCGATCCTACTTGGCGATTGGAACGAACCCGGTTCAATCCTAAGGAGACGGTTTCATCGGTAACTTTTCCACCGCCAATGGCGACAATTTCACCTTTTTGGTTATTGATGACGACAAAGGCCGATTGGATAATGTCTTGACTATATTTAAAGTTTCTTTGATGTTGAATGTCTTCAATTAAATCTTGTTGGATAGGATTTAAACTGGTATAGATTTGCATCCCATTGACCATTGGATCTAGTCCCGTTAATTCTTGAGCTTCATAGAGGACTTGGTCTATGTAGTCGTTGTATTTGAATTTATTAATACTGAATTTATCTTCACCAACTAGTTGATTTTCTAATTTTACCGCTTTCGCTAAATCTCTTTCGGTTGGGGTGATATAACCATGTCTAACCATATTATCTAATACAGCATTACGACGGTTACGAGCCCCTTCGAGATTTCGATAAGCGTTGAAAGCCGATGGCGCGTTAATAACCCCAGCTAAATAGGCCGATTCAGATAAGGTCAATTCGGAAACATCTTTTCCGAAATAATATTCAGCGGCACGTTGTACACCACGGCTATTTGGGGCACCGTACTGAATCTTATTGACATAGAGTTCCAAGATGTTTTTCTTACTTATCTTACTTTCAATTTCAGAAGAAAGGGCAATTTCTTGAATCTTACGCTCATAGCTCTTGGCGGCTAAGGTATCATCGGACTCAAACAATGACTTCTTAATCGTCTGCATGGTGATGGTCGAGGCTCCGGTGTCTTTACCTCGGGTTAAAAAGTTTTTGGCGGTCGTTAAAAGCAGACGCGGCATATCGACGCCATCGTGTTCGAAGAATTGGGAGTCTTCGATCGATAGAAAGGCATCGATTAAGGTATTTGGCATTTGTTCGTAGGTAATATTAGAGGCTACGTTAAGCCCCAGCTTAACAACTTCTTCGCCATTCATGTCATAGATAATGGTCGATTCAGCGGTTCTGAATTTTTCTAAATCCATTTCTGGAGAGGCTTTAATTACCGTGGTTATTTTATCGATTAAAATATTCGAAGCTACTAGAGCTCCGGCTACCGCAATCACTAAGAAAGCCGCTATCAGCTTTCTAAATACATAAAATTTTGTTTTAGGTCGATTAGGATTACTCATTGGCTAGTTTCCTTTCTTTTATTTATAAGCTTTATCATTTCTGGATAGTAATGACAAGGAGCATGGTAGGTTGTTTCAAGTAAAGTGGCGTTTTTCTCAAACCAACGATAGGGAATCGATTGACGCGTACTCGTTTTTAGAAACTCGTCGAAATCTTTAAAATCAATGAAGTAGGTTTCATCCTTGGCGCTAAAGCGAATGATGAGAAAACTAATACCACCATGTTGATTGACCGCTCGTAGATGATCGATCTGATGTTGATAGATCATAGCTAAGGGAAAGCGGGTTAGGTTGGTCGTTTGTTTGGCTTCAAAATCGATGGGTACGCCCTGACAAAGGCCATTGTAATCGGTGGTTGAAGGTAATTTATAGTAAGCTTCAATAATCTTAGCGGCGCTGCGCTTAGGAAAGTCTACTTGAACCACCTGGACCGGTGTAGGTTTTTTATAAACAAGGGCTAATTTTTGATTTCGATAATGTTGGTTGGTGATGTTTAAATCATCTTCTAAGCTTTGGCCTAGATTACTTTTATTGATATGTTTTGTAGTCGATCGTTTTTGTATCGATCCTTTTGGATGTTTAATCACGTTTATCACCGTTATCATTATATCAAAAATAACAAATCTATAGTGATAAACTGTTCAATGGTTGAATTACAGCAATAATTTTGAGATAATTTGCATGCTGAAGAGCAAATCAAGGAGCTTTTGTATGAACAAATTATTGTTGACGGTAGAGAAGATTGTAGAATATGAATTCAAAACGGATTTTAAAGGCTATTCGCCTTTAGAAGTTGATAAAATTTTGGATGCGGTTATTCATGATTACACCGTCTACGAAAGCACTCTTGATCAATTTGAACAACGTCATCTTCAGGATTTAACCACCATTGAAAACTTAATGCGTGAAAATCAAGAATTAAAAGCGCGCTTGTCGATTAACGATGAGAATTCACCTTCACATTCGTATGTGGATTTAATTCGTCGGGTTGCGCGTCTGGAAGAAGTTGTCTTTCAAAAACGATAAAAAAGAGCGATAACCGCTGCATCCTAGCGATGTAGAGGAAAGTCCATGCTCGCACCATCTGCGATGATGGTAGTGATTGTGCTTGATGAAACGATAAATCAAGGCATAGCAATATGACGGCGGCCAAACTCCTAACGGGCAACCCATGGAGGATTAACCTGAAAGTGCCATAGAGACGAGTTAACTTGGAAACGAGTTAAGTGGAACGTGGTAAACCCCGCAAGCGAGAAACCCAAATATGGTAGGGGAGTCCTAATAGCGAAATGAAGCGAAAAAGGAACAGGAAACTGTAGATAAATGGTTATCCCGAGAAATCGGAACAGAACATGGCTTACATCTTTTTTATTATTTAACAATAGATGAAGGAGAATCTATGCAAACTGTAGGTGAAAAGCTTAAAGAACGTCGTTTGGAATTAGGTTACTCGTTAGAGGACATCCAAGAAAAGACTAAATTATCCATCCTACATTTACGTGCTATTGAAGAAGGCGATATTGCCTATTTTCATCATGATCTTTCCTATTTGAAATTTTTCTTACAATATTATAGTCAAGCGTTGCATTTAGATTATGAAGAAATCGAGCCCGATTTCTTAGAATCCTTGACCCGTTATGACGAAACTCTCACCTTAGAGAAACAAGAACAACGGCAGCGCTCCAATGAGTATATTAAAGAAAGAATTTCAACTAATAGTAAGAACTATAAAAGCACCCGCACCAAATATCGGATAAAACGGGCCGATCCAACGACGATTATTGTCTTATTATTAATTGTTATCATGTCGACTTTGTTGATTTATGGGGTCATTAAATTTGTCCCACAATTATTTAAATCCAAGCCAAATAATAACGACAATCAACCCGTCATCACCCCGATCGATACCTCGACGAATGAAACTATTACTGAAACGGTAATTGTTGAAACCAATCCGGTTGAAACACCAACCGAAACCGAAACACCGATATTTACCGTGGCCGCCAGCGATGCGACCAACTACCAAATAAAAACAAATCAAACTGAAGATATTAGAATTAAATTTACCTTCGGTCAAGATACATGGATCAAAGTGACGATCGATGAAGTCGTCGCCAAAACACCAGCCAGCAAGGTCTATCGAAAAAACGAAACGATTGAAATCATAATCGATCCAGAAGTTTCAAAATTAGTTAGTATACGCTTAGGTAATTTAATTGGCACGACTATTTTTGTAAACGAACAAGCGGTCGATTTAGATGCTAGCGTTAAGAACTTTAATTCGGGTATCACCTTAAATTTTAGGGTGGAGCAATATGAACATAGCCAATAAACTTTCAATTCTCAGAATCTTACTGGTTCCACTTCTCGTCGTGGTTTTTATGTTCTTGCCCAATCCGCAAAATTATTTTATTGCGCTTTTTATTTTTGTTATCGGTACGCTTACCGATTTAATGGATGGCTATATTGCCCGCAAGCGTAATTTAATAACTACGTTTGGAAAATTTATCGATCCGGTGGCCGATAAAGTATTAGTTAATACTGCCTTAGTGTTGTTATTAGTTAATGGAGATATCCCGTTCATGGCTTTTTTAATTATGCTTTGGCGTGATTTACTGGTCGATGGGGTGCGGATGGTGGCTTCTAGTGAAAATCAAGTGATTGCGGCTTCGATTTTTGGTAAATTGAAAACCGTCTTACAGATGACGGCCATCATTCTTTTGTTTTTGAGAAATTGGCCATTTAGTTTAATGGCAATTCCGATGGATCAAATCATCCTTTGGCTGGCTGTCTTGGCCAGTTTCTTATCGGGTGTGGATTATTTGATAAAATCATCGGCTATTTGGTATCGTACTAAATAGGATGTATCAACTAGGATAGAATATTTATGAAGTATAGGAGAAACAATGTATGAGTACAAAAAAGACAGATAATACCGACAAACTATTAGAAGAAGCGATAAAACAAATAGAGAAACAATACGGTAAAGGTTCGATCATGAAATTGGGTGAGCGTTCCAGCGTCGATGTCGATGCGATAAGCTCAGGTTCTTTAGCCATCGATTATGCGCTCGGGGTGGGTGGATATCCCAAAGGTCGAATTGTCGAAATTTATGGACCAGAATCCAGTGGTAAAACGACGTTAGCGTTACATGCTATTGCTGAATGTCAAAAAGCAGGTGGGAAAGCCGCTTTTATTGATGCTGAAAATGCCATCGATCCTCAATACGCTCAGAAGCTGGGTGTCGATATTGATGAACTAATTCTCTCTCAACCGGATAGTGGGGAACAAGGCTTAGAGATTACGGAAGTGTTGATTCGTTCTGGGGCGATTGATTTAATTGTCGTCGACTCGGTAGCGGCCTTAGTACCTCAACAAGAACTTGATGGTGAAATGAGTGATCAACAGGTTGGCTTACAAGCGAGAATGATGTCCAAAGCGATGCGTAAGTTAGCTGGGGTAATGAATCGTTCCCAATGTACGGTTATTTTCATCAATCAATTAAGAGAAAAAGTGGGCATCATGTTCGGTAATCCTGAAACAACCCCAGGTGGACGCGCTTTAAAATTCTACTCTTCAATTCGTTTAGATGTCCGCCGCTCAGAGTCGATTAAAATTGGTTCGGACGTGATTGGTAATAAAGTTAATGTAAGAGTTGTTAAAAACAAAGTAGCCCCACCATTTAAACTTGCTACCGTGGAATTGATATATGGGGAAGGCTTTTCTCAAACCGGTGAGCTAATTGATTTAGCAGCCGATCATGAAGTCATTAACAAAGCGGGATCTTGGTATTCTTATAAAGATGAACGGATTGGACAAGGACGAGAAGCGGTACGAAACTTCTTAACTGAAAATCCAGATTTATATCAAGAAATTTATCAACAAGTTAAAGCGATTCTCTTTGAACCCACTGTGTGAGTCTATTGTAGTTTGTAGACTTTTACTCTATAATTAAGAAGAATAATATCAATTATTCTTTTTTTAATGGAGGCACTTATGTTTAATTACAGTATGGTAGCACTCAGTGGACTACCAACAAACTTAGGACCTTCCATCTTGATAGCTTTTATAGGATTTTTTATTGGAATTGTATTCATGTATATCCTGTCAAAAATGGGATACAACAAAGTGAAACAACAAAGTGAGTCGTTACTTGAAAACGCTAAAATTCAAGCAGAAACTACCGTTCGCGAAGCTGTCTTAGAAGGTAAAACTACCGTCTATGACCTACGTCTAATCGCAGAAAAAGAAATTAAAGAACGTAGAAATGAACTTACACAGTATGAAAACCGTCTCGAGAAGCGCGAGGACAATTTAAACTTGCGCGACAAGCAGTTGATTTCTGGTGAACAAAGTCTCGAAGCAAAAACAAACAATCTCAATAATAAGATGAAACACCTTGAAAAGATGGAGGTCGATTTACAAGAGAAGATTGATTCTCAAATTTTTGAGCTTGAAAAAATATCGAATTTATCGATTGATCAAGCCAAAGAACAGATTATTGATTTAGTCGAAAAACGCATGGAACATGAAGTTGCGAGCATCATTCGTGATCGCTTAGAAGCAGCCGAAGAAAAAGCGGAGCAAAATGCAAGAGAAATCTTAGCGATTGCTATCGACCGTTTCTCTCAAGAAGAAGTTACCGAGCGTACGGTTTCGGTTATTTCCTTACCAAATGATGAAATGAAAGGGCGAATTATCGGTCGTGAAGGACGTAACATTCGCGCCATTGAACAAGCTACCGGCGTAGACTTGTTAATTGATGATACCCCAGAGGTAATTACCATTTCTTCTCATAACCCAATTCGTCGTGAAATTGCTCGACAAGCGATTGAACTTTTGATTAAAGATGGTCGCATCCAACCGGGTAGAATTGAAGAAGTCGTCTCAAAAGTGTCTAAGGACGTCGATAAGACGATTCAAAAAGCAGGGGAAGATGCCATCTTTGAATTAGGCTTGCATAAAGTGGACAAAGAATTGGTTAAACTATTAGGTCGAATGAAGTATCGTACTTCTTATGGACAAAATGCCCTGAAACATAGTATCGAAGTCGCACACTTAGCGGGAATGATGGCTGCTGAATTGGGCTTAAATCAACAGCTAGCTAAACGTGCTGGTCTATTCCATGATATTGGTAAAGCGCTCGATTTCGAAATCGAGGGTTCCCATGTCGAGTTAGGTGTGCGTTATGCGAAACGCTATAATGAACATCCAGTGGTTTTAAATGCGATTGAATCGCATCATGGCGATGTTGATAAAACTTCTCTAATTAGCAACTTAGTCGCTGCTGCCGATACCTTGTCGGCCGCAAGACCAGGCGCTCGTATCGAAAACTTTGAAAATTATATTCAACGTTTAGAACAACTAGAAACTATTGCTAAATCGTTTGATGGGGTTGAACAAACCTTTGCCATTCAAGCGGGACGTGAAATTAGAGTAATGGTTGTACCCGATCGCATCGATGATGCTCAAGCCGCGAAGCTGGCATTAGAAATTCGCGATCGCATTGAAAATGAAATGACTTATCCTGGCCAGATTAAAGTAACGGTCATTCGTGAACTAAGAAAATCAGAAACCGCCAAATAATGAAAGTCTTATTTATTGGAGATATCGTCGGACGACCAGGACGACGAATTCTTCACTCCCATTTGAAACCCTTAGTAGAACAGGAACAAATAGACTTCGTCATCGCTAATGGTGAGAATGCGGCCCATGGCAAGGGGATAACCAAAAGAGTTTATCAACAACTAATTAACAGTGGTGTTGATTGTGTTACTTTGGGCAATCATGCTTTTAGTAAAAAAGACATTGTTAGCCAATACCAAGAATTAGATAATTTACTTTTTCCAGTGAATTTTGTTAACGATGATAGTTATCCTTCCTCAAAACTTTATACAATTGGAAATCAGCAATTGCTGGTTTCTAATATTATGGGTACCGTCTTTATGAATGAGGGAGTCAGTGATCCCTTTGAGAGCTTTCAGAAAATCTTAGAAAAGTATCCTGAAGCTTGGCATATTGTTGATTTTCACGCTGAAGCTACTGCGGAGAAACAACTCTTCGCTAGGGTTTTTGCGTCACAGTCGGTAATGATTGTAGGTACCCATACCCATGTCCAAACCGCCGATGAACAAATCATCGATGGCTGTGGCTATATTACCGATGTTGGTATGACGGGAGCCTATGAATCGATTCTAGGTCGCAATATTGAAGAAGTTATTTCTAGACATTTGAAAAACAAAGCCACTTATTATCAAGTTGCCGAAGGAAAAGCGATGTTGAACGCGGTTATTTGTCAGATAGAAGAGGGACAATGTATCGCCATTAAACGGCTTAATATTAAAGAATCTTAAAATAAGATTGCAGAGGCTAACTTTTATTGGTATAATGCTTTCATAAGGAGGTTGTTTCTATGCCAGTAAGAGTTGACCAAGATACTTGTATTGGATGTGAAGCATGCATTAGCGTTTGTCCTACTGGGGCATTGTCAATGAATGCGGATGGAAAAGCAGAATGTGATGTCGATATTTGCATCGACTGCGAAGCTTGCATTCCTACCTGTCCTACACAATCAATTGAACAAATTTAAAGAAAGAAAGAACCAGGCTTAGCTTGGTTCTTTTAAGGAGAAAATAACTATGAAAAAAGAATGGATAAAACCATCCCTTTTAGAAGCAAGAAAACGAGATCAACAAGAAGTCTCCTTTGAGTACGCGCTTTTTTCAGTGGATGAAGATCTACAAAGCCTAGGTATAGGTAAAAAATACTATATTAGAACCTATGGTTGTCAAGCCAATGAACGTGATGGCGAACATATGGCCGGTATTTTAGAAAAGATGAAGTTTGTTAAAACCGATGACATTGAAGAAGCTGATGTTATTTTGTTTAACACCTGCTCGATTCGAGAAAATGCTAATAACAAAGTTTTTGGTGATTTAGGTAATATTAAACATCTCAAACAAGCTAATCCCGATATTATTATCGGCTTGGCTGGCTGTATGGCTCAAGAAGAAGTGGTCATCGATAAAGTGCTTGAATCGTATCATCAAGTCGATTTAATCTTTGGAACCCATAATATCTATCGTCTCCCACAACTTTTGGCGCATGCTATTTTGTCTAAGGAACGTACCATTGAAGTCTATTCCCACCAAGGTGAGATTATTGAGAATCTACCTTCCAGTCGCGCCCTTGATCACAAGGCCTGGGTGAACATTATTTTTGGTTGTGATAAATTTTGTACCTACTGTATTGTCCCTTATACGCGCGGTAAAGAACGCTCTCGAAAACTGGAAGACATTTTAGAGGAAGTTCAACAGCTTAAAGCCGCTGGTTATCAAGAAATTACCTTATTAGGTCAAAATGTCAACGCTTATGGTCGTGATTTAGACCTTGAAGATGGTTTTGCTAAATTATTAGTTGAAGTTGCTAAAACTGGTATTAATCGAATTCGATTTATGACCTCACATCCTTGGAACTTCACCGAAGCGATGATTGAAGCGATGGCTACCTATGAGAATATCATGCCTTATCTACATTTTCCTTTACAATCAGGCAATGATGAGATCTTAAGAGCCATGGGACGCCGCTATACGCAGCAGCAGTATTTAGAAATTGTTAGAAAACTCAAACAAAGGATACCTAATTTAGCTATTACTACCGATATCATCGTCGGTTTCCCAAATGAGACGGAAGAACAATTTTTAGATACTTTGAAAGTTTATGATGAAGTACAATATGATTTAGCCTATACCTTCATCTATTCACCAAGAGAGGGTACCATCGCGGCTAAATTAGTGGATAATGTTACTTTAGAAGAAAAGAAACAACGACTATATCGATTGAACGAAAAAGTCCAACACTATAGTTATCAAAACAATCTCAAATTTTTAAATCAAGAGGTTGAAGTCTTAGTCGATGGACCAAGTAAAAAAGATCCAGAGGTTTTCAGTGGTTATACCAAACATAACAAGGTCGTCAACTTTAAAAAAGGTGATGCCAAAGTAGGGGAGTTGCGCAAGGTTAAAATAACCGAAGTTAAATCTTGGTTTTTAACTGGAGAACTTTGTTAATCTTTTTTCGATTTAGTGTATAATAAATTACAGATGTTGGAGGTTTTATAATGAGTCAAGTGAAAATAATGGCTTTAGGCGGTCTCGATGAAAATGGCCGCAATATGACGCTGTTAGAAATAGATCAAAAGATTTTTATTATTGATTGTGGCTTGCGTTACCCGGAGTCTCATCAGCTTGGGATTGAAGTCATTATTCCTGACTTTTCATACTTAATAGAAAACAAAGAACGGATCGTTGCTTTGTTTTTAACCCATGGGCATGATGATGTGATGGGAGCAATTCCTTTTTTGTTAAAAGAAATTAGCGTTCCTATTTACACTACTGGCTACACCACGTTTTTATTGAAAGATTTATTGAAAAAACATCAAATCAATTTTGATGATATCCATCGCATTCAACGCGATAGCAATTTAGTCTTAGATAATGTTAAGATTCGTACCTTTGGTATGACCCATTCGATTCCAGATAGTTTTGGCATCGCTTTTTGGACGCAACAAGGCTATGTGGTCTATGCGAGTGAGTACTTAATTGATTTTGATATTACCGAAGAGTTCTTTATGACCAATTTTACCGAATTTGCTGAATTGGCTAAAGAGGGAGTATTAGCTTTGTTTACGGAAGCGCGCAGCGCCGAAAGAGAAGGCTTTACCTCACCGCGCCACCGCATTAAATCGGTAGTAGAACCGTTGGTAGCTAATGCTTCTGGACGGATTATTATTACTTTATATGAACAAAATATCTTTAGACTTTTGGAAGTTATCGAGATTGCGGAAAAAACTAATCGAAAACTATATTTTGCTAATGAAAACCAACGTGAAATGTTGCGTTATTTAGCTAAACTAAAATACTATCAAATGGTTCCTGGAATTGAAGTTTCAGAGAGCAGTTTTAATAATCAACTCGACAATGTAATTATTGTCGTCAGCGATCAAGGGCCAAACGTCTTTAGAAATATGCATAAAGTTGCCATTCATGAACATGAGAAAATTCGCTTACGGGAAGATGATTTGGTGATTATTGCCTCCCCGGTGGTACCCGGTGCTGAGCGCGATGCTACTGCCATGGAAAATGAGATTTCAAAAGATGGCGTAGAACTAGTTAAACTTTCACGTCAAGAAGTATTAACCATGCATCCAAGTGCGGAAGATATTAAGATGCTATTATCGCTCTTAAAGCCTAAATACTACATTCCTCTAAAAGGGGATTATAAAGAATTAGTCGAAGCCGCTAACTTAGCTTTGAATCGTGGCTTTCTAGCCAATCGTATTCTAGTTTTAGATAACGGTCAGATCGCTCAATTCGACAGCGGCCAACTAACCAGTATGGCGACCCATATTGATTTAGAAGAAGTCTATGTAGATGGTATGAACTATTTAGATTCAAGCGGTTTGGTTTTAAGAGATCGAGAAACCTTGTCGACCGATGGGGTTATTGTGATTGGTGTAGTCATCGATCATAAAACTAAAAAAATCCTGGGTGGTCCCGATGTTCAATCGCGCGGCGTTATTTATTTAAAAGATGCTGACTATATTGTCAAAGAATGCGGCAATATTATTGAAGAAACCATCAATGAAATGGTTGAGAACGGAAATTACGACAATATGAGTGCTCGCACGGAAGCCCGTGAAAAGATTTCTAAATACGTATTTAGAATGGCTGGCAAACGCCCGATGATTTTACCAATAATTGTGGAAATAAATAGTTAGGTAGTACATGAGTAAATTAGTAAAGAAAACCAATAACAAAAATAAAAAAACGAGCCATGAGAACCAAGTCTACTTTGTTGTCATCGCTGGTTTTGTCATGATTGCGATTGCCCTAGTTGGCATGTTTAATCTTGGTTTTGTCGGTCGCTTACTAACCGGTTTAGCCATCGTTTTATTCGGTACTTTTCCTTGGACTTTGTTTTTAATGTTGCTTGGTTTTGGTATTTATCTAGTGGCTACCCGACGTCCATTGGATTTTTCCTTTCGTCAAATCTGGATTTTAATTGCCTTAGTGATCGCTTACTTGCTGACGCTTGAATTATTGGATGATGAGATAACGCTCAAAGGCTTTGATGTCATCAAGCGCTTTTTCGTCAATATAAAACCAATTTTCCAACGTACTGTAAATGCTCGTGGTGGTTTATTTGGCGCGATTGTCTTTGGTGTATTTTCTGTTTTATTTGATCGGATTGGTACGATTGTCATTGTCGTTTTGTTGTTAGCCAGTAGTTTTACGCTTTTATATGGTAAACAAGTATATCAATGGATTACCGATAATAAACATAAACCAATAATCAACAAGCCCAAACCAACGAAAGAAGTTAAGCCCAGAGAACCGAGAAAACCATACTCTAGAGATGATTTGGAAGAATTTGAATTTAAACCAGTCAATATGGCGGAAGCAGTTAAACAAACCCAAAAAGAAACCAAACCCATTTTTATTGATATAGAAGAATCTCAATCGAGCAAAGCTGAAGAAAAGTCAGAAGCTAAGGTTAAACCTAAAGAAAACAAGGATATCGATTTAGGGGAACCGTTTAAGGACTATCAATTACCGTCCTTAAATATTTTAGATGCTTATCGGAGTGCTGGTAGTTCAGGTTCTAATGAGAAAGCGGCAGAAATAAAAGGAAAACGTTTGATTGAAATTTTAGAGCAGTTTTCCATACCCGCAGAATTAATTGATACCCATATCGGTCCAGCCGTGACTAAGTTTGAGTTAAGACCAGATCCAGGAGTAAAAGTTCAACGAATCTCATCCTTACAAGACAATTTAATGATGGAACTAGCGGTTACGGATTTACGAATTGAAGCACCGATTCCAGGAAAGAATGCGGTTGGTATTGAGATTCCAAATATTGAAATGACACCGGTTCGTTTAAGTGAACTATTAGTTAATGTCGGCGGTAAGTTTAAACCAGCGCCTTTACTTTTTCCTTTAGGGAAAGATTTAATGGGCAATAATATTTATGCGGAGTTGGATAAAATGCCGCATCTGTTGATTGCTGGTTCCACCGGTTCTGGTAAATCGGTAGCGATTAACAGTATTATTACTTCCTTACTGCTGAGAACCAATCCAGAGGATGTTAAATTAGTTTTAATTGATCCTAAGAAGGTTGAATTTGTCGTCTTTGAGGAAGTCCCGCATTTATTAGCTCCAGTCATTTCCGAACCTACCAAAGCGGCGGCCGCGTTGAATGGTTTAGTTCAGATTATGGAAGGGCGCTATGAAGACTTTGCTAAAGTCAGTGCCCGAAATATTACCAGTTATAACCAGATTATCGAGGAAAACCCGCAACCCAATCATAAACGGATGCCTTGGATTGTGGTCATTATCGATGAATTAGCCGATTTAATGACAGTTTCTGGTAAAGAAGTGGAGAGTTCAATCCGTAGAATTACACAAATGGCTCGTGCCGCCGGCATCCATTTGATTGTAGCTACACAAAGACCGTCGGTGGATGTTATTACTGGCGTGATTAAAACCAATATCCCAAGTCGGATTGCCTTCATGGTATCATCAGCGACCGATTCACGAACTATTCTAGATCAATCCGGAGCTGAGATGCTGTTGGGTTATGGGGATATGTTATATCTTCCAGTCGGCCAATCCAATCCAATTCGGATCCAAGGTGTCTTTGTATCCGATCAGGAAGTTCAGCGTGTTGCTGATGCCGTAAAAGCCATCGCCAAACCACGTTATGATGATGTCTTCATGGCTTTGGATGGGGTAGAAGGCAATATTGGCTTTGTTGCAGCTATGGATGATCCCTATTACGATGAAGTACGCGCTTTTGTGATTTCACAGCAACGAGCTTCGACTTCACTATTACAGCGAGCGTTTAGCATTGGCTATAATCGGGCTGCCCGTTTAATCGATGCTTTAGAAGCCAATGGCGTGATTGGACCTCAGCAAGGTAGTCGTCCGCGAGACGTTTATTTGACTAATGACGACGAAGAGGAAGAAGCCTTTTAAGCCAATCGCTAGAGAGATATGAGATTGCAATTTGCAATGTTATATATTAAGATTAAAGTGTTCATAAACACAAGGAGGAAATATGAAAAAGTTTATTAAAGTTTTTTTAATGGCTTTAGTAGCGGCGCTTTTAATTAGTTGTGGAACTAAACCAAGTCCAGAAACTAAAACAGAAACGCCGGTAGAAACTCCGGTAGAAACACCGGAAGAACCTAAAGTACCAGAAACACCACAAGAGACTCCAGGAGCAGAAACTGAAACGGAACCAACCGGAAAAGTTGCTGATACTGATCTTTGGTTAATTACCGACGTAGGAACTATCGATGACAAATCGTTCAACCAAGGTTCTTATGAAGGACTAAAAATGTATGCGGATGAAGTTGACTCAAAAGCTAATTATATTCAACCAGGTGAAGAATCAGATGCAGCTTATTTAACCGCAATCGATCAAGCGGTTGAAGGTGGTGCGAAAGTTGTCGTTACCCCTGGATTCTTATTTGCGAATGTTATTTTACAAGCTCAAGACAAATATCCAGAAGTTAAATTTATTTTGATTGATGCTGTTCCTAATAATGGCGCACAAGATCCAGCTAAATACGTTGAAAAAGTTGCTGATAATACGCTCTCCATTCTTTATAAAGAATCTCAAGCTGGTTTCTTAGCTGGTTATGCGATTGTTAAAGAAGGTTACACCAAACTTGGTTATATGGGTGGTTATGCCGTACCTGCCGTTGTCGGATTTGGTTATGGTTGGGCTGCAGGAGCTGATTATGCAGCAAAAGAATTAGGTGTAGATGTTACGATTAAATATACCTATTTGAATTCTTTCAAACCAGATCCACAATTTGTAACCATGGCTGGTTCTTGGTATAACGAAGGTATCGAAGTTATTCACGCCGCGGCTGGTGGTGCTGGTAACTCGGTAATGGCGGCTGCTGAAGCAGCTAACAAGTTAATGGTTGGTGTTGACGTAGACCAAAAAGACGAAAGTACTTCGGTCGTGACTTCAGCTATGAAAAACTTGAGACTTTCAGTTTACGAAGCAACTAAGTCGATTTATGAAGGTGGTTTCAAGGGTGGTCAAATCTTGAATCTTGGTGTTGAGTCCCAAGGAGTTCAAATTTCTGACGACTTCTCACGCTTCAATAATTTCACTAAAGCGGATTATGATGCTATCTATGCTAAACTCTTAGCAGATGAAGGTGGCATGACGACCAATATTCCTGATTTGTCAACTACCGACGATGTTACTAAACTTCAATTTGAAAAAGTAAAAATTGAATTAGTCGATTAATTTTCAATAAACACACCCATTAAGGAGACATCCTCTGGGTGTGTTTTTATTATGCTTGATGAGAAAGGCTAGTACTTTAGCCTTTTTTATATTCAAATTAATACTAAAATGGGTTATAATAGCTACAACGATAAGGGAGAGAAAAATGGAATATGTTATCGAAATGATTAACATTACCAAAGAATTTCCAGGTATCATAGCTAACGACAATGTAACCTTAGAGCTTCGAAAAGGAGAAATTCATGCGTTACTAGGCGAGAATGGTGCGGGTAAATCTACGTTAATGTCTGTTTTATTTGGTCTTTATGAACCAGAAAAAGGGATCATTAAAGTAAATGGTAATGAAGTAAAAATTCAAGATCCTAACGACGCTAATCGTTATGGCATCGGCATGGTACATCAGCATTTTAAGTTAGTTCAAAACTTTACGGTTTTAGAAAACATAATTTTGGGTGCTGAAGAAACGAGAAATGGCTTTCTAAAAATGAGCAATGCTCGTAAGAAAGTGACCGAGCTTGCGAATCGCTATGGATTTATTATTGATTTAGATGCAAAGATTGAAGATATCAGCGTCGGCATGCAACAACGCGTTGAAATAATAAAAATGCTATTTAGAGATAATGATATTTTGATTTTTGATGAACCAACCGCCGTCTTAACGCCACAAGAGATTGATGAACTAATGCAAATCTTCAAGCAAATGGTTGAAGAGGGGAAATCAATTATTTTTATCACTCATAAATTAGATGAAATAAAACAAGTTTGTGATCGAGTTACGGTACTGCGAAAAGGAAAATATATCGGAACTGTCGATGTTAAAGATGTCAGCGTCGAACAAATGTCGGAGATGATGGTAGGCCGCAAGATAAATCTTAACTTTTCCTTAGACCCTCAAGAACGAGGCGAAAAGTGTTTATCGGTGCGAAACCTAAATCTAAGCTCTAAAGGCTTAGGTCATAAAGCCCTTAAAAATATAAACTTCGACTTATACGCTGGTGAGATACTTTGTATTGCCGGTATCGAAGGCAATGGCCAGACCGAACTGGTCTATGCTTTAACTGGACTTATTGAAGATGCTTCGGGTGAAATCTTGCTTAATGGAGAAGACATATCTAATAAGTCAATTCGTTATCGAAATACCCATGGTATTTCCCATATACCAGAAGATCGTCATAAATATGGACTTGTTCTTGATTACAAGGTTGAGGAAAATATGGTTCTTCAAGAATACTTTAATAATCAATTCAATAAATTTGGTTTTCTTAATTTTGATAATATAAGAAAACATGCGGAAAATTTAATAACCGAGTACGATGTTCGTTCCGGTGAGGGGGCTATTACTAAAGCCCGCTCGATGTCTGGGGGAAACCAGCAGAAAGCGATACTAGCCCGTGAAATGCATCGTAATCATAATGTTTTAATTGCTGTTCAGCCAACCCGGGGATTAGATGTTGGCGCTATTGAATTTATTCACTCAGAAATTATTCGTTCAAGAAATGAAGGCAACGCCGTCTTGCTAGTATCCTTAGAACTTAGCGAAGTATTGGGTATTTCCGATCGTATTATCGTGATGTACGAAGGGGAAATGGTCGGCGAATTAAATCCAAATGAAACCGATGAAACCGAATTAGGTTTATATATGTCCGGAGCAAAACGTAGTGAGGTATGTTATGAATAATCAAAGTAAAAAATTTAAGTTTGATATTAAACCCGTCCTACCTTCACTGATTTCCATTCTCATCGGTATTGTTTTAGGTATCGTTGTCTTATTTTTATCCAAACCAAATGCAGCCTTGGAATCGACCATTCGTTTGATTAAGGGACCCTTTAACTTTGGTTTTTCTAAAGGCTTTGGCGATTTATTGTATTACACTACACCGATCTTAATGACTGGATTATCGGTTGGATTTGCTTTTAAAACAGGCTTATTTAATATCGGTGCTTCGGGTCAATTTATGGTTGGTTCCTTTACGGCTATTTATATTGCGGTAAAATGGACCTTTATCCCAGCGCCTTTATTATGGATCGTTGCGCTAATAGGTGCGGCATTTGCAGGGGCTTTATGGGCTTTCTTAGTCGGTTTATTAAAAGCCTGGCGTAATGTTAATGAGGTAATTACCTCAATCATGATGAACTATATTGGTATGTATGTGGTTAATTATCTTATTAGAGCCTGGGGTATTTATGACTCTTTGCGTAACCGTTCGGTAAGACCTAGCGTTTTCATTCCCACCTTTGGCTTGGATAAAATCTTTCCTGGTTCCTTTGCGAACGGCGGGATCATCATTGCTTTACTATTTGCCATAATCATTTATATCATTTTAAATAGAACAACGTTTGGCTATGAGTTAAAAGCTGTTGGTTTAAATCGCAACGCCGCGCGCTATGCCGGTATTAACGAAAACCGAAGCATCATTTTCTCCATGCTAATTGCCGGAGCTTTATCCGGTTTGGCCGGTGGTTTAACTTTCTTAGCCGGTACAGGCCGTCATATTACCGTGGTTAATGTTTTAGCGATAGAAGGCTTTAACGGTATTGCGGTAGCTTTGCTGGGTCTAAATAATCCTTTGGGTATTATTTTTTCAGCGGCCTTTATTTCCTACATAAAACTGGGAGGACAAGCGATTCAAACGCTTGGATACGTTCCCGAAATCATTGAGATGATGATTGCTATCATCCTCTATATTTCGGCGCTTTCCGTGCTATTTAGTCGTTTACTCAAACGCAAAAAAGCAACCGAACCGATTTTGACAAGAAAGGAAGCACAAAATAATGAGTAATTTTTACTATTTAGTTCAGCAAATGATGTTGTTTACAATTCCTTTACTAATTGTCGCCTTGGCGGCGATGTATTCTGAACGATCTGGAGTAATCAACATTGCTATGGAAGGGATTATGATTGTCGGTGCCTTTTCTGGGACTTTGTTTATCAATAAAATGCAAGGTTCAGGCCTGCTTAGTGGTTATCCTTTGTTGTTTTCGGCTCTATTGGTTGCGGCTTTAGCTGGAGTAGTGTTTGCGGCCTTTCATGCTTACGCCTCAATTAATATGTCGGCGGATCAAACCATTTCTGGGACGGCGCTCAATATGTTTGCACCAGCTTTCGCAATCTTTACCGCGCGTTCGATTATTGGTATTCAACAGATTCAGTTTTTGAATGAATTTAGAATAGAAAAAGTACCTATTCTGGGAGATCTACCAGTTATTGGTAATATGTTTTTTCAATCAACGTATTTTACTACGTTATTAGGGATTCTGATTTTAATTATTTCCCATATCGTAATTTATAAAACACGCTTTGGTTTACGCTTGCGTTCGGCTGGTGAATATCCACAAGCTACCGATTCAGCCGGTATTTCGGTTAAAAAATTCCGTTATGCTGGGGTATTGCTTTCTGGAGCGTTAGCAGGAATGGGGGGGTTAATTTATATTTTACCTATCTCCACCAACTTTAACGCTGAAGTTTCGGGCTATGGTTTCTTAGCGATAGCGGTATTGATTTTCGGTCAGTGGAAGCCAATTTACATTTTCTTTGGTTCGCTGTTTTTTGGTTTTATGAAAACTATTTCTGCGGCGTATAGTGGGATTGCGTTTTTTAGAGATCTAGGCATTCCACCCATCGTCTATCAAATACTGCCGTACGTGGCAACCTTAGTGGTTTTAGTTTTCACCTCTAAAAAATCAGCGGCTCCCGCATCCTTAGGGGAACCGTTTGATAAAGGTAAACGCTAATATTTATCAATTGAAAAGGTCTATTTCTAGGAATAGACCTTTTAGTTAACTATTGGGTATTTCGCTTTTGAGCTAATAAGTCGTTTTTCAAATCGTATAATTCTTGAGATAAATCGACATAGTATTTATGAGGGAAGCGTAACCGTTTAACTTCCGGCCAGAGGCTTTCCAGTTCTTCTTTACAATACTGAGCCGATTCAAGAACGGACGGTAATTGATAAACTAATTTTCCTTGATCAAATATTTTATGATGTAATTCTCTAACTTTATAGTTGGTTAATGTCTTACGTTTCCATGGTGCTAATGGATCGAAGATAGTTATTTCGTCGGTTGGAACTTTTTCATGGTGTAAATAGATATAATCCGCTAAGGCTTTATTGGTTTCATTATCATAGAAACGAACCACTTTCTTATATCCTGGGTTAGTTATTTTTTCAATATTATCGGATACTTTGATTACTGGTCGAATTTCGTCTTCTTCGGCTTCGGCTACCAGCTTATAGACACCTCCGATAACCGGACTTGACGCGGAAGTAATGAGATTTTCGCCAACCCCAAACGAGTCAATTTCTGCCCCTTGGGTAATGAGGTCATCAATTAGATCTTCATTTAAGGAGTTAGAAGCGACAATAATGGCATCTTCTAGACCAGCTTCATCCAACATGTGGCGGGCTTCTTTTGATAGATAAGCTAAGTCTCCCGAGTCTAACCGAATGCCTTTGAGACGATGACCGTTAGGAATTAAGTAATCATGAGCTACTTTAATCGCGTTAACGACACCGGACTTAAGGGTATCGTAAGTATCAACTAATAAGATACTATTGTCGGGTTGAACTTTACAATATTCTAAGAAGGCTTCGTATTCACTTTCGTGTAATTGAATAAACGAATGGGCCATTGTTCCGGAGGCAATTAAATCGTATTTCATCGCTGCGTAGGCATTACTAGTACTTGATGCTCCAGCGATGACCGCAGCTCTAGCGCCTTCAATGGAAGCATCGTAGGACTGAGCCCGGCGTGCTCCAAACTCCATCACCGAACGTCCCTGTGCCGCATGGACGATGCGGGCGGTCTTTGTCGATATCAAAGTAGGGAAGTTCACCGACAACAATATTAAAGTTTCTACTAATTGACAATGTAGTAGGGGACCATATACCGTCATCAAGGGTTCACCCTTAAACATCACGGTACCATCGTGCGGTGCGGTAATGGTTAAATTTAGCTTTAGATTTAACAGGTAATCAAGAAATTCTTCATCGTCTAATCCCGATTTTCTTAAAAAATCAATCTGAGCTTCGGTAAATTTAAAGTTTTCAATGGCTTCGATAACATTATTGAGTCCATTAAAAATGATATATCCGTTTTCATCGGGATGCTTGCGGGTAAACACATCAAAATAGACAAGATCATGATGGCGATTTTCTTTGAAATAGTTATAACACATGGTAAATTCATAGTAATCCGCTAACATGGTAAAGGCTTTTAGATCCATAGTACTCTCGTATTATCAATTTAAGGTCAAAATTGATAATTTCTCTTTCTAGGCCATAAATCTGAATGCATATCATATGGCCATTTGATATGCTTTCTATAAGCACTGTGGATTTGTCTCATATTTGTACAG